>NZ_JBWKDV010000002.1:778676-956914 GCF_056435825.1 Streptomyces sp. NPDC043876 | reverse complement strand
CCCCCCCCCCCCCCGAGCCCCGCAGGGGACAACGGCCCTGGCGGGCCGCCCCGGGCTCCGCCCGGACCCGCGCCTCAAACGCCGGCGAGGCTGGAGAGTGCCAGGCGAGACTGGGGGTGCAACCACCGGCCAGACTGGAGGTGCAACCACCGGCGAGGCTGGGGGTGCAACCACCGGCGAGGCTGGAGGCGGTGGTCAGCCAGGGGCACGGGCCCGCAAGGGCGCCCCGCGGCCCGCACCCGCGTCACGCGTCAGAGCACCCGCACCCGCACCCCTCGCCCCCACCCCCGCACCCGTCGCCGTCCTCGTCCCCGGGACCCCGTACAGGCGCACTGCCCCGACCCCGGCTCATCAGCCAGCCCAGCACGAAGAAGGCGACGAACGACGCCAGGACACCCCACATGACGATGGCGTTCGTGCTCATGTGCCGGATGTGCCCGGCCCCGCAGGCCGGAACACCCCCTTCCACCGCCGGGCCGTACGGACGCCGTAGAACACGATGGGCCGAGGCGGTTCAGCGGGCCGATGGGCTGGGTAGTGATACCTCATCGCACGAGAAGGACCGGACCCGACCTCCCGCCAGGGGGCCGGGTCCGGTCCGTTTTCCGGTCCGTGCCGCCGCCGTCTAGAGCGCCCCGACGAAGGCCGCGAAGGCGGTGCGGCCGACGGTGAAGACGGGCCCGTCGGGGACCTTGGAATCCCGGACGGCGACGAGACGCGGCTGCGGAGCGACCTCGACGCATTCGCCGCCGGTGTTGCCGCTGTAACTGGACTTACGCCACCGCGCGTTGGTCAGATCCTGGCTCGTGCCCATACCGTTCCTCCATTACGCGGATGATCAATGCTGCCGACTCCTCGACCGAAAGGGCGGCAGCCTGCAGGTGAGCGTAACGAAGTGCGGCTTCCTTGACCGTGTCAGGGTTGGCCGTCATGTGACCGGAGATGAGGTCCTCCGAATAGACGATGTCCGGGTCGTTGTCGAACCGCATCGTGGTGAACGAGCCGATGAGACTCGCGTGCGCACCAGCGGCGAAGGGGAGCACCTGGATCCGTACCCAGCGCTTCTCGCTGAAGGTCAACAGGTGGGCGAGCTGCTCGCGCATCACGGCGCGGCCACCGATCGGCCGGAACAGTGCCGCCTCGTCCAGCACCACCCACACCATGGGCGGATGTTCGCGGCTCAGGATGCGCTGGCGTTCCATACGGGCCGCGACCAACTCTTCGAGGTTGTCGGGCAGTCCGGTCGCCAGCACGGCCCGCGCGTACTCCTCCGTCTGCAACAGCCCGTAGACCATCTGCGCCTGGTAGGTGCAGATGTACGTCGCCTTCGCTTCCATCGCCGCGATGGGCTGGAACCAGGTCGGCAGCTGGCTCCGCAGGACGAGCCCCACGAGGCGGGTGAGGTAACCACCCGTGCCCAGCGCGGCGTCGACGCGGACCGAGAAATCCCTGCTCGGGACCTTGCGGGTGTTCTCGATCTGGCCGACCAGGGAGCCCGTACAGAAGACGCTGTCCCCCAGCTCCGTCTGTTTCAGATTCGCCTCCTCCCGCAACCGACGAAGTTCGGACCCGTAGTAGTCCAGCGGGGAGGCGCTGGGATCGAGGTCGCGGATGTTGACCATGGGCGGTCACCCCCAAGTACGCGCCGTGTGGCGCTCGTTCCGGTCGGCGACCGAGCGTAACGACCCGGACGCGGCGCGGTACCGGAATTCGGGCAACCGCCCACGCACGGGTTACGCCCTCGGCGCCGGGCACACCTGCCAGGCGAGGTGGTAGAGGGTGTTCACGCTCGCGTCGGTGGAGTCCATCGCCATGAAGCTCGTCGTGCCGGGGGCGGACGTACCGGCGTTCACGCGCAGTTCGGTGTTGATGTTGAAGTTGCGCTGCTCTCCGCAGGGGGCCCAGACCAGGTCGGCGTACTCGGTCCTGTCCGTCGTCTGCCAGTTGTCTTCCAGCGGGCCGCCGAACTGGTGGGTGCGCTGGGTGGTCTGCGGCATGCCCTGGAAGTAGTAGCCCGCGCGTTCCTGGCCGGACGCGCCGCGCTGGAGGGAGGCGAAGCCGCGGTAGTCGGCCTGGACGATGGCGTAGGTGAAGCCGGAGGGGACGTGCACGCGCAGGTTGAGCTGGCAGTTCTTGCGGAAGCCGGTGGGCGGGGCGCCGGGGCCGACCTGGGCGAGGTACTCGCTGTAGGTGACGGTGAAGGCCGTGTTGTCGGGGGCGACGGCGACCTGGGCGGTGCCTTCGCGGCAGCCGGAGCCGTTGACCGTGGCGAGTTCGATCACGATCTTGTCCGGCGGGACGGTGATGGGCGTCGCGTGGGCCGGGGCCGCGGAGGCCAGCAGGGCGGCGGTCGCGGCGACGGCGAGCAGGGTTCGGGGCAGGGAAGGAGACACGGGCGTCACTCCTGGCCGTGAGGTGGGACGGGCGGTTTCAGGCGGCCGGACACTGCTTCCACTCGACGTGGTAGACGGTGCTGACGCTGCCGTCCGTCGAGTCCATGCTCATGAAGTTCAGGGCCTGGGGGCCGGAGGTGCCCGCGTAGACGCGCAGTTCGGTGTTGACGTTGAGGATCCGGTCCTCGCCGCAGGGGGCCCAGACGAGATCGGCATGGCCGGTCTGGTCACTGGCCTGCCAGTTGTCCGCGTACGGGCCGCCGAACTGGTGGGTCGTACGGGCCGTCTGCGAGGCGCCCTGGAAGTAGTAGCCCGCGCGCTGCTGGCCGTAGGCGCCGCGCTGGAGGCTGGCGAAGCCGCGGTAGTCGGCGCGGGCGACGGCGTAGGTGAAGCCCTGGGGGACGTGGACGCGGAGGGCGAGTTGGCAGTTCTTGCGGAAGTCGGTGCCGGAGGAGCCGGCTCCGGTCTGGGCGAGGTAGTCGCTGTAGGTGACGGTGAAGGCGGTGCCGTCGGGGGCGGCGGCGACGTCCGCGGTGCCGGTGGGGCAGCCGGAGCCGTTCGCGCCGACCACCTCCACGGTGATCCGGCCCGGGGGTACGGCGGCCGGGCCGGCGGCCCGGGCGGTGGCGGTGGGGGCGGTCACGGCCACCAGGGTCAGGGCGGCGGCCCCGAGGGCCAGTCTGCGCAGGGGCATGTGCGGTGCTCCGTCCGGTGAGGGTGCGGCCGGGTCCGCTATCCGGATCCGGTGTGGGCATGCACATGCCACCACGGGGTCGGGGGCTGGGTAAGCCCGCTATACGGCCAACCCCCTTGCCGCCGGGCCGGGTGGCCCGAACCAACGCCCGCGCCCCGCTCCCGCCCCGGCCCACCAGCACCCCCACCCCACGCCGCGGCCCGCCCGACCCCCGCTTTGTCCGGAACCCGGACCCACCCCGAGCCCCGGCCCCTCCGGAGGCGCCTCAAACGCCGGCGGGGCTGGGATGGCCCGCGCTGCCGCGGCACCGGCCGAGCCAACATCCCGGCCCCGAATCCCGGGTGCTCGGCATCCCGCCCAGGCAGCAACTCCAGCCCGCCCGGGGTTTGAGGGCCCGCCGGAGGCCACGCGCACCCGCACCCCTCCCCCACACCTCAAGCACCGGGTGGCCCAGCCCTCCGGGGGCGCCTCAAACGCCGGCGAGGCTGATATGGCCCCTGGCCGCAAGGGCGCTAGCCAAACCAACCCGCTCAGCAACCCCAGCCCGCCCGGCGTTTGAGGGCCCGCCGGAGGCCCCACGCATCCGCACCCCTCCCCCACACCTCAAGCACCGGGTGGCCCAGCCCTCCGGGGGCGCCTCAAACGCCGGCGAGGCTGGGATGGCCCCAGCCCGCCCGGCGATTGAGGGCACCCCGCGGCCGGGGTCGGCCTCGGGGGCGGGGGAGGGCCCGCGGCCCGGGTCGGGGCCAGGGCCCGCGCCCAGGGCCGGAGCCCGCACCCGGGGCCCGGGCCCGAGCCCGCCCCCGGGGCCCGCGCCCGCACCCAGGGCCCCCGCACCGGCGCCCCCCTTACCGCCCCCCGTACACCGGCCACGCCGGCTCCGCCTCGGACAGGAGCTTCGCGGCTGCCGCGCCCGCCTCCGACGGGGTCCAGCGGGAGGCGCGGTCGGTGGTGGGGCCCGGGCGCCAGCCCTGCATGACGGTGATCCGGCCGCCCTCCGCCTCGAAGACCCGGCCCGTGACCCCGGCGGAGGCGTCCGAACCGAGCCACACCACCAGCGGGGACACGTTCTCCGGCGCCATCGCGTCGAAGGCCCCGGCCGCCGGGGCGGCCATGGTCTCGGCGAAGGCCTGCTCCGTCATGCGGGTCCGGGCCGCCGGGGCGATCGCGTTGACCTGGACCCCGTACCGGCCCATCTCCGCCGCCGCGACCAGGGTGAGGCCCAGGATGCCCGCCTTCGCCGCGCTGTAGTTGCCCTGGCCGACGGAGCCCAACAGCCCGGCCCCAGAGGAGGTGTTCACCACCCGCGCCGCCACCTCGCGCCCCGCCTTCGCCTCGGCCCGCCAGTGCGCCGCCGCGTGCTTGAGCGGCAGGAAGTGCCCCTTGAGGTGGACCCGCATGACGGCGTCCCAGTCGTCCTCGTCCAGGTTCACGAGCATCCGGTCCCGCAGGAACCCCGCGTTGTTGACCAGGGTGTCGAGCCGCCCGAAGGTGTCCAGGGCGCACTCGACCAGCGAGGACGCGCCCCCGGTCGTCGCGATGTCCCCGCCGTGGGCCACCGCCTCGCCGCCCAGCGCGCGGATCTCCGCCACCACGGCCGCCGCCGGGCCGTCCGGCCCCGGCAGGCCGTCGAGGCCGACGCCGAGGTCGTTGACGACGACCCGCGCGCCCTCCGCCGCGAAGGCCAGCGCGTGGGCCCGGCCCAGCCCCCGCCCCGCGCCCGTCACGATCACTACCCGGTCCTCGGCGAGGCCCATGTCAGTGCTCCTTCTCCTTGGCGTACAGGGTGTCCGTCATGTCTGGTTGGCGGTGGCGGCGTCCAGGAAGGCGGGGCGTTCCCCGCCGCCGTGCAGCAGCAGGCTCGCGCCGGACACGTACGCGGCCCGGTCGGAGGCGAGGAAGACGGCCGCCCCGCCCACGTCGGAGGGTTCGGCGAGCCGTCCGAGCGGGACGGTCGCGCCGACGGCCGCGATGCCGCTCTCGTCGCCGTAGTGCAGGTGGGACAGTTCGGTGCGCACCATGCCGGGCACCAGGGTGTTCACCCGCACTTCGGGGGCCCACTCGACGGCCATCGAGCGGGCCAGGTTCTCCAGCCCGGCCTTGGCCGCTCCGTAGGCGGCGGTGCCGGGCGAAGGGCGGGTGCCGCTGACGCTGCCGATCATGACGATCGAGCCGCGCGCCTCCCGCAGGAAGGGGCGGGCGGCGAGCGAGGCGGTCATCGGGGCGGTCAGGTTCAGGGCGACGACCCGCGCGTGCCGTTCGGCCTCGCCCTCGCCGAGCAGCCGGTAGGGGGTGCCGCCCGCATTGTTGACCAGGCAGTCGAGGCGCCCGTAGCGGTCCGCGACGTGTGCGAAGAACTCCGCCACCGCCGCAGGATCGCGCAGGTCCAGGGGGAGGAAGCAGGCCGTACGGTCCCCCGCCGCCACCGGTTCGTCCGGCGGGCGGCGCGCGCAGACGACGACCCGCGCGCCCACCGCGAGGAACGACCGGGCGATCCCGGCGCCGACTCCCCGGGTGCCACCGGTGACGACGACGACCCTCCCGTCCAGCTCCATCGGCTGCTACCTTCCTTCCCTAACAAACGTTTGGTGGAAAGGTAGCTGATCCGCTCATGGGTGTCTCCACCTCCGGCCCGGGCAAGGGCATCGCACTCGTCACAGTCGACTTCCCACCGGTCAACGCCCTGCCCGTACGCGGCTGGTACGACCTCGCCGACGCCCTGCGCGCCGCGGGCCGCGACCCCGAGGTGCGGTGCGTGGTGCTGGCCGCGGAGGGCCGCGGCTTCAACGCCGGCGTCGACATCAAGGAGATGCAGCGCGACACCGGGCACGGCGCCCTCATCGGCGCCAACCGCGGCTGTTACGAGGCCTTCGCGGCCGTGTACGAATGCGAGGTCCCGGTCGTCGCCGCGGTGCACGGCTTCTGCCTGGGCGGCGGCATCGGCCTGGCCGGCAACGCGGACGCCATCGTCGCCAGCGACGACGCCACCTTCGGCCTGCCCGAGCTGGACCGGGGCGCGCTCGGCGCCGCCACGCACCTGTCCCGGCTGGTCCCGCAGCACCTGATGCGCGCCCTCTACTACACCTCGCGCACCGCGACGGCCGCCGAACTGCACGCGCACGGCTCGGTGTGGAAGGTGGTCCCGCGGGCCGCCCTGCGCGCGGCGGCGCTGGAACTGGCCGCCGAGATCGCCCTCAAGGACGGCTACCTGATCCGCCTGGCCAAGGCGGCGATCAACGGCATCGACCCCGTGGACGTCCGGCGCAGCTACCGCTTCGAGCAGGGCTTCACCTTCGAGGCCAATCTCAGCGGGGTCGCCGACCGGGTCCGCGACACCTTCGGAAACGGAGACGGGGAACGCTCATGAGCGACAAGACGATGACCCCCGACGAGGTCGTCGGGCGGCTGCGCAGCGGCATGACGGTCGGGATCGGCGGCTGGGGTTCGCGCCGAAAGCCGATGGCCCTGGTCAGAGCACTGCTCCGGTCCGAGATCACCGATCTGACCGTGGTCTCCTACGGGGGCCCGGACGTGGGGCTACTGGCCGCGGCCGGAAAGATCCGGAAGCTGGTGGCCGCCTTCACCACCCTGGACTCGATCCCCCTGGAGCCCCACTTCCGGGCCGCCCGCGAGCGCGGCGCCTTCGAACTCACCGAGATCGACGAGGCCATGTTCATGTGGGGCCTGACCGCCGCCGCCAACCGGCTGCCGTTCCTGCCCGTCCGGGCCGGCCTCGGCTCCGACGTCATGCGGGTCAACCCCGAACTGCGCACGGTGACCTCCCCCTACGCCGACGGCGAGGAGTTCGTCGCCGTCCCCGCCCTGCGCATGGACGCGGCCCTGGTCCACATGAACCGCGCCGACCGCGCGGGCAACGGCCAGTACCTGGGCCCCGACCCGTACTTCGACGACCTCTTCTGCGAGGCCGCCGACACGGCGTACGTCTCCTGCGAGCGGCTGGTCGACACCGCCGAGCTGACCCGCGGGGCGGCCCCGCAGACCCTCCTCGTCAAGCGGCACGCGGTCACCGGTGTCGTCGAAACCCCGCACGGCGCGCACTTCACCGCCTGCGCCCCCGACTACGAGCGCGACGAACCCTTCCAGAAGGCCTACGCCACCGCGGCCGCCGACCCGGCCGCCTGGGAGCGGTTCACCGCCCGCTTCCTGTCCGGCGACGAGAAGGCCTACCAGTGCGCCGTCCAGGCCTGGCACGAGGAGCAGCAGAAGTGACGAGCACACCGGCCACCGACGGCCCCGCGCCCCGCCCCGCCCCCGGCCCGCCGCCCGGCCGGCCTCCCGCCCCCGCGACCCGCGCCGACCACTGCGTGATCGCCTGCGCCGAAGCCTGGCGGGACAACGGCGAGGTCCTCGCGAGCCCCATGGGCCTGATCCCCTCCCTCGGCGCCCGGCTCGCCCGCCGCACCTTCTCCCCCGACCTCCTGCTGACCAACGGCGAGGCGTTCCTCATCGGCCCGGACGGCGCCACCGAGGGCTGGCTGCCCTACCGCCAGCACCTGGCGATGGTCACCGGCGGCAAGCGGCACGTCATGATGGGCGCGAGCCAGATCGACCGGTTCGGCAACCAGAACATCTCCTGCATCGGCGACTGGGAGCAGCCCGCCCGCCAGCTGCTGGGCGTGCGCGGCGCCCCCGTCAATACCCTCAACAACCCAGTGAGTTACTGGATCCCCAAGCACTCCTCGCGGGTCTTCGTGGAGCGCGTGGACATGGTCTCGGGCGTGGGCTACGACCGCGCCGCCGCGGCGGGCCCCTCCGCGAGCCGCTACCACCGCCTCCCCCGCGTGGTGACCAACCTCGGGGTGTTCGACTTCGAGACCCCGGACCGGTCGATGCGCATCGCCTCCCTGCACCCCGGGGTCACGCTGGAGGAGGTCCGCGCCGCCACCGGTTTCGACCTCGCGGGCACGGACTCCTTCCCGTACACCCGCGAGCCGACCGCCGCCGAACTGCGCCTGATCCGCGAGGAACTGGACCCGCGCGCCACCCGCCTGCGCGAGGTGCCGGCGTGATGGAGACCGCGCTCACCCGGCTCGTCGGCATCGAACACCCCGTCGTCCAGACCGGCATGGGCTGGGTCGCGGGCCCGCGCCTGGTCTCCGCCGCGGCCAACGCGGGGGCGCTGGGCATCCTGGCCTCCGCGACCATGACCCTCGACCAGCTGCGCGCCGCGGTGCGCGAGGTCGCGTCCCGCACGGCGGCGCCCTTCGGGGTCAACCTGCGCGCCGACGCGGGCGACGCGGCCGAGCGGGCCCGGCTGATCATCGACGAGGGGGTCCGGGTCGCGTCCTTCGCGCTGGCGCCCTCCCGGGAACTGATCGCCCTCCTCAAGGACGCGGGTGTCGTGGTGATCCCGTCCGTGGGCGCGCGCCGCCACGCCGAGAAGGTCGCGGCGTGGGGCGCGGACGCGGTGATCGTGCAGGGCGGGGAGGGCGGCGGGCACACCGGGGAGGTGGCCACGACCGTCCTGCTGCCGCAGGTGGTGGACGCGGTGGACATCCCGGTGATCGCCGCGGGCGGCTTCCACGACGGGCGCGGTCTGGTGGCGGCGCTCGCCTTCGGGGCGGCGGGCATCGCGATGGGCACCCGCTTCCTGCTGACCTCCGATTCGACCGTCCCCGACGCGGTCAAGGCGCGCTACCTCGCGGCGGGCGTCAAGGACGTCACGGTGACGACGGCCGTGGACGGGCTGCCGCACCGGATGCTGCGCAGCGAGCTGGTGGTGGCCCTGGAGCGGGCGGGCCGGGCGCGGGCACTGGCCGAGGCGGTCCGGCACGCGGCGGCCTTCCGCCGGATCTCGGGTCTGAGCTGGCCGCAGATGGTCCGTGACGGCCTCGCGATGAAACACGGCAAGGACCTGTCCTGGAGCCAGGTCCTGCTCGCCGCCAACACCCCCATGCTCCTGAAGGCGTCCATGGTCGAGGGCCGTACGGACCTCGGCGTCATGGCATCGGGCCAGGTCGCGGGCGTGATCGAGGACCTTCCGTCCTGCGCGGAACTCGTCAGCCGCGTCATGGCCGAGGCACACGCAGTGCTCCGCGCCCTGCCTCCGGCAGGGTGATCCCCCTTCTCCCCTCAGGAGTCGCACCGATGAGCCGTGCCCGCGTCCGCCTGGCGGCGACCGGAGTGCTTCTCTCCGCGCTCGCCGCCACCCTCCCCGCCTCCGCGCACGCCGCGCCGACGGGCGTCCCCGCCCCCGCGGCCGCCCGGCACCACCGGCAGCAGACGGCGGAAACGATTCGCCGGATCCCGCTCCAGGGCGCCGTCAACGTCCGTGACGTGGGCGGCCACCGCACCCTCCTCGGCGGCCAGGTCCGCCAGGGCCTCGTCTACCGTTCCGACGCGCTGAGCAAGCTGACCGACGCCGACCTCACCACGGTCTCCGGTCTCGGCCTCACGAAGGCCGTCGATTTCCGCATCCCGATGGAGCTGCAGTACGACGGGGCCGACCGGCTGCCCGCGGGACTGACCGCCACCTCGCGCCCGGTCAGCGACCTCGGCCTGTACGGGACCCTGGTGGGCGCGATCGCCACCGGCGACCCGGTCAAGCAGGAGCAGATGCTGGGCGGTGGCCGCGCCGAGGCCTACATGCGCGACATCTACCGGACCTTCGTCACCAGCCAGGAGAGCCGGGCGCAGTTCGCCGCCACCCTGCGGGAGATCGCGGACGGCGCGCAGGGCCCGCTCCTCTACCACTGCACCTCCGGCAAGGACCGGACGGGCTGGATGAGCTACGTACTGCTGCGGGCGCTGGCCGTGCCGCAGTCCGCGGCCGAGCAGGACTACCTGGCCTCGAACACCTTCCGGGCGGCGTACGACGCGCAGGTCCGGGCGGCGCTCAAACAGTCGGGCCGGATGCAGAACCCGGACCTGCTGATACCGCTCCAGGAGGTCCGCCAGGACTACCTGGACGCGGCGACGGCGCAGCTGGCGGCGGACTACGGCGGCTTCTACGGCTACCTGACGGACGGCCTCGGGCTGGACCTGCGGACCCTGGCGAAGCTCCAGGGCAAGCTGGTCCGCTCGTAGCCCCCGACCGGCCCTCACACCTCCCGGACCGCCCCGGCCCGCCACCGGAAACGACGAGAACGCCGGGCGGCGCGTGTGCGCCGCCCGGCGTTCTCGTCGTACGGGTACCGGTGGGGTGCCGGAGGATCAGGCGCTCGGGCGGCCCGACCCGGCGCCGCCGCCGGTCGCGCGGCGCCGGCCGCCGAAGCCCTGGCTGGCGCCCTGGGCGCCACCGCTGCGGGTACGGCCGCCAGCCGCCCCTGCCGCGCCGGAGCCGCCGCGGCGGCCCTGGCCGCCGGCGGAACCACCGGAGCCCGCGGCGACCGGAGCCGCGCTGCGGGCGCGGCGCGAACGCTCGCCCGCACCGGATCCCGCGCCCGAACCGGAGGCGGAACCGGAGCCGCCGCCCTGCGGGGCGCCGGAGCGACGGCGCGCACCCTGGCCGCCGCCCTTGGCGGCGGGACGCGCCTTGGCCGGGGTGGGCTGCGGCACCTCCATCACGACGGGGATGCCGGAGGGCACGCGGGCGCCGGTCAGGCGGACCAGTTCCTCGTCCGAGGAGCGGATCTGCGCGGTGCGGGGGTTGATGCCCGCGTCCGACATGAGCCGGGTCATCTCGCGCTTCTGCTCGGGCAGGACCAGGGTGATCACGCTGCCGGACTCACCGGCGCGCGCGGTGCGGCCACCGCGGTGCAGGTAGTCCTTGTGGTCGGTGGGCGGGTCCACGTTGACGACCAGGTCGAGGTCGTCGATGTGGATGCCGCGGGCCGCGACGTTGGTGGCGACCAGCGCGGTGACCTCGCCCGTCTTGAACCAGTCGAGGGTGCGGTTGCGCTGCGGCTGCGAGCGGCCGCCGTGCAGGCCGGAGGCGCGGACGCCGTCCGCGAGGAGCTTCTTGACCATGCGGTCGACCCCGCGCTTGGTGTCGACGAACATGATCACCCGGCCTTCGCGAGCGGCTATGCGCGTGGCCACGGCCTTCTTGTCGGTCTCGTCCATGACGTACAGGACGTGGTGCTCCATCGTGGTGACGGCGCCGGCCGACGGGTCGACGGAGTGCGAGACCGGGTCGTCCAGGAACATCTTGACGAGCTTGTCGACGTTCTTGTCCAGGGTCGCGGAGAAGAGCATCCGCTGGCCGCCGGGCTCGACCTGCTTGAGCAGCGCGGTGACCTGCGGCATGAAGCCCATGTCGGTCATCTGGTCGGCTTCGTCGAGGACCGTGATCGAGACCTGTCCGAGGGTCGCGTCGCCGCGCTCGATGAGGTCCTTCAGGCGGCCGGGGGTGGCGACGAGGACCTCGGCGCCGCGGCGCAGGGCGCCGGACTGCCGGTTGATCGACATGCCGCCGACGACGGTGGTGATGCGCAGGTTCACGGCGGTGGCGTACGGCGTCAGCGCGTCCGTCACCTGCTGGGCCAGCTCGCGGGTCGGTACGAGGACCAGCGCGAGCGGCGCCTTCGGCTCCGCGCGGCGGCCGGCCGTACGGGCCAGCAGCGCCAGGCCGAAGGCGAGCGTCTTGCCGGAGCCGGTGCGGCCGCGGCCGAGGAGGTCACGGCCGGCGAGCGAGTTCGGGAGGGTGGAGGCCTGGATCGGGAACGGCTCGGTGACGCCCTGCGCGGCGAGGGTCTTCAGCAGCGCGGCGGGCATGTCGAGGTCCGCGAAGGCGGCCACCGGGGGGAGGGCCGGGGTGATCGGGTCCGGCATGGTGAATTCCTGCGGCCGGGCAGGCTGGGCGGAACCGCCCTTGGGCCGGCCGCCGCCAGCCTTCGGACGTCCCTGGGCAGCACCCCGACCCCTGACGGGACGGCGGCTGGGACGTGCGGAGCTGGAGCTGGTCATGCGGGGAGGCCCTCCTGGAACCGGCGGAAATGCATCGACGGAACAACACACAGGCCGGGGCCCGCACCTCGCGGTGCGGACCCCGGCCGTGCGAAGAGCGTCAGTTAGCAGGCAGGATGTTCTCGGCCTGCGGGCCCTTCTGACCCTGGGTGACCTCGAAGGACACGCGCTGGCCCTCCTGGAGCTCACGGAAGCCCTGGGTGGCGATGTTCGAGTAGTGCGCGAAGACGTCCGGGCCGCCGCCGTCCTGCTCGATGAAGCCGAAGCCCTTTTCCGAGTTGAACCACTTCACGGTGCCAAGTGCCATTTTTAAATCTCCTGAATAGGTGGCAAGGGCCCCATCCGGAGAATGCCGGAAACAATAAAAGCGCCTGAGGAGCAATCCCGTCAGGCGCACATAAAGTTCATGGGTACCACAACTGCAACGTCTCCAACGTACCACAGGAAGACAGCGGATCTTGTCCACGGGTGTGTGACGCACGTCGCCCCGGCGCGTCCCGGCGAGCCGCCGGGACGCCGCCCGGGCGCCCCGCCGGTCAGAGCCGCTCGATGATGGTCACGTTGGCCTGACCTCCGCCTTCGCACATCGTCTGGAGTCCGTAGCGGCCCCCGGTGCGCTCCAGCTCGTGCAGGAGCGTCGTCATCAGCTTGACGCCCGTGGCACCCAGCGGGTGGCCCAGCGCGATGGCCCCGCCGTTGACGTTCACCCGATCGGGGTCGGCGCCGGTCTCCTTCAGCCAGGCGAGGACCACCGGGGCGAAGGCCTCGTTGATCTCGACCAGGTCGATGTCGTCCAGGGACAGCCCGGTCTTCTTCAGCGCGTACGCCGTCGCGGGGATCGGCGCGGACAGCATCCGGATGGGGTCCTCGCCGCGGACGGAGAGGTGGTGGATGCGGGCGCGCGGCGTCAGGCCGTGTTCCGCCACGGCCCGCTCCGAGGCGATCAGCAGTGCGGCGGCGCCGTCGGAGACCTGGGAGGAGACGGCCGCGGTGATGGTGCCGCCGTCCACGACGGGTTTCAGGGCCGCCATCTTCTCCAGGGTGGTGTCCCGGCGCGGCCCCTCGTCCGTGCGGACGTCGCCGTGGGCGACGGTCTCGCGCGCGAAGCGGCCCTCGTCGATCGCGCGCAGCGCCCGCTGGTGGGAGCGCAGGGCGAACTCCTCCATGGCGCGGCGGGAGATCCCCCACTTCTCGGCGATCAGCTGGGCGCCGTGGAACTGGTTGACGGGGGCGTCGCCGTAGCGGGCGCGCCAGCCCGCCGAGCCGGCGTAGGGGCCTTCGGTGAGGCCGAGGGGTTCGGCGGCCTGCCGCGAGGCGAAGGCGATCGGGATCATGGACATGTTCTGGGTACCGCCCGCGACCACCAGGTCCTGGGTGCCGGACAGGACGCCCTGCGCGGCGAAGTGGACGGCCTGCTGCGAGGAGCCGCACTGGCGGTCGACGGTGACGCCGGGGACCTCCTCGGGGAGTCCGGCGGCGAGCCAGGCGGTCCGGGCGATGTCCCCGGCCTGCGGGCCCACCGTGTCGAGGCAGCCGAAGACGACGTCCTCGACGGCGGCCGGATCCACCCCGGACCGCTCCACGAGCGCTTTCAGGACGTGGGCGCCGAGGTCGGCCGGGTGGACCGCGCAGAGCCCTCCCCCGCGCCGGCCCACGGGGGTGCGTACCGCGTCGATGATGTAGGCCTCGGGCATCGGGACTCCTCGGTGGGGGTTCAGGGACGGAGCGCGATCCCGTCCAGGACCATCGAGAGGTACTGGCGGGCGATCTCCTCGGGACTGTGCTGTCCCCCCGGCCGGTACCAGGACGCCGCCACCCACACCGTGTCGCGCACGAAGCGGTAGGTGAGGCGGACGTCCAGGTCGGCCCGGAAGACGCGCGCGGCGACCCCCCGCTCCAGCGTCCCCAGCCATGCCTTCTCGAACTTGACCTGCGAGTCCGAGAGGTAGTGGAAGCGGGGCTGCGCGGACAGGTGCCGGGCTTCCTTCTGGTAGATCGCGACGGCGGCGCGGTGCCGGTCGATCTCCCGGAACGATTCGGTGACGAGGGCCTCGATGGTCTCCCTGGGGCCGAGTCCGGCGGCGAGGACGCTGTCGTAGCCCTGCCACAGCTCGTTCAGGAAGGTCGAGAGGATCTCGTCGAGCATCGATTCCTTGGAATCGAAGTGGTAGTAGAGGCTGCCCGCGAGCATCCCCGCGGCGTCGGCGATCTTGCGGACGGTGGTGGCGTTGTAGCCCTGGGCTGCGAAGACCTCGGCCGCGGTGGCGAGGAGTTCCCCCCGGCGCTCCGGCGAGGCCGTCACCTGCTGCTTCTTCTGGTTCGTTGGCACGCGCCCATTGTGGTCCCAGACGCCCCTCAGGCGTGCTGGCTGCTGACCGGGACGCTCTCGCCGGTCATGTAGGACGCGTAGCCGCTGGCCAGGAACACGATGACGTTGGCGACCTCCCAGGGCTCGGCGTAGCGCCCGTAGGCCTCCCGCGCCGTGAGCTGCTCCAGGAGTTCCGCGCTGGTGACCTTCACCAGGTGGGGGTGCATGGCGAGGCTGGGGGCGACCGCGTTGACCCGGACGCCGAACTCCGCGGCCTCCAGGGCCGCGCACCGGGTCAGCGCCATCACGCCCGCCTTGGCGGCGGCGTAGTGGGCCTGGCCGCTCTGGGCGCGCCAGCCGACGACGGAGGCGTTGTTGACGATCACCCCGCCCGTGCCGGCCGCCTTCAGGGAGCGCAGGGCGGCGCGGGTGCAGCGGAAGGTGCCGTTCAGGGTGACGTCGAGGACCTTGGTCCACTGGTCGTCCGTCATGTCGACGAGGGAGGCCGTGCCGCCGAGGCCCGCGTTGTTGACGACGACGTCCAGGCCGCCGTGGATGCGTTCGGCGAGCGCGAAGAGGGCCCCGACCTGCTCCTCGTCGGTGACGTCGCAGGGCAGGGAGGCGACCCGGTCCGCGCCGAACTCGGCGGCGAGTGCGTGCTCGGTCTCCTTGAGGCGGCGGGTGTGCGCGTCGCCGATGACGATGCGGGCCCCCTCTTCCAGGAAGCGGCGGGCGGTGGCGCCGCCGATCCCGGCGCCGGCCGCCGCGGTGATCACGGCCGTCCGGTCCTTCAGCAGGCCGTGCCCGGCTACGTACCGGGGAAGGGTGGCGTCCATGCCGGACCTCCTGGTGGGGAGCGAGGATCCGCGCGGACTCCTCGACGCTGCTGACGGGCGTACGTTAACCTACCAAACACTTGTTAGGGAAGCGTGCCCGGATGCCCGCCCGACGGCACGGGGGGCACGGGCGGCGCGGCGACGACGGAGGCGACCGGCTGATGGACCTGACCCATACGCCCGAGGTGACCGGCTTCCGGGCCGAGGCCCGGGCCTGGCTGCGCGCGCACGTGCCCGCGCGGCCGCTCCCCTCCCTCGAAACCGCGGCGGGCTTCGCCGCGCACCGGGAGTGGGAGGCATTGCTGGCGGCGGACCGCTGGTCGGTGGTGTCCTGGCCCGAGGAGTACGGCGGCCGCAGCGCGGACCTCGTGCAGTGGCTCGTCTTCGAGGAGGAGTACTACGCCGCGGGCGCCCCCGGCCGGGTCTCGCAGAACGGCATCAACCTGCTCGCCCCCACCCTCTTCGACCACGCGAGCCCCGCGCAGCGGGCCCGCGTGCTGCCGCCGATGGCGCGTGGCGAGGTGATCTGGGCGCAGGCCTGGTCGGAACCGGAGTCCGGCTCCGACCTGGCCTCGCTGACGTCCCGGGCGGAGCGCACCGAGGGCGGCTGGCTGCTGACGGGGCAGAAGACCTGGTCCTCGCGGGCGGCGTTCGCGGACCGGGCGTTCGGCATCTTCCGCACCGGGGCGGGCACGGCCAAGCCCCACCAGGGCCTGACGTACCTGATGTTCGACCTGCGGGCGCCGGGGGTGACCGTACGGCCCATCGGGCGCCTGGACGGGAAGCCGGCCTTCGCGGAGCTGTTCCTGGACGGGGTGTTCGTGCCCGACGAGGACGTCATCGGCGAGCCGGGCCAGGGGTGGCGCATCGCGATGTCGACCACGGGCAACGAGCGCGGGCTGACCCTGCGCTCCCCCGGCCGCTTCCTGGCGGCGGCCGACCGGCTGACGGCGCTGTGGCGGGAGCGGGCGGACCCGGCCGACACCGCGCTGCGCGACCGGGTCGCGGACGCGGTGATCGGGGCGCGCGCCTACGAGCTGTTCACCTGGACGAACGCCTCGCGGTTCGCGGCGGGCGAGGCGATCGGCGCGGAGTCGAGCCTGAACAAGGTGTTCTGGAGCGAGTACGACATCGCCCTGCACGAGAGCGCGCTCGACCTGCTCGGCGCGGACGCGGAGCTGGCGGACGGGCCGTGGGCGGAGCCCTGGCTCTTCTCGCTGGCCGGGCCGATCTACGCGGGCACCAACGAGATCCAGCGCGACATCATCGCCGAGCGGCTGCTCGGCCTCCCGAAGGGCCGCCGCTGATGCGCTTCCTTCCGACCGACGAGCAGTCGGACTTCGCCCGCACCCTGCGCGCGCTGCTGGCCGCCTCGGACGTGCCGGCCGTCGTACGGTCCTGGTCGGGCGGGGCGTACGGGCCGGGCCGGGCCCTGTGGACCCGGCTCGCCGACACCGGCCTGTTCGCGCTGGCCGCGCCGCAGGACGCGGGGGCGCGGAAGTACGAGGGGCTCGGCGTCCACCCGGTCGAACTGGCCCTCGGCTTCGTGGAGCTGGGGCGGGCGGCGGTACCGGGGCCGCTGGCGGAGACGGTGGCGGCGGTGGCGCTGCTGTCGGGTCCGGGGCTGGGGGACGGAACCCTGGCCGAGCGCTTCCTGCCGGGGCTGCTGTCGGGCGAGGCGGTGGCCACGCTGACCGTGGCCGGGGGCGGCCCGTACGCGCTGGACGCGGCGGCGGCCGACCACGTTTTCACGGTGTCGGCGGCGGGTGCGCTGCGGCTGGCGGGGGCGGGCGCCGGGCCCCCGATGACCTCGCTGGACCCCGCGCGGCGGCTCTCGCGGCCCGGCCCGGACGGTGAACTCCTGGCCGCGGGGCCGGGGGTGGAGGCCGCGGCGGGAGTGGCGCTGCGGTGGGCGCGGCTGCTGACCGCGGCGCAGAGCCTGGGGGTGGGCGAGGCGCTGCTGGGGCGGACGGTGGAGTACGTGAAGCAGCGCACCCAGTTCGGGGTGGCGATCGGGTCCTTCCAGGCGGTCAAGCACCGGCTGGCGGACACCCTGATCGCGCTGGAGTTCGCGCGGCCGCTGGTGTGGGCGGCGGCCCTGACCCTGGCCCCCCGGGACATCGCGGCGGCCAAGGTCGCCGCGGGCGAGGCGGCCTACCGGGCGGCCCTGACCGCGCTCCAGCTCCACGGTGCGGTGGGCTACACGGAGGAACTGGACCTCTCCCTCTGGCTCCGCAAAGCCCGCCCCCTCCGCGATGCCTGGGGCACCCCCTCCACCTGCCGAGCCGAACTCCTGCCCGCGCCCTGACCCCGGGTCCGTGTCCTTCCCGATCCAGCCCAGGACGACCGACCGCACACGGACAACAGGCCGGACCATCGCCTGCGGCCGAGCCTCCCGGGCTCCGCCCGGACCCGGTCCCCAAACGCCGGACGGGCTGAAGGGGGGACCAGCCCAGCCCGGCGGGGTGAAGGGGGTCAGGCCGCCCGGCGGGGCGAAAGCTGCGGCCGACCCGAGCCCAAACCAGCCCCGCCGGCGTTTGAGGCGCGGGTCTGGGCAGAGCCCAGGACGACCGGCCGCAGACGCACAAAAGGCCGAACCATCGCCTGCAGCCGAGCCTCCCGGGCTCCGCCCGGACCCGGTCCTCAAACGCCGGACGGGCTGAGGGGGGCCACCCCAAGGGCTTACGGGACGGCCACGCAGAGGGTGGTGACGTAGTCCTCGCGCAGGACGCCGTCGGGGAAGAGCGCCAGCAACCGCACCCGCTCGGCCGCGAAGAAGTCCCCCGAGGCCCCGTCCCCCAGGACGAGGAAGGCCGAATGACTGGCCAGGTTCGCCAGGTGCGTATCCACCGGCACCCGCCGCGCCCAGCGGACCTGCCGCGTGGCGAAGGCGAGGCCGGCGGGAAGGCCGCGCGGCGCGATCCCCGGCTCGGCGGACAGCAGCTCCGCCACCCGCCGGTCCTGCGCGTCGATCCACGGCACGGACGCGTCCAGGTCGTTCCACCACAGGGCCAGCGCCCCACCACCCCGCAGCACCCGCCGCACCTCGGGAACCGAGCGGACCGGGTCGGTCCAGTGCCAGGCCTGGGCGTAGGTCACCAGGTCGAAGGCCCCGGAGGCCAGCGGCAGCCGGTCCCCGTCCCCCCGGACCAGCGGTATCCCGGGGTGCGCGCGCCGCAGTTCGGCCGCCATGCCGTCACCGGGCTCGACCGCGACCACCCGCGCCCCCCGCCCCGCCAGCAGCGCGCTCGCGATCCCGGTGCCCGCCCCGACGTCCGCCACCCGCGCCCCCTCCAGCGGCCGCCCGGCCAGTTCCTCCAGGGCGTCGAACAACTCCGGTGGATACCCGGGCCGGTTGGCTCCGTACAGCGCCGCGGCCGCGTCGAAGGAACGGGCACGGGCCCGTATGCGGTTCGGTGAGGATGAGGTGCTCATTCCCCCATTATTCGCGGCGCACGGCCGCTCACCGCGCGGTCATTCCGCCGTCGACGGTGAACTCCGCACCGGTGATGTAGGCGGCGGCGTCCGAGCAGAGGAACCGGACCAGTTCGCCGACCTCCTCCGGGCGCCCCATCCGGCCCAGCGGCACGTGCGACCAGTCCCGGCCGGCCACCGCCCCGGCCACCATCGGCGTGTCGATCGCCCCAGGGTGCACGGAGTTGACCCGGATCCCGTCCCCGGCCAGGTCAAGGGCCGCCGACCTGGTCAGCCCGCGCAGGGCGAACTTCGTGGAGCCGTAGGCCGCGTGCCCCGGTATCCCGACCAGCCCGGCGGTGGAGGAGATGTTCACGACGGACCCGCCCCCGGCGGCGCGCAGCAGCGGGGCCACCGCCTGGATCCCGAGGAAGGGGCCCAGCAGGTTGACCCGGAGCAGCGCTTCGAAGCCCTCGGCGCTCTGCTCCTCCACATGGGCCGTGCGCCACAGGGCCGCGTTGTTGACCAGGGCCGAGACGCCTCCGTACGCCGCCACCGCGGCCCGCACGGCCCCGGCCCAGCTCCCGGCGTCGACCACGTCGTGCCGTACGTACAGGCCCTGGTCGCCCAGGGCCGCGGCGACCTTCCGCCCCTCCTCCTCGCGCAGGTCGGTGACGACGACCCGCGCGCCCGCCTCCGCGCACAGCCGGGCCTCCACCGCGCCCTGACCGCGCGCGGCGCCGGTGATCACCACGACCTTCCCGTCCAGCGAGACGTGAGCCCCCACGACGGTCCTCCCCCTGTACTGCACAGGTATTTCGAATAGGAATACTTCTAGCAGCCGCCCCCGGCGGAGGGAAGGGCGCCCGCGGAGCCGGTCGTAGACTGCCGACCGTGGCAGACGAGACGAACGGACGCGCGCTCCCCGCGACCAGTTGGGCGGTGCTCGGGCTGCTCTCCTTCGGACAGGAGCTGTCCGGCTACGACCTGAAGAAGTGGTCGGACCGGTCGCTCACGTTCTTCTACTGGAGCCCCTCCTTCAGCCAGATCTACAGCGAGCTGAAGCGTCTGGAGAGGGCGGGGTACGCCACCTCGCGCCTGGTCTCCCCGGAGAGCGGCACCCGCGACAAGCGGGTGTACCGGATCACCGGCGAGGGCATGGAGGCCGTGCGGACCTGGGCCCGCGGCGCCGCGGTCGACCCGCCCGTCCTCAAGCACGGGCCGATGCTGCGGCTGTGGCTGGGACACCTGCTGGAACCGGAGCAGATGCGCGAAGTCCTGGCCCGCCACCAGGAGTTCGCGCAGGACATGCGGCGCCGCGCGATCGCCGACGCGGAGGCGGCCGAGGGGCAGGCGGCATGGGCGTACCCCACGCTCACCCTCCGGTGGGCCGAGCGGTACTACGCCTCCGAGCGCGACCTCGCGGCCGCCATGCTGGCGGACATCGAGGCCCTGGAGGCGGCGCGGGCGGACGCGGGCTCCCGGGAAGCCGGGGAGCCCGCGGGCTCCGCGGACCTTTCGACGTAGCCCCGCCGGGCCGCGCGCACTGCCGTACCCTCGGGCCCATGACCGGCAGTGCGATCGACCTGCGCAAGGTGGAAGAGAGCGCTCCGGCGCTCGTCAGCCTGTACAAGAGCGCCGGGGTCTCCCTGCGCAAACACGGCCTGAGCGGCCAACGGGCGGCGGTCTACCTGGTGCTGGACCGCTCCGGATCGATGCGCCCGTACTACGCCGACGGCACCGTACAGGCCTTCGCGGACCGGGTGCTCGGACTCTCGGCACACCTGGACGACGACGGCCGGGTCCCGGTGGTCTTCTTCTCCACCGACGTCGACGCCGTCGAGGAGATCTCGCTGGAGCGGCACGCGGGCGAGGTGGACCGGATCGCGGCCGGGCTCGGGCACATGGGCAAGACGTCCTACGACGCCGCGATGGACGCGGTCATCGACCACTACCTCGACAGCGGGTGCCCGGCGCCCGCCCTGGTCGTCTTCCAGACGGACGGCGGCCCGGTGAACAAGGCGGCGGCGGAGCGCTACCTGTGCAAGGCGGCGCGGCTGCCGCTGTTCTGGCAGTTCGTCGGCTTCGGCAACACCCGCAGCACCCAGTTCGACTTCCTGCGGAAGCTGGACGAGCTGCCGGTGCCGCAGGCGCGCCCCGTGGACAACGCGGGCTACTTCCACGCCGGGCAGGATCCGCGGGCGGTGCCGGACGGGCAGCTGTACGACCGGCTGGTGTCCGAGTTCCCGTCCTGGCTGGCGGCGGCCCGTGCGGCGGGCATCGTGCGCGCCTGACCAGTCTCCGCCGGTGGCAGGCGGTTTCATGGCGCCATGACGACGAAGAACAACTGGGCGCACTTCGCGCAGGAGGAACCGGAGCTCGCCGAGGCGGTCCGGGCCCGCTTCGGGCAGTACGCGCACCACGTCCTGGCGACCCTGCGCAAGGACGGTTCGCCGCGGGTCTGCGGGCTGAACGTCACCTTCCGGGGCGGTGAGCTGTGGCTCGGCATGATGCCGGGCTCCCGCAAGGCCCTCGACCTGCGGCGCGACCCGCGGTTCGCGCTGCACACCAACCCGGGTGCGGACGAGGCGATGCCCGACGGGGACGTACGGATCTCCGGGCGGGCCGTGGAGATCCTGGACCCGCCCGAGCTGCACCGCTTCGCCGAGGAGTCGGGGGAGGCGCCGCAGCCTTTCCACCTGTTCCGCGCGGAGCTGGCCGAGGTGGTCCGTACCG
Organism: Streptomyces sp. NPDC043876; assembly: GCF_056435825.1. Classification (NCBI taxonomy): domain Bacteria; kingdom Bacillati; phylum Actinomycetota; class Actinomycetes; order Kitasatosporales; family Streptomycetaceae; genus Streptomyces; species Streptomyces sp. NPDC043876. The sequence goes on along the minus strand of NZ_JBWKDV010000002.1, from coordinate 935,665 downwards.
GGGTCGAGGGGGACGACCTGGTGGTCCGCACCTGGACCCCGGCCGGAGGGCTGCGCACGATCCGCCGGGGCAACGACGACGAGCCCGCCCGGGAGGAGTGACGCGGGGCCCGGCCCCGGGAGCCGGTCCGGCCCGAAGTACGGGCCGGTCTACGCGTCGGGGACCGGGACCGGGTCCTGCTCGGGGGCGGGCCCGGTCCCGGAGAGGGCGACCGCGGCCGGGTCGACGTCCACCCGGTTGCGGTCGATGTTGATGGTCACGCCGTCGTAGGTCTCGTCGTGGTCGCCCTGGTACTGGTGGGCGCGGCGGCGCCCGCTCCACTGCCCGGTGCCCGCCGGCAGGCCGAGGTCGGAGTCGGTGACCGAGGAGCGGCCGTTCCAGGCCGCGGCCCACACGATGTCGGGGACGGCCTGCCCGGTGCGCGCGTAGGCGGCGCTGAGCGCCTTCATCCCCGAACCGGCCGCGAGGTAGGCGGCGGCGCGGTAGCCGAGGGCGTGCAGCCGCTGGGTCCAGCCGCCGACGTAGGCGACCACGGGGGCGTCCCAGGTGGCGCGGTCGGTGTAGTTCTCCACGTCGTTGTAGAGGACGGTGCCCGGGCCGAGCCCCAGCGAGCGGGCGGCCGAGGCGGCGCCGTCGGCGGCCGCCCGGCCCTGCGCGGCCGCGGTGCCGGGGTCGGTGGACAGCCCGGTGGCGCCGCTGTACCAGGGCTGGCGGCCCACCCAGATCGGCATCAGGTGCCACCCGGCGGCGCTCTGCCGCCTGACCCAGTCGGCGGTCAGCTGCGGCTGGGCGCAGGCGCGGGACCCGCCGCCGATGTAGATGCCGACGGCGCCGAAGGGGGAATCGTCCCACCAGCCGTCCATGGTCCCCTGGCCGGGGGCGGTGCAGGCGTCGAAGCCCTCGCCGCGGTACGCGCCCGGGGTGACCAGGGACCCCGGTGCGGCGCCGGGTGCCGGGGCGGGCAGGGGCCGCGGCGCGGGCCGGGGCACCGGCCTCGGCACGGGGCGGACGGACGGCGGACCGGGGTGGCCGGGATGGCCGGGCAGCTCCGCATCACCGTCCCCGCTCCCGACCGGCCGGGCGCCCTCGATCACCGCGCGGACCGCGGCGGGCGCGTCGCCGTAGGAGGCGGTGGCCATGATGCCGGACTGGGCGAGGACGTACCGGAGTTCGTTGCTGGGCACCGCCCGGGGCGCGGCGGCGGGCAGCGCGGTGCCGACCGGTACGTCGACGGTCGGGATGTCGGCCCGCCGCGGGGCGTCCTGTACGGGCTCCAGGTGCAGCGTGTCGGCGCGCTCGACGGCGGCCCGGCCCGCGCAGTCGCCCTGGGGGCCGGCGTGGCCGACGTACAGGGTGGGCAGGTCGAGGCGCACGCAGGCCTCGGGGTGGCGGTCGAGGTCGACGACCCGCCAGGTCGCGGGGAAGGTGAAGCGCAGCCCCCGGTAGTCGTAGGTGCGGCCGGCGTCGGCGGCAGCGGCGGCCGGACCGAGGGCGGCCAGCGGCCCGCTGAGCGCCAGCGCGACCCCGCAGCCGGAGGCCAGCAGCCGGTACAGCCCCCGCCCGCCCCGCGGCAACCCCGCCCCGGCCCGGGACACGGCACTGCCCCCGGCACGGGACGACCCGACACCCGACATGGCATTCGACACGACTCGCGGCATGACGCTGTATATACAGCCCCCACACCCTCACAAACCCCCACCAAGGCCGCGCCCCGGCGACCGACTACCCACCTGGCCCTGCAACCGGGCACCCGCCACGGCACCGGCGGCGCTCCGCCGGGACACCGCCTCCCGGAACCGCAGCGCCCCGGCCACACTCCCCCAGCAGCCGCGCCCGGAACTCCTCGTTCACGATGCCGGCGGTGCCACCGGGAAGGTTTGTCCGCGGGAAACGTCCGGCCCGGCCGGAATGTCGAAGGCCACGCGAACCGTCTTGCCGACCGATTCGTCTTCCACGGCGAACTCGTCGGCGAGTGCGGACGCGAGCCACAAACCCCGGCCTGACAAATCGTCTGGGGCGGCGCGCCGGAGTGCCGGGATCCCCGGGCCGCTGTCGCGCACCTCGATGCACACCCGGCCATGCCCCCATGCGACGCGTACGGCAAACCGGCGACCCTCGGGCACTCCGTGCACCACGGCATTGGCCGCGAGTTCCGATACGCAGAGACGCGTGTCGTCGCGGCGATCGGTCACCCCCCACCCCCCGAGGGCGTCGCCCACGAAATGGCGGGCCGCGCGCACCGATTCGCGGGTGCCGGGGAACGTCTGCTGCCGAGAGAAGGACATGCCCACCCCATCGTCTTGACGTTGAGTTTTCACGATGACACAGACCGTAGCGCTATTCGCGAATTGCAGCAAGGTTTGCCTCTGGGTCCACGCCCGGTCGTCGCATACCGTGAGAGCCGCAGAGCCGGACCGGACCCGGAAGCGGAGGGCAGCATGAGCGAAGGCCAGTGGACCAGTGCGTCGGCCCCGTACCTGACACCCCGGGCGGACGGGGAGCCGGACGCGTGGACCGCCGAGGCCGCGGCGCGTGGGCGCTCGGGCGGGCAACGCATCCTGCACGCCGGGGAAGAGCCCGCGTCGGACGCGGTCGCGCGGATGCTGGGCGTCCCCGCCGGGGAGAGCGTCGTACGGCGTCGGAGGGTCATCGAACTGGACGGTGAGCCCTGCGAGTTGACCGACAGCCACTACCCGGCCGCGATCGCCGCGGGGACCCCGCTCGCATCCACGGCGAAGATCCGCGGCGGAGCCGTCACCCTGCTCGCCGCGCTGGGGCACGTCGGCGCGCGCGTGGTGGAGGAGGTCACGGCGCGCATGCCGACGGACGAGGAATGCGGTCACCTGCGGATCGCAGCGGGCGACCCGGTGCTCCTCGTCTCCCGGGTCACCCTGGACACGACCGACCGCCCCGTTCAGGCCGACGTGATGGTCATGCCCGCGGACCGTGCACAGTTGCGCTACGAGACCAGGATCGGATGACGTTGCCCAGCCCCGACGAACCACCGCTCGACCAGCGCCCGCTCCACGTCCGCATCGCCGCGGACCTCCGGGACGAGATCCTGAACGGCGACCTCGCTCCCGGCGCGAAGCTGCCCTCCACCGTCCACCTGAAGGCCCGGTTCGGCGCGTCGAGCGCGACCGTGCAGAAGGCGTTGGGACTCCTCAAGGACGAGCGGCTCGTCCTCGGCCGCGCGGGATCGGCGGTGACCGTACGGGAGCACCGGCAGCGGACGATCCGCCCCGCGGCCTCCCTCGCGCTCGCGTCCGGCGACGATCCCTACCCTTGGCTCACCGACGCCGCCGGGCCCGGCGCCCACGCCGTCAGCACGCTCGTAGAGGTGCGCGAGGTGACCCCGCCCGCCGATGTCGCCGCCGCGCTCGGACTCCGGGACGGCGATCGCACGGTACTGCGACGCCAGGTGATGGGGATCGACGGCGAACCGGCCGAGCTGGTCTGCTCCTACTACCCGTTGGACGTCGCCCGCGGCAACGCGCTCGCCGAGGCGCGCAAGATCAGGGGCGGTACGCCCGCCCTGCTCAGCGGGCTCGGCTTTCCGCCCCGGCTGAGCGTCGACCGGGTCTGCGCCCGCGTCCCCACCCAGGACGAACACCGCGCGTTGGGCCTGACCGGCGACCTGCCGGTGCTCCGCACGCTGCGTACGGTCTTCAGCGACGACCGGCGGCCGGTCGAGGTGACCGTCATGGTCAAGTCGGGCCACCTGTACGAGCTGCGGTACGAGTTCTCGCCCCAGTGATCCGCCCCCGCACGCCACGGCGCCCGCCTCCCTGGTCGGGGACTGGCGGGCGCCGTGTCGGGGTTCCGTACGCCGTTGTACGGGCCGTATGAGGGCCTCCCGCGGAGGGGAGGGGTGCTGCCGGGGTGGTTACACCGTCAGCGAGCGGTCCGTCGGCTTGACCGGGTACGGGAGGGTGCTGGCGCCCGTCAGGTAGCGGTCCACGCCGCGGGCCGCGGAGCGGCCCTCGGCGATGGCCCACACGATCAGGGACTGGCCGCGGCCCGCGTCGCCGGCGACGAAGACGCCGTCCACGTTGGTCGCGTACGACGCGTCCCGCGCGACGTTGCCGCGCGCGTCCAGCTCCAGGCCGAACTGGTCCACCAGGCCGTTGGCCTGGTCGGTGCCGGTGAAGCCCATCGCGAGGGTGACCAGCTGCGCCGGGAGGACGCGCTCGGTGCCCTCCTTCTGGACGAGCTTGCCGTCCTCGAAGGCGACCTCGACCAGGTGGAGGGACTGCACGTTGCCGTCCTCGTCGCCCTCGAAGTGGGTGGTGGAGACGGAGTAGATCCGCTCGCCGCCCTCCTCGTGCGCCGAGGTCACCTTGTACAGCATGGGGAACGTCGGCCACGGCTGGCCGGCGGTGCGGTCCTCCGAGGGGCGCGGCATGATCTCCAGCTGCGTGACCGAGGCCGCGCCCTGGCGGTGGGCGGTGCCCACGCAGTCGGCGCCGGTGTCGCCGCCGCCGATGACGACGACGTGCTTGCCCTCGGCGGTGATGGGGGGCGCCATGAAGTCGCCCTCCTGCACCTTGTTCGACAGCGGCAGGTACTCCATCGCGAAGTGGATGCCGTTCAGGTCGCGGCCCGGGACCGGCAGGTCGCGGGAGACCGTGGCTCCGGCGGCGATGACGACCGCGTCGTAGCGGCGGCGCAGCCGGTCGGCCGGGATGTCGCGGCCGACCTCGACGCCCGTGCGGAACTTGGTGCCCTCCGCGCGCATCTGCTCGATGCGGCGGTTGATGTGCACCTTCTCCATCTTGAACTCGGGGATGCCGTACCGCAGCAGGCCGCCGATGCGGTCCGCGCGCTCGTACACCGCGACCGTGTGACCGGCCCGCGTCAGCTGCTGGGCGGCGGCGAGTCCCGCCGGGCCCGAGCCGATGACGGCGACGGTCTTGCCGGACAGCCGGTCCGGGGGCTGCGGGGTGACGTCGCCGTTGTCCCACGCCTTGTCGATGATCGAGACTTCGACGTTCTTGATGGTGACGGCGGGCTGGTTGATGCCGAGCACGCACGCCGACTCGCACGGGGCCGGGCACAGGCGGCCGGTGAACTCCGGGAAGTTGTTCGTGGCGTGCAGGCGCTCGGACGCGGCGGCCCAGTCCTCGCGGTACGCGAAGTCGTTCCACTCCGGGATGAGGTTCCCGAGCGGGCAGCCGTTGTGGCAGAACGGGATGCCGCAGTCCATGCAGCGGCCGGCCTGCTTGCTGATGATCGGCAGCAGCGAACCCGGGACGTAGACCTCGTTCCAGTCCTTCAGCCGCTCGGCGACGGGTCGGGAACAGGCGGTCTCGCGGGGGGTGGTGAGGAAGCCCTTCGGGTCAGCCATGGGTCGCCGCCTCCATCATCTTCTCGGTGGTCTCCGACTCGGAGAGTCCGGCCCGCTCAGCGGCGTCCTTGGCGGCGAGCACTGCCTTGTACGTGGTGGGGATGATCTTGCTGAAGCGGTCCACCGAGACGGACCAGTCGGCGAGGAGCTTGGCGGCCACGGTCGAGCCGGTCTCCTCCTCGTGGCGGCGCACCACATCGTGCAGCCACTGCTTGTCGGCGTCGGACAGGTCGTTCTCGACCGCGCCCGCGTTGCCGACGTTGACGTTGCAGGGGTCGAGATCGATGACGTACGCGACGCCGCCCGACATGCCCGCCGCGAAGTTGCGGCCCGTCTCGCCCAGGACGACGGCCTGGCCGCCGGTCATGTACTCGCAGCCGTGGTCGCCCACGCCCTCCGAGACGACCAGGGCGCCGGAGTTGCGGACGCAGAAGCGCTCGCCGGTGCGGCCGCGCAGGAACATCTCGCCGCCGGTCGCGCCGTAGCCGATGGTGTTGCCCGCGATGGTGGAGTACTCGGCCAGGTGGTCGGCGCCGCGGTCCGGGCGGACCACGATCCGGCCGCCGGAGAGACCCTTGCCGACGTAGTCGTTGGCGTCGCCCTCCAGGCGCAGCGTGATGCCGCGCGGCAGGAAGGCGCCGAAGGACTGGCCGGCCGACCCGGTGAAGGTGAGGTCGATGGTGTCGTCGGGCAGGCCCGCGCCACCGAACCGCTTGGTGACCTCGTGGCCGAGCATGGTGCCGACGGTCCGGTTGATGTTGCGGATCGCGACCTGCGCGCGGACCGGGAGGGCGGCTTCGGCGCTCGGGGCGTTCAGCGCGTCGGCGGCCAGCCGGATCAGCTCGTTGTCGAGGGCCTTGGCGAGGCCGTGGTCCTGCTCGATGACGGCGTGGCGGACGGCGCCCTCGGCCAGTGCGGGCACGTGGAAGAGCGGGTCCAGGTCGAGGCCCTGGGCCTTCCAGTGCGCGACGGCCTTGGAGGTGTCGAGGAGTTCGGCGTGGCCGACGGCCTCCTCGATCGTGCGGAAGCCCAGCTCGGCGAGCAGCTCGCGCACCTCCTCCGCGATGAACTCGAAGAAGTTGACGACGAATTCGGGCTTGCCGGAGAACCGCTCGCGCAGCACCGGGTTCTGCGTGGCGATGCCGACGGGGCAGGTGTCGAGGTGGCAGACGCGCATCATGACGCAGCCGGAGACGACGAGCGGCGCGGTCGCGAAACCGAACTCCTCGGCGCCGAGCAGCGCGGCGATGACGACGTCGCGGCCGGTCTTCAGCTGGCCGTCGGTCTGGACGACGATGCGGTCGCGCAGGCCGTTGAGCAGCAGCGTCTGCTGGGTCTCGGCGAGGCCGAGCTCCCAGGGGCCGCCCGCGTGCTTGAGCGAGGTCAGCGGGGAGGCGCCGGTACCGCCGTCGTGGCCGGAGATGAGGACGACGTCCGCGTGCGCCTTGGAGACGCCCGCGGCGACGGTGCCGACACCGACCTCGGAGACCAGCTTCACGTGGATGCGGGCCGCCGGGTTGGCGTTCTTGAGGTCGTGGATCAGCTGAGCCAGATCCTCGATGGAGTAGATGTCGTGGTGCGGCGGCGGGGAGATCAGGCCCACGCCCGGGGTGGAGTGCCGGGTCTTGGCGACCCACGGGTAGACCTTGTGGCCGGGCAGCTGGCCGCCCTCGCCGGGCTTGGCGCCCTGCGCCATCTTGATCTGGATGTCGTCCGCGTTGACCAGGTACTCGCTGGTGACGCCGAAGCGGCCGGAGGCGACCTGCTTGATCGCCGAACGGCGGGCCGGGTCGTACAGGCGGTCCGGGTCCTCGCCGCCCTCACCGGTGTTGGACTTGGCGCCCAGCTGGTTCATGGCGATGGCGAGGGTCTCGTGGGCCTCGCTCGAAATGGATCCGTACGACATCGCGCCGGTGGAGAAGCGCTTGACGATGTCGGCGACCGGCTCGACCTCGTCGATGGAGATCGAGGGGCGGGACTCCGTGTCGAAGCCGAACAGGCCGCGGAGCGTCATGAGGCGCTCGGACTGCTCGTTCACCCGGTCGGTGTACTGCTTGAAGATGTCGTAGCGGCGGTTGCGCGTGGCGTGCTGGAGGCGGAAGACCGTGTCCGGGTCGAACAGGTGCGGCTCGCCCTCGCGGCGCCACTGGTACTCGCCGCCGATGTCCAGCGCGCGGTGCGCCGGGGCGATGCCGGAGGCCGGGTACGCCTTGGCGTGGCGGGCGGCCACCTCCTTGGCGATGACGTCCAGGCCGGCGCCACCGATCTTGGTGGCGGTGCCGCTGAAGTACGTGCCGACGAACTCCTCGTCGAGGCCGATGGCCTCGAAGACCTGGGCGCCGCGGTAGGAGGCGACCGTGGAGATGCCCATCTTGGACATGACCTTCAGGACGCCCTTGCCGAGCGCGTAGATCAGGTTCTTGATGGCCTGCTCGGGCTCCAGGCCCGACAGGAAGGTGCCCGCGCGCAGCAGGTCCTCGACGGACTCCATCGCCAGGTACGGGTTGACCGCGGCCGCGCCGTAGCCGATGAGCAGGGCGACGTGGTGGACCTCGCGGACGTCACCGGCCTCGATGAGCAGGCCCACCTGGGTGCGCTGCTTGGTGGCGATGAGGTGGTGGTGGACCGCGGAGGTGAGCAGCAGCGAGGGGATCGGCGCGTGCTCGGCGTCGGAGTGCCGGTCCGACAGGACGATCAGGCGGGCGCCGTTCTCTATGGCGGCGTCGGCCTCGGCGCGGATCTCCTGGATCCGCGCGGCGAGCGCCTCGCCGCCGCCCGAGACCCGGTAGAGGCCCGAGAGGGTGGCGGCCTTCATGCCGGACATGTCGCCGTCGGCGTTGATGTGGACGAGCTTGGCCAGCTCGTCGTTGTCGATCACCGGGAAGGGGAGGGTGACGCTGCGGCACGACGCGGAGGTCGGCTCCAGCAGGTTGCCCTCGGGGCCCAGGGAGGACAGCAGCGAGGTGACGAGCTCCTCGCGGATGGCGTCCAGCGGCGGGTTGGTGACCTGCGCGAAGAGCTGGGTGAAGTAGTCGAAGAGCAGCCGGGGGCGCTCGGACAGGGCCGCGATCGGGGAGTCCGTACCCATGGAACCGAGCGGCTCGCCGCCGGTCCGGGCCATCGGCGCCAGGATGATCTTCAGCTCTTCCTCGGTGTACCCGAAGGTCTGCTGGCGGCGGGTGACCGAGGCGTGGGTGTGGACGATGTGCTCGCGCTCGGGGAGGTCCTCCAGCTCGATCTCACCGGCTTCGAGCCACTCGGCGTACGGAGCGGCGCCCGCGAGGTCGGCCTTGATCTCGTCGTCCTCGATGATCCGCTTCTGCGCGGTGTCGACGAGGAACATCTTGCCGGGCTGGAGGCGGCCCTTGCGGACGACCTTGGCCGGGTCGATGTCGAGGACGCCGACCTCGGAGCCGAGGACGACGAGGCCGTCGTCGGTGACCCAGTAGCGGCCGGGGCGCAGGCCGTTGCGGTCGAGGACCGCGCCGACCTGGGTGCCGTCGGTGAAGGTGACGCAGGCCGGGCCGTCCCAGGGCTCCATCAGGGTGGAGTGGTACTGGTAGAACGCGCGCCGGTCGGGGTCCATCGAGGTGTGGTTCTCCCACGCCTCGGGGATCATCATCAGCACGCTGTGCGGGAGCGAGCGGCCGCCGAGGTGGAGCAGCTCCAGGACCTCGTCGAAGGACGCGGAGTCGGAGGCGTCGGGGGTGCAGATCGGGAAGATCCGCTCCAGCGCGCCCTCGCCGAAGGCCTCGGAGGCCAGCTGGGACTCGCGGGCCTTCATCCAGTTGCGGTTGCCCTTGACCGTGTTGATCTCGCCGTTGTGCGCGACGAAGCGGTACGGGTGGGCGAGCGGCCAGGACGGGAAGGTGTTCGTCGAGAACCGCGAGTGGACCAGCGCCAGCGTCGAGGCGAAGCGGCGGTCGGAGAGGTCCGGGAAGAAGGGCTCCAGCTGGCCGGTGGTCAGCATGCCCTTGTAGACGATGGTGCGGGCGGACAGCGACGGGAAGTAGACGCCCGCCTCGCGCTCGGCGCGCTTGCGCAGCACGAACGCCTTGCGGTCCAGCTCGATGCCGGTGCTTCCGTTGCTCACGAACAGCTGCGAGAAGGCCGGCATGGTGACGCGGGCGCCGTTGCCGAGCAGGTCGGGGGTGACGGGCACCTCGCGCCAGCCGAGCACGGTGAGGTGCTCCTCGGCGGCGATGGCCTCGATCTGCGCGACGGCCTGTGCGGAGCCGTCGGCGGGCAGGAAGGCGATGCCGACGGCGTAGGCGCCGGCCTCGGGGAGGTCGAATCCGGCCACCTCGCGCAGGAACGCGTCGGGGACCTGACAGAGGATGCCCGCACCGTCGCCCGAGTCGGGCTCGGAGCCGGTGGCGCCGCGGTGTTCGAGGTTCCGCAGTACGGTCAGCGCCTGCTCGACCAGCGTGTGGCCGGCCTCGCCGGTGAGGTTGGCCACGAAACCGACGCCGCAGGCGTCGTGCTCGTTGCGCGGGTCGTACATGCCCTGCTGGGCGGGGCGACCGTCCATGGGCGACCAGGCGGTGGTGCTGGGGCCGGTCGCGGAGTGCGTGGATGCGGAACGCATCGGGACTCCCGTCGTCGTCGTGGCATATGCATAGCCGAGGGACGACGTTGGCCCTCTGCGAAATTTCGTGCAGGTTACATGATGACGGCAATCCCGGGAACCGGATATCGCGTTCCAGCATGCGGACACTGTGCGAAAGAAAAGTGAGGACCTGCGCGGGCGTCAGCGCGAGGCGGATGCGCGAGGCAGAGGTCCTGATGCAGGCCGGGCATCATTGCCCGGCCGCCTTCACGTCATGCCCGCCGGACATGCGATCGAAACCGACCGAAACCGGCGAGTAATGACTATTTATGCTGAACTCTGCATAGTGTCTCACCCTTCGAGGGGTCAGCCTACGGCTCCACCGATCCACGTGCCCAGGATGTACGTCACACCCGCCGCCGCGCCACCCAGGAGCAGCTGCCGCAGCCCGCTGTACCACCACGACCGGGCGGTGACCCGGGACACGACCGCCCCGCACAGGAACAGCCCCACCAGGGCCAGCAGCACCGCCGGCCACAGCGCGGTCGCGCCGAGCAGGTACGGCAGTACGGGCAGCAGCGCGCCCAGCGCGAAGGCGCCGAACGAGGACACCGCGGCGACCAGCGGCGACGGCAGGTCGTCCGGGTCGATGCCCAGCTCCTCGCGGGCGTGGATCTCCAGCGCCTGCTCGGGGTCGCGGGACAGCTGCATCGCGACCTCGCGGGCGAGGGACGGGTCGACGCCGCGCGAGACGTACAGCTCGGCCAGCTCCTCCATCTCGTCGATGGGGTGCTTGCTCAGCTGCTGGCGCTCGATGTCCAGCTCGGCGAGGACCAGCTCGCGCTGGGAGGCGACGGAGGTGTACTCGCCGGCCGCCATGGAGAAGGCGCCGGCGGCCAGACCCGCGAGCCCGGTGATGACGATGGTCTGCGTCGCGACCGCGCCGCCCGCCACACCGGTCATCAGGGCGAGGTTGGAGACCAGTCCGTCCATGGCACCGAAGACGGCCGGGCGCAGCCAGCCGCCGTTGACGTCACGGTGGGTGTGGTTGTCGCGGTGGGCCTCGTGCAGCGGTGCTTCGGTGTCGATGATGGACATGTGGCGTGACTCCCCTTCGCGTGCGGAACGGGCGCGCGGGCACGGCACGGGAGGGCCCGGACCGTGTGCAGGCACCCACTCCCCCTGAACACCTCGAAACTACGCACGATTTCGGGGCGCCGCCAGCAAGGTAGGCCGTACTTACCAGGGCTTTCGTCCGTCGGCGACCGGGTGACGGGAGGGGCCGGGTGGTGTTTCGCGGCAACCGACAAACGCGATGCCGTGGCACAAATCCCCCATGGGCTCATGATGAGTTCCACCAAGTGGAGAGGCGCGCCCATGGGGCTGATCGCATCCGGTCCGCAGTCGCATCCCGAGCGGTACCCGGGGTACCCGGGGTCGCATCCCGACGTGCGGGCGGACGTGTGGGCCGGGCCTCGGGCGGACGTGCAGCCGCAGGTGCTGCTGGACCGGGCGCGCGGTGCGCTGCTGGGACTCGCGGTGGGTGACGCGCTGGGCGCTCCGGCGGAGAACATGAAGCCGTCGCAGATCCGCGCCAGGTGGGGCCGCATCGAGGGGTTCGTGTCGGAGGACCCGGCCGGTACGGACGACACCGAGTACGCGATCTTCTCCGGCCTGCTGCTGGCCCGGCACGGGTCCGCCCTCACCGTCGCGCACGTCGAACGGGCCTGGCACCACTGGATCGCCGACCTGGACGAGGGCCCCTTCCGCGGGGCGGGCTTCTCCGAGCGCGGGACCCTGGAGAACCTGCGGCGGGGCCTCGCCGCGCCGATCTCGGCGCAGCACCGGCACGCCTGGTCGGACGGGCTCGCGATGCGGGCCGCCCCCTTCGGGGTCTTCGCGGCCGGGCGCCCGGCCGAGGCGGCCCGGCTCGTCGCCATCGACGGCACCGTCAGCCACGACGGCGAGGGCATCTACGGCGGCCAGGCCGTCGCGGCGGGCGTGGCTGCGGCCATGGCGGGCGGATCGCCGGCCTCGGTGGTCTCCGCGGCCCTGTCCGTCATCCCGTCCGACTCCTGGACCGCGCGCTCCCTGCGCCGGGCCGTGACCGCCGCCCCGCGCGGCGAACGGGCGGTGCGCTCCGCGGTGGTCATCGGCGGCTACCCCTGGACGGACCTGGCGCCGGAGGCGGTGGGCCTCGCGTTCGGTGCCTTCGCCTCCTGCGGCGGGGACTTCCGGGGCTCCGTCCTGACCGCGGTCAACATGGGCCGCGACGCCGACACCACGGCCGCCGTCGCGGGCGCCCTGTCCGGCGCCCTCTCCGGCGCCGCCGCCATCCCGGCGGCGTGGTCCTCGGTGATCGGCCCGGTCCGCGGCAGCTGCCTGCCCTCGATGCGGGGCTACCACGTCCTGGACATCGCGGACCTCCTGACCCCGGATTCCGAGCCGCCCCGATGACCCCACCACGCAGCGCCCCGGAAAGCCCGGGGGTACCGGGGGCGGTGGCGGTGGCGGTGGCGGGCGGGAACGTGGTCGTGCCGGTAGCGGGTGGAGACGCGGCCGTGCCCGTACAGGCCGAGTCCCTCGCCGCCACCGCAAGCCGCCGCACCGGCGCCCCCGCCGGGGACGCGTCCCGCGGGGAGCGGCGGATCGAGGGGCTGTTGCTCGGGCTGGCCGCCGGGGACGCGGCCGGGTGGCCCGCCGCCCGGCACCGGGCCAGCCGGATGCCCGAGTGGACCCGCCGCCTCACCCGCGAGCTGGACACCTTCGCCGAGCAGAACGCCACCACCACCCTCCCCGTCCCCATCGCCCTCAACCAGCCCCCCGAACCCCTGTGCCTCGGTCCGAGCGACGACGCCGAGTGGGCAGCCTTCGCCGCCGAGTCCGTCCTCACCGCCGCCGGCGCCCTGCTCAGCGACCTGAGCCGGTCGCGCCGGATGCGGGCCGCGATCGACCTCGCGTGGAACGCCCTGGCCAGCGAGGTCGCGGCGGCCGCCGACCGGGCCCCCGAGGTCGAGTCGGCGGTGCTGCCGCTGCGGGCGCGGATCTCCGTACGCGCGGGCCTCGGCAACCTCGCCGCCGGTCTGCGCCCGCCCGCCACGGGCCACGACAACCCGCACTACTTCGACGACGCCGCCTGCATCCGCGCCTGCGTCCTCGCGGTCGTCCACCCCGGGGACCCGGCGGCGGCGGCCGACCTGGCGGAGTTCGACGCCCGCTACACCCAGGACGGCGACGGCGTGCACGGCGCCCGCGCGATGGCCGCCGCCCTCGCGACCGCCCTGGCGGGGTCCGGCACCGACGCCGCCGTGGACGCCGCGCTCGGCCAGCTGCCCGCCACGACCGAGATCGGCCGCAACGCCCGGCACGCCGTCGCGCTCGCCCGCGCGCACCCCGACGGCGGCGCCTTCGCCATCGTGCCGCTGCTGGAGCACCAGATCGTGGACCACGTCTACAGCTACGGCATCGCCGCCGCCGAGACCGTCCCCGTCGCCCTCGCCCTGGCCACCGCCGCCCGCGGCCGGGTCGCCGAGGCGGTGCCGGCGGCGGCCTGCCTGTCCCGGGTCGCGGATTCGGCCCCCGCCCTCGCCGGGGCGCTGACCGGCGCCCTCGGCGGCGGCGACTCGATCGCGCCGGCCTGGCGCGACGCCTGCCGCACCCTGTCCGGCTGCGCGCTGCCCCGCCTCGCCGGTACGGACCTGGTGGAGCTCGCGGCCCTGCTCACGCGGACGGAACTCACCGCGCCGCTCCCCCGCACGACCCGGAGGACGATCCGCCCATGACGCAGACGGGTACGGAGAGCCAGGTGCGGACCGCCGCGCGGGCGCTCACGATCGAGGACCGGGCCGCCGGCTGCCTGGTCGGGGCCGCCGTCGGGGACGCGCTCGGCGGCCCGGTCGAGGGCTGGTCCCCGGACCAGATCGTGGCACGGCACGGCGGCCGGGTGCACGGCATCGTCGGCCCCTGGTACGAGGACTGGCGCACCGCGCGCCCCATCGCGCCGTACCACAAGGGCGACGGCCACGTCACCGATGACACCTTGATGACGCATGCGCTGGTACGCGTCTACGAGGCGGTGCGCGACCACCTGGACGCCTACGCGGTCGCCGACCACCTCGTCCCCGACCTGATGTGCCGGCCCCGCTGGATCCCGGAGCTGGAGGCGGAGGCGCTGCCCCTGCACCGGATCTTCCTCGCCGAGAAGTGGATCGTGGCCCGGCTCCACTACGGGCACGTGGACCCCCGCGAGGCGGGCACCGGCAACATCGTCAACTGCGGGGCCGCGATGTACATGGCGCCGGTCGGCATCGTCAACGCCGGCAACCCGGCGGGCGCGTACGCGGAGGCGCTGGACATCGCGGGCGCGCACCAGTCGTCGTACGGGCGGGAGGCCGCCGGGGTGTTCGCGGCCGCGGTGGCCGCGGCCTGCGTGCCGGGGGCGACGGCCGCGTCGGTGGTCGAAACGGCGCTCTCCCTCGCCAAGGACGGCACCCGGGCCGCGATCGCGGCGGTGGTCGAAACCGCCTCCGCGCACCGGGACGTCGAGCCGGCGCTGGTGCCGCTGCGGGAGGCGGTCGCCCCGTACGACTCGGTCGGCCCGGACTACCGCTCGCCCTCGCTCGGCGCCCGGCGGCCGTCCCGGCTGCACGCGATCGAGGAACTTCCGGTGGCGCTGGGCATGTTGCTGGTCGCGGAGGGGGCGTACGAGGCCTCCGTGCTCGGGGCCGTCAACTACGGGCGGGACTGCGACTCCATCGCCACCATGGCGGGGGCGCTGGCCGGCGCGCTGGGCGGCGCGGCGGCGGTGCCGGGGGCCTGGGCGCGGGAGGTCGCGGCGGCGAGCCGGCTCGACCTGCACGCCCCGGCGGCGGCCCTGGCCCGGGTGGCCCGCGAGGTCTTCGCCCTCGATCTCGCCCGCCGCCGCGCCCACGAGTCCGCCTTCACCACGATCGCCGCCCCCCGATGACACTCCCCGCGAACCGACTGCCCCCGACCGCGGCCCCACCCGCCTCGGCAGACCACGCCCCGCACCCCGCCCGCCCGGCCCCGGCACGCCCCGCGACCCCGAATCCCCCGCCCGGCGGCTCCGCCGGCCCGATCCGCCTGACCTGGGCGCAGCCCGAGGACCTGATCGGGCACGAGCTGCGCCAGGCCGAGGAGGACGGGCGCGGCCGCGCCGCGGAGCCGGTGCGGCAGGCCTGGCTGGCCGCGGGCGGCCACCCGGCCCCCGACCGGGCCGGAGCCTCGCCCTCCCCCGCCCGCCCGGAGCTGCGTGCCCTCGCCGACCGCCTGCTGACCGAACTGGCCGCCCTCCCCCGCCCTCTGGCCGCGGCCGAGCCGCACGGCTGGGACGCGATCACCGCCACCTGGCCCCCGGCCACCGGACCCGCCCCGCGCCCCTCGCCGGAGGCGGCCCGGCTGGAGGCCGCCTGGCTGGGGCGGGCCGCGGGGTGCGTGCTCGGGAAGCCCGTGGAGAAGCTGCCGCTCGCGGGGATCCGGGCGCTGGCGCGGGCCGCCGGGAACTGGCCGCTGGACGACTGGTTCACCGCCGAGGGGGTGCCCGCCGAGCTGCTGGCGGCGTACCCCTGGAACCGCCGCTCCGCGCCCACCTCGCTCGCCGAGAACATCGCCGGCGCCCCCGAGGACGACGACCTCAACTACCCCCTGCTGAACCTGCGGCTGCTCCAGCGCCACGGCAAGGGCTTCACCACCGCCGACGTGGCCCGGCTCTGGCTCGACGAGCTGCCCGCCGGGCGGACCTTCACCGCCGAGCGCGTCGCGTACCGCAACCTCCTCCTCGGCCTGGAGCCCCCCGCCACCGCCACCCACCGCAATCCGTTCCGCGAGTGGATCGGCGCCCTCATCCGCGCCGACGTCCACGGCTGGACCCACCCCGGCGATCCGGCGGCCGCCGCGGCCCAGGCCCACCGGGACGCGACCTTGACCCACACCGGCAACGGCGTCTACGCCGCCCTCTTCATCGCCGCGGCCACCGCCGCCGCGGCCGTCCCGGGAGCCGACGTGCACGGCGCCCTCGCCGCCGGGCTGGCCGTCGTACCGCCGCGTTCGCGGCTCGCCGAAGCGGTCCGGTTCGCGGTGCGCGAGGCCCGGGCGCACGCCGCCGCGCACCGCCCCTTCGACGAGGTCGTCGACCGGCTGCACCGGCGCTACGGGCACTATCACTGGGTGCACGCCGTCCCGAACACCGCCCTGATCGCGGCCGCCCTCACGCACGCGGAGGGCGACTTCACCCACTCCATCTGCCGCGCGGTGTCCGGCGGTTGGGACACCGACTCCAACGGCGCGACGGCGGGCGCGCTGGCGGGACTCCTGGCCGGCTCCCCCGACCGGCTCCCGCGTCGCTGGACCGCCCCGCTCGCGAACCGGCTCGCCACCAGCGTGCCCGGCTTCGACGGCATCGGCTTCGACGCCCTCGCCCGCCTCACCGCACAGCTCGCCCACCTCACCACACCGGAGGCAGCACCCTCATGACGGCCATCGCCGTGCTCGGCAGTACCAACATGGACCTCGTCGCCTACGTCCCCAAGGCCCCCCGCCTCGGGGAGACCGTCACCGGCCGGGCGTTCCACACCGTCCCCGGCGGCAAGGGCGCCAACCAGGCGGTCGCCGCGGCCCGCAGCGGCGGGGAGGTGACGATGATCGGGGCGGTCGGCGCGGACGCCTTCGGCGTACGGCTGCGCGCCGCGCTCTGCGACGCCGGCGTCGAGACGGCGGCGCTGCGCACCGTCGAGGGCGCCAGCGGCACCGCGCACATCACCGTGGACGACGAGGGCGGCAACTCGATCATCGTGATCCCCGGCGCCAACGCCCTCGTCACCGGCCTGGAGGAGGGCGACGCGGCCCGGATCGGCGCCTGCGGGACGCTCCTGCTCCAGCTCGAACTGCCGCTGTCCGCCGTCCTTGCGGGCGCCCGCGCGGCCCGCGCGCACGGCGTGCGTACGGTCCTCACGCCCGCCCCCGCCCAGCCGCTGCCCCCCGAACTGCTCGCCACCATCGACCTGCTGGTGCCCAACGAACACGAGGCGGCCGCCCTCACCGGCCTGACCGATCCCGCGCGGGCGGCCGACGCCCTGCTGCACGACGTACCGGAGGTGGTGATCACGCTCGGCGCGGCCGGATCGCTGCACGCGGCGCGCGGGCAGGCCCCGTACACCGTGCCCGCGCCCCGGGTGCGGCCCGTGGACACCACCGCGGCCGGGGACACCTTCGTCGGCGCGCTCGCCGTGGCACTCGGCGAGGGACGCACCATGCGTGCGGCCCTGGCCTGGTCCTCGGCGGCGGCCGCGCTGTCGGTGCAGCGGCCCGGCGCCCAGGACTCGATGCCGACGCGCGCCGAGACGGACGCCTTCGCGGACACCGGGCCCCGGCCGTGAACCCGCCCGCACCCCGGCCCGGAACCGCGCGGGACACCCCGCCCGCACCGCCGCCCGCACCTCCGTCCGCGCAGGTGCCCCCGCCCGCCGCCCCCGCCGCGAGCGGCCCGCTCGCCGGACTGCGCGTGCTCGACCTGGCCACTCTCTTCGCGGGCCCGCTCGCCGCCGCCCTGCTCGGCGACTTCGGGGCCGACGTGCTCAAGGTGGAGCACCCGCGGCGCCCCGATCCGTCCCGTGGCCACGGCCCGGCCAAGGACGGCTTCGGCCTGTGGTGGAAGGTCCTGGGCCGCAACAAGCGGACCCTCACCCTCGACCTGTCCACCCCCGGTGGCCGGGACGTGCTGCTGCGGCTCGCCGCCACGGCCGACGTGGTCATCGAGAACTTCCGTCCCGGCACCCTGGAGAAGTGGGGCCTCGGCTGGCCCGAGCTGTCCGCGGCCAACCCCCGGCTGGTCCTGGCCCGGGTGACGGGCTTCGGCCAGTTCGGCCCCTACGCCCGCCGCCCCGGCTTCGGCACCCTCGCCGAGGCCATGAGCGGGTTCGCCGCGATGACCGGGGAACCGGAGGGACCGCCGACACTGCCGCCCTTCGGGCTCGCGGACTCCATCGCCGCACTGGCCACCGCCTACGCCGTGATGGCCGCGCTCGCGGGGCGCGGCCGCACCGGCGCCGGGCAGGTCGTGGACCTGGCCATCATCGAGCCGATGCTGGCGGTCCTCGGCCCGCACCCCCTCTGGTACGACCAGCTCGGCTACGTCCAGCCGCGCACCGGCAACCGGTCCACGAACAACGCGCCCCGCAACACCTACCGCAGCGCGGACGGGCGGTGGCTGGCCGTGTCCACCTCGGCGCAGTCGGTCGCGGAGCGGGTGGTGCGCCTGGTCGGGCGGCCGGAGCTGGCCGGGGAACCCTGGTTCGCGACGGGTTCGGGGCGGGCCGCCCACACGGCCGTCCTGGACGAGGCGGTCGGTTCGTGGATCGCGCGACACAAGGCGGAGGAGGTCGTCACCGCGTTCGAGGAGGCGCAGGCCGCGGTCGCGCCGGTCTACGACGTGCGCGACGTGCTGGCCGACCCGCAGTTCGCGGCCCTGGACACGGTCACCGAGGTGGACGACCCGGACCTCGGGCCGCTGCGGATGCAAAACGTCCTCTTCCGGCTCTCCGAGACGCCGGGGTCGATCCGCTGGGCGGGCCGCGCGCACGGCGCGGACACCGACGCGGTGCTGACCGAACTGGGCTTGTCCCAAGCGGAGATCGACATCCTGCGGACCGAGGGAGCACTGTGATCCTGACCTGGCTGTACGTGCCCGGGGACCGGCCGCAGGTGGTCGCGAAGGCGCTCGCCTGCGGCGCGGACGCGGTGATCGTGGACCTGGAGGACGCGGTACCGGTCTCCCGCAAGGAGTACGCGCGCACGGCCACCGCGGAGCTCCTCCAGCACCGGCCCCCGGTCCCCGTGTACGTCCGGGTCAACGCCCTGGACACACCGTGGGCGCGGGCCGACCTGAACGCGCTGGCGGGGCTGTCCGGGCTCGCCGGCCTGCGGCTGCCCAAGATCACCGCGCCCGAGCAGATCACCGCGGTCGCCGACCGGACCGGCGGGGTCGCGCTGTACGCGCTGCTGGAGTCGGCGCTGGGGGTGGAACGGGCGTACGAGATCGCCCGTGCCCACCCGGCCCTGCGGGGCCTGTCCCTCGGCGAGTCGGACCTGCGGGCGGACCTGGGCGTGAGCGCCGACGCGGGGCTCGACTGGCCGCGCTCGCGGGTGGTGGTGGCGTCCCGGGCGGCCGGGCTCGCGCCCCCGCCGCAGTCCGTCTTCCCGGACATCCGCGACCTGGAGGCGCTGGCCGGATCGTGCGTCCGGGGCCGGGCGCTGGGCTTCCTGGGCCGGGCCGCGATCCACCCGCGCCAGCTCCCGGTGATCGAACGGGCCTACGTACCGGGGCCCGCCGAGATCGCGGCGGCGGAGCAGATCGTCGCGGCGGCCCGCCGCACCCCGGGCGCCCAGGCCCTCCCGGACGGCCGTTTCGTGGACGCGGCGGTCCTGGCGGGCGCGGAGCAGGTCATGGCGCTGTCCCGGCGGGAGTCCCGCGTGCCGTCCTGACGGCCGCCCCCACACGCACGTGCTCCGCCGGACCAGGTCCGGCGGAGCACGGTGCCGCGGGTGAGCCTGCGGCTCGCGCGGGGGTCAGAGCTTCTTCGCCCCCGGCGCGGTGTCCTCGGCCTGCGCGGGCAGCCCGGGCTCGGCCGCCGCGGGCTTCGCGAGATCGGCCTTGGTGACGTCGGGCTTGGTCGTGTCGGGCTTCGCGAGATCGGCCTTCGTGACCTCGGGCTTGGTCGCGTCGGGCTTCGCGGGATCGGCCTTCGCGAGGTCGGGCTTCGTGAGGTCGGCCGTCGGCGCCGCGGCCCGTACGGCCTCCGGGTCGGCCGCGGCCTCGCCGGCAGCGTCGGCCGGGGCTTCGCCCTCGGGGCCCACCGGCTCCACGACCGCCTCGCGGCCCGGCCGCAGCCGCGCCGACAGGATCAGGTAGGTCACGGCGGCGACGAAGACCACGATGGCCGTCCACACGTTCAACCGCAGGCCCAGCACGTGGTGCGCCTCGTCGACCCGCATGTACTCGATCCAGCCGCGCCCGGCGCAGTACGCGGCGACGTACAGGGCGAACGCCCGGCCGTGGCCCAGCGTGAAGCGGCGGTCCGCCCAGATCACCAGGGCGGCCACGCCCAGGCACCACAGCGACTCGTACAGGAAGGTCGGGTGGTAGGTGCCCGCGACCCGGTTCGGGCCGTCGCTGATCTCCAGCGCCCACGGCAGGTCGGTGGCGCGGCCGTACAGCTCCTGGTTGAACCAGTTGCCCCAGCGGCCGAAGGCCTGGGCCACCGCGATGCCGGGAGCCAGCGCGTCCGCCCAGGCGGGCAGCGGGATGCCGCGCAGGCGGCAGCCGATCCAGGCGCCGACCGCGCCCAGCGCGATCGCACCCCAGATGCCGAGGCCGCCCTCCCAGATCTTGAAGGCGTCGACCCAGTTGCGGCCCTCGCCGAAGTAGAGCTGGTAGTCGGTGATCACGTGGTAGAGGCGTCCGCCGACCAGGCCGAACGGAACCGCCCACACGGCGATGTCCGCCACCGTGCCCGGCCGGCCCCCGCGCGCTACCCAGCGCTTGTTGCCGAGCCAGACGGCGACGAAGACGCCGATGATGATGCAGAACGCGTAGCCGCGCAGCGGGATCGGTCCGAGATGGACCACACCGGTCGACGGGCTGGGAATGTAGGCAAGTTCCATGGCACCGCAGACGCTACCTTGCCGGGCGGTGGGGACCGCAACCCGCCCGGCAAGACGGCGTCAAATCGACACCTGCCGATCATCCGGCGGGCACGGATCCGAGGGCCGCCCTGTCACCCCCTGCCGCCCCCGGAACACCGGCCGAGGTCCCCGCCGAGGAGCCCGTGGAAGAGCCCGTTGACGTACCGGCCGACGACCCCGCCGAACCGCGCGCCGACGGTCGGCCCGAGGCCGACGCCGAGGCCTTCGCCGAGGGTCGCGCCGAAGCCTCCTCCGACGCGTCGGGCGACGCCTGCGCCGGCGCCCCGGAGCCCGCCCCGGCCGCTGCCGTGACCTTCGCCTTCAGCTTCTCCGGGGTGAGCGGATTGGCCTGGTCCGCGAAGATGTCCTTGCCGTCGAGCAGGATCGTGGGCGTGCCGCGGAACTTCCCCGCCTTGAACGCGTCGTACGACTTCCCGACCCAGCTGTTGTGGGTCCCGCCCTCGACGCACTGGCGGAAGGCGGGGGTGTCGAGGCCGTCGACCTTGCCCGCCAGCTCCAGCAGCCGGGCGTTCTTGCCATAGGCGTCGTCGACCTCCTTCGGCTGGTTCTCGAAGAGGACGTCGTGGTACGCCGGGAACTTCCCCGCGTCCTGGGCGCAGGCGGCGGCGTTGGCCGCCTTCAGGGAGCCGCTGCCGCTCATGTTGCCGTCGATCAGCGTCACCAGGTGGTACTCCACCTTCAGCTGCCCCTTCGCCACGAGGTCCTGGACCGTGGCGCGGTAGGAGTCCTCGAAGGCCTTGCACGCGGGGCAGCGGAAGTCCTCCCAGATGGTCAGGGTCGACTTCGCCGCGTCCTTGCCGTTCTGGATGGCGAGGGCGTCCTTCCCGGTGGCTCCCGAGGGGGCCACGACCGGGCCGGCCCCGTCCTTGGCCGAGCCGCTCTTGCCGGCGTTGGCCGCGAGCAGACCGACGACGGCCGCCAGGCCGAGGACGCCGACGACCGCGGCGGCCACCACCAGGGTCCGCCGGCGCTTGTCCTTGCTCTTCTGCCGCTCGCGCTCCACCAGAAGTCGCTCGCGGGCCGTTCTCTTCGCATCGCGGTTCACACCGTCGTTCTTGTCGCTCACGTCCCGCCAAACGAAGCGGGGAGGCACTCTCGTGCCTCCCCGCTCCCACATCCACTCGAACGGGCTACAGAACCCCGCCGTGGATCAGCTGTTCGTCAGCTCCTGCGTACGCCTTCCGCAAGTTCGGCCGCCAGGGCGCGGACCGCGTCGAGGCCGGCCGGGAGGTCGGGGGCGTCCAGGAGGAGCTTGACGAAGGCCGAGCCGACGATCACGCCGTCCGCGAAGACGGCGACCTCCTTGGCCTGCGCCGCGTTGGAGACGCCCAGGCCGACGCAGACCGGCAGATCGGTGGTCTTGCGGGTCCGGGCCACCAGGTCCTGCGCCTGCTCACCGACGGAGACCCGGGTCCCTGTGACTCCCATCAGCGAGGCCGCGTAGACGAAGCCGGAACCCGCCGCGGTGATCGTCGCCAGCCGCGCGTCCTTGCTCGACGGCGCGACCACGAACACCGTCGCCAGCCCGTGCTTGTCCGCGTGCTCGCGCCACAGCGCGGACTCCTGCACCGGCAGGTCCGGCAGGATGCACCCCGCCCCGCCCGCCGCCGCCAGCTCCGCCGCGAACCGCTCCACCCCGTACCGGTCGACCGGATTCCAGTACGTCATCACCAGCACCGGAGCACCCGTCGCCTCGTGCGCCTCACGCACCGTCCGCAGGACGTCCGCGATCTTCACCCCACCGCGCAGCGCGATGTCATCAGCCGTCTGGATCACCGGACCGTCCAGCACCGGGTCACTGTGCGGCAGACCGACCTCCACCACGTCCGCGCCGCCCGCGATGACCGCCTTGACGGCCTCGATCCCGCCGTCCACCGTCGGGAAACCCGCCGGAAGATAGGCGACCAGCGCCGCGCGGTCCTCCGCCTTCGCCTTCGCCAGGGTCTCGCTCAGCAGCCGGATGTTGCCCTGCCCCGCCGTCGCGGGCGCCGTCGTGCTCGTCACTTGCTCTGCCCCTCGGTGCCGTCGTAGAGGCCGAAGTAGCGGGCCGCCGTGTCCATGTCCTTGTCGCCGCGCCCCGACAGATTGACGATGATCAACCCGTCCCGGCCCAGCTCCCTGCCCAGCTCCAACGCACCCGCCAGCGCATGCGCCGACTCGATCGCCGGAATGATGCCCTCCGTACGCGACAGCAGCCGCAACGCCTGCATCGCCCCGTCATCGGTCACCGCCCGGTACTCACCCCGCCCCGAATCCTTCAGGAACGCGTGCTCCGGACCGATCCCCGGATAGTCCAGACCCGCCGAAATCGAATACGGCTCCGTGATCTGACCCTCCTCGTCCTGCAGCACGTACGAACGCGACCCGTGCAAGATCCCCGGCTCACCCGCCGACAACGTCGCCGCGTGCTCACCCGTCCCGATCCCGTGCCCCGCCGGCTCGAAGCCCACCAGCCGCACCCCCGCATCCGGAATGAACGCATGGAAGAGCCCGATCGCGTTCGACCCGCCCCCCACACACGCCGCCACCGCATCCGGCAGCCGCCCCTCACGCTCCAGGATCTGCCGCCGCGCCTCCACCCCGATCACCCGGTGGAAATCACGCACCATCGCCGGGAACGGATGCGGACCCGCGACCGTACCGAAGAGGTAGTGGGTCCGGTCCACGTTCGCCACCCAGTCACGGAACGCCTCGTTGATCGCGTCCTTCAACGTCCGCGAACCCGACCGCACCGCGATCACCTCGGCACCCAGCATCCGCATCCGCGCCACGTTCAGCGCCTGCCGCTCGGTGTCCACCTCACCCATGTAGATCGTGCACTCCAGGCCGAACAGCGCACACGCCGTGGCCGTCGCCACCCCGTGCTGACCCGCCCCGGTCTCCGCGATCACCCGGGTCTTGCCCATCCGCTTCGTCAGCAACGCCTGACCCAGCACATTGTTGATCTTGTGCGAACCGGTGTGGTTCAAATCCTCGCGCTTGAGGTAGACCGTCGCCCCGCCCGCGTGCTCCGCGAACCGCGGCACCGCGGTCAACGCACTCGGCCGGCCCGTGTAGTTCACGAGCAGATCGTTCAGCTCGGCCGCGAACGCCGGATCGACCTTCGCCTTCTCGTACTCGGCAGCGACCTCGTCCACCGCGGCGACCAACGCCTCCGGAATGAACTTGCCACCGAAATCACCGAAATAGCCCTCGGCGTTGGGGACGGAACCCTCGGGGTCCGGAATGAAACACTCACTGGACGGCATGCCAGTACTCCTACGGAAGCAATCGGGATGGATTAACCGTATTGCGCCGAGGGTCCCGAAGGCGTCCGCCTCCACCACCGCCATAGCGGCTGCGGAGCGCGGATCCGGGCACGGGACGGCTACGACGCGGCTCCGCCGCGCCATCGCATGCCGTTGACCTGGCCGGGCTCCGACCCGATCACGTACCGGACCCGCCGCCCCCGCACGCGCCGGGCCGGGGCGCGGCAGCCGCGCGGGCGGCAGCCGCGCGCCAGGGGCGCGTGGGCCGACGGCACGCCGCCCCGGCCGGGAAGGCCGGGTCGGGTGCGGACGGCGCGGGCGGACGGCATCACGGTGCGGGTCAGCTCCGCCCGTGGCGCAGGGCGGGGTGGGCCCCGGCGGCGACCAGGTCGGCCACGGCGGCCTTCGGGTCACGGCCGGTCACCAGGGATTCGCCCACGAGGACGGCGTCGGCGCCCTCGTTCGCGTAGGCGATGAGGTCGTGCGGTCCGCGGATGCCGGACTCGGCGACCTTCACGATGTGGGCCGGGATCTCGGGGACGACCCGCTCGAAGGTCGAGCGGTCCACCTTGAGGTCCTTGAGGTTGCGCGCGTTCACGCCGATGATCTTGGCGCCCGCGGCGACCGCGCGTTCGGCTTCCTCCTCGTCGTGGACCTCGACGAGCGGGGTGAGACCGATGGACTCGGCCCGCTCGATGAGGGAGACGAGGGCCTCCTGCTCCAGGGCCGCGACGATCAGCAGGACGAGGTCGGCGCCGTAGGCGCGGGCCTCCCACAGCTGGTACGCCGTGACGATGAAGTCCTTGCGCAGGATGGGTACGTCCACCCGTGCGCGGACGGCCTCCAGGTCCGCGAGCGAACCGCCGAAGCGGCGCTCCTCGGTCAGGACGGAGATGACGGCCGCGCCGCCCGCCTCGTAATCGGCGGCCAGGCCGGCCGGGTCCGCGATCGCGGCGAGCGCGCCCTTGGAGGGGCTGGAGCGCTTCACCTCGCAGATCACCTTGACGCCTTCGCCGCGAAGGGCGGCGACGCCGTCCTTGGCCCGGGGCGCCTTGGCGGCACGCTCCTTGAGCTCGTCGAGGCTGACGCGCGCCTGCCGTTCGGCAAGGTCTGCGCGGACCCCTTCGATGATCTCGTCGAGCACACTCACGCGAGCGGCCCCCTTCCGGGTCGGTCGACTGGTTCAAGGTCAGCAGTCAAATGGTATCCGCAGGAGGCCCTGGCCTCTGCACGCGGTTGACGGCGTCCCATGGACTGGACATTCGGAATCTGATCTTCGATCGAGGGTGCGTACGGGCCTCAGGGGGCCAGTGCCGACCCGAACGGGAGGTTCCGGACGACGGCGAAAACCAGCGCCACCGCCCCGATTCCCCACCAGTACAGCGGTGTGAGGGCCAGCCGCGGGGTCGGCCCGCCGCGATACGCCCGGATCAGCCACACGGCCATGAATCCCGCGAAGACGAAATAGCCGGCCACCGCCATGGCATTCGCACCCAGAGCGGTGATCAGATCGCCGTGGGCGAACGCGTGGGCGCTGCGCAGGCCGCCGCAGCCGGGACACAGGATCCCGGTCAGCCGGAACAGCGGGCAGACCGGGTAGTGGCCGGGTTCGTACGGGTCCACGGCGGCGACGTAGCCGAGGGCCGAGGCGGCCGCGGCCAGGGTGAACGCCGGAGCGGCCAGCCGCCGGGCCCGGGTGGGGGCCGGGGCGGGAACGGGGGCGGCGGGCGTCACCAGGGGGGTGCGAGAGGCGTCCACCCGCTGATTGTCGCCGCTCATGACAAAAGGCGCAGCCCGACGGGACCGCGCCTTTCGGCTCCGCTGCGGGGCATCAGGCCTTCGCGGCCTTGGCGGCGGCGACGATCGGCCCGAGGTCCTTGTGGGCGGACTTCGGCGCGCCGAGGCCCGCCGCCTTCATCGCCAGGCCGACGACCCCGCCGAGCGCCACGATGACCAGGCCGGCGATGAAGCCGATCAGGTTCGCCATGACCGTGAACGCGCCGGAGACGCAGAACCCGACGAAAGCGATGATGACACCGGTCCAGGCGGCCGGGGTGTGTCCGTGGTCTGTGCCCGCCATGAGTTGCTCCTCGTTGCTCTGTCGAACGCGTCCGTATCGACCGCCCGCACGTCATTGCCCCCATTGTCCCGCACCCGGGACGGCCCTCGCGCCCGGGGGGTGGGAGGGCCCTCAGCGGCCGCCGGTGGGGTCCTCACCCCGGTCCAGCGCCTTCCACAGGTCCTCGGGCCGGTCCGGGTCCACCACCGGCGCCTTGCGGGGCCGGGGGGTCCCGTCGCGCTCGTAGCGGCCTCCCATGGCGGGCCAGCTCCGGCCGAAGCGCAGGGCCAGCAGCCCCGCGAGCAGGATGAGCAGCGCGCCCGCGGCCGTCACGTAGGGCCACGCGGTGTGGGTGAGCGCGGCCGCGCGGGCGGCGGTGTCCGCCGTCGTACGGGCCGCCGCGTCGTCCAGCGCCGCCCGGTCCCCGGCCCCGGCCAGCGCGGCCAGGACCGCGCCGAGCCCGCTCAGGGCGAGCAGGGCGGAGACCAGCAGGCGGCCGCGGCCGCGGACGGCGAACACCGCGACCAGGGCCGCGAGCGCCACGATGGCCAGGGCCGCGGGGACCCCGGTGACCGCGCGCCCGTCGGCCGACAGCGGCAGCGCGCCGCCCCCGGCCGCGGCGGCGGTGCCGCGCGCCCAGGTCCGGCCGGAGGCCAGCAGGACGACGGTGGCGCCGAGCGCGCCGAGCAGCAGGGCCGCGGCGACGCTGCGGCGGCCGCCGCGCGCGGCGGGACCGGCCGCGGCAGCGGCGGCGTCATCGGCCGGGTCGGGATCGGCATCGGTTCGGGGCTGGGGTACGGCGCTCACGCACCCCACTATCCCCTACCGCTTCAGGCGGAGTGGAGCCGGTTCGCCGCTCCGACCGCGCGCAGCACCGCGGCGGCCTTGTTGCGGCACTCGGCGTCCTCCAGCTCGGGCACCGAATCGGCGACGACACCGGCTCCGGCCTGCACGTACGCCGTTCCGTCGCGCAGCAGCGCGGTGCGGATGGCGATGGCCGTGTCGGCGTCCCCCGCGAAGTCGAGGTAGCCGACGCAGCCGCCGTACAGCCCGCGGCGGGAGGGCTCCAGCTCCTCGATGATCTGCATGGCGCGCGGCTTGGGCGCACCGGACAGGGTCCCGGCGGGGAAGCAGGCGGTCAGCACGTCGAAGGCGGTGCGGTCCCCGGCGACGCGGCCGGTGACGGTGGAGACGATGTGCATGACGTGCGAGTACTTCTCGATGCTCATGAAGTCGACGACCTCGACGCTGCCCGGCTCGCAGACCCGGCCCAGGTCGTTGCGGCCCAGGTCGACGAGCATGAGGTGCTCGGCGCGCTCCTTGGGGTCGGCCAGCAGCTCCTCGGCGAGGTCGTGGTCCTCCTGCGGGGTGGCGCCGCGGTGCCGGGTCCCGGCGATGGGGTGGACCATGGCCCGCCCGTCCTCGACCTTGACCAGCGCCTCGGGGCTGGAGCCGACGACGTCGAAGCCGTTCTCGAAGCGGAAGAGGTACATGTACGGGGACGGGTTGGTGGCCCGCAGCACCCGGTAGACGTCCAGGGCGGAGGCGGTGCAGGGGGTCTCGAACCGCTGCGAGGGCACGACCTGGAAGGCCTCGCCCGCGCGGATGCGCTCCTTGATGTCCTCGACGGCCGCCTGGTACTTCTCGCCGCCCCACAGGGCGGAGTACGCCGGCAGCTCCGAGGCGGGCAGCGGCGCGGGCGTGTACGGCGCCGGGCGGGCGAGGTCGGCCTCCATCGCGTCGAGCCGGGCGACGGCGTCGGCGTAGGCCTCGTCGACGCCCGAGGCGAGGTCGTTGTGGTTGATCGCGTTGGCGATCAGCAGGACCGTGCCGTCCCAGTGGTCGAGGACGGCGATGTCCGAGGTGAGCAGCATCGTCAGCTCGGGCAGTTCGAGGTCGTCGCGGGTGTGCTCGCCGATCCGCTCCAGGCGGCGCACGATGTCGTAGCCGAGGTAACCGACCATGCCGCCGGTGAAGGGCGGCAGGCCGCCCGACAGGTCGCGCGGGGTGTGCAGGGCCTCGACGGTGGCGCGCAGCGCGTCGAGGGGGTCGCCGGAGGTGGGCACGCCGACGGGCGGGGTGCCGATCCAGTGGGCCTGGCCGCCGCGGACCGTCAGGGTCGCGTCGCTGCGGACGCCGACGAAGGAGTACCGGGACCAGGAACGTCCGTTCTCCGCCGACTCCAGCAGGAAGGTGCCCGGGCGCTCGCCGGCCAGCTTGCGGTAGAGGCCGACCGGGGTGTCCCCGTCGGCGAGCAGTCGTCGGCTGACGGGAATGACCCGGCGGTCGTCCGCGAGCTTGCGGAACGTCTCGAGATCCATGGCGTGGGACCTTACCTATTCGGCTTCGGCGGTGTAGGCGGTGCGCAGGAGGACGTCGGCGTCGAAGCAGGTGCGGGCGCCGGTGTGGCAGGCGGCGCCCACCTGGTCGACGCGGACGAGCAAGGTGTCGGCGTCGCAGTCGAGGGCGACGGACTTCACGTGCTGGACGTGGCCGGAAGTATCGCCCTTGACCCAGTATTCGCCGCGGCTGCGGGACCAGTAGGTGCAGCGGCCGGTGGTCAGGGTGCGATGCAGGGCCTCGTCGTCCATCCAGCCGAGCATGAGCACCTCACCGGTGTCGTACTGCTGGGCGATGGCGGGCACCAGGCCGTCCGCGGAGCGCTTGAGGCGGGCGGCGATGGCGGGATCGAGGGAGGACGTACTCATGCGGGCCATTGTGCCGCGCGGGGCGGGTGGGCACGGCAGGCTGTCCGCCTGATGAGCGCGCACGGTGCGGGATCCGGCCGTAGGCTGGCCCGCATGTCTACCCATGCGAAGCGTGAACGACTGCTGCTGGCGGACCTGTTGGAGGCGGCCGGACCGGAGGCGCCCACCTTGTGCGACGGCTGGCGGACCCGGGAGCTGGCGGCGCACGTGGTGGTGCGGGAGCGTCGGCCGGACGCGGCGGGCGGGATCCTGCTGAACGTGCTGAAGGCCCGGCTGGACAAGGCGATGGCCGAGTACGCGGCCAAGCCGTACGAGGAGCTCATCCAGCTGATCAGGACCGGGCCGCCGAAGATGTCCGTGTATGCGCTGAAGCAGATCGACGAGGCCGCGAACGCGGTGGAGTTCTACGTCCACGCGGAGGACGTGCGGCGGGCGGGGCCCACCTGGTCGCCGCGCGAGCTGGACCCGGTGTTCTCGGCCTCGCTGTGGTCGCGCCTGGAGAAACTGGCCCGCCTGACGGGCCGCCGCTCCCCGGTCGGCCTGGTCCTTCGCCGCCCCAACGGTCAGACGGCGGTGGCCCACAAGGGCACCCCGGTGGTGACGGTCACCGGCGAACCCGGCGAACTGACCCTGTTCTGCTTCGGCCGCCAGGACGCTGCGCGCGTCGAGCTGGAGGGTGACGCGGACGCGGTGGCGAAGCTGAGGGCTGCCAGGCTGGGCCTCTGACCCCGCCGCACCCTCGGACCGGGCGCCGGCGCCGGTCCCCCGCCCCTCCGGGGGCGCCTCAAACGCCGGCGAGGCTGGATGTGGTGGCCCCGGACCAGGGCAAATTCAGCCCCGCCGGCGATTGAGGCGCCCCCCGGAGGGGAGGGCGGGCGGCCCGCGGGGTCAGGCGAAGGTGAGTTCCGCCTGGCGGACCAGGCGGGAGGACGTGCCGACGACGGCCCCCGCCATGCTCAGCGCACCCCCCGCGAGGAACACCGGCACGATGCCCCACACCTCCACCGCCACCCCGAAGACCGGGTAGACCAGCGGCGCCAGCCCGACCGCCGTGAAGGCCATCACCGAACTGACCCGCCCGAGGTACGCCGGCTCCGTGGCCGTCTGGATCAGCGCGACGGCCAGCCCGCCGCAGATCCCGCACACCAGACCCCCCGCCACCGCCAGCCCCACCGCGACCCCCAGGCTCGGCGCCAGCGCCAGCGCCCCGATGGCCGCCGAGCCGACGACGAGGGTGAGGTTCTGCACCGCCCCCGCCCGCGGCACCCGCGGGACCAGGGTCAGGAAGAGGGCGCTGGAGGCCGCCCCGGCCCCGAAGGCACCGACGATCCAGCCGATCCCGGCCGGCCCCCACCCCCGCTCCCCCGCCAGCAGGAGCAGACCGACGCTGAGCGGGGCCGACGTACCGAGCTGGCTCAGGGTGCCGGAGAGGATCAGCGGCCCTATCAGCCCGTGGTGGCGGATGTAGGCGAGCCCGGAGCGGAGCTGCCGCCAGGGCGATTCCGCGGCGGCCACCCCACCCGCGCCCGGCCCCTTAGGCAGCGGTCCCAGCCGGACCGCGAGCAGCAGGACCAGCGAGATCCCGAAGAGCGCCGCGGCCACCGCGAACGCGGCCGCCGGTCCCCCCAGCCCCATGGCCAGCCCGGCCACCGGCGGCCCCGCGGTGTGGCCCACGCGTTCGACCAGGCTGCGCAGCCCCTGGACGCGGACCAGCTGCCCGGGCCCGGCGATCCGCGGCGGCAGCGCCCCGACGGCCGGCATGAACAGGGCGTCGACCGCGCCGAACAGCAGGGCCACGGCGACCAGCACCCACAGCCCCGGCGAAGTGAGCGCGACCAGCGCCGCCAGCGCGAGGATCACCGCGCAGCGCACCGCGTCGGAGGAGATGACGACCGGGCGGGGACCGAAGCGGTCCGCGATCACGCCCCCGCCCAGCATGAGCAGGGCGCGCGGGACCGCCCCGGCCGCCATGACCAGGCCGACCTGCGCGGGCCCGGCGCTCTGCGCCGCCGTCCAGCCGAGGGCGAGGAAGTAGATCCCGTCCCCGACGAGCGAGGCGGCGTAGGCCGCGAGCCAGCGCCAGACGTTCCGGTTCATCCGGCCCCCCCGGGCTCTGGTCACACCGTGCGGAAGAAACGCTCTAGCGGACCGGGTGCCCGGCTTCCCGCAGCGCGTCCTTGACCTGCCCGATGCGCAGGTCCCCGAAGTGGAAGACGGAGGCCGCGAGCACGGCGTCGGCGCCCGCGGCGACGGCCGGGGCGAAGTCGGCCAGTCTGCCCGCGCCGCCCGAGGCGATCACCGGGACGGTGACGTGCTTGCGGACCGCCGCGATCATCTCGGTGTCGTAGCCGTCCTTGGTGCCGTCGGCGTCCATCGAGTTCAACAGGATTTCCCCGGCGCCCAGTTCGGCGGCCCGGTGGGCCCATTCCACGGCGTCGAGGCCGGTCCCGCGGCGGCCGCCGTGGGTGGTGACCTCGAAGGTGCCGGCCTCGGTGCGCCGGGCGTCGACGGACAGGACGAGGACCTGGCGCCCGAAGCGCTCGGCGATCTCCTGGATCAGTTCGGGCCGGGCGATGGCGGCGGTGTTGACGCCGACCTTGTCCGCGCCCGCGCGCAGCAGCTTGTCCACGTCGTCCGCGGTGCGCACGCCGCCGCCGACGGTGAGCGGGATGAAGACCTGTTCGGCGGTGCGGCGCACCACGTCGTAGGTGGTCTCGCGGTTGCCGGAGGAGGCGGTGATGTCGAGGAAGGTCAGCTCGTCGGCGCCCTCGGCGTCGTACAGCTTGGCCATTTCGACGGGGTCGCCCGCGTCGCGCAGGTTCTGGAAGTTGACGCCCTTGACGACCCGGCCGTTGTCCACGTCCAGGCAGGGGATCACCCGTACGGCGAGGGTCATGCGGTCTCTCCTCGGTAGGCCTCGACCTCGACCTCGACGACCAGGCTGGGGTCGATGAAGCCGGACACGATGATCATCGAGGCGGCGGGGCGGACGGAGTCGAAGAGCTCCTTGTGGGCGCGGCCCACCTCCTCGACGTCCCGGGCGTGCGTGATGTACATCCGGGTGCGGACGACGTCCTCGCGGCCCAGGCCCGCCTGGGCGAGGGCCTCGAAGGCGACCTTGAAGGAGTTCACGGTCTGTTCGTACGGGCCGCCCGCGGCGATCTGGCCGCCCACCACGGAGGTGCAGCCGGAGACGAGGACGAGGCCGTTGGGGAGGGCGACGGCGCGGGAGTAGCCGATGGCTTCCTCCCAGGGCCCGCCCGAGGAAATGCGGCGTACCCCGCTCACAGGGCCACCGCCTTCAGGGCCTCTTCCAGGGTGAAGGCCTTGGCGTACAGGGCCTTGCCGACGATGGCGCCCTCGACGCCCAGCGGGACCAGCCCGGCCAGCGCCCGCAGGTCCTCCAGCGAGGAGACGCCGCCGGAGGCGACGACCGGCCGGTCGGTGGCGGCGCAGACGTTGCGCAGCAGCTCCAGGTTGGGGCCGGTCAGGGTGCCGTCCTTGCCGATGTCGGTGACGACGTAGCGGGCGCAGCCTTCGGAGTCCAGGCGCGCGAGGGCCTCGTAGAGGTCGCCGCCCTCGCTGGTCCAGCCGCGGCCCTTGAGGGTCGTACCGCGTACGTCGAGCCCGACCGCGATCCTGTCGCCGTACTCGGCGATGACCTTGGCCACCCAGTCGGGGGTCTCCAGGGCGGCGGTGCCGAGGTTGACCCGGGTGCAGCCGGTGGCGAGGGCCGCGGCGAGCGTGGCGTCGTCGCGGATGCCGCCGGAGAGCTCGACCTTGATGTCCATCGCGCCGGTGATCTCGGCGACCAGGGCGCGGTTGTCGCCCGTACCGAAGGCGGCGTCGAGGTCGACCAGGTGGAGCCATTCGGCGCCGGAGGCCTGCCAGGCGAGGGCGGCCTGGAGCGGGGAGCCGTAGGAGGTCTCGCTGCCGGATTCGCCGTGCACCAGGCGGACCGCCTGGCCGTCGCGGACGTCGACCGCGGGGAGCAGTTCGAGCGCGTTCGCCATCAGAGGGTCTCGATCCAGTTGGTGAGGAGCTGGGCACCGGCGTCGCCGGACTTCTCGGGGTGGAACTGGGTGGCCCACAGGGCGCCGTTCTCCACCGCCGCGACGAAGCGCTCGCCGTGCGCGGCCCAGGTGACGCGGGGGGCGCGGATCAGCGGGTTGGTGACTTCGAGGGTCCAGTGGCGCACCGCGTAGGAGTGGACGAAGTAGAAGCGCGCGTCGTCGTCCAGGTGGGCGAAGGCCTGGCTGTCGGCGGGGGCGTCGACGGTATTCCAGCCCATGTGGGGGACGACCGGGGCCCGGAGGGGCTCGACGGTGCCGGGCCATTCGTCGAGGCCGTCCGTCTCGACGCCGTGTTCGATGCCGCGCTCGAAGAGGATCTGCATGCCGACGCAGATGCCCATGACCGGGCGTCCGCCGGAGAGCCTGCGGCCGATGATCCAGTCGCCGCGGACCTGCTTGAGGCCGCGCATGCACGCCTCGAAGGCACCGACGCCGGGGACGAGCAGCCCGTCGGCGTCCATGGCCTTGTCGTAGTCGCGGGTGATCTCGACCTCGGCGCCGACGCGCGCGAGGGCCCGCTCGGCGGAGCGGACGTTGCCGAAGCCGTAGTCGAAGACGACGACCTTCTTGGTGGGGGTCATTCCCAGATTCCTTGGATGCGCAGGATTCCGGCTACCAGACACATGACGGAGCCGATGGCCAGCAGGACGACGACCGACACGGGCATCTTCTGCTTCTGGAAGGAGTAGACGCCGCCGGCGAGGAAGAGGCCGAGGACGATGAGGATGGTGTTGAGGCCGTTCACGGTCAGAGGGCGCCCTTCGTGGAGGGAAGGATGCCCGCGGCCCGCGGGTCGAACTCGGCGGCGTAGCGCAGGGCCCGGGCCAGTGCCTTGAACTGGCACTCCACGATGTGGTGGGCGTTGCGCCCGTACGGGACGTGGATGTGCAGGGCGATCTGGGCCTGGGCGACGAACGACTCGAAGATGTGCCGGGTCATGGTCGTGTCGTACGAGCCGATCATCGGCGCCATGTTCTCGGGCTCGGTGTGCACCAGGTACGGGCGGCCCGACAGGTCGACGGTCACCTGGGCGAGGGACTCGTCCAGCGGGACCGTGCAGTTGCCGAACCGGTAGATGCCGACCTTGTCGCCGAGGGCCTGCCGGAAGGCGGCGCCGAGCGCGAGGGCGCTGTCCTCGATGGTGTGGTGGCTGTCGATGTGCAGGTCGCCCTCGGTCTTGACGGTGAGGTCGAAGAGTCCGTGGCGGCCCAGCTGGTCGAGCATGTGGTCGTAGAAGCCCACACCGGTGGACACGTCGACCTTGCCGGTGCCGTCGAGGTCTATCTCGACGAGGACCGAGGTCTCCTTGGTGGTCCGTTCGACCCGTCCGATGCGGCTCATGCCTGCTGCTCCTTCTTCAGTGCGCGAACCGCTTCCAGGAACGCGTCGTTCTCGGCCGGGGTGCCGGCGGTGACCCGCAGCCACCCGGGTACTCCGTTGTCCCTGACCAGGACACCCCGGTCCAGGATCTGCTGCCATGCGGTGTGGGAGTCCGCGAACCTCCCGAACTGCACGAAGTTCGCGTCGGACGCGGTGACCTCGTAGCCCGTGGCGAGCAGTTCGGTGACCAGCCGGTCGCGTTCGGCCTTGAGCTGCTCGACGTAGCCGAGCAGGGTGTCGGTGTGCTCCAGGGCGGCCAGCGCGGTCGCCTGGGTGACGGCGGACAGGTGGTACGGCAGGCGCACCAGCTGTACGGCGTCCACGACGGCGGGGTGCGCGGCGAGGTAGCCCAGGCGCAGTCCGGCGGCGCCGAAGGCCTTGGACATGGTCCGGGAGACCACGAGGTGCGGGCGGCCTTCGAGCAGCGGCAGGAGCGACTCCCGGTGGCTGAACTCGACGTACGCCTCGTCCACGACCACCAGGGACGGGCGGGCGGCCTGGGCGGCCTCGTAGAGCGCGAGGACCGTCCCGGTTTCGACCGCGGTGCCGGTGGGGTTGTTGGGCGAGGTGATGAAGACGACGTGCGGGGCGTGCTCCGCGATCGCCCGGACGGCCGCGTCCACGTCGATGGTGAAGTCGTCCCGGCGCGGGCCGGAGATCCAGCCGGTGCCGGTGCCGCGGGCGATCAGGGCGTGCATCGAGTAGGAGGGCTCGAAGCCGATCGCGGTGCGGCCGGGTCCGCCGAAGGTCTGGAGCAGCTGCTGGAGGACCTCGTTGGAGCCGTTGGCGGCCCATACGTTCTCCCGCGCGACCGGGTGCCCGCCCGTGCGGGTGAGGTAGGCGGCCAGCTCGGTGCGCAGCTCGACGGCGTCCCGGTCGGGGTAGCGGTTGAGGGTGCGGGCGGCGTCGGCGACGCGCTCCGCGATGCGCGCCACGAGTTCCTCGGGCAGGCCGTAGGGGTTTTCGTTGGTGTTGAGCTGGACGGGTACGTCGAGCTGCGGGGCGCCGTAGGGGCTCTTGCCGCGCAGTTCGTCGCGGATGGGGAGGTCGTCGATGCCGATGTCGGCGCTCACTGGGTGGGCACCTTCCACCCGAAGCGCGCCTTGAGGGCGGCGCCGTGCGCGGGCAGGTCCTCGGCCTCGGCGAGGGCGACCACGTGGTGGGTGACCTCGGCGAGGGCGTCGCGCGTGTAGTCGACGATGTGGATGCCGCGCAGGAAGGACTGCACGGACAGGCCCGAGGAGTGGCAGGCGCAGCCGGCGGTGGGCAGCACGTGGTTGGAGCCCGCGCAGTAGTCGCCGAGCGAGACCGGGGACCAGGGGCCGACGAAGATCGCGCCCGCGTTGCGGACCCGGGCGGCCCAGGCGGCCGCGTCGGCGGTCTGGATCTCCAGGTGCTCCGCGCCGTAGGCGTCGACGACGGTGAGGCCGTCCTCCAGGCTGTCGACCAGGACGATCGCGGACTGGCGGCCGGCGAGGGCGGGCCGGATCCGGTCCTCGACGTGCTTGGAGGCCGCGACCTGCGGATCCAGCTCGCGTTCCACGGCGGCGGCCAGCTCTTCGGAGTCCGTGACGAGGACGGCGGCGGCGAGCGGGTCGTGCTCGGCCTGGCTGATCAGGTCGGCGGCGACGTGCACGGGGTCGGCCGTGGCGTCCGCGAGCACCGCGATCTCGGTGGGGCCGGCTTCGGTGTCGATGCCGATCTTCCCGGTGAAGTAGCGCTTGGCGGCGGCGACCCAGATGTTGCCGGGGCCGGTCACCATGTTCGCCGGGGCGCACTCGTCCGTGCCGTACGCGAACATCGCGACGGCCTGGGCCCCGCCGGCCGCGTACACCTCGTCGATGCCGAGCAGCGCGCAGGCGGCCAGGATCGTCGGGTGCGGCAGGCCGCCGAAGTCGGCCTGCGGCGGGGACGCGAGCGCGATGGAGGGAACGCCCGCCTCCTGGGCCGGGACCACGTTCATGATCACGGAGGATGGGTAGACGGACCGGCCGCCGGGCGCGTAGAGGCCCACGCGATCGACGGGGACCCACTTCTCGGTGACGGTGCCGCCGGGGACGACCTGGGTGGTGTGCTCGGAGCGGCGCTGCTGCGCGTGCACGATCCGGGCGCGCCGGATCGACTCCTCCAGGGCCGCGCGGACGGCCGGATCCAGCTCCTCCAGGGCGGCCTTGAGGGCCTCGCCGGGGACCCGGATCCGCTCCAGCGCGACCCCGTCGAACCGCTGCGCGTACTCGATCAGCGCCGCCGTGCCGCGATGATGGACGTCCTCGCAGATGGGCCGCACCTTGTCCAGGGCGGCCGCTACGTCGAACTCGGCACGGGGCAGCAGATCGCGCAGGGCGCCACCCTCGGGGAGGGAGTCGCCGCGCAGGTCGATACGTGAGATCACCCCGCAATTCTCTCAGACCGCATCTCGCCACCGTTCGTCCGTATCACTGGCTGATACGCGTCCCGGCTGTCACCGGCGTCACCTAGCGTTCGACTGCACGCAGTGACCGGGGGAGACAGCGGAAGGGGGGCCGCCGTGGCCGAGCCACGTCCCGGCGAGGAGCCGGAGGGTTTGACGGGGGCCGAACGACGGATGTGGAACGCCTTCCGCACCGGGAACGTCTGCGACCTGAGTTCATGGGTCGCCGGCGAGGACGATCCGCACGGGGAGGGGGTCTGGGGGCCGGAGCGCAGCGTCCGGGCGCGGGTGGTGGCGCTGCTGCTGCTCCACGGGCCGCCGCCGGTGCCGGGCCGGGTGTCCTCGCTGAAGCTGCGGGGGGCGCGGATCACGGGGCGGCTCGATCTGTCGGGCGGCACGGTGGACCCGTACGTCGAACTCCAGTCCTGCCGCTTCGACAGCGAGGTCCAGCTGTCCGAGACCCGGCTGGGCACCCTGCGCGTGGTCGACTGCGCGGTGCCCCGGCTCGACGCGGCCCGTCTGCACACCGCCGGGGACCTGCACCTGCTGCGCTGCCGGGTGGCCCGCGGGATCCGGCTGACGGACGCGCAGATCGGCACCGACCTGCTGATCAGCCAGCTGGTCGTGCGGCGGGACGACCGGGGGCGGGCGATCGCCGCCGACGGGATGTCGGTGGCGCAGGACTTCCAGGCCGACCTGCTGGAGACGTACGGGGAGGTCAGCCTGCGCGGCGCCAAGGTCGGGGTGTCGATGAGCCTGCGCGGTGCCCGGCTGAGCAACCCGTACGGGCGGCTCGCCCTGAACGCGCCCACCCTGACCGTCGAGCGGACCCTCTACCTGACCTCGATCGCCCTGGTCGGCGGGTCCGGGGACCCCGGCGCGACCCCGCCCTACGGCTGGGGGCAGACCCCCACGCGCGGCGGCCGGGCGCGGCGCTTCGAGTGCCGGGGCGGGCTGCGGCTGGACGACGGGCGGTTCGGGGACGCGGTGGACTTCTTCGGCGCCCGGTTCCTGCTCACCGAGGAGCAGGAGGTCTCGCTGCGCCGGATCCAGACCCCCGAGCTGCGGTTCGTGGGCGAGCAGCCGGAGCGCGGGCGGGTGGTGGTGTCGGGGGCGAAGGTGGTCAAGCTGGTCGACCAGTCCACCAGCTGGCCCGCGGCGCCGGGCGCGGTGTCGATGGAGGGCTTCGTCTACGAGAACCTCGCGCCGCGCGGCCACTTCCCGCTGGCGCGCCGCCTGGCGTGGGCGGAGGCGGCCTGCGCGGAGTACACCCCGGAGCCGTACGAGCGCCTCGCGGCCGTCCTGCGGGCCAGCGGCGAGGATGCGGACGCGCGGGAGGTGCTGCTGGCCAAGATGCGCAGGCGGCGGGCGACGCTGCCGCCCGCGGCGCGGGCGTGGGGGCACCTCCAGGACTGGACGATGGCCTACGGGTACCGGCCCGGGCGGGCCGCGCTGTGGATGGCGGTGCTGTGGGCGGCGGGCACCGTGCTGTTCTCCACGCACGACCCGCAGCCGATCAAGGCGGACGAGCACCCGCAGTGGAGCGCCGCGCTGTACGCCCTGGACCTGCTGCTTCCGGTCATCGACCTCGGGCAGCAGGGACAGTGGCTGCTGACGGGCGGCTGGCAGTGGGGGGCGTCCGCGCTGGTGCTGCTGGGGTGGGTGCTGGCGACGACGGTGGCGACGGGGGCGTCCCGGCTGCTGCGGCGGGGCTGAGGCGGCGGGATTGCGGCGCTACGCGGTGGGCGGACAGAGTGACGGGCGTGGCCGCACGGCCACTACCCTGAGGCGGTGACCACCGTTCGCCTGCCCCTCTTCCCGCTCAACACGGTGCTGTTCCCGGGACTCGTCATCCCGCTGAACATCTTCGAGGAGCGTTATCGCGCCATGATGCGCGACCTGCTGAAGACGGGCGAGGAGGAACCGCGCCGCTTCGCCGTCGTGGCGATCCGCGACGGCCGTGAGGTGGCGCCGACCGCGCCGGGCCTGCCCGACCAGACGGCCCTGCCGGAACGCGGCCCGGCCGCGGGCTTCGGCGCCGACCCGATCCAGGCCTTCCACCGGGTGGGCTGCGTCGCGGACGCGGCGACGATCCGGGAGCGCGAGGACGGCAGCTTCGAGGTGCTGGCCACCGGGACCACCCGGGTGCGGCTGCTGTCCGTGGACGCGACCGGGCCCTTCCTGGTGGCCGAGCTGGAGGAGCTGCCGGAGGACGCGGGTGACAGTGCGGGGGCGCTGGCCGAGGGGGTGCTGCGGGCGTTCCGCTCGTACCAGAAGCGGCTCGCGGGGGCCCGGGAGCGGTCCCTGACGGGGGCCGAGCTGCCGGACGACCCCTCCGTGGTGTCGTACCTGGTGGCGGCCGCGGCCGTGCTGGACATCCCGTCCAAGCAGCGGCTGCTCCAGGCTCCTGACACGGCGACGCGGCTCGCGGAGGAACTGACGCTGCTGCGGGCGGAGACGGCGGTCATCCGTCATCTGCCGTCGCTGCCGATGATCGACCTGACCCGCACGCCCACGAACCTGAACTGAGGGCGGGACCGGCATGCCGAAGAAGACGAAGGGGGCCGGGGCCGCCTCCGGCACCCCGGCCGTGGTGGCGCTGACCGCCGCGGGCGTGGAGTTCCGTACGCACGCCTACGTGCACGATCCGGCGCACCCGTCGTACGGCGAGGAGGCGGCGGCCGCGCTGGGCATGTCCCCGGAGCGGGTCTTCAAGACGCTGGTGGCGGAGGTCGACGGGCAGCTGACCGTGGCCGTGGTCCCGGTGGCCGGGAGCCTGGACCTGAAGGCGCTGGCGGCGGCGGTCGGCGGCAAGCGGGCCGCGATGGCGGATCCCGCGCTGGCGGAGCGCACCACCGGGTACGTGCGGGGCGGGATCTCTCCGCTGGGGCAGCGCAAGGCGCTCCCGACGGTGCTGGACGCGTCGGCCGCGGGGCACGCCACGATCTGCGTCTCGGCGGGGCGCCGGGGCCTGGAGGTCGAGCTCCCCCCGACGGCCCTGGCCACCCTGACGGCCGCCACCCTGGCCCCGATCGCCCGCCCCTGACCGCGGCTGCCCCCGCGCCCACCCTCCAGGGGCGCCTCAATCGCCGGCGGGGCTGGGTGTGCCGCCAGGTTGCGGGCCTCGGGTGCGCCGGGTGGTTCGCGCGGCGTGTGCACCTGCGGCGTGTGGGCCCTCCGGGGGCGCCTCAAACGCCGGCGAGGCTGGGACGGCCGAGCAACGCCCGGGCCCTGCCTGCGGCGCATTCCGCCCTACCGGGGACGCCTCAAACGCCGGCGAGGCTGAGATGGCCAGACCTGCCTGCGGCGCATTCCGCCCTCCAGGGGCGCCTCAAACGCCGGCGGGGCTGGGGGTGGGGCGCGACCCGTCGCCGTGTCTCAACGATGCGCGAAGCCGCAGTGTCCTCAGGCGGCTGGCCCGTAGGGCGAGCAGTAGTCCCAGCCGTCGGGCGGCAGGTCCAAGACCGCCGCAGCAAACTCAGCCTCGCCGGCGTTTGAGGCGCCTCCGGAGGACATACACGCCGCAGGCGCACACGAGGCCAGGCAGCCACCACCCACCGACACACGGGCATGACCCCACTGTGCGCACCCATTCCAGCCCCGCCGGCGTTTGAGGCGCCTCCGGAGGACCGATACGCCGCAGGCGCACACGACGCGAGCCACCCAGCGGCAACCGACGACACCCGGCGCACACGGGGCCCGCCACCCGGCGGCAAACCCAGCCCGCCGGCGTTTGAGGCGCCCCCGGAGGGCACGCGCGCGCCGCCGGGGCGGACGGGGCAGCGGGAGCTGTCAGGGGTGCGGGGCCGCCGCGGGGGGCTCGGGGGCCGGGTCTTGGGGGGTGAAGAGGGCCGTCAGGGCCAGGTGGACCGCCACCGCGGCCATCGGCCAGGCCAGCAGCACCCCGTACGCCAGCAACTCCAGCGGCGCGTCGAAGGGAACCCCCTTGCCCGCCTCCTTCGCCCGCGCGACCACGTCCCCCGACGGCCCGAGCCACAGCCCCAGCCGCCACCCCACCAGCGCGGCGAAGACGGACCCGAGCCCCAGCCCGACGGCCAGCGGCACGCCCCCGGCCCGCCGCCACAGGAAGGTGGCGACCGCGCTCAGCGCGCCCAGCCCCGCCGACAGCAGCAGGAACGTCCCGTCGGACCCGATCCGCGCCTCGTTCTCGGTGTCCTTGAGGAACACCGCCTCCCCGTTGGAGACGTACTGGAGCCGCGGCGAGAGCCACACCCACAGCAGTCCCAGCAGTACTCCGGCCAACCCCACCAGGAGGGCGACGGCCGCCCCGTCGCGGATCTCGGCGGCGCTCACCGCCGGGCCGCCGGTGGCTGCGGGCCGGTCGGACTGGTCGGGCACGCGCTCGTCGAGCACGGGCGGCCCGAAGGGGTCGCGGGACGGCGGCGGGGTCACGGCTTCGGTCACCCCCACATCGTGCCAGGTGGAACGCGGCCCGGCGTCAGCGGACCGCCGCCCGCCGGTACGCCTTGGTCGCGACGGCGAGCGAGAGCGCGCCGACCGCCGCGCACACCGCGAGGTCGGCGCCGACGGAGGCCCAGTCCGGGTGCGGGGCGAAGGTACGGGCGAAGGCCTCCACGCCGTACGTCGAGGGCAGCAGGTCCCGCGCCCACACGATGACGTCCGGCATCCGCTCGGGCGGCAGCACCCCGAGCAGCAGCGCGGCCGACATGCCCAGCTGCCCGGCCAGCGTGGCCAGCTCCTGCCGGGGCGCCAGCAGGCCGAGCGCGGCGCCGAGCCCGGCCAGCGCGGCCCCGGCCAGCGGCACCACGGCAACCAGGATCCACAGCCCGCCCATCGGCAGCCCGAACAGCACGCACCCGAAGACGGCGGTGACCAGGGTCCCCGGCAGGGTGAAGGACGCGTACGCGGCGGCCGCGCCCAGCACCACGGCGGCGGGCGGCACGGGCAGGGTGGCGTAGTGGTCGAGCCCGCCGCTCGCGCGCAGCTGGCCGAAGTACTGGGCCAGCAGGTTCAGCGCGACGAAGGCGACGACGAGGACCGACGATCCGGCCACCACGGCCCGCGCCTCGGAGCCGCCGCCGCCGTCCACCACGCCCCGCATGAGGATCATGATGCCGACGGACTGGAAGGTCGCGACGAACAACAGCGGGATCCGCGAGACCCGGGCCCGCGAGAGCTGCGCCTTGTAGACGGCGGCCAGCGACGGGAAGAAGCGGGCCCGGGGGGCCAGCGGCGCGGGCCCGGCGGGCTCCGCGGTGGTGCGTGCGGGGATGTCCGCGATGGTCGTCACGATTTGACCAGGCCCTTCGTACGCCCGCCCAGGGCGAGGTAGACGTCTTCCAGGCTGGGCGTGGCGAGGGTGAAGTCGTCGAGCGCGGCGAAGGCGGGGCCGCCGGTGACGGCGGCCACCGCCGCCCGCGCCGCGTCGGCGCCCAGGCGCAGGGTCCAGCGGCGCCCCGATTCCTCGGCCCGCTCCAGCAGGGCCGCGACCTCCGGGACGTGCAGCGGGGCGCTCTCGCGCCACACCAGGTCGAGCCGGACCTCGCCGGAGACCTCGGCCTTGAGTCCGGCCGGGGTGTCGCAGGCGATGACGCGGCCCTGGTCGATGACGGCGACCCGGTCGAGGACCGTTTCCGCCTCGATGACGTTGTGGGTGACCAGGAGGACCGTGGCGCCGCGTTCGGCGCGCCTGCGGTCCACGGCGCGCCAGACGGCCCGCCGGGCGACGGGGTCCATGCCGGTGGTGGGTTCGTCCAGGACCAGTACGGGCCGCTCCCCCACCAGGGCGGCGGCGAAGCAGGCGAGGCGTCGCTGGCCGCCGGAGAGCTTCTTCAGGGGCCGGGCGGCGAGCGGGGTCAGGCCGAGTTCGTCGAGGACGGCGTCCCGCTCGGCGCGCGCCTCGCGCAGGCCGAGTCCGCGCAGCCGTCCGGTCGTCTCGGCGGCCAGGGCCACGGTCAGCTCGTCGAGGGCGGTGGATTCCTGGCCCAGGTAGGCCAGCAGCCGGGAGGCCCGCTCGGGGTGGCGGACGAGGTCGTGGCCGAGCAGGGTGACCGAGCCGGAGTCGGGCCGCAGCAGCCCGGTCAGCTGGCGCACCAGGGTGGACTTGCCGGCGCCGTTGGGTCCGAGGAGGCCGAAGATCTCGCCGCGGCGGACGTCGAGGCTGATGCCGTCGTTGGCGCGGGTGGCGGGCAGGGCGGGGGCTCCGCGGCCGCCCCGGGCCGCGGGGTAGGTCTTGACCAGGTCGCGCACGGCGCAGACGACGTCCCCCGGCCGGTCCCCCGGTCCCGGTGCCGCGGACCGTTCGCGTCCTGCCTGTGCT
The DNA here is from genome assembly GCF_056435825.1 of Streptomyces sp. NPDC043876. NCBI lineage: Bacteria > Bacillati > Actinomycetota > Actinomycetes > Kitasatosporales > Streptomycetaceae > Streptomyces > Streptomyces sp. NPDC043876. Next base: position 892,871 of record NZ_JBWKDV010000002.1, on the reverse strand, counting down.
GTGCCCGTATCCACGAGGGAGCAGCCTACGGGGTTCCCGCGTCGCCGCCGTCCCCGGGGCGCGGCGGCCGGCCCGGGCGGGGGGCCGGACGGGCGGCGCGGGGCTGATCCGTGCCCGGGCTCATCCACGGCCCGGGGCTCATCCGCCGCCCGGGGAGAGGGCGGAGGCGCTCGGGGTGGCGGCGGGCGCGGTGGCGGTGGCCTGCTCGGCGGCGGCGCGGACGTCGATCTCCCGCCAGAATCCGGCCCGGATGGCGTAGCGGTCGTGTTCGTCGATCTGGTCGTCCTTGTGCGCGAGCAGTCCGAAGCGGGCGGCGTAGCGCAGCAGCTCGCCGTCGATGCGGTGCGGGATGCGCGGGTACATGGTGGACAGCTTGTGCAGGTGGACGCTCTCGGGCAGGCGTTCCATCCAGCGGCGGGCGAAGACCTGGCCGACCTCGAAGGGGTCGCCGCCGACGGTGGTGATGTCCTCCTCGCGGTCGGCCCAGCGCTGTTCGGCGCTGGTGAGCTGGGCGAGGGTGGGCAGGGAGGCGGTCTCGGCGGGTTCGCCGAGCGGTCCGGCGCGGTCGATCCAGCCCTTGTCGGAGGACCAGCGCAGGGCGCTGGGCGCCTGGGCGCCGGGCGAGACCTGCTGGCCGTTGGCGGTGGGCGCGGGGCCGGCGCCGTGGCCCGGGGCGCGGAGCACGGCGAGGTCCTTGGGGGTGGGCACGGGCCGGCCGGGGGCCACGGGCTGGGTCGCCCCGGCCGGGTCGCTGCGGGGGGCGGCGGGCTCCGCCTCGCGCCGGCCTCCGGGGCCGGAGCCGCCCCGGCCGGCTTCGGCGAGGGCCGCTTCGGGCAGCGGGGCCGAGAGGATCGCGGCGATCTCGGGGCGCGGAGCGGGGGCGGGGGCGCAGAGTCCGGAGAGGTCGCGGGCGCGGACGGCGCGGGTGATCCAGGCGCGGTCGAGGACGCGGCGCTCGTCGGCCTCGGCGACGAGGTCCTCGGACTGGTTGTAGTCGCCGTCGGCGGCCTGGACGGCCCAGAGGTGGACGGCGACCCCGTGTTCCTTGGCGGACATCAGGCCGGGGAGCAGGTCGCCGTCGCCGGTGACGAGGACGACGTCCGAGCAGGCCCGGTTGCGGGCGAGTTCGGTCAGTTCGGCGTGCATGGCGGCGTCGACGCCTTTCTGCGCCCAGCGGCCGTCGCTGCGGGTCAGGGCGCCCAGGCGGACGGTGACGCGGGGCATGACGCGCAGCCGCCGGTGCTCGGGCTGCGGTACCCGGTCGGGGGCGCCGTCGAACCAGTAGATGCGCAGCAGGGGCTGTTCCGTGTCGGCCTCGGCCCGCTCGCGCAGGCCCTGGATGAGGGCGGCGTGGTCGACGGTGATCCGGGAGCGCGAGGGCTCCCCTGCGAGGAGACTCGCGGCGGCGCCCAGCAGATAGCCGGCGTCCACCAGGACGACGCAGCGGTCCACGTTTCCACCCTCTTCCCTGGGGGTCCCGCCCGGCCGAGCGGGGGGACGGTCTGGGTTTTCCCCGAGTCTGCCCGAACGCAAGGAGGTTGACGGCCGGAACTCGATCATCGGCGTGGCGGATCTCACGGCGGGCGCGGGCGAGGCGCCGACTACGCGCAGTAATGATCCAAAATGCGGCCCTTGGGGCGGTATGTGAGGGTGAAGGCGGTCCTGGCCCCTAGACCCTCACGGAGGTTCCACCATGGCCAAGAACAAGAAGCAGAACCGCGAACCGCAGAAGTCCTCGGCTCCGGAACGCGGAGCCGATCAGGCCAGGAGTTCGTCGCTGACGGATCAGGCCCAGCAGCGGATCTCGCACCCCACGCCCGCCGACATGGCGCGCAAGGGCCGGGAGAAGCGCTTCGGCCACAACTGACGCCTCCGTGTGCGGTACGTGAAAGGGCGCGTCCGGGATGTCTCCGGACGCGCCCTTTCTTCACGTACCGCGACCCGCCGGGCCCGCGGGCCCTGCGGCGGCGGCGCTATCCGGCCAGGCAGGCCGGGCCGAGGAGCACCTTGAGGTCGCCGAAGAGCGCGGGGTCGGGCTGCACCCGGTGCTTGTCGAGGCGCAGCACCGTGGTGGTGCGCGGCCCCTGGAGCTTGATCCGGACTTCGGTGTTCCCCTTGTGGTGGCGCAGGATCTCGCCGAGACGGGTGACCATCGGCGGGGTGACCTTGACGGTGGGGATGGTCAGGACGACCGGGGCGTTGGTTCCGGCGGAGGTGAGGTCGGGGACCATCATCTCCATGGCGACCAGGCGGGGCACGTCCTCGCGCTTGTCCAGGCGGCCCTTGACGAAGACGACGGTGTCCTCGACGAGCTGGGTCGAGACGAGCTGGTAGGTCGCCGGGAAGAACATGCACTCGATGGAACCGGCGAGGTCCTCGACGGTGGCGATCGCCCAGGCGTTGCCCTGCTTGGTCATCTTGCGCTGGAGGCCGGAGATGATGCCGCCGATGGTGACGACCGCGCCGTCCCCGTGCTCGCCGCCGGTGAGCTGCGAGATGCCCGCGTCCGTCTTGTCGGACAGCACGTGCTCCAGGCCGAAGAGCGGGTGGTCGGAGACGTAGAGGCCGAGCATCTCGCGCTCCTGGGCGAGCAGGTAGGACTTCTCCCACTCCACGTCGGAGAACTCGACGTCGAGGCCGAAGCCGGGCTCGTCGCCCGCGCTCTCGTCGCCCATGCCGCCGAAGAGGTCGAACTGCCCCTCGGCCTCCTTGCGCTTGACCGCCACCACGTTGTCGATCATCGGCTCGTGGTGGGCGACCAGGCCCTTGCGGGTGTGGCCCATCTCGTCGAAGGCCCCGGCCTTGATCAGGGATTCGACGGTCCGCTTGTTGCAGACCACGGCCTCGACCTTGTCGAGGAAGTCGGGGAAGGTCGAGTACTTCCCCTTGGCCTTCCTCGTCTTGATGATCGAGTCGACGACGTTGGTGCCGACGTTGCGGACGGCGGTGAGCCCGAAGAGGATCACGTCGTCGCCCTGCGCGGCGAAGTTCGGCTCGGACTCGTTCACGTTCGGCGGGAGCACCTTGATGCCCATGCGCCGGCACTCGTTCAGGTAGATCGCGGACTTGTCCTTGTCGTCCTTGACCGAGGTGAGCAGACCCGCCATGTACTCGGCCGGGAAGTTCGCCTTGAGGTAGGCGGTCCAGTAGGAGACCAGGCCGTACGCGGCCGAGTGGGCCTTGTTGAAGGCGTAGCCGGCGAAGGGGACCAGGACGTCCCACAGCGCCTTGATCGCCTGGTCGCTGAAGCCCTTCTTCTTGGCGCCCGCCTCGAAGATGACGAAGTTCTTCGCCAGCTCCTCGGGCTTCTTCTTGCCCATCACGCGGCGCAGGATGTCGGCCTCGCCGAGCGAGTACCCGGCGATGATCTGGGCGGCCTTCTGGACCTGCTCCTGGTAGACGATGAGGCCGTAGGTGACGCCGAGGATCTCCTTGAGGGGCTCCTCCAGCTCCGGGTGGATCGGGGTGATCTCCTGCTGCTTGTTCTTGCGCAGGGCGTAGTTCGTGTGCGAGTTCATGCCCATCGGGCCCGGCCGGTACAGGGCCGAGACGGCGGAGATGTCCTCGAAGTTGTCGGGCTTCATCAGGCGCAGCAAGGAGCGCATGGGGCCGCCGTCGAACTGGAAGACGCCGAGGGTGTCGCCGCGGCCGAGCAGTTCGAAGGTCTTGGGGTCGTCGAGCGGCAGGCCCAGGAGATCGATGTCGATCCCCTTGTTGGCCTTCACCATCTTGACGGCGTCGTCCATGATCGTGAGGTTGCGCAGGCCGAGGAAGTCCATCTTCAGCAGGCCGAGCGACTCGCAGCTCGGATAGTCCCACTGGGTGATGGTGACGCCGTCGGTGTGCCGGACCCAGACGGGCACGTGGTCCGTGATCGTCTCGCTGGACATGATGACGCCGGCCGCGTGCACGCCCATCTGGCGGACGAGGCCCTCGACGCCCATGGCGGTGTCGATGACCTTCTTCACGTCCGGTTCGTTCTCGTACATCCCGCGGATCTCGCCGGCCTCGCCGTAGCGCGGGTGCTTCGGGTCGAGGATGCCGGAGAGCGGGATGCCCTTGCCGAGGACGTCGGCGGGCATGGCCTTGGTGAGCCGGTCGCCCATGGCGTAGGGGTAGCCCAGGACGCGCGCGGAGTCCTTGATCGCGTTCTTGGCCTTGATGGTGCCGTAGGTGCCGATCATGGCGACCTTGTCGGCGCCGTACTTCTCGGTCACGTACCGGATCACCTCGACGCGCCTGCGCTCGTCGAAGTCGATGTCGACATCGGGCATGGAGACGCGCTCGGGGTTCAGGAACCGCTCGAAGATCAGGCCGTGGGTGATCGGGTCGAGGTCGGTGATGCCCATGGCGTAGGCGACGATCGAGCCGGCCGCGGAACCACGGCCGGGGCCGACCGCGATCCCCTGGTTCTTGGCCCACATGATGAAGTCGGCGACCACGAGGAAGTAGCCGGGGAAGCCCATCGAGATGATCGTGTCCATCTCGTACTCGGCCTGCTTCATCCGGTCGTCCGGGATGCCCGCGGGGTAGCGGCGGTGCATGCCCCGCATGGTCTCCTCGCGGAACCAGCTGACCTCGGTGTGGCCCTCCGGGATGTCGAACTTCGGCATCAGGTTCCGGAACTGGAACATGCCCTCGGTGTCGACCTGCTCGGCGACCTTCCAGGTGTTGGCGCAGCCCTCCTGCCAGGCGTCCGAGGAGTCGATGGCGTACATCTCCTCCGTGGACTTCAGGTAGTAGCCGGTGCCGTCGAAGCGGAAGCGGTCCGGGTCGGAGAGGTTCTTGCCGGTCTGGATGCACAGCAGGGCGTCGTGGGCGCCCGCCTCGCTCGCGTAGGTGTAGTGCGAGTCGTTCGTCACCAGCGGCGGGATGCCGAGCTTCTTGCCGATCTCCAGCAGCCCGTCGCGGACCCGGCGCTCGATCTCGATGCCGTGGTCCATCAGCTCCAGGAAGTACCGCTCCTTGCCGAAGATGTCCTGGTATTCGGAGGCGGCCTTGAGGGCCTCGTCGAACTGGCCGAGGCGCAGCCGGGTCTGGAGTTCGCCGGAGGGGCAGCCGGTGGAGGCGATGAGCCCCTCGGACCACTGGCTGATGGTCTCCTTGTCCATGCGGGGCCACTTGGTGAGCCAGCCCTCGGCGTAGGCGTCGGAGGAGAGCCGGAAGAGGTTGTTCAGGCCGGTGGCGTTCGCGGCCCAGATCGTCTTGTGCGTGTATCCGCCGGAGCCGGAGACGTCGTCGCGCTTCTGGTGCGGCTGGCCCCACTGGATGCGGCGCTTGTTGCGCCGGGACTCGGGGGCGACGTACGCCTCGATCCCGATGATCGGAGTGATGCCCGCCTTCTTCGCCGTGTGGAAGAAGTCATAGGCCCCGTGCAGGTTGCCGTGATCGGACATGGCGATGTGGGACATGCCCATCTCGTTGCACGCGTTGAACATGTCCTTCAGCCGCGCGGCACCGTCCAGCAGCGAGTACTGGGTGTGGACGTGCAGGTGCGTGAACGGCGTTTTGGTCACGACGGCAGACCTCCGGGGGAAGTGAGGGGGCAGCCTCGAAGTCTACGTCGACCCGGTCGAAGATCGGGGAGCGCGCGAAGCGCTCGATGAGGGGTGGTGGTCGGGTGGCGGGTGGGAGGGCACCGAACGGTACGGTCGTCCGTTGCAGGACCATGGACGCTGTCCGGAAACCGACCGGCAGCCCGAACCACCCGCGCCACCTGGAGGCACCCGCCATGGCGGTCACCGAGACGACGAACGAGCAGCGCGCCGAGCAGATACTGGACGTGTTCGACACCGCGTTCGGCTCGCTGCTCGCGGCCGACCCCGCCGCCTTCCAGGTCAAGTTCCGCAAGATGGCGGCCTCCGCCTTCGCCTTCTACCGGGGCACCGCCTGCCTGTTCTACGCGGACCTGGAGCGGGAGCGGCACGGCGGCCCGTACCTGGACGAGCAGACCGGCCGGGTCTGGATCCACGGCGACCTGCACGCCGAGAACTTCGGCACCTACATGGACTCCAACGGCCGGCTGATATTCAACGTCAACGACTTCGACGAGGCGTACGTCGGCCCCTTCACCTGGGACCTCAAGCGCTTCGCGGCCTCCGTCGCCCTGATCGGCTACACCAAGGCGCTCAGCGACGACCAGATCAGCGGCCTGGTGCGGACGTACGCCGCCGCCTACCGGGAGCGGATCCACGCCCTGGCCACCGGCGCGAAGAACGACGAGGTGCCCTCCTTCACTCTGGACACCGCCGACGGCCCGCTGCTGGGGGCGCTGCGGGCGGCCCGCGCGCGCACCCGGTTCTCGCTGCTGGACTCGATGACCGAGATCCGCGACTTCGAGCGCCGCTTCACCGAGGGCGGCGGCGCGATCGAGCTGGACGCGGCGACCCGGTACAAGGTGCTGGCCGCCTTCGACGGCTACCTGGAGACCCTGCCGGAGGAGTCGCTGGTCCGCCCGGACTCCTACCGGGTCAAGGACGTGGTCGGCCGCCGGGGCGTGGGCATCGGCTCGGCGGGCCTGCCCTCCTACAACATCCTGCTGGAGGGGCACAGCGACGCCCTGGAGAACGACGTCGTGATCTACCTCAAGCAGGCGCAGACGCCGGCCGTCTCCCGGCACGTGACCGACCGGGCGGTACGGGACTACTTCCTGCACGAGGGCCACCGCACGGTGATCTCCCAGCGCGCGCTCCAGGCGCACGCCGACCCGTGGCTGGGCTGGACCGAGCTGGACGGGTCGGGGCAGCTGGTCGCGGAGGTCTCCCCCTACGCGGTGGACCTGGACTGGTCGGACATCGACGACCCGGCGGAGATCGCGGCCGTGGTCGCGGACCTGGGGCGGGCGACGGCGACCATGCACGCGGCGGCCGACGCGGCCGAGAGCGGGCAGTCGCTGGTGCCCTTCTCCACCGAGCGGGCCATCGACGCGGCGATCGCAGCCGACGAGGAGGGCTTCGCCGGGCTGCTGGTCGATTTCGCGCACGCCTACGGCGCCCGGGCGCGCGCGGACCACCAGATCTTCGTGGACCTCTTCCGCAATGGGCGGATCACTCCGTAAAAGTCCGTTTATGTGAGTGGGGCCGGGGTCCTCCTTCACAGGGACGCGTGGCACACTCGGCCGCGATGGACATATCAGAGGCGGGGCTCCGGGGGCTGCGCGGGCTCCGAGGGCTGCGGGCGGCGCTGTTCAGCGCGTTCGTCGTGCTGCTCTCGGCCGGCTCGCACGTCCTGCTGTCCCGGGTGCCGCTGCCGCCCGTCCTGCTGGCCGGCGCCTTCGCCGCCGTCTTCGGACCGGCCTTCGTCCTGGCCGGCCGCGAGCGCGGCTTCGCCGCGATCGGCGGGCTGCTCGTCCCGCTGGAGCTGGCCGCCGACACGGCCTTCAGCGCCGCCCAGCACCTCTGCTACGGCCCCGCGGGCGGCCCGGTCGACGGCCCGCTGCGCGCGCTCGGGCTGGCGGAGCTGTGCGGGGGCACCCCGGTGGGCGGGCCGCTGGCCACGGTCGCCGGGCCCGCCGCCGACCCGGCGCTGCTGCTGACCTCGCCCGGACCCTGGACTCCCTGGCTGCTGCTGGCGGCGCACGTCTCGGTGGGGCTGCTGGCCGCCCTGTGGCTGCGCCGCGGGGAGCGGGCCCTGGGCCGGCTGCTGCGCGTGATCGCGGTGCGCGCCTTCCGGCCGCTGCTGCTCGCGGTGGCTTCGGTGGCCGCGGCCCCCGGGTCCCGGCGGCCCGCACTGCGGGCGGTCCTTCCGGGCGTGGGGGCCCGTACCCGCTTCCCCGCCCATTCCGTGGGACGGAGGGGACCGCCGCGTCCGGCGCCCGTCTTCGGCGCCTGACGCACGCAGTCCCCCATCCGCAGTCCCTGATCCCACGGAGTACCCCATGAGTTCCCGCAACAGCCACGCCAACAAGGCAGCCGCGCGCGAGAAGCTGCGCGCCGAGCGCGAGCGCCAGGCGAAGAAGGACAAGGTCCGCCGTCAGGTCATGGTGGCGGGCGCGGTCGTCGTGACCCTCGCGCTGGCGGGCGGCATCGGTTACGCGGTCGTCCAGAACACCAAGCCCACCGCCTGGGAGGCCGCGGCCACGGCCACGCTGGTCAAGCCGAAGAACACCACCGGCGACAACGGCACGACCGTGGTCATCGGCAAGGCGGACGCGAAGAAGACCCTGGAGCTGTACGAGGACTCCCGCTGCCCGGCCTGCGCCCAGTTCGAGCAGACCGCGGGCGCGCAGGTGAAGAAGGACGTCGACGCGGGCAAGTTCAAGCTCCAGTACATCGGCGCGACCTTCATCGACAAGATGTCCTCCGGCGAGGGCTCGAAGAACGCGCTCAGCGCGCTGGGCGCGGCGCTCGACGTCAGCCCGGAGGCGTTCCTGGAGTACAAGGCGGCGCTGTACTCGACGGCGAACCACCCCGACGAGCGCGACGACGCCTTCGCCAAGGACGCGGCCCTGCTGAAGGTCGCGGACCAGGTCCCGGCCCTCAAGGGCAACGCGGCCTTCAAGAAGGCGGTCGAGGACGGCACCTACGACCGGTGGGCGCTGGAGATGTCCAAGGCGTTCGACAAGTCCGGCGTGACCGGCACCCCGACGCTGAAGATGGACGGCAAGAAGATAGAGACCCCGCAGACGGTCGAGGCGTACAACACCGCGATCGACGCGGCCCTGAAGGGCTGATCCGGGGCACCGGGCGACAGGGGCGGGCGAACTCCGGGAGTTCGCCCGCCCTTTGCTTTCCCAGGGCTGTCCCGCAGCCCTACCGGCCAGTAATCTGACCGGCCGTGACCAGTCATCTCCCCTCTCCTTCCGCCGAGCCGCGTCGCCGTACGGTCGTCAAGGCCGCCGCCGGTGTCGCCGTGCTCGCCCCCGTCGCCGCGACGGCCGCCCTGGCAGCGCCCGCCCGGGCCGCCGCGAACGCGCCCGCCTTCCTGCACGGCGTCGCCTCGGGCGACCCGCTGCCCGACGGCGTCCTGCTCTGGACGCGCGTCACCCCCACCGCCGGGGCCGTCCCCGGCTCCGGCCTCGGCCCCGACACCCGCGTGGACTGGGAGGTGGCCGAGGACCGGGCCTTCACCCGGATCACCGCGAGCGGCTCCGTCACGGCGACGGCGGCCGCCGACCACACCGTCAAGGCGGACGTGCGGGGGCTGCGTCCGCAGACCGCCTACTGGTACCGGTTCACCGCCGGGGACACGGTCTCCCCGGCCGGGCGGACCCGTACCGCCCCGGCGGCCGGCGCGCGGGTCCCCGGCATCCGCTTCGGCGTGGTCTCCTGCGCGAACTGGGAGTCGGGCTACTTCTCCGCCTACCGGCACCTGGCCGCCCGCGCCGACCTGGACGCGGTGCTGCACCTGGGCGACTACATCTACGAGTACAAGACGGGCGGCTTCCCGGAGCCGAAGTACGTGGTGCGCCCGCACGCGCCGACGCACGAGATCCTCACCCTCGCCGACTACCGCACCCGGCACGGGAACTACAAGACGGACGCCGACCTCCAGGCGCTGCACGCGGCCCACCCGGTGATCGCGATATGGGACGATCACGAGTTCGCCAACGACGCCTGGTCCGGCGGCGCGGAGAACCACACGCCGGGCGCCGAGGGCGACTGGGCGGCCCGCGCCGCCGCCGCGAAGCGGGCCTACTTCGAGTGGATGCCGGTGCGCCCCTCCACCGAGGGCACCGTCTACCGGCAGCTGCGCTTCGGCGACCTGGTCGACCTCCTCCTGCTGGACCTGCGCAGCTTCCGCTCCCAGCAGGCCGGCGTCGGCAGCGGCGCGGTGGACGACCCGGAGCGCAGCATCACCGGGCGGGCCCAGCTGGACTGGCTGAAGTCCGGGCTGGCCTCCTCGCAAGCCGCGTGGAAACTGGTCGGCACCTCGGTGATGATCTCCCCGGTGGCCTTCGGCGCGCTCCCGGCGCACCTGCTGGAGCCGCTGGCCGGGCTGCTGGGGCTGCCCAAGGGCGGCCTCGCCGTCAATGTCGACCAGTGGGACGGTTACACGGACGACCGGGCGGAGCTGCTGGGCCATCTCAGCGGCCGCGACATCCGCAACACGGTGTTCCTGACCGGTGACATCCACATGGCGTGGGCCAACGACGTGCCGGTGACGGCCGCGACGTACCCCTTCTCGAAGTCGGCGGCGGTCGAGTTCGTGGTGACCTCGGTGACCTCGGACAACCTCGACGACATCCTCCACGTCCCGGCCGACACCGTCTCGCTGGTGGCCGAGACCGCCGTCAAGGCCGCCAACCGCCATGTGAAATGGCTGGACATGGACGCTCACGGGTACGGCGTCCTGGACGTGACGGCCGAGCGGTCGCAGATGGACTACTACACGATCTCGGACAAGACGAAGCAGAACGCGACCTCGTCCTGGGAGCGTTCGTACCGGACGCTGAACGGTACCCAGAAGGTGGAGCGGGCAGACCGGCCGGTGCGCTGACGCGCCGTCAAATTTCCGGCGCGTGGGGGTTTTCGGCCATTTTCCGGAGGCCCCCACTCCCCGGAAGCAACAAATCTTTTACTTTCAAGCATTGACTTGAAGATGACATGCACACGTAAGCTTCGCGCCAGCGTGAGGAAATACCTCCGCCCCCACCACGCTACGAGGAGCCCACGTGCGCGCTGTCGCCCGCATATCCCCCCTTCTCCGCCGCCGCCTCATGGGAACGGCCGTCCTCGCCGGAACCCTTGCCCTGGCGCCGCTGACCTCCCCCACCTCGGTCGCCGCCGCCTCCGCCGTCAAGACCCCCGCCGAGGTCTGCGCCGACCAGGGCGCCGGGACCGGCGCCGCCGCCAACGCCCGTGTCGCGCGCCCCCACACGCAGCACGCCTCCGACTCCAACGAGCTGACCGACGCCCAGGTCAAGGCCATGGACGCGGACCTCAAGTCGAAGCTCGGCCTGGCGGCCGCCACCGCCAAGGCGCAGCAGCTCGACGGCCTGCGCGCCGACGCCGTCGCCGCGACGACGACCATCCCGGTCTACGTCCACGTGATCACCAACGGCACCGCCGGCCAGCTGACGTCCGCGCAGATCAACAGCCAGATCGCCGTCCTGAACGCCGCCTACGCGGGCCAGGGCACCGGCAACGTCAACTCCGGCTTCCAGTTCGCGCTCGCCGGCACCGACACCACGAACAACGCGACCTGGTACACCGTCTCCGACGGCACCACGGCCGAGAAGAACATGAAGAACGCTCTGCGCAAGGGCGGCAAGAACGCGCTGAACCTCTACACCGCCAACCTCGGCGGCGGGCTGCTCGGCTGGGCCACCTTCCCCAGCTCGTACAACTCGCAGCCCAAGATGGACGGCGTGGTCATCCTCAACAGCTCCGTCCCCGGCGGCTCCGCCACCAACTACAACCAGGGCGACACCGCCACCCACGAGGTCGGCCACTGGCTGGGCCTCTACCACACCTTCCAGGGCGGCTGCTCGGGCAGCGGTGACTCGGTCACCGACACCCCGGCCGAGTCGAGCGCGGCCTTCGAGTGCCCGACCGGGCGCGACACCTGCACCGCCAGCGGCGCGGACCCGATCCACAACTTCATGGACTACACGTACGACTCGTGCATGTACCAGTTCACCTCGGGCCAGGTAGCCCGCATGAAGAGCATGTGGACCGCCTACCGCGCCTAGTCCTCCGGCGCCGAAAGGGGCACGGTCCGGCATCCGCCGGGCCGTGCCCCTCGCCGTATCCGGCCCGTGCGGGCCCGCCGGTCCTCCTACAGGTTGTCGAGGAAGGCCAGAGCCACCTTCCAGGTCTGCTCGGCCGCCTCCTCGTCGTAGTCCGGGAGTTCCGGGTCCGTGTAGAGGTGACCCGCACCCGGGTAGCGGTGGACCTCCACGTCCGCGCCCGCGCGCCGCATCCGCAGGTACCAGGCGGTCAGCCAGTCGTGCGGCTCGAAGGGGTCCGGGTCCGCGATGTGCAGCTGGACCGGCAGGTCGTCGACCGCCGCGTCGTCGGCGATGTCGGAGGTGCCGTGCAGGAGCAGCAGCCCGCGCGCCTTGGCGTCGGCGAAGGCGAGGTGCTGGGCCACCGAGCCGCCGAAGGAGAAACCGGCGTAGACCAGACCGCCGTCCGAGTGGGGAGCCGCCGCCAGGACCGCGCGCCGGAGCAGCTCGTCGCGGCCGATCTCCTCCTGGTGGGCCATGCCCTCCTCGACCGTCCCGAACGTACGCCCCTCGAAGAGGTCGGGGACCTGCACCTCGTGCCCCGCGGCCCGCAGCCGCTCGGCCGCGGCGAGCACCGCGGGCCGCAGACCGTACGTCGAGTGGAAAAGCATGATGTTCATGGGTCAATCGTGCCAGCTCGGCGGACTCCCGCCCACGGGAGCCCGACCGGCTCCGCTACGGTCTGGGCATGGAGACCGTACTGCGCCCGCTGATCGTGATCGGCGGCTCGGTCGTACTCACCCTGTTCGCCGGGTGGCTGCTCGACCTGCTGCTGCGCCGCGCCGACGCCCGGCACCGCGAGACCCCGCTGTGGGGTCTGCTGCGCCGCTGCCGCCCCCCGTTCCTGCTGCTGCTGTGGGCCGCCCTGCTCCGGGCCTCGTACCTGCAGGCCGGGACGCTGGGGATCTACCGGGTGCCCGTCGGCCGCGCCCTGGACCTGGTCCTGATCGCGGCGGCGGCCTGGTTGCTGGTGCGGATCGCGACCGCGGCCGTCGAATCGGTGTACTTCCGCTACGCCGCCGGGGCCACCGACCAGGCCCGGGTGCGCCGCGTCCGTACGCAGATCACGCTCATCCAGCGGGCCGTCACCGCGATGGTCGTGGTGCTGGCGGTCGCCGCGATGCTGCTGACCTTCCCCACGATGCGGACGGTGGGCGCCTCGATGCTGGCCTCGGCGGGCGTCGTCGGCATCGTGGCCGGCATCGCCGCCCAGTCCACGCTCGGGAACCTCTTCGCCGGACTCCAGATCGCCTTCGGCGACACCGTCCGGATCGGGGACACGGTCGTCGTGGACAAGGAATGGGGGAAGGTCGAGGAGATCACCCTGACCTTCCTCGTCGTGCGGACCTGGGACGAGCGGCGGATCACCATGCCGGTGTCGTACTTCACCGGGAAGCCGTACGAGAACTGGTCGCGCGGCGGCGCGGAGATGACCGGGACGGTCTTCCTGCACCTGGACCACCGGGCCCCGGTCGCCCTGATGCGGGAGAAGCTCCAGGACATCCTGAAGGAGCACCCCGAGTGGGACGGCCGCTCCAGCGGCCTGGTCGTCACCGACACCACCCCGCACACCATCCAGGTCCGGGCCGTGGTCACCGCGAAGGACGCGGACGACATCTGGACCCTGCGGTGCGCGGTCCGCGAGCGGCTGATCGCCTGGCTGGCCGCGGAACACCCCTACGCCCTCCCCCGCATCGCGACCTCACCCGCCGTCGAGGCCCCGCCCGGACCCCTCTCCTGACGCGCCCCTCGCACGCCTCGGCCCCGGGGGGCCTCACCGGCTTCGCGCCGCTGCGCCGGACTCCGTCCGTCGAGCCCGCCCCGGCCTACACGCCGCCGCCCCCACCGAAAGCCAGCCGGAACAGCGCCCCGCCTCCCGGCGCCCGCTCAGCCGTCAGTTCCGCCCCGTGCGCGCGGGCGATCTGGCGGGCCATGGCCAGGCCGAGACCCGAACCGGGCAGGGCGCGGGAGGCGTTCGCGCGGTAGAAGCGGTCGAAGACGTACGGGAGGTCCTCGTCCGCGATGCCCGGGCCGTGGTCCCGGACCGTCAGCTGCGGACGGCCGCCGGACGCGGTCAGTTCGACCTCCACCGGGAGCCCGGGAGGGCTGAACTTCGCGGCGTTGTCGAGCAGGTTGGCCAGCAGCCGGCTGAGCCGGGCCGGCACGCCGGGGACCGTGCCCCCGGCCTCTTCCCCGGCCGTGCGGAGCTCCTCGGCCACCCGGAGGGCGAACGGCACGGCCGGCCAGTGCGTACGGGCCGCCGCCACCCCGTGTTCCAGCAGCGCGGCCAGCCGCACCCGTTCCACCAGCGGCTGCGGCTCCTCGTCCCGGGCCAGCTCGATCAGGTCGTTGACCAGCCCGGTCACCTCCCGCAGCTGGCGGCCCAGCGCCCCGCTCGCCCGCTCCCGCTGCTCCGGGGTCAACCGGTCGGCGCGCGCCAGGAGTTCGGCGTTGGTCCGCAGCGCGGTCAGCGGGGTGCGCAGTTCGTGCGAGGCGTCGGCGACGAGCCTGCGCTGGGCGGTGACGGACTGCTCCAGCTCGCCCAGCATCGTGTTGAAGCTGTCCGCGAGCCGGGTGATCTCGTCCTCCCGCCCCGGCGGGGGCAGTTCGATCCGGTGCCGGGGGTCGCGGGTCGCGGCGATCCGCTCGGCCGTGGCGGTGAGCCGGGTGACCGGCGCCAGCCCGGTGCGCGAGACCCAGTACCCGAGCCAGGCGGCGAGCAGCACCCCGGCCGCGCCGGTCAGGATCAGCTGCCAGGCGGCTTCCGTGATCCCCGCCTCGACGGAGTCGGCGCGCAGCGCGACCTGGAGCGCCCGCCCGTCCGCGAAGTCGGTGGTCAGCATCCGGGCGGGGAAGCCGGACACTTCGATGTCCGTGTAGAAGGGCCGGCGCTCGCCCGCGGCGACCTCCCGGGTCCGCTCGTCGACCGGCAGCAGGAACCCCTTGGCCGGGTCCCGCCCGGGATCCCGCGGCACCACCTCCGCGCAGGCGGGCGCCGCCCGGAAGCGGCACTCCCCGGCCAGCGTCCCGGGCCCGGCCCCCGCGCCGCGCTGCGCGGCGAGCCGGGCGGACTGGGTGAGGCTGCTGTCGAGCTGCTCGTAGAGCGCGGACCGCACGACGAGGAACGCGGCCACGCAGACCCCGAGCGCGACGAAGGCCACGGCTGCGGTGACGGCGAGCGCGAGGCGGGTGCGCAGCGGCCGGCGCCGCCGCCAGGGCGCGCCGAGCCCGCGGCGGCCGCGCCCGCGGAGCCCCGCACCGCGCGGCCCGCCACCGCCCCCGCCCCCGGCGCGCTGCCCGCTCACGCCGCGTCCAGCCGGTAGCCGACCCCGTGCACCGTGTGGACGAGGCGCGGTTCGCCCGCGGCCTCCAGCTTGCGGCGCAGGTAGCCGACGTACACGGCCAGCGAGTTGGAGTCCGGGCCGAAGTCGCGCCCCCACACCAGCTCCAGGATCAGCTCGCGCGGGAGCACCTGCCCGGGATGGCGCAGCAGCAGTTCGAGCAGGGCGGCCTCGGTCCGGCTGAATTCCAGGTTCCGGCCGCCCCGGCGCCCGGTCCGGGTCGCCGGGTCGAGGACGAGGTCGGCGAAGCCGAGTTCGGCGGGCCCGCCGTCCGGCTCCGGCGCGGCCCGCCGCAGCAGCGCCCGGACCCGGGCCACCAGCTCGTCCAGGGCGAAGGGTTTGACGAGGTAGTCGTCCGCCCCCGCCTCCAGCCCGTCGACCCGCTCGCTGACCGAGCCGAGCGCGGTGAGGACGAGTACGGGCGTCCGGTCGCCCAGCGCCCGCAGCTGACGGCACACCCCGAGCCCGTCGAGCACCGGCATCATCACGTCCAGCACCAGCGCGTCCGGCTGCCAGCTCCCGACCTCGCTCAGCGCGGCCAGCCCGTCGGCGGCCCCGCGCACCTCGTACCCCTCGACCGCGAGTCCGTCCTGGACGGCGGCCCGCACCTCCGGCTCGTCGTCGACCACCAGGATCCGCTGACCACGGCCACCGCTCGGCTGACTGCTCATGGGACACAGAGTGCCAAAGGCGGCCGGCCGAACCTCTTAGAACCTTCTTAGGGCGCACCGGGAGTGTGCGGCCATGACCACACCACTCTCCGTCGTGATCGGTGCGGGCGGCACCGGCGGCCACATCTATCCGGGGCTCGCGCTCGCCGACGCGCTGCGCGCCGCCGTCCCCGGGGCGGTCATCTCGTTCATCGGGACCGAACGCGGCCTGGAGACCGAGCTGATCCCCGGCGCGGGCTACCGGCTGCACACCGTCGACATGATCCCCTTCGATCCCGCGCTCGGCGCGAAGCGCTACCTGCTGCCCGCGGCCCTGCTGCGCTCGGCGGGCCAGGCCCACACCGTCATCCGCGCCCAGGGCGCACAGGTCGCCGTCGGCATGGGCGGCTACCCGAGCGCGCCCGCCGTCCTGGGGGCGCGGATGGCCGGGCTGCCCGCCGTGATCCACGAGTCCAACGCGGTGCCCGGCCGGGCCAACCGCTTCGCGGCCCGGCTCACCCCGCACATCGCGGTCGCCTTCGACCGCAGCCGCGCCCACCTGGCGGGCGGGGCGCACGCGCTCACCACCGGAATGCCGATCTCCGCGGCGCTGTCCGGGCTCGCGCGGCTGGACCGCCCGGCGCGCGAGGCGCTGCGCCACGAGGCCCGGCGGGCCCTGCGGGTGCCCGCCGGTCGGCGGCTCGTCGTGTTCAACGGGGGCAGCCTGGGCGCCGTACGGCTGACCGGGGCGGCGACCGCCCTGGCCGGGCTGTGGCGCGAGCGGGACGACGTGCAGCTGCTGGTCAAGACCGGGCCGGGGGCGCTGGACGCGGCGGCCGGGGAGCTGGCGGCGAACGGCGGCCACCGGATCGCGCGGGCCGTGCCCTACCTGGACCGGATGGACCTGGTGTACGCGGCGGCGGACCTGGTGGTGTGCCGGGCGGGTTCGGCGACCGTCGCGGAACTGGCCGCGACGGGGGTCCCGGCCGTGCTGGTGCCCTACCCGCACGCGCCCGGCGACCACCAGACGCACAACGCCCGGGTGCTGTCGGAGGCGGGCGCGGGCCTGCTGCTGCCCGACGGCGAGACCACCGCCGCCCGGCTCGCCGAGCTGGTGGGGCCGCTGCTGGCCGATCCGGCCCGGCTGGCCGCCATGGCCGGCGCCGCGGATCCGGGCCCGCACGCGCGGGCCGCCGAACTCCTGGCCGCCGAGGTGTTGCGGGTCGCCGGCCACCCCCTGCCGTTCCCCTCCCCCTTCCTCTACACCTCCCTGGAGCAGCACGCATGAGCACCGCAGCACACCCCGGCGCCGCACGCCCCGCCCCCGCCGCCGACTGGAGCGGGCGCACCGTCCTGGTCACCGGGGCGGAGGGGTTCATCGGCTCCACCCTGGTCGACCTGCTGGTGGCGCGGGGCGCCCGAGTGCGGGCCTTCGTGCACTACAAGCCCTACGCGGACAAGGGCCACCTCGCGCGCTACCTGGCGGACCCGGGCGGCCCGGTGGAGATGTGGGCGGGCGACGTGCGGGACGCGGGCCGGGTGAGCGACGCGGTGGCCGGGTGCGACACCGTCTTCCACCTGGCCGCGCTGATCGGGATCCCGTACAGCTACGTCTCCCCCGGGGCCTACGTGCAGACGAACGTGACCGGCACCGAGAACGTCGCCGAGGCCTGCCGGCGCCACGCGGTGCGGCGCCTCGTGCACACCTCGACCAGCGAGGTGTACGGCACCGCCCTGACGGCGCCGATCTCCGAGGCCCACCCGCTCCAGCCGCAGTCCCCGTACTCCGCGTCCAAGATCGGCGCCGACATGATGGCGCTCTCCTTCCACCACGCCTTCGGGCTGCCGGTGACGGTGGTGCGGCCCTTCAACACCTACGGCGCCCGGCAGTCGGCGCGGGCCGTGATCCCGGCGATCCTCGCGCAGCTGCACTCCGGCGCCCGGGAGATCCGCCTCGGCTCGCTGACCCCGACCCGCGACTTCACCTACGTCACGGACACGGCCGAGGGGTTCCTGGCGCTCGCCGGGTGCGACCGGGCCCTGGGCGAGGTGGTCAACCTCGGCTCCGGGCAGGAGATCTCCATCGGGGACCTGGCCGCCGCGCTGATCACCGCCTCGGGCCGGGACGCGGAGGTCGTGGCCGACCCCGCGCGGCTGCGCCCGTCGGGCAGCGAGGTGCAGCGGCTGCTGTCGGACAACTCCCGGGCCCGCGAGTGGGCGGGCTGGCAGCCGCGGGTCTCCCTCACCGGGGGGCTGGCCCTGACCTCGGAGTGGATCGCGGGCCACCTGGACCTGTTCGCCCCGGACCGCTACCAGGTGTAGCCGCAGGGGCTCGGGGGCCTGGTGGACCGGCCTACGGATTGCGCAGGCTGCGGACGTCCAGGTGGCGCAGGACCCGGTCGACGATCTCCGGATCGGCGCCGGGTTCGCTGCGCGCCGCGAGCACCTCGTGGCGGGCGGCGGACATCATCTCCCGCTGGATGCGCTGGACGTCCCGGATCCGCTCCACCCGCTTCGCGTACGCCTCGCGCCGCTCGTCGTCGACCATGTCGGGGCTGATCCTGGCGCCGACGTCGTAGGCCCGCCGGTGCAGCTGCTCGACCAGGTCGTCCGGGAGCTGCTCCACCTCCTCGATCTCCTTGAGCCGCCGCTTGGCGGCCCGCGCGGCGCGGATCGCGAGCGCGCGCTCGACGTCCCGCTCCGCGTCCTCGTCCGCCTCCACCCCCAGGCGGCGCACCAGCCAGGGCAGGGTGAGCCCCTGGATCAGCAGTGTGACCATGATCACGGCGAAGGCGATGAAGACGATCTCGTCGCGGACCGGGAAGGGCTCCCCGTCGTCCGTCCGGTACGGAAGGGCCAGGGCCAGCGCGACCGAGGCCACCCCGCGCATCCCGGCCCACCACATGACCACGCTCTCCCGCCAGGTCAGCGGGATCTCCTCGTCGACGTCGCGCCGGTCGTGCAGCTTCTGCGCCAGCCAGGACGCGGGCATCAGCCACAGCAGCCGGACCCCGACCACGACCGCGACGACGGCCGCCGCCCACCCGGCCATGGCCCACTCGCGGCCGCTCGCCGTGCCGAAGACGTGGTGCAGCTCCAGCCCGATCAGCCCGAAGGCAACACCGGTGACCAGCATGTCGACGACTTCCCAGAAGGTGTGCCCGGCCAGCCGCCCGAGCACGTCGTCCGCGTCCGTGGCGTACTCGGCCAGGAACAGCGCGGTGGTCAGCACGGCCAGCACGCCCGACCCCCCGAACTCCTCGGCGAGCACGTAGGCGACGAAGGGCACCAGCAGGGTCAGCCCGATCTGCAGCGTGGCGTCGCCGAGCCGGCCCATGAGCCGGTTGGCGGCCCAGCCGAGGGCCAGGCCGACGGCCAGCGCGACGACGGCGGACAGCACGAACTCGCCCAGCGCGCCGGGCCAGGAGAAGCTGCCGCCGACGGCAGCGCCGACCGCCACGTGGTAGAGCACGATGGCGGTCACGTCGTTGAAGAGCCCCTCGCCCTCCAGGATCGACACCATCCGCCGGGGCAGCCCCAGCGCTCCGGCGACCGCGGTCGCCGCGACCGGGTCGGGCGGGGCCACCAGCGCGCCGAGCGCGACGGCCGCCGCGATCGGCAGCCCGGGGACCACCGCGTGCGCGACGGCGGCCACGGCGGCGGTGGTCACGAAGACGAGCGCGACCGCGAGCAGGAAGATGGGCCGGATGTTGGCCGCGAACTGCCGCCAGGAGGTCCGCTGCACCGAGGCGTAGAGCAGCGGCGGCAGGACGAGCGGCAGGATGTACTCGGGCGGGATGTCGACGTTCGGGACCACCGGGACGAGGGCCAGGACCACCCCGCCGATGGTCATCAGGACCGGCGCGGGCAGCCGGAGCCGGTCGCCGAGCGGGACGGTGACGACGGCGCCGAGCAGGAGCACGAAGAAGAGGGCGAGCTGATCCACTCCCTCACCCTGCCCCATCCCCGGGCACGGATGCCTCAGGCGTGCGGGCCGGGGGTGTGGTCCCGGTTATCCCAGGGGCCGGCGCATCGCCCGGTGCGGCATGCCCGCGTCGTCGAACTCCGGGCCGTACGCCGTGTACCCGAGCCGCTCGTAGAAGCCGAGCGCGTGCGTCTGCGCGCCGAGGTCCACCGCGCTCAGACCCAGCCGTACGGCCTCGGCCTCGATGGCCCGGACCAGCGCGGCCCCGACGCCGAGGCCGCGGGCGGCCTGGGTGACGGCCAGCCGGCCGAGCGATCCCACGTCCGGGGAGCCCGTCTTGCCGAGGGCGGCCGCGCCGTGCAGCAGCCGCCCGGTGCCGAGCGGTCCCTGCGGCCCGACGGCCAGGACGTGGACCGCGTCCGCGTCGTAGGCGTCGTACTCGATGGATTCCGGCACCGACTGCTCGATGACGAACACCTCGGTCCGCACGGCGAAGCAGGCCGCGACATCGGCCTCCGACGCCGCGACACGGACCTCGTACGCCACCGGCCCGGCGGCCGCGCCCGCGGTCATCCGGTCACTCGCTCTCGGCGCGGATCACGTCCAGCGCGTGCTGGAGGTCGGCCGGGTAGGTGCTCTCGAACTCGACCCACCGGCCGTCCGACGGGTGCTCGAAGCCGAGCCGCACCGCGTGCAGCCACTGCCGGGTCAGGCCCAGGCGCTTGGCGATGGTCGGGTCGGCGCCGTAGGTGAGGTCGCCCACGCAGGGGTGCCGGTGCGCCGACATGTGCACGCGGATCTGGTGCGTACGGCCGGTCTCCAGCTTGATGTCCAGCAGCGAGGCCGCGCGGAACGCCTCGATCAGGTCGTAGTGGGTGACGGAGGGCTTGCCCTCCTGGGTCACGGCCCACTTCCAGTCCGAGCTGGGGTGGCGGCCGATGGGGGCGTCGATGGTGCCGCTCATCGGGTCCGGGTGGCCCTGGACGAGCGCGTGGTAGCGCTTGTCCACGACGCGCTCGCGGAACTGCTGCTTCAGGGAGGTGTAGGCGCGCTCGGACTTGGCGACGGCCATCAGGCCGGACGTGCCGACGTCGAGGCGGTGCACCACGCCCTGGCGCTCGGAGGCGCCGGAGGTGGAGATGCGGTAGCCGGCGGCGGCGAGGCCGCCGATCACGGTGGTGCCGGTCCAGCCGGGGCTGGGGTGGGCGGCGACGCCCACGGGCTTCATCACGACCACGATGTCGTCGTCGTCGTGGACGATCTCCATGCCCTCGACGGGCTCGGCCACCAGCTCGACCGGGCGCGGCGGGGCGGGCATCTCGACTTCGAGCCAGGCGCCACCGTGCACGCGCTCGGACTTCCCGACGACACTGCCGTCGACCGACACCTTCCCGGCCGAGGCCAGTTCGGCCGCCTTCGTCCGGGAGAACCCGAACATGCGGGCGATCGCGGCGTCGATGCGCTCGCCTTCGAGGCCGTCGGGAACAGGCAGGGTTCGGATCTCGGGAATCGTACTCACCTGTCGAGTATGCAGGACAAGACCGCTCGCCCGATCCGCGATCATGCTCCGGGCGGCCCGGGCGGGCCCGCCCGGGGCTTCGCGCGGTCAGTCCTTGTGGACGGTGCCGTCCGGGTCCAGACCCTTGAAGGAGAGCAGCACGATCAGGATCCCGCCGCACACGATCGCCGAGTCCGCGAGGTTGAAGACGGCGAAGTGCGCGGGCGCGATGAAGTCGACCACGGCGCCCCGGAAGACGCCCGGGGACCGGAAGATCCGGTCGGTGAGGTTGCCGAGCGCACCGCCCAGCAGCAGGCCGAGGGCGATGGCCCAGGGCAGGCTGTAGAGCTTGCGGGCGAGCCGCACGATCACCACGATCACACCGGCGGCGATGCAGGTGAAGATGATCGTGAAGGCCTCGCCGAAACCGAAGGCGGCGCCCGGATTGCGGATCGCGTCGAGCTTGAGCAGGTCGCCGACGAGGCGGATCGGCGGCTGGTGCTCCAGCTTCGCCACCACCAGCATCTTGCTGCCGAGGTCGAGGAGGTACGCGAGCACCGCCACGATGAGCAGTGCCGCGATCCGGCGGTGGCCCCTGGGCCGCTCGGACTCCGGCAGGGGGCCGTCGTCCCCGACCTCGGGCGTACCGATGATGCGCTCCGCCTCTGCCACGTGAGTCCCTCGAACTAGCTCGACCAGGAAGCTGCCAGGCTCCCGGAGACCCTGAACAGAACACGAGAGTACGTCAGGCGGCCGCTTCCGTGGCGTCCCGGTCCGCCCCCGATCCGCACGGCGGTCGCGCCCTAGTGGCGGCGCTCCTGCTTCTGCTTGCACTCGACGCACAGCGTGGCCCGCGGGAACGCCTGCATCCTGGCCTTGCCGATCGCCTTGCCGCAGTTCTCGCAGAGCCCGTAGGTGCCCGCCTCCAGGCGCTCCAGGGCCCGCTCGGTCTGCTCCAGCATGTCGTGGGCGTTGGCCGCGAGGGCCATCTCCGATTCGCGGGTGATGTTCTTGGTGCCCGTGTCGGCCTGGTCGTCGCCCGCGCCGTCCCCGGAGTCCCGCATCAGGCCCGTGATGGCCTGCTCGGAGGCGGTCAGCTCGCCGCGCAGCCGCTCCACCTCCGCGGTCAGCTCCGTACGGGCCTCGGCGGCCTCCTGCGGGGTCCACGGCTCCTCGCCCGGGCGGACGGCGAGCCCACCGGGCTCCGCCGCCGTCGCGGGGGCCACGGTGGCCGCGGCGCGCGTCTTGGGCAGCCCGCTGGTCGCGGCCGTGGCCGCCTTCCTGGCCGTGCCCGTGCTCTTCTTGGCAACCACTGTCCGGGCTCCCGTCTGTTCCGCGGCCGGTGTGGCCGTGGCGTGCTTCGCGGTCGTCTTGGCCGTGCTGGTCCTGGCCGTGCTGTTCTTGGTGTCGCTGGTCTTGGCCGTGCTGGTCTTCACCGTGCTGCTCTTCACCGTGCTCGTCCTCTTGGCCGGGCCGCTCTTCCCGGCCACGTTGTTCACCGTTCTCCCGGCCGTGCCCGTGGCCGTGCCCTGGGTGGCCGCGGCCTTCTTCGCGGCCTTCTGTACCGGTTCCGCCGACGCCTGTTTCGCTGACGCCGTCTTCTTCGCGGCGGTCTTCTTCGCCACCATGGCCGCGGCCCCTTCACATATTGTGATATTGCACGCGAATCGTGGTGGGACGATAAATCGACTTCGGCCCCGCGGCAACGGGGCACGCGTCCGCCGAGGCCGACTGCATCCGTTGTGCCCACCTCCGGGCCCGATAATCCGGTCCTACCGGCACGCCGGAGCCCGGACGCGCGCGTGAGCCCGTTCGGGTCGGTTCCGCGCCCCTTCCGCGCCCCCGCCGCACCCCGCGGCGACCCCCCGCACCACCCCCCGTAAACCGGTCTGCCGAGTCGCCTCCCGGCCCGTACACTGGGCCCAGCGAAAGGCATGGATGGGGACGAGTAGCGTCGGACGCAGCCAGGAGCGACCCGGGGACGGTGAGAGCCCGGGGGCGAGCGCGATGCGAAGGATCACCCCGGAGCCGCCGGAAGAAAGTCCGCAGGTGCCCCCGGGCGCCCGCCGGGTGAGTAGAACCGGCTCGCGCCCCAATGAGGGGGTCGTCGGATCCGTCCGGCGGCCAAGGAGGGTGGTACCGCGGGAGCACTGCTCTCGTCCCTCCGACGGAGATCTCACGCCGCCGGAGGAAGACGCCTCATGACCAACCCGCCGCAGTACCGCCAGGTGCCCGCTCAGGTCGACCTGCCCGCCCTGGAACACGCCGTCCTGGATTTCTGGCGCGAGAGCGACACCTTCGCCAAGACCCTGGCGCAGTCCGAGGGCCGCCCCGAGTGGGTCTTCTACGAGGGCCCGCCCACCGCCAACGGAATGCCGGGCGCGCACCACATCGAGGCCCGCGTCTTCAAGGACGTCTTCCCCCGCTTCCGCACCATGCGCGGCTACCACGTGGCCCGCAAGGCCGGCTGGGACTGCCACGGCCTGCCCGTCGAGCTGGCCGTCGAGAAGGAACTCGGCTTCAACGGCAAGAAGGACATCGAGGCGTACGGCATCGCCGAGTTCAACGACAAGTGCCGTGACTCGGTGACCCGCCACACCGACGCCTTCGCCGAGCTGACGACCCGCATGGGCTACTGGGTCGACCTCGACGACGCCTACCGGACGATGGACCCCGAGTACATCGAGTCCGTGTGGTGGTCGCTGAAGCAGATCTTCGACAAGGGCCTGCTGACCCAGGACCACCGGGTCGCCCCCTGGTGCCCGCGCTGCGGCACCGGTCTCTCGGACCACGAGCTGGCCCAGGGCTACGAGACGGTCGTCGACCCCTCCGTCTTCGTCCGCTTCCCGCTCACCAGCGGGCCCCTCGCCGGTCAGGCCGCCCTGCTGGTCTGGACGACCACCCCCTGGACCCTGGTGTCGAACACCGCCGTGGCCGCGCACCCCGAGGTCACCTACGTGGTCGCCTCCAACGGCGAGGAGCGGCTCGTCGTCGCCGAACCGCTGCTGGAGAAGGCCCTCGGTGAGGACTGGGTCACCACCGGCGAGTCCTTCACCGGCAAGGAGATGGAGCGCTGGACCTACCAGCGCCCCTTCGAGCTGGTGGAGTTCCCGGAGCCCGCGCACTACGTCGTGAACGCCGAGTACGTCACGACCGAGGACGGCACCGGTCTGGTCCACCAGTCCCCCGCCTTCGGCGCCGACGACCTCGCGGTCTGCCGCGCCTACGGCCTGCCGGTCGTGAACCCGGTCCGCCCCGACGGCACCTTCGAGGAGGACGTCCCGCTGGTCGGCGGCGTCTTCTTCAAGAAGGCCGACGAGCGGCTGACCGCCGACCTCGAAGCGCGCGGCCTGCTCTTCCGGCACATCGCCTACGAGCACAGCTACCCGCACTGCTGGCGCTGCCACACCGCGCTCCTCTACTACGCGCAGCCGTCCTGGTACGTCCGCACCACCGCCGTCAAGGACGCGATGCTGCGGGAGAACGAGAAGACCAACTGGTTCCCGGACTCGGTCAAGCAGGGCCGCTTCGGCGACTGGCTGAACAACAACATCGACTGGGCGCTGTCCCGCAACCGCTACTGGGGCACCCCGCTGCCCATCTGGCGCTGCGAGGAGAACCACCTCACCTGCGTGGGTTCGCGCGCGGAGCTGAGCGAGCTGACCGGGACGGACCTCTCGTCGCTGGACCCGCACCGCCCGTACATCGACGACGTCACCTTCCCCTGCACCGCCGAGGGCTGCGCGCTGACGGCCGTGCGCGTGCCCGAGGTGATCGACGCCTGGTACGACTCGGGGTCGATGCCGTTCGCGCAGTGGGGCTACCCGTACAAGAACAAGGACGTCTTCGAGAAGCGCTACCCGGCGCAGTTCATCTCGGAGGCCATCGACCAGACGCGCGGGTGGTTCTACACGCTGATGGCCGTCGGCACGCTCGTGTTCGACAAGTCCTCGTACGAGAACGTCGTCTGCCTCGGCCACATCCTGGCCGAGGACGGCCGCAAGATGTCCAAGCACCTGGGCAACATCCTCCAGCCCATCCCGCTCATGGACCAGCATGGCGCCGACGCCGTGCGCTGGTTCATGGCGGCCGGCGGCTCCCCGTGGGCGGCCCGCCGCGTCGGCCACGGCACGATCCAGGAGGTCGTGCGCAAGACGCTCCTGACGTACTGGAACACGGTGGCCTTCCAGGCCCTGTACGCCCGCACCTCCAACTGGGCGCCCAGCGCGGCCGATCCGGCCCCGGCCGACCGCACGGTGCTGGACCGCTGGCTGCTCTCCGAGCTGCACACGCTGACCCGCGAGGTCACCGAGGCGCTGGAGGCGTACGACACGCAGCGGGCGGGCAAGCTGCTCTCCTCCTTCGTCGACGACCTCTCCAACTGGTACGTGCGGCGCTCGCGCCGCCGGTTCTGGCAGGGCGACGCGGCCGCGCTGCGCACCCTGCACGACGTGATCGAGACGGTCACGCGGCTGATGGCCCCGCTGACCCCCTTCATCACGGAGCGGGTGTGGCAGGACATGGTCGTGCCGGTGACCCCGGACGCGCCGGAGTCGGTGCACCTGTCCAGCTGGCCGGAGTGGGACCCCGCGCGGATCGACGTCCCGCTGTCGCAGCAGATGGTGCTGGTACGGCGCCTGGTCGAGCTGGGCCGGGCCACGCGCGCCGAGTCGGGCGTCAAGACCCGTCAGCCGCTGTCCCGCGCGCTGGTCGGCGTCGCCGGTTTCGACACGCTCTCGCCGGAGCTGCACTCGCAGATCACGGAGGAGCTGAACGTGTCCTCCCTGGCCTCCCTCTCGGAGGTCGGCGGGTCCCTGGTGGACACGACGGCGAAGGCGAACTTCCGGGCGCTGGGCAAGCGTTTCGGCAAGGGCGTGCAGGACGTCGCGAAGGCGGTGGCCGCGGCCGACGCGGCGGCGCTGTCGCTGGCCCTGCGCTCCGGCACGGCCGAGGTCGAGGTGAACGGCGCCCCGGTGTCCCTCACCCCGGAGGAGGTCATCATCACGGAGACCCCGCGCGAGGGGTGGTCGGTGGCCTCCGACTCGGGCGCGACGGTCGCGCTGGACCTGGAGATCACGCCGGAGCTGCGGCTGGCGGGGCTGGCCCGTGACGCGATCCGGCTGATCCAGGAGGCCCGCAAGAACTCCGGCCTCGACGTGGCCGACCGCATCGCCCTGCGGTGGTCCTCCACGGACCCGGAGGTCGTCACGGCCCTGACGGACCACGCGTCCCTCATCGCCGACGAGGTCCTCGCGACGGACTACGCCCGCGGCGAGGCGGACGCCACCTTCGGCTCCGCCTTCGAGGACGAGTCCCTGGCCCTGACCTTCCACCTCCGCAAGGCCTGACGCCCCCCGGTGGCCCGGCTCCCCCGCGGGGGGGGCCGGGCCACCGGCATACCCGGCGTGCCCTCAAACGCCGGGCAGGCTGAAAATGCCACCCCCAGACACCTCCAGCCCCGCCGGCGTTTGAGGCGCCGCCCCCGGCGTGCCCTCAAACGCCGGGCGGGCTGAAATGCACCACCGCAGGCACATCCACCACCGCCACCAGATCCAGCCCCGCCGGCGTTTGAGGCGCCGCCGGAGGCAGGGCGCGGCGGCGGCGCCGGGCGGGCCGGGTTCGCTTTCCTCGGACCCGGACCCGGACCGGGGAACGGAAACGGGCCGGGCCCCGGAGTTCCGTAGGGAACCCGGGGCCCGGCCCGACCGTCTGCCGACGGGTGAGGCGCGCCTAGTTGTCGTCCTCGTCGATCAGGAAGCCCCGCATCGGCGACGGCGCCTGCTGCATCGGCTGCGGCGCAACCGGCCGCACCGGAGCCATCGGCTGCGTCATCGCGGGAGACATCTGCTGCTGGCCACCGTAGGAGGGACCGCCCATCGGAGACGGGCCGCCCATCGGGGAGGGACCGCCCATGGGGGACGGACCGCCCATGGAGTGGCCCATCGCTCCGGCCGGAGCCATCGACGGCGCCGGCGACGGCGGCAGCGAGGCGGTGGCCGGGGTGCGCGGCGGCGCGAGGGAGTCGTCGGCCTGGGTCTCCAGCTGACGCAGCTGGCTCTCCAGGTAGGACTTCAGACGCGTGCGGTACTCGCGCTCGAAGCCGCGCAGGTCCTCGACCTTGCGCTCCAGCGTGGCGCGGGCGGACTCCAGCGAGCCCATCGCGACGCGGTGCTTCTCCTGCGCGTCCCGCTCCAGCGCGTCGGCCTTGGCACGGGCGTCCCGCTCCAGGCCCTCGGCACGCGAACGGGCCTCGCCGACGATCTTGTTGGCCTCGGAACGGGCCTCCGCGATCGCCTGGTCGGCGGTCTGCTGCGCCAGCGACAGGACGCGGGCGGCGCTGTCGCCACCGGGGCCCTGCTGCGGGAGCTGCGGCTGCTGCTGCTGATGCATCGGCTGCATCTGCTGGCCCATGGGCTGCATCTGCTGCCCCATCTGCTGGCCCATCTGCTGCTGCTGCATGGGCTGCATCTGCTGGCCCATCTGCTGCTGCATCTGCTGCTGCTGCATCGGCTGGCCGAGCTGGTTCTGGCCGCCCATGGACTGCTGTCCGGCCATGGGGTGCTGCTGCATGGGGCCGCCCATCTGGCCCGGACCCTGCTGGCCGTGGCCACCGGGGCCGGCGGGCAGCTGCGGCTGGCCGCCCTGCAGCTGGGGCGGACCCATCTGCTGGGGCTGCTGCTGCTGCGGCGGGCCGGATATGGCGGCGGGCACCGGGGCGCCCGGGCCTCGCTGGTCCTGGGGCTCCGGCTTGCGCATGCCCTGCTGCTGCTGGTTCTGCGCGGCGGCACGCGTGGCGGCCGCCAGCTTGGCGCGCAGATCCTCGTTCTCGCGGAGCAGTCGCGTCAGTTCGCCTTCGACCTCGTCGAGGAAGGCGTCAACCTCGTCCTCGTCATAGCCTTCTCGGAGGCGAACGGTCGTGAACTGCTTGTTCCGCACGTCCTCGGGGGTCAGCGGCATCTCTTCTTCACCTCTACGTAGTCGTCGGCAGTCGGCAAGACCGTATCGTTCACACGCTTCTCGCTGCGGTGCTCACGAAACTGATGAGGATGTAAACGATGATCATCAGAACGAAGAAGGACAGGTCGAGTGCCACGCCCCCGAGACGCAACGGCGGGATGAACCGCCGAAGAAGCTTGAGCGGTGGATCGGTGACAGTGTAGGTGGCCTCCAGAACGACCACCATCGCCTTGCCAGGTGCCCACGAGGGTGCGAACTGGAAGACGTAGTCCATGACCAGTCGGAAGATCAGCACGATGAGGAAGCACATCAACGCGATGTAGACAACCTCCAGAGCCACGCCCATCCCGCGCTTCCCTCTCCCCTGCTGTCACTGGTCGGCCTGCCGGCCGGGCCGTTCGTTCCGGTCCCGTGTCTGAGTCGTCGGTCTAGCTTTGGTTGAAGAACCCGCCCTCCGCAATGCGGGCCTTGTCCTCCGCCGTGACATCGACGTTAGCAGGCGACAGCAGGAACACCTTCTGTGTCACGCGTTCAATGCTGCCGTGCAGACCGAACACGAGACCGGCCGCGAAGTCGACGAGACGCTTCGCGTCGGTGTCGTCCATCTCCGTGAGATTCATGATCACCGGGGTGCCCTCGCGGAAGTGTTCCCCGATGGTACGGGCCTCGTTGTAGGTCCGGGGGTGCAGCGTGGTGATGCGGTAGGGCTCCCGCTCGGAGACGACCTTGGGCATGATCACGGGGGCGTTCTTCTCCATGGTGGGGCGTTCAGGTGTGATGGATGCCACGGGGGCGATTCGCGGCGCTCGTCCGTTTTCTACCGGGATCGCGATGGGTTCGCGCTGCGCCGGGGGCTGGACGATTCGTGCCGGTTCTTCCGATACGGGCGGTTGGTGCGATACGGGCTGCTGCCGTCGGTCCCTGTCGCGGACTCGTTCCGGTTCCGGCTCGGGTTCGAACTCGTCGTCGGGGTCGTACCCCGGGTTGTCGTACCGGTCGTCCTCCACGAGGCCGAGGTAGACCGCCATCTTGCGCATCGCGCCGGCCATTCTCTGAGTCCTCCGCTCTGTGGTGGATCGCCCTGTCGCAGGTGTCGCGGGTGCCGTGTCGCCTTGTCACCAAAGTCACCAACTGCCTGCGATCCACGTGGTCTGTCCGCTCATCAGCGGAAATGACCATATTTTCTGCTGTGGTCCGACTTTCTTCGCGACGTTACCCGAGCCGGGCCCTCGCGCCGAGTACCGCAGTGCCGACGCGTACATGTGTCGCCCCGGCCATGACGGCCTGTTCCAGGTCGGCGCTCATCCCGGCCGAGACCATCGTGGCAGCAGGATGGTCCGCGCGCAGCTGGGATGACAATTCCAGCAGCCGCTCGAAAGCAGCCTGTTCGCGTCCCGCGTAGTGACCGGCCAGCGGGGCGACGGTCATCAGACCGTCGATCCGCAGTCCCGGCGCCCCGGCGACGAGGTCCGCCAGTTCCGGCAACAGGTCCGGGGCCGCGCCGCCCCGCTCCCCGCGCTCGCCCGACTCGGCGTCGAGCGCGATCTGTACGAGGCAGCCGAGTTCGCGTCCGGCCTTCACCGCGGCCGCCGAGAGCGCCGGCACCAGCCGGGCCCGGTCGACGGACTGTACGACATGCGCGTATCCCGCCACCGAACGGACTTTGTTCGTCTGCAACTGACCGACGAAGTGCCAGGTGAGGGGCAGATCCGCGCAGGCCGCGGCCTTGGGGGCGGCGTCCTGGTCGCGATTCTCCGCCACATGACGGACCCCCAGGTCCGCCAGCAGTCGTACGTCGCTCGCGGGGTACGTCTTGGTGACCACGATGAGCGTCACCTCGTCCCGCCCCCGCCCGGCCGCCGCGCAGGCGGTGGAGATGCGCTCCTCCACCCGCTCCAGGTTCGCGGCCAGCTCCGAGCTACGGTCAGTCATCTTTCAGTCCCACCAGATGTATCCGGCAAGCCGCCCGGTCACCCGGTCGCGGCGGTACGAGAAGTGGTCCCGCGACTCCAGTGTGCAGACCGGGGACCGGTGGGTTTCCACCACCCCCGCCTCGGCGAGCTGCGCGTGCACTCCGGCGACCACGTCGACGGCCGGTGTCCCCCACGACGTCTCGGCGAAGGCGGCCGGTACGACCGCGGCGACCTCGTCCCGCATCGCGGCGGGCACTTCGTAGCACCGCCCGCAGACGGCGGGACCGGTACGGGCCACCATCCGCGCGGGCTCCGCCCCCAGGGAGACCATCGCCGCCACCGCGGCGGGCACCACCCCCGCGACCAGTCCGGGCCGCCCGGCATGGGCGGCGGCCACCACCCCGGCGACGGGGTCGGCCAGCAGGACCGGCGTGCAGTCGGCGGTGAGGACGGCGAGGGCGAGCCCCCGACGGGTGGTCACCACCGCGTCCACGGCGGGGACGTCCTGGCCGGCGGCCCACGGGCCGTCGACCACGGCGACGTCCCGCCCGTGCACCTGGTTCATCCAGACCACCCGGTCCGGGGCGATGCCCAGCATCCGCGCAGCCTCGGCCCGGTTGGCGCCGACGACGACCGGGTCGTCCCCCACCGCGCCACCGAGGTTCAGCTCCTCATACGGAACGGCGCTCCCCCCGCCCCACCTGTCGGTGAAAGCGAAGTGGGCGCCGTTCGCGGTGTGCCGCTCTATCGTCACTTCAAGAAATCCGGGACATCCAGCTCTTCGGCCGGGCTGTCCTGGTACGGCCGGGCCGTCGGGACCTGCGGGGGCGCGGGGGTCGCGGCCTCGGCGGGCGCCGGCTCGACCGGCACCTGGACGTCCTCGCGCGGGGTGACCGAACCGAGTCCGCCGAAGGCCGGACGGACCGGCTCCGCGGCGCGCACCGGCGGGGCCGGCTCCTCGCGCTTGGTGGACGCGGCGCCGATGACGTTGTCCCGGCGGGCCGGGGGCTGTCCGCCGTCGAACCCGGCCGCGATGACGGTGACCCGCACCTCGTCGCCGAGCGCGTCGTCGATGACGGCGCCGAAGATGATGTTCGCCTCGGGGTGTGCGGCCTCGCTGACCAGCTGGGCCGCCTCGTTGATCTCGAAGAGGCCGAGGTCGGATCCACCGGAGATGGAGAGCAGCACGCCGCGGGCCCCGTCGATGGACGCTTCCAGCAGCGGGGAGGAGATCGCCATCTCGGCGGCGGCCACGGCGCGGTCGTCGCCGCGGGCGGAGCCGATGCCCATGAGGGCCGAGCCCGCCTCGGACATCACGGACTTGACGTCCGCGAAGTCGAGGTTGATCAGACCCGGGGTGGTGATGAGATCGGTGATGCCCTGGACGCCCGACAGCAGGACCTGGTCCGCCGACTTGAAGGCGTCGAGGACGCTGACCTGGCGGTCCGAGATGGACAGCAGCCGGTCGTTGGGGATGACGATGAGGGTGTCGACTTCTTCGCGGAGTTCGGCGATGCCGTCCTCCGCCTGGTTGGCGCGCCGGCGGCCTTCGAAGGTGAAGGGCCGGGTGACGACGCCGATGGTCAGGGCGCCGAGCGAGCGCGCGATGTTGGCGACCACGGGGGCGCCACCGGTACCGGTGCCACCGCCTTCACCGGCGGTGACGAAGACCATGTCGGCCCCCTTGAGGACCTCCTCGATCTCCTCGCGGTGGTCCTCTGCCGCCTTGCGGCCGACGGCCGGGTTGGCTCCGGCGCCGAGGCCCCGGGTGAGTTCGCGGCCGACGTCGAGCTTGACGTCGGCGTCGCTCATCAACAGCGCCTGGGCGTCGGTGTTGATGGCGATGAACTCGACGCCCTTGAGACCGACCTCGATCATTCGGTTGATGGCATTGACACCACCGCCGCCGACACCGATGACCTTGATGACTGCGAGGTAGTTCTGCGGTGCTGCCACGTCGAAGGCCTCTCGCCTCGAGTTACGTGTCGCCGCCTCGCGGGCCTGCGGTGCGACGACTGATGCCGAAAGTGGGACGGTCCAACACGCCGACCCGAACCCTAACCCTGAAGTTTAGGGTTAAGGGTGTGTCTGTTCCCTGGACTCTCCGTACAGGACACTAAGTCGACAAGTGGTGCGCGTTCAACGAACACGCCGAACCTCCCGTTTTTCTTTTCACCCTATGTGATCACCCATATCGCTGGCCAACCAGGGTGCGCCGGTGTTCGACTCGACGTCAACTCCCGGACACCGCAGGTGCCGTGGGAGCGCTCACGTCGAAGTGGTCCGCCTTGGGCGCCGCCTTGAGCAGCGCGGTCAGCGCGCGGGCTTTCGCGGCACCCTGTTCACCGCTCCCCCAGATCACCTTCCGGCCCCGGGTGAGCTCCAGGACGACCGCGTCGTACGAGCCCACCTTGACCAGCAGGGTCTCCCTGGCGACGGCCGGGGGGAGGTCGCCGGCGACGGCCACCGCCTCGTGCAGCAGCCGGTCCTCGTCGAAGCGCCGGGCACTCGGCGACCGTCCGGCGGACAGTTCGAGGACCGGAACTCCTGCGGGTGCTTTCGCAACCGTGTCGAATCGCACACCCGAAGCGTCCACTTCCACGAAGTCCGTGCCCTTTTTGATGAGCAGCACGGGTTTGCGCTCCGTCACTTCGAGTCCGATTCCGTGCGGCCACGACCGGGTGGCGGTCACGGTGTCGACCCGCGGCAGTTTCGCGCGGACCCGGCGTTCGATCTCGTCGGTGTCGACGGTGACGAGCGGCGCGCCGACCGGGACCGCCGCCGCCGCGAGCACCTGGGCGGGGGTGAGCACCTCGGTGCCGCCCGCCGTGACCTTCTCGACGCGCAGCCACGCGGACCCGTACAGGGCCCACGTGACGCCTCCGCCGAGCAGCACGGCGACGAGGAGGGCGGCGAGCAGCACCGGGCCCCGGCGCAGGCGCCCCGGCGCGGGCCGGGGGCCGCCGGGGCCGCGGGAGCCCGGCCCGGTCGCCGCCTTCGCCGTCCGGCCCTGCTCGGGCGCCTTGGCAGGCTTCGGGGGCTTGTCGCCCTCGCGTGCGGTCGTCGCTCCTGCCACTGCGCTGCCTCCTGCGTCGTGCCTGCCCGGGTCAGCGGGCCCTGTGCGCGGCGATCGCCTCGTAGACCATGCCGACCAGCAGATCATCGGCGTCCCGGCGGCCGAACTCCGCTGCGGCGCGCGACATCTCGTACAGACGGTGCGGATCGGCGAGTACCGGGAGGATCTGGCTGAGGATCCACTCGGGCGTCAGTTCCGCGTCGTCGACGAGCAGGCCGCCGCCGGCCTTGACCACCGGCTGGGCGTTGAGCCGCTGTTCGCCGTTGCCGATCGGCAACGGGACGTAGGCGGCGGGCAGCCCGACGGCGGACAGTTCGGCGACGGTCATGGCACCCGCGCGGCACAGCATCATGTCGGCGGCGGCGTACGCGAGATCCATCCGGTCCACGTACGGTACCGGCACATAGGGCGGCATCCCGGGCATGTTGTCGACACGCGGCAGTTCGTTCTTCGGGCCGACCGCGTGCAGGATCTGGATCCCGGAGCGCTGGAGGACCGGCGCGACCGCCTGGACGACCTCGTTGAGCCTGCGCGCGCCCTGCGAGCCGCCGGAGACCAGCAGCGTCGGCAGGTTGGGGTCGAGCCCGAAGGCGGCCCGGGCCTCGGGCCGCACCATGGCCCGGTCCAGGGTGGAGATCGAACGCCGCAGCGGGATGCCGACGTAACGGGCGCCCCGCAGCTTGCTGTCGGGCGTGGAGACCGCGACGGCGGCCGCGTAGCGCGAACCGATCTTGTTGGCGAGGCCCGGCCTGGCATTGGCCTCGTGGACGATGATCGGGACCCCGAGCCGCTTGGCGGCCAGGTAGCCGGGCAGCGCCACGTAGCCGCCGAAGCCGACGACGCAGTCGGCCTTGGTGCGCTCCAGGATCTGCTCGGCGGCCTTGATGGTGCCGCGCAGCCGTCCCGGGACGGTGATCAGCTCCGGGGTGGGCTTGCGGGGCAGCGGTACGGCGGGGATCAGTCCCAGCTCGTAGCCGCGCTCCGGCACCAGGCGGGTCTCAAGGCCCCGTTCGGTTCCGAGGGCGGTGATGCCCACGGAGGGGTCCCGCCTGCGCAGGGCGTCCGCGAGGGCGAGCGCCGGCTCGATGTGGCCGGCGGTCCCCCCACCGGCGAGTACGACATGCACCGAAATTCACCGCTCTCCGGACGGACGCTTCGTGACGCGCCGTCTCATCGTCTTCCATCTCAGCCCGGCCCGCTTCCAGCCGAACTTCGGCTGACGCATCGCGAGTGCCGCGCGCGCCGCGGGCTCCTCCCGCGCGAACGCGATGAGCAGTCCCACGGCGAACATCGTCGGCAGCAGGGCGGACCCCCCGTAGGAGAACAGCGGGAGCGGGACCCCGGCGATCGGCAGCAGACCGAGCACCGCACCGATGTTGATGACGGCTTGCGCCGTGATCCAGGTGGTCACGCCTCCCGCGGCAAACCTGACGAAGGAGTCCTCCGTACGTCCGGCCACGCGGATACCCGCATAGCCTAGGGCCGCGAACAGGGCGACCACCGACAGCGTGCCCGCCAGCCCCAGTTCCTCACCGGTGATGGCGAAGATGAAGTCCGTGTGGGCTTCGGGCAGTTGACCCCATTTTTCCACGCTCGCACCGAGTCCGGAACCGAACCAGCCGCCGGACGCCAGGGCGTAGATTCCGTGCACCGCCTGCCAGCAGAGGTCGTTCTTGCCCGGATCTGTCGCCCCCAGGCACGCGAGGCGGTCCATCCGGTGCGGGCTGGTCCGGATCATCACCGCGACGATCACACCCGCGAAGGCGAGCACCCCCACGAACATCCTGGTCGGCGCCCCGGCGAGCCACAACAGGCCGAAGAGGATGGCGCCGAGGATCATCGCGGTGCCCATGTCCCCGCCGAGCATGATCAGCCCGAGCAGCAGGAAGGCCACCGGCACCAGCGGCACCAGGAGGTGCTTCCACTGGCTCAGCAGCTCCCTGTCGCCCTTGCGGGCCAGCAGGTCGGCGCCCCACAGGATCAGGGCCAGCTTGCCGAACTCGCTGGGCTGGAGCATGAACGGGCCGCCGAGGGAGATCCAGTTCTGGTTCCCGTTGATCGCGACTCCTATCCCCGGGACCTGGACCAGGGCCATCAGGAAGAGGGTTCCGGCGAGGACGGGGTAGGAGAGGGCCCGGTGCAGTTTGACGGGCATCCGGGAGGCGGCCAGCAGCAGGACGGCGCCGATGCAGGCGGCCAGGAACTGCTTCTTGAAGAAGTACGAGGCGCCCAGGCCCAGCTGGAGGCCCTTGATCATGGAGGCCGAGTAGACCATCACCAGACCGAGCACGGTGATCAGCAGGGCGCTGCCGAAGATCAGGTAATACGCGGTGAGCGGACGGTCCCAGGCCCGGCGCACCTGCCGCTGGGTGCGCCGCAGCCCCTCCAGGGAGCCGCGCCCGGTGATCCTTTTCACGCGCGGAGCGGGCCGTTTGCGGCCCTGCGCCCTCGGCTTCGGGGCGGACGGCCGCCGCCCCGGCAGCAGTTGCTTGGCCGGCATGTGTGATCTTCCCCTCCACTCGGACGAGCAGCCGGCCGGAGGGGTCCGGCCCCTGCGTCGCTAGGCGCCCGCCGCGGCGAGTTCGCGGACCGCGTCGGCGAACGCGTCGCCGCGCTCGTTGTAGTTCGCGAACATGTCCATCGAGGCACACGCGGGTGCCAGCAGGACCGTGTCGCCCGGCTCGGCCAGCCGGGCCGCTTCCCGGACCGCCTCGGACATCGCCCCAGTGTCGGTCCGTTCCAGCTCGACGACCGGGACCTCGGGCGCGTGTCGCGCCAGCGCGTCGCGGATCAGGGCCCGGTCGGCGCCCATCAGGACGGCGCCGCGCAGCCGCTTCGCGGAGCGCGCCACCAGCTCGTCGAAGGTGGCGCCCTTGGCGAGGCCGCCCGCGATCCACACGACCGGCTCGTAGGCCGCCAGGGAGGCCTCGGCGGCGTGCGTGTTGGTCGCCTTGGAGTCGTCGACGTACGTGACGCCCGCGACCTCGGCGACGTGCGCGATCCGGTGGGCGTCGGGGCGGAAGTCGCGCAGGCCGTCGCGGACGGCGCGCGGCGGCACGCCGAAGGCGCGGGCCAGCGCCGCCGCCGCGAGGGCGTTGGCGATGTTGTGCGGGGCGGGCGGGTCGACGTCGGAAACCTCGGCCAGCTCCTGGGCGTTCTTCTGCCGGTTCTCGACGAAGGCGCGGTCGACCAGGATGCCGTCGACGACGCCGAGCATGGAGGGGCCGGGGGCGCCGAGGGTGAACCCGATGGCGCGGCAGCCCTCTTCGACGTCGGCTTCGACGACGAGGTCCTCGGTGGCCTTGTCGGACACGTTGTAGACGCAGGCGACGGTGTTGCCCTCGTAGACGCGGCCCTTGTCGGCGGCGTACGCCTCCATGGAGCCGTGCCAGTCGAGGTGGTCGGGGGCCAGGTTCAGGACGGCCGCCGAGTGGGCCCGTACGGAGGGCGCCCAGTGCAGCTGGTAGCTGGAGAGTTCGACGGCGAGCACGTCGTACTCCTCGGCGCCGGTCACCACGTCGATGATCGGGGTGCCGATGTTGCCGACGGCGGCGGTGCGCAGACCGGCGGCGCGCAGGATCGACGCGAGCATCCGGGTGGTGGTGGTCTTGCCGTTCGTGCCGGTGATCGCGAGCCAGGGCGCGGCGTTCTCGCCGCGCAGCCGCCAGGCGATCTCGACGTCGCCGACGACGTCCACACCGGCCGCGGCGGCCGCGGCGAACAGCGGGCTGTCCGGCTTCCAGCCGGGCGAGGTGACGACCAGGTCGGTGCCCTCGGGGAGGGTCTCGGCGTCGGCGAGCCGTACGGAGATGCCCAGGGCGCCGAGTTCGGCGGCCCGGGCGCGGTGGCCCTCGCCGTCGCCGCCGTCCACGACGGTCACGACGGCGCCGAGGCCGGCCAGGGCGCGGGCGGCGCTGACGCCGCTCACGCCGAGGCCGGCGACGGTGATGTTCTTGCCGTTCCAGGCGGTCACTTGTCCGCTGCCCATCCCGCGTAGAAGAGTCCGAGGCCGACGATCACGCACACGCCCTGGATGATCCAGAAGCGGACCACCACAAGGACTTCGGACCACCCCTTGAGTTCGAAGTGGTGCTGGAGCGGTGCCATCCGGAAGACCCGCTTGCCGGTCATCTTGAAGGAACCGACCTGGATCACCACGGACATGGTGATCAGGACGAAGAGGCCGCCGAGCAGGGCGATCAGGAACTCCGTGCGGGAGCAGATCGCGAGGCCTGCGAGCGCGCCGCCGAGGGCCAGCGAACCGGTGTCCCCCATGAAGATCTTGGCGGGCGAGGTGTTCCACCACAGGAAGCCGAAGCAGGCGCCCATGAGGGCGGACGCGACGACCGCGAGGTCGAGCGGGTCGCGCACCTCGAAGCAGGCGGACGGGTTCGGCAGGGTCTGCGCGTTGGCGCAGGACTCCTGGTACTGCCAGACACCGATGAAGGTGTAGGCGCCGAAGACCATCACGGCGGCGCCGGTGGCGAGTCCGTCGAGGCCGTCGGTGAGGTTCACGCCGTTCGACATCGCCAGGATCATGAACAGCGCCCAGACGACGAACAGCACCGGCCCGATGGACCAGCCGAAGTCGGTCACGAAGGACAGCCGGGTGGAGGCGGGGGTGAGCCCGCGCCCGTCCGAGAACTGCAGCGCGAGGACCGCGAAGGCGATGCCGACGATCAGCTGGCCGGCCATCTTGGCCTTGGCCCGCAGACCCAGCGAACGCTGCTTGACGATCTTGATGTAGTCGTCCAGGAAGCCGACCACGCCCATCCCCGCCATCAGGAAGAGCACCAGTAGACCGGAGAAGGTCGGCTGGCTGGAGGTGATCACCTTCGTCAGGGCGTACGCGACCAGCGTGGCCAGGATGAAGGAGATGCCGCCCATGGTGGGCGTGCCCTTCTTCCCGGCGTGGCCGCGCGGCCCGTCGTCCCGGATGAACTGGCCGTAGCCCTTGCGGGCCAGCCCCTTGATCAGCAGCGGTGTGCCGACGAGAGTCAGGAAGAGCCCGATGACTCCCGCGAACAGGATCTGCCTCATCGGCCGGTGACCTCGCCCTCGCGCTCGAGGAGCGCCAGCGCGACCCGCTCCAGGCCGATGGACCTGGAAGCCTTCACCAGCACGACGTCTCCCGGGCGCAGTTCACTGCGCAACAGGTCGACCGCCGCCTGCGCGTCGGACACGAGCACCGACTCCTCACCCCACGAACCCTCGTTATATGCGCCCAGTTGCAGCCAGGACGCTTCCCTGCCCCCGACTGCCACGAGCTTGTTCACGTTGAGCCGGACGGCGAGCCGTCCGACCGCGTCGTGCTCGGCGAGCGACTCGTCGCCCAGCTCGGCCATGGGACCGAGCACCGCCCACGTGCGGCCCCCGTTCGCCCGCGCGCCGCCGCCCATCGCGGCAAGTGCGCGCAGGGCGGCCCGCATGGACTCCGGGTTCGCGTTGTAGGCGTCGTTGACGACTGTCACGCCGTCCGCCCGCTCGGTGACCTCCATCCGCCACCGGGACAGCGTGCCCGCCCCGGAGAGCGCGGTGGCGATCTCGGCGACGGACATGCCCAGCACATGGGCGACGGCGGCCGCGGCGAGCGCGTTCGACACGTGGTGCTCACCGTACAGCCGCAAGGTCACTTCGCCGCACCCGGTGGGTGTGTGGAGTGTGAAGGAAGGCCGTCCGCCCTCCGTCATCCGCACCTCGGTGGCGCGTACGTCGGCGTCGTCGGCCTCGCCGAAGAGGACCGTACGGGCCTTCGTGCGGGCGGTCATGGCCCGTACCAGGGGGTCGTCGGCGTTGAGGACGGCGACGCCGCCCGCGGCCTCGTCCGGCAGGGACTCGACCAGCTCGCCCTTCGCCTGCGCGATCTGCTCGCGGCCGCCGAACTCGCCGATGTGGGCGGTGCCGACGTTCAGGACCAGGCCGATCCGCGGCGGGGTGAGGCCGGTGAGGTAGGCGATGTGCCCGATGCCGCGGGCGCCCATCTCCAGGACCAGGTGCCGGGTTTCGGCGGTGGCCTTGAGCGCGGTGAGCGGCAGGCCGATCTCGTTGTTGAGGGAGCCCGGCGTCCACACGGTGGGCGCGTGGTGCTGGAGCACCTGGGCGATGAGGTCCTTCGTGGAGGTCTTCCCGGCGGAGCCGGTCAGCGCCACGACGTCGGTGCCCAGGCGTTCGACGACGGCCCGGGCGAGGGCGCCGAGCGCCTTCTCGACGTCGGGGACGACGATCGCGGGTACGCCGACGGGACGGGCCGCGAGGACGGCCGCCGCGCCCGCGGCGACCGCGCGCTCGGCGTAGTCGTGGCCGTCGACGCGCTCGCCGTCGAAGGCGGCGAACAGGCTGCCCGGCTCGACCTGGCGGGAGTCGATGACGACGGGCCCGGTGACGCGTACGGACGGATCCGGTATGTCGTGCGCGAGTCCGCCGGTGATGTCGGCGATCTCGGCGAGGGAGAGGTCGATCACTGGTTCACCTCGGCCTGTCGTACGGGCGGGGTCTGTTCGGCCGCGGCGGGGTCCTGCGCGCGGCCGCGGTGTGCCTCGATGGCGGCGCGGAGCACCGCGCGGTCATCGAAGGGGCGGACGACGCCCGCGGTGTCCTGGCCCTGCTCGTGGCCCTTGCCCGCGACGAGGACGGTGTCGCCCGGTGCGGCGCGCGCGACGGCGGCGGCGATGGCCGCCGCCCGGTCGGCGTCGAGGAGGACCGTGGCCCGCTCGGCGGCCGGTACGGAGACGGCGCCTTCGAGCATCGCGGCGAGGATCGCGAGCGGGTCCTCGGAGCGCGGGTTGTCGGAGGTCAGCAGCGCGGTGTCGGCGAACCGGGCGGCCGCGGCGCCCATGGGGGCCCGCTTGGTGGTGTCGCGGTCGCCGCCGCAGCCGAGCACGATGTGCAGCTTGCCCTCGGTGACCTCGCGCAGCGCGCGCAGCACCGATTCGACGGCGTCGGTCTTGTGCGCGTAGTCGACGACGGCGAGGTACGGCTGGCCCGCGTCCACCCGCTCCAGGCGGCCCGGGACCCCGGGGACGGCGGCGACGCCGTCGGCGGCGGTCTGCGGGTCGATCCCGGCGGCGGCCAGGGTGACGATCGCCGCGACCGTGTTGGCCACGTTGAACGGGCCGGGCAGCGGGGCCGTGGCCGAGATCCGCTCCCCGGCCGGGCCCACCAGGGTCAGCGTGGAGCCGACGGGACCGGAGACGACGTCCTCGGCCCGCCAGTCGGCGGCCGGGTCGCCGGTGGCGGAGAAGGTCAGCGTCGGCACGCTCGCCTCCTTCGCGAGGCGGCGGCCGTACTCGTCGTCGAGGTTGACCACGCCCAGGCGGCTGCGGCGCTCGGTGAAGAGCCGCGCCTTGGCCTGGAAGTAGTCCTCCATGTCGGAGTGGAACTCCATGTGCTCGGGGCTCAGGTTGTTGAAGACGGCGACGTCGAAGACGCAGCCGTCCACCCGGCCGAGCACCAGCGCGTGGCTGGAGACCTCCATGGCGACGGCCTGGACGCCGCGTTCGCGCATCACCGCGAAGAGCGCCTGCAGGTCGGTGGCCTCGGGGGTGGTGCGCTCCGATTTGACGGCCTGGTCGCCGATCCGCATCTCGACGGTGCCGACGAGTCCGGTGCTCCGGCCGGCCCGCCGCAGCCCGCCCTCGATGAGGTAGGCGGTGGTGGTCTTGCCGGAGGTCCCGGTGATGCCGATCTGCAGGAGGTCCTCGCCGGGACGTCCGTAGATCGTGGCGGCCAGCTCGCCCATCCGGTCGCGGGGGTCGTCGACCGCGAGGACGGGCAGTCCGGTGGCGGCGGCGCGGGCCGCGCCCGCCGGGTCCGTCAGGATCGCGGCGGCGCCCAGCTCGGCGGCCTGCGGCGCGAAGTCGGCGCCGTGGACGCGGGCTCCGGGCAGGGCCGCGTAGACATCGCCGGGCCGCACCGCACGCGAATCGTGCGTGATGCCGGTGATGCCCGTGGGGCGGCCGTGATGACCGGGGCTGCCGGGCACCTCGGCGGGCACGGGCGTCTCGATGCCGAGCAGCGCGGCCAGATCGCCGAGCGGGGTCGGGCGGACGGCCAGCGGCCGGGGCGCTCCCGGCGGCGTTGCCGGGGCGTCTTTCTGGGTGGTTCTGGGCTGATCAGCGTGGGGCACGGCGGTGAGCGTACCGGGCGCGGCGGGCCGGTCGCGAAGCGAGGGCCCGCTCGTGGGGGCTTCGGCGGTCCGGTTCCCGGGTTTCGGGGTGATCGTTGTCACTGATGGTGCCTCACGGTCTGGTGGCGCGGCGGTCTGCTCACTGGCCGGGTTCGAAGGTGACCGGCAGTCCGGCGGGGGCGGTGCCGCTCGGGGCGACTTGGAGGGACTTGAGGGCGAACTCCATGACCTTCTTGTAGATGGGCCCGCAGATCTGTCCGCCGAAGTAGCTGCCCTTGGTGGGGTTCTGGATGGCGCAGTACACGGTGATGCGGGGGTCGTCGGCGGGGGCGAAACCCGCGAACGACGCGGTGTAGCCCTTGTAGTGGCCGGTGGCGGGATCCACCCGGTTGGACGTTCCCGTCTTGCCGCCGACCCGGTAGCCCGGGATGCGGGCCTTGGTGCCGGTGCCCTCCTGGTCGTCCACGACCGATTCGAGCATCGCGGCCAGGGTCTTGGCGGTCTCGGGGCTCACCACCGTGCGCTTCTCGGGCGCGGGGGCCGGGGTGAAGCGGCCGTCGGGGCCCTTGGTGCCGCGGACCAGGGTGGGCGTGATCCGGACACCGCCGTTGGCGATCGTCGAGTACACGGAGGCGGCCTGCATGGCGTTGAGGGAGAGGCCCTGGCCGAAGGGGATCGTGTACTGCTGGGAGGTGGACCAGGCCTCGGGCCTGGCCAGGATGCCGCGGGACTCGCCCGGGTAACCGAGGCCGGTGGGCTGCCCGATGCCGAACTTGTCCAGGTAGGAGTACAGGACCTTGTTCGCCTCGGCCTGGGTGGGGCCGAGCTGTCCGGTGGCCAGGATGGTGCCGATGTTGCTGGACTTGGCGAGGACCCCGTTGAGGGTCAGGTTCCAGGTCGGGTGGTCGATGTCGTCCTTGAAGAGCCGGTCGCCGCGGTGCAGCCGGTTGGGGACGGTGACGTGGGTGGCGGGGGTGGCCTTCTTCTCCTCCAGGACGGCCGCCATCGACATCACCTTGGCGGTGGAGCCGGGCTCGTAGACGTCTTGGAGGGCCGCGTTGCCCATGGCGGCGGAACGGGCCTTGCCGAGGTCGTTGGGGTCGAAGCCGGGGGCGTTGGCCATGGCCAGGACCTCGCCGGTGCGGGTGTCCTGGACGATGACGTAGCCGCGGTCGGCCTCGGACTTCTGGACCTGCTCGGCGATCGCGCTCTGCGCCGC
Source organism: Streptomyces sp. NPDC043876 (assembly GCF_056435825.1). Taxonomy (NCBI): domain Bacteria; kingdom Bacillati; phylum Actinomycetota; class Actinomycetes; order Kitasatosporales; family Streptomycetaceae; genus Streptomyces; species Streptomyces sp. NPDC043876. Next base: position 850,499 of record NZ_JBWKDV010000002.1, on the reverse strand, counting down.
CCACTGGATGTCGCGGTCGATGGTCAGCTCGATGTCCTGGCCGGGCACGGCGGGCTTCTCGCTGGACCCGGCGGTCGGGACGCGGCGGCCGCCGGACTGGGCGTAGGTCAGCTGGCCGTCCTTGCCGGAGAGCTTCTTGTCGAGCGAGGACTCCAGTCCGCCCGCGCCCTTGCCCTCGGCGTTGACGTAACCCAGTATCCCGGCGGCCAGGTCGCCGTTGGGGTACACCCGCTTGCTGCTGGGCTCCTGGAAGACGCCCGCGAGGACGTTGGCGCCGGGGCCGTTGTTCTTCTTGTCGGCCGCGGCCTTCTCGGCGAAGACCCGCTTGAGGTCCTTGATCTGGTTCCAGACCTGGGGGGTCTGGCGGTGGGCGAGGACGACGTAGCGGGTGTTCTTCGTCGCGAGCCGCTCCGTCAGCTCCTTGGCGTCCTCGCCGAGGATCGGCGCGAGGAGGGCGGCGGCCTGCGCGGGGGCGTCCGGGGCCTTGCTCTCCTGCGGGGTGAACATCGACGGGTCGGCGGTGATGTCGTGCGCGTCGACGCTGGTGGCCAGGGCCACGCCCTTGCGGTCGGTGATGTTCCCGCGCTCGGCGGCCAGGGTGTAGTTGGCGAACCGGTTCTTGGAGGCCGCGGCGGAGAAGGAGGAGGCGTCGACCGCCTGGACCTGGAGCAGCCGGACGACGAAGGCCGCCATGACCAGCGTCAGCGCGACCCCGACCAGCCGCAGCCGCGGCTTGGGGGCGCCGAGCCGGATCGTGTGCGGCGCCCGGGGCGCGGCGGGCCGGCGGGTGGCGGGGCGGGACGCCGGGCGGGCGGCGGGGCGCGCGGTCGTACGGGGCCTGGGCGGCCCGGGGATCCGCCGCCGCGGAGGTTCCTTGGGGCTCACTCGGTCACCTGCCGGGGGTCGGGGTGGGCTTGCCCGCGGAGGGCGGGGGCGGGACGGCGCCGGGTGCCGCGGCGGGCGGGGCGCCCGACGGGCCGGCGGACGCCGCCGGGGGCTGCGGGGCGGCGGACGGGGCGGCCGGCGGCGCGGAGGACGCGGCGGGGGCCGCCGGGGCGGCGGGGGGCGGCGGGGGCGGGGCGGGGGCGTCGGCGGCGGTCGGCGTGCCGCGGACGGTGCCGTCGGCGCCGAGGAAGACCGGGCTGCCGCCGGGCACCAGGCCGAGCTCGCGGGCCCGGCGCTCCAGCGCGTCGGGCGCCGACTGGGCGTCCACGTCGCGCTGGAGGGCCTGCTGCTCGTCGGTGAGCGAGGTGGTCTCCTTCTTCAGCTTGCTGAGGTGGAAGGAACCCTGGTTGAGCGCCGAGTTCAGCAGCAGCAGGCTGATCAGGCCGCCGCCGAGCAGGGCGACGACCAGCAGCACGAAGGGCGTCCGCCCGGCCTTGCTCACCCTGCCTCCTCCCGGTGGGCCCGCCGCGGGACCGTGGCCACGGCCGTGCCGCCCGGCGTCACGAATGCGCCGCCCGGCCTCACAGGTGCTCCGCCCGGATCCGCTCCACGCCCCGGCAGCGGGCCGGGGCCGCGCGGCGGTTCTCCGCGATCTCCTCCTCCGTCGGCAGCTCCGCGCCGCGGGTGAGGAGTCTCAGCTTCGGCTGGTACTTCTCCGGTACGACGGGCAGCCCGGGCGGCGCGGTGTTCGCGGCGCCCGCCGCGAAGACCTGCTTGACCAGCCGGTCTTCCAGCGAGTGGTAGGAGAGCACCGCGATCCGGCCGCCGACGGCGATCCGTTCCACGGCCGCCGGGATCGCCCGCTCCAGCCCCGACAGCTCGCCGTTGACCTCGATGCGCAGGGCCTGGAAGGTCCGCTTGGCCGGGTTGCCGCCGGTCCGCTTGGCCGCCTGGGGCAGCGCGTCGCGGATCAGTTCGACGAGCCGGGCGCTGTTGGTGAAGGGTTCCTTCTCGCGTTCGCGCACCACGGCGGAGACGATCCGCTTGGCCTGCTTCTCCTCGCCGTACTGGCGCAGGATCCGCACCAGCTCGCCCGGCGGGTAGGTGTTGAGGACCTCGGCGGCGCTCATGCCCGTCGTCTGGTCCATCCGCATGTCCAGCGGCGCGTCCTGGGCGTAGGCGAAGCCCCGGTCGGCCTCGTCCAGCTGCATGGAGGAGACGCCGAGGTCGAAGAGGATGCCCTGGACGGTGGGCGTGCCGAGGCCGTCGAGCACCTCGGCGAGGTCGGCGTAGATCGCGTGCACCAGGGTCGCGCGGTCACCGAAGCGGGCGAGCCGCTCGCCGGAGAGCCGCAGCGCCTCCTTGTCGCGGTCGAGCGCGATCAGGCGCGCTTCGGGGAACCGGGTCAGCAGGGCCTCGCTGTGGCCGCCGAGGCCGAGGGTGCAGTCGACGACGACGGCCCCGGGCCTCTCCAGGGCCGGGGCCAACAGGTCCAGGCACCGCTGGAGCATCACCGGGACGTGTCGGGACTCGCTAGTCACAGCGCCCTCTCAGATAACGGCGCGGCAGGCGCACGCACCACCGGGCCGGCCGGAGAGCCGGGGGCGGCCGGGCCGTGCGTACGCGCCGCGCACGCGGAGTTTCATCGGGGGCCGGGAGGCCGGTGAGGGCCGGGCCCCGGCCGGTTCGCGCCACTTTAGTCCAACGGTCGCCGCGGTCAACGAACCGCCCCGCGCGCCGTGCGCCGCCCTCGCGATGAACCGGCAAATGCCGCGAATCACCCGGACGGCCGCGTCCGTCACACCCTTGTGGGTTAGCTCACAACAAGGTCCATTGACGTTCTTTGTCCGCCCTCACTCCCTGCTCGCACCAGCGGTGACCCTTAACGTCGTAGGCATGACGACTTCCGCACACCTGCCTGCCGACTCCGCGCCCGAGTCTTCGGAGCGCGGCAGCGTCACCGACCGCCTCGTCCAGGCGAACGCCCGCTATGCCGACCGGTTCGCCGACCCCGGCATGGACGCCCGCCCGGTCCTCGGCGTGGCCGTCGTGGCCTGCATGGACGCCCGCCTCGACCTGCACGCCGCCCTGGGACTGGAGCTGGGCGACTGCCACACCATCCGCAATGCCGGCGGCGTGGTCACCGACGACACCATCCGCTCCCTCACCATCAGCCAGCGGGCCCTGGGCACCCGCAGCGTGATACTGATCCACCACACCGGCTGCGGCCTCGAAAGCCTGACCGAGGACTTCCGCCACGAGCTGGAGGACGAGGTCGGCCAGCGCCCCGCCTGGGCCGTCGAGGCCTTCCGCGACGTGGACCAGGACGTGCGCCAGTCCATGCAGCGGGTCCGGACCAACCCCTTCCTGCCGCACCGCGACGACGTGCGCGGCTTCGTCTTCGACGTGCACACCGGCCTGCTCCGGGAGATCGATGCAGCCTCTTGAGTGACACCGGGCCGTCACGCCGTCAACAATGTGTGTTTCGGGGTGGGCCGAACATGCGCAAATGGGCGTCGGCCCGGTGAAAGGGCCAGGAGAACCAGGTGACCACGTATGACGACCGAGCGAACCTCGCTGATCTGACCACGACGGCGGAGCGGATCCGCCGTTCGGTCGAGAGCGTGATCGAGGGCAAGCCCGAGGTCGTCCGCCTCGCGCTGACGGTCCTGCTCGCCGAGGGGCACCTCCTCATCGAGGACGTGCCCGGCGTCGGCAAGACCATGCTGGCCAAGACGCTCGCCAAGTCCATCGACTGCTCGGTGCAGCGGATCCAGTTCACGCCGGACCTGCTGCCCTCCGACATCACCGGTGTGAGCATCTACGACCAGCAGCGCCACGAGTTCGAGTTCAAGCCGGGCGCGATCTTCGCCCAGATCGTGATCGGCGACGAGATCAACCGGGCCTCGCCGAAGACCCAGTCGGCGCTGCTGGAGTCGATGGAGGAACGCCAGGTCACCAGCGACGGGCAGACCTACCGGCTGCCCTCGCCCTTCATGGTCGTCGCCACCCAGAACCCGGTGGAGATGGAGGGCACCTACCCCCTCCCGGAAGCGCAGCGCGACCGCTTCATGGCGCGCGTCTCCGTCGGCTACCCCAGCCCCGACGCCGAGCTGGAGATGCTCGACGTGCACGGCGGGCTCTCCCCGCTCGACGACCTCACCGCCGTCGCGCACGCGCACGACATCCTCAAGCTGATCGAGGCCGTCCGCGCGGTGTACGTCGCCCAGCCCGTGCGGCGCTACATCGTGGACCTGGTCTCGGCCACCCGCAGCCACCCGGAGCTGCGCCTGGGCGCCTCGCCCCGGGCCACCCTGCACCTGCTGCGCGCCGTCAAGGCCTCCGCCGCCCTGTCGGGCCGCGACTACGTCCTGCCCGACGACGTCCAGGCCCTGGCCGCCCCGGTGCTCGCGCACCGGCTGCTGCCCACCGCGCAGGCCCAGCTCAGCCGCCGGACCTCCGAACAGGTGGTCGCCGAGATCCTGCAGCGCACCCCGGTCCCGGCCGCCGGCGCGCGCGGCGAGCAGCCGCCGGGCGCCGGCGCCCGGAGCTTCTGATGGCCGCCGGTACCCCTGGCGGTGCCGGCGAGGGACCCGGGGTGCGCGCGGCGCTCTCCGGGCTCACCACCCGCGGCCGGTCCTTCCTGGCCGCGGGCATCGCCGCCGCCCTGTGCGCCTACGTCCTCGGCCAGGCCGAGCTGCTGCGCGTCGGGCTGCTGCTCGCCGTCCTGCCGCTGATCTGCGTCTACGCCCTGCATCGGACCCGCTACCGGGTCTCCGGCAGCCGCCGGCTGACCCCGATGCGCGTGCCCGCGGGCGCCGAGGCCCGGGTGCAGCTGCGGATGGACAACGCCTCCCGGCTGCCCACGGGCCTGCTGATGCTCCAGGACCGGGTGCCCTACGTGCTCGGGCCCCGGCCCCGCTTCGTCCTGGACCGGATGGAACCGGGCGGCCGCCGCGAGGTGTCCTACCGGGTCCGCTCCGACCTGCGCGGGCGCTACCCCCTGGGGCCGCTCCAGCTGCGGCTGGCCGACCCCTTCGGGCTGGTCGAGCTGACCCGCTCGTTCAGCACCTACGACACCCTCACCGTCATCCCGCGCACCGAGCCCCTGCCGCCCGTACGCCTGGCCGGGGAGTCCTCAGGCTACGGCGACGGCAGCCTGCGCGCCCTCGCGCTCGCCGGGGACGACGACGTGATCCCGCGCGGCTACCGGCAGGGCGACGACCTGCGCCGCGTCCACTGGCGCTCCACCGCCCGCTACGGCGAGCTGATGGTGCGCCGCGAGGAGCAGCCGCAGCGCAGCCGGGCGACCGTGCTGCTGGACACCCGCCGCCTCGCCTACGAGGGCGCGGGCCCCGACTCGGCCTTCGAATGGGCCGTCTCCGGCGCCGCCTCCGCGCTGGTGCACCTGCTGGAGCGGGGCTTCTCCGTCCGGCTGCTCACCGACACCGGGAACTCGGTGCCCGGCGAGGGCGCGGGCGGCTTCTCCTCCGGCGGCCACGAGTCCGCCGAGGCGGCCGGGCTGATGATGGACACCCTCGCGATCGTCGGGCACTCCGACGGGGCCGGACTCTCGCGCGCCCACGACCAGGTGCGGGCCGGCCACGACGGGCTGCTCGTCGCCTTCTTCGGCGAGCTGGACGACGTACAGACCGCGATGGCCGCCAAGATGCGCGGCCGGTCGGGGGGCGCGATCGCCTTCGTCATCGACACCGACGCCTGGGCCGACCCGCTGGCGGCGCCCGGGGGGCCGTCCGCCGGGCCGTCCGCGGCGGCGCCCACCCCCCTGGCCGACCGGCTGCGGCAGCTGCGCGACGCGGGCTGGACCGCGGTCGCCGTGCCGCCCGGCACCGCCTTCGCCGACCTCTGGCGGCAGGCGGGCACCGGGCACGGCCAGGACCAGGGCCACGACATGAACACCTCCGGAGGCAGGCCATGAGCGGCCGGGCGAGACTGACCCTCTACGCGCTGCTGGCGACCCTGCTCACCTCGGGCGCCCTGCTGCCGCTGGTCCATCCGACGACCTGGATCTTCCAGGCCGCGGCGCTGGCCGCCGTCCAGAGCGCGGTCGGCGCGGGGGCCCGGCGGGTGCCGCTGGCGCGCCCGCTCACGGTGGCCGCGCAGCTGCTGGTGAGCCTGCTCCTGCTCCTGCTGCTCTTCGCCGGGAAGGGCGCCCCGACCGGCTCGGGGCCGCTCGCGTACCTGGTCACCGACTTCGGCGGGCTGTACGGGCAGGGGCTGCGCGACGTCGGCGAGTTCGCGCTGCCCGCGCCGCTGACCGAGGGCATCCGGCTGCTGCTGATCTCCGGGGTCCTGCTGATCGGACTGCTGGTGGACATGCTGGCGGTGACCGCGCGGGCCGCCGCGGCGGCCGGGCTGCCGCTGCTCGCCCTGTACTCGGTGGCCGCCGGCCTCAACGGCGGGGGCGGCGCGTCCTGGCTGTGGTTCGTCCTGTCCGGCTGCGGCTACCTGCTGCTGCTCCTGGCCGAGAGCCGGGACCGGCTGGCCCAGTGGGGCCGGGTCTTCGGCGGCGCGGCCCCGGGCGGGGGCGCGCCACGTACGGGCCCGGGCGCCGGGAGCCGGCCGCAGGCCCCCGTCCGCACCGGGCGGCGGATCGGCGCGGTCGCCCTCGGGCTCGCCCTCGCGGTTCCGGTGGCGCTGCCCTCGATGAGCAGCGGCCTGCTGGACTCCCAGGGCGGCGGCTCGGGCGGCGCGGGGCAGGGCACCGGGGTCACGCAGGCGGTCAACCCGCTCGTGGCCCTCCAGGACAGCCTCAACACGCAGGACAACCGCGAGGTGCTGAAGTACCGCACGGACAGCCGGGAACTCTCCGACCAGTACCTGCGGATCCTCTCCCTCGACCAGTTCGACGGGGTCAAGTGGGAGGCGTCCGCGCGCCCGCTGAGCGACGTCCCGCAGCGGCTGCCGGACCCGCCGGGGCTGAGCCGGGAGCTGCGGGAGGGCTCCGGCGAGATCCGTACCAGCATCTCGGCGTCCGACACCTACGCGCAGCGCTACCTGCCGATGCCCTACCCGGCGACGGCCGTGGAGGTGCGCGGGCGCTGGCGGTTCGAGCCGGTGGGGCGGACCCTGGTCGGCGAGCAGCTCGGCAAGGACAAGTACCAGAACGCCCAGGGCGCGCAGTACACGGTGCGCAGCGTCGAGCTGCGGCCGACGGCCGACCAGCTCGCGGCGGCCCCGGCCGCCGCGCCGAGCGTCCTCGGCGAGAACACCCGGCTGCCGGACAACCTGCCGGCGGTGGTCTCGGAAACGGCCCGCAAGGTCACCCAGGGGGCGCGCGGGGACTACGCGAAGGCCGTGAAGCTCCAGGACTACTTCGCCGTCGACGGCGGCTTCACCTACGACACCAAGGTCGCCTCGGGCAGCGGCTCGCAGGCCATCGCCCGGTTCCTGGCGGACAAGCGGGGCTTTTGCATCCACTTCTCCTTCTCGATGGCGACGATGGCCCGCTCGCTGGGGATCCCGGCCCGGGTCGCGGTCGGCTTCGCGCCGGGCACCCGGCAGACCGACGGCAGCGTCGTCGTGACGATGCGGGACGCGCACGCGTGGCCCGAGCTGTACTTCGAGGGGGTGGGCTGGACCCGCTTCGAGCCGACCCCGCAGCGGGGGACGGCGCCCGCGTACACCCGGCCGGACACGCCCGTCGCGCAGCCGTCCGCCTCGGCGGCGCTGCCGTCGGCGTCCGCTTCGGCCCCGGTCCCGGCCCCCTCCGCGTCCCAGGACTGTCCGCCGCAGCAGAAGCGGCTCGGCGAGTGCGGCGACGCGGCGGCGGGCGCGGGCGCCGGATCGGGTGACGGGGGCGTCTCGGCCGGGGCGGTCCTCGGCTGGGCCGCGCTGGGGGCGGTCCTGATCGCCCTGCCCCTGCTGCCGCTGCTGTGGCGGAGCCGGGTACGGGGGCGGCGGCTGCGCTCCGGGGACCCGCTGGAGGCCTGGCGGGAGCTCGGGGACGCGGCGTGGGACGTCGGCATCGTGCCCGACGGGGCGCTGTCGCCGCGGGCTGCGGCGGGGCGCATCGTGCGGCGGGGGCGGCTGGAAGCGGATGCGGGTGCGGCGGAGGCCGTGCACCGGGTCGCGGGGGCGGTGGAACGCGTGCTGTACGCGCCCCCGTCCGCGGCGCCCCCGGCGCACGACCTGGCCCCGGACGTCCTGGCGGCCCGCCGGGCCCTCCTGGCCGCGGTCTCCCGCCCGACCCGCCTGCGCGCCCTCCTGGCCCCCCGCTCCGCGGCCCGCCTCACCCGCGCCGCAGCGGCGCAGTGGTCCGTCCTGACGCAGCGCGCCACCACCCTGACGCAGCGCCTCCGCCCCCGCCGCACCTGACCCGGCGGCGGGTGCCCTCAAACGCCGGGCAGGCTGAAATGCCCCGTGGGGCCACCCCCTCCAGCCCGTCCGGCGTTTGAGGACCCGCCGGAGGCAACGGCCACCAGGCCGCGACACGGGCCCCGCCCCTCGCGGACGCCTCCGGCGAGGGCCCTCAAACGCCGGGCAGGCTGCAATGCCCCGTGGGGCCGCCCCCTCCAGCCCGTCCGGCGTTTGAGGACCCGCCGGAGGCAACAGCCGACAGGCCCGGAACCCGGGCGGGCTGGAATTGCCCCCCGCAGGGGAGACGCACGCGGAGACGCCGGTGGGGTGGGCTCGATCCCCCCGAGCCCACCCCACCGGCGCACCGCTCCGACTGCCGGGCCCCCCGCCCCGCACTCGGCGGCAGGATCCCCGCCCCGCTCCGCGGCCCCGTGTCCGCGGTGCGGGCCGGGGCCCCGTCCGTCGCACCCATTCTGTGGCCGCCCCATGGGCCGGCCCATCCGCGCGCATACTCAGCTTCCGCGCCGCCGCACCTGGGTACGGATACTCAGTTCTACGCGTCCGGCTCGCCGGCCGGACACCGCCGACCGGGTCACCGGCTTCCGCTGACCCGCCCCCGCAGCAGCAGCGACAGCGCCGAGTGCACGTCGTCGATCGACCGCTCGCTCTGGAAGGACTGCCAGTCCAGCGCGGCCACCAGCACCATCCCGACCATCGCGGCCGCCGTCAGCGGCACGTCGATCTCCGCGCTGAGTTCGCCCCGCTCGACCCCTTCCCGCAGCACCGTCTCCACCACGGCCACCGCCTCCTGCCGGACCACCATGAGGGTGGACTGCCAGGCCCGGTTGGTCCGCCAGAGTTCGGCGACGTACAGCTGGGTGAAGGCCGGGTAGCGGTCGATGAAGACGAGCCCGGCCCGGATCATCTGGTCGAGCGCCTCGACCCGGGTGCCGCCGCGCGCCTCGGTCTCCTCGGCGGCGGTCCGCAGCGAGGCGGTCAGCAGCCCCACGCCGTGCCGCAGCAGCTCCTCGAAGAGGTCGGTCTTGCTCGCGAAGTTGTAGTAGACCGTGCCCTTCGCGACGCCCGCCCGTTCGGCGATCTCGTCGACCGTGGTCGCGGAGAACCCCTGTTCGGCGATGAGGGTGACGGCCGCTTCGTAGAGCTTCTGCCGCGTGGCCTGGCGTCGGCCGGTGCCGGTACCGGTGCCTGTGCCGGTGCTGCTGCTGTCCATGGCGCTGATTCTCACAGGTCCCCGCTCTCCTACAGGCTCAGGTCGGGGTGCAGCCGGGACATCGACCACACCTGCTTGCCGCGGGCGGCGAGCGTGGTGAGGGCGAGGGCGCCGACGGTGAAGGCGGCCAGGACGGCGAAGCCGGTCCAGACGGGGGCGAGGTCGCCGCCGGTGATCAGTCGGCGCAGGCCCTCGACGACGTACGACATCGGCAGGTAGGGGTGGATCCAGCCGAAGAAGCCGGGGCTGGTCTGGACGGGGTAGGTGCCGCCCGCCGAGGTCAGCTGGAGCATCAGGACGACGAGGACGAGGATCCGCCCGGCCGCCCCGAACTTGGCGTTCAGCCACTGCACGATCGCCGCGAAGCAGGCGGTCACCACGGCGAGGAAGCCGAGGGTGAGGGCGGGGCGCGCCATCTCCAGGCCGAGGCCCCAGTGCAGTACGGACATCAGCGCGCCCACCTGGACGATGCCGAGCCCGGCCACCGGCAGCCAGCCCGCCAGCGCGATCCGCCAGGACGAGGCCCCGGCGGCGAGCGCCCGCTTGTTGAGCGGGGCGATCAGCATGTACGCGACCATCGCGCCGACCCAGAGGGAGAGCGGGATGAAGTACGGGGCGAAGCCGGTGCCGTAGTTGGGCGCCTTGTGCAGGGACTCGTTGGCGAGCTTGACCGGGTCGGCCATGACCTGGGTCCGGGCGTCGCGCTGGGGCTGGTCGTAGTCGGGGATCTTGCCGACGCCGTCGTGCAGGCCGGTGGCGAGGTCGCCCGTACCGTCGACGAGCTTGAACATGCCGCCGTCGAGGGTGTGGGCGCCGTCACCGAGCTTGCCCACGCCGGTCTCCAGGCCGCTGGAGCCGGTGGCTGCGGTGCCGAGACCGGTGTGCAGCTGGGCCGTGCCCTTGGCGACCTTGTGGGCGCCGGTGTTGAGGGCGTCGACCTTCGCGACGGCCGCGTCGAGGTCCGACGAGAGCGCCGGGGCCTTGGCGGCGAGGTCGCGGGCCTGCGTCTCCAGGGTGGTCAGCTGGCCCTTGAGCTTGCCCAGGTCGCCGCCCGCGTCCTTGACCAGCGTGTTGACGTCGGAGGTCAGCTCGGCGGCCTCGGCCGCGTCGTCCTTGACCCTCTTCAGCTGCGGGCAGGAGGCGGGCTGGGGGCCGGTGGCCTTGGTGCAGACGTCGGCGTAGACCGAGGCGGCGCCCGTGGAGACGCGCTGGGTCACCCGCGCGGCGTCGGGCGCCTTCTTGGCGAAGGTGTCGAGGTGGTTGTTGACCGTGCGCGCGGTGTCGGCGACCAGTTCGGCGGTGTCCGAGAGCTGCTTGGGGTCCTTGACCAGCGGGCGCGCCTTGTCGGCGGCGCCGTGGACCTTGTCGGCGAGGGCCTGGGTGCCGGACGCGAGGTCCTTCGTACCCGTCTCCAGCTGGCCGGCGGCGGTGTCGAGCTTCTTGATCCCGCCCGCCAGTTCGCCGGTCTTCTCCTTGGCGGTGTCCAGGCCGTCGGCGAGGTCCTTGGCGCCCTCCTTGGCCTTTCCGGCGCCGTCCTTGAGCTTGTCGGCGCCGTCGGCGGCCTCGGCCGTCTTGTCGTGCAGGTCGGAGAAGGAGACGAAGATCTTGTCGAGGAACCCGCGGGAGGCGTTGGCGGAGGCGGCGGAGCGGACCTCGGCGAAGACGGTGCGCGAGATCGACCCGACGATGTAGTTGTTCGCGTCGTTGGTGCGGACCTGGAGGGCGCTGGTGGTGGGGTCCTCACCGGAGCTGGAGGCGATCTTCCGGCTGAAGTCGGCGGGCATGGTGAGGGAGAGGTAGTACTTCCCCTTTTCCAGGCCCTTGGCCGCCTCGTCGGAGCCGACCTCGTGCCACTCGAAGGTCTTGCTCTGGCGCAGCTTCTTGGTGATCTCGCCGCCCGCGTCGATGTGCTTGCCGGCCGCGTCGGCGCCCTTGTCGTCGTTGACGAGCGCGACGGGGAGCTTGTCGAGGCGGCTGTACGGGTCCCAGAACGAGCAGAGGTACAGGGCGCCGTAGAGCAGCGGCAGCAGGAGGAGGGCCACGAGCGCGGCGGCGGGCAGCTTCCCCCGTCCGAACCGCTTCAGCTCAAGCGCGGCGAGTTTCGGCGAGCGCATCCGCCTCCCCCTTCGTGTCGGTGGTGTCCGTCTCGGTGGCGGCGGTGTCGGTGGCGTCCGCCTCGCTGCCGGCGGTGCCGGTGGTCTGCGTGGTGTCCGTGGTCTCGGACGGGACCGGGGTACCGGTTTCGCCCGTCCGCAGGACCACCGCGCCGGCGGGTGCCTCGCTGCACACCGCGAGGACCGTGGTGCCGGAGTCTGCGATGTGCCGCAGCAGCGTCCAGGCCTCCTCGCGCTCGGCGCCGGACAGCTTGAGGTCGGTGTCGTCGACGGCCAGCAGCCGGGGGCCGCCGAGCAGGGCGATGGCCACGGACAGCCGCAGCGCCTCCAGCCGCTCCAGGTCGCGCACGGAGGTGCGCGGGCCCTTGGGCAGGGTCTCCAGGCGCAGTCCGACGGCGGCCAGCGCGGCGTCGATGCGGACCTGGGCGCCCGAGGCGCGCTCCGCGCGGGGGCGCAGCAGGGCGCGCAGGGGTCCCTCGTAGCGGCGCTGGAGCAGGGCGCCCTCGCGCAGCTGCTCGGCGACGGTGAGCGCGGGGTCGAGGTCGGTGACCCCGGGGACCGGGCCGAGGGCGGCGATGCGGCGGACCGCGGCCGTCTTCTTCGGCAGCCGGTGGCGGGCGATCTCGGCGGATCCCTCGGTGGTCTTCATCCGGCCGGTGAGCGCGAGGAGCAGGCAGGTCCGGCCACTGCCGGAGGGCCCTTCGACGGCGATCAGCGAACCGGCCGGGGCGTCGAGCGACACCCCTCGGAAGACCCAGCCGCGCGGGCCCTTGAGTCCGAAGTTCTCGGCCGTGACGGCCGCTCCGTGCGGGCTGTCCACACCCTCCCCCTCTTTTTGAACTGACTGGTCAGTTCAAAAAGTACCAGCATCGGCCCACCGACCGCACATCCGGGGGGTGTTATGCCGCCGATGTGGGGAAAGCTGCTGGTCAGAGCGATTGTCAGTGGGTGCCTTCACGATGGAGGACAGAAACACGCATTGCGCGGGTGCCCCGACACCAAGACGCCACGCAGCACGGCGCCCTGGCACCGGGTCACCGGCGGGCAAAACGAAGCAGGAAGCAGGAAGCACAAGGCACCAAGGCACGCTCCACGCAACGACAGGAGGTTCGTCATGGCCACACCGTCCCCGTCCCCTGTCCATCCCGTCCTGCGCTCGTCGGGTGCCCCTCCGGCCGCCGTCGAGCTGCTCGACAAGGCCCGGCGCGGGCTCGCGGAGGCGGCGATGCTGCCGCAGCCCAACGAGCGGTACGCCACCGCCCACCTCGCCGCCCTGCGCACCGCCGCGGCCGTGCTCGCCGCGCGCGGGCGGCCCGAGGCCGCGCACCCGCGCCGCCGGCCCCCGATACGCAGCGCCTGGGAGGTGCTCCCCCAGGTCGCCCCCGAGCTGGCCGAGTGGAGCACCCACTTCGCCTCGGGCGCCGCCCGCCGGGCCCGGGCCGAGGCGGGCATAGCGGACGCGGCGAGCAACCGGGACGCGGACGACCTGGTGCGTGCCACCGCCATGTTCCTGCGCCTGGTCGAGCGGATGCTGTCGCTCCAGCCGCTTCTGCCGGGGCCCCGGCCGGACCGTCCCGAGCTGGGATGACCCGGCCGACCGGCGGGGGCGGCGGGCGGCGGAGGCCATAGGGTGGGTCCTTGACCGCTCACCCTTTCCGCGCCGAGGAGTCATCAGCCGTGTCGGACACTTCCCGCCCCCGCGCCTCCCTCCGCACCGCCGTGGTGTGGGAGGTCCTCAAGGACGCTCTGGAGCGCCGGGCCAAGGCGACCGGGCGGGACGTGCTCGACGTACTGGACACCGGCGGCGGCACCGGCAAGTTCGCCGTCCCCGTGGCCCGGCTCGGCCACCGCGTGACCGTGGTCGACCCCAGCCCGAACGCGCTGTTCGGGCTGGAGCGGCGGGTCGCGGAGGCGGGCGTCGCCGATCTGGTGCGCGGGGTCCAGGGCGACGCCCAGGGCTTGCTCGACGTCGTCGACCGCGAGGCCTACGACGTGGTGCTGTGCCACGGCGTGCTGGAGTACGTCGACGACCCGGCCGAAGGCGTCGCCAACACGGTCGCCGCGCTGCGCCCCGGCGGCATCCTCAGCCTGCTCGGCGCCGGCCTGGGCGGAGCCGTCCTGGCCCGCGCGCTGGCCGGGCACTTCACCGAGGCCCGCACGGCCCTGACCGACCCCGCGGGGCGCTGGGGCGCGGGCGACCCGGTGCCGCGCCGGTTCACCGCCGACCAGCTCACCGAACTGTGCGGTGGAGCGGGCCTCGACGTCGGCTCCGTGCACGGGGTCCGGATCTTCGCGGACCTGGTGCCCGGCGTCCTCGTGGACACCGAGCCCGGAGCCGTCGAGGCCCTGCTGCGCCTGGAGGAGGCCGCGGCCGAACTGCCCGCCTTCCACGCGGTCGCCACGCAACTGCACGTCCTGGGCGAGAAGCGGGTCTGATCTGCGGCGCTGTCGCCGACGGAGTACCTCGCGGAACACCCCGTTCAGCCGGTCGGCCCCGTATGATCGGGGGACACCGCCCGGCATGGTGGACGGGCCAATGGGGAATAAGCGCCTCAACGACCGCCCTTACAACGGTACGGTTTGGCGAAATGGCGCAGAGGGGCGGGTTTCACGGGGGCGATTCCCTGCCTATCCTGGAGGGGACCCCCGGTCGCTACCCCGCGCGACCGACGGATGAGGAGGACTCCCGTGCCGCTCTCGGAGCACGAGCAGCGCATGCTCGAGCAGATGGAGCGAGCGCTGTACGCCGAAGATCCCAAGTTCGCGACAGCGCTTGAGGGAAGCGGGCTGCGTACGTACACCCGGCGACGGGTCTACCAGGCGGTCGCAGGCTTTCTGGTGGGTATCGCGCTCCTCATGACCGGAATGGTCGCGCAGAACCTGATCTGGGTCAGCGTGGTGGGGTTCCTCGTCATGCTGGGCTGTGCGGTTCTCGCCGTCACCGGATGGCGCAAAGCGCCCAAACCCGGCGAGCAGTCCGTCACCGGCGGTGCCGGTGACCTGGGCCGCGGCCAGAGCCGGCAGCGCCGGAGCGTGATGAACCGGATCGAGCAGCGCTGGCAGCGCCGCCGTGACGAGCAGGGCCAGCAGGGCCAGTAGCAGCGGGCCCCCGCAGGACACAGGGGTGAGGGGACGGACGCCGGTCGGCGTCCGTCCCCTCACCCGTCTCCGGGCGACCGGCCCGCGGCCCCCGCTCCGCGGGTTGGCCCGCCCGGCCGGGCCGCGTGCTGCATGATGACCGGGTGAGTGTCCTCCCCCTGGTCTTCACCAGCGGCTGGGCCAGCGGGATCAACGCCTACGCCGTGGTCCTGCTGCTCGGCATCTTCGGCGCGACCGGGCTCACCGACGAGGTGCCCGCTTCGCTCCAGCGCACCGACGTCCTGGTGGTCGCGGGCGTCCTGTTCCTCTGCGAGGCCGTCGCCGACAAGATCCCGTACGTGGACTCGCTCTGGGACACCGCGCACACCGTCATCCGCCCCGTCTCCGGGGCCGTCGTCGGGGCGCTGCTGGCCGGGCAGAGCGGTTCGCTCTCCGACATCGCCGCCGGGGCGGTCGGCGGATCCACCGCGCTGGCCAGCCACTTCGTCAAGGCCGGCACCCGGATGGCCGTGAACACCTCGCCCGAGCCGTTCACGAACATCGCGCTCAGCACGGCCGAGGACCTCGGCGTCGGCGCGATCGTCACCTTCGCCATGTTCAATCCGCAGGCCGCCGCTGTCATTGCGGGCGTGCTGCTGCTGATCGGGCTCGCGATGCTGCTCTACCTGTGGACCCGGATCCGCCGCTTCCTGCGCCGCCGCGCGCAGCGGCGCGAGGAGAAGCGCCTGGTCCGGGCCTCGGCGACGGGCCCACCGGGGTGACTCGGTAGGGTCGGGCGCATGGCACGAATTGCGGTGACCGGCGCCGGGATGGGCGCGATGGCGACGGCCGCCCGGCTGGCGGTGGCGGGCCACCGGGTGACGGTGTACGAGCGCTCGGCGACCTACGGCGGCGCGGTGGGGCGCTTCGAGCGCGACGGTTTCTCCTTCGACACCGGACCGGGTCTGCTGCACCTGCCCGCCGTCTACCGCGATCTCTTCGTCAAGACCGGCAAGCGCCCGTTGGAGGAGTGCGCCGAGCTGATCCAGGTGGACCCGGCCGCCCGGCACCTGATGGCCGACGGCGCCGAGGTCACTCTGCCGGGCGCCTCGCGCGGCGGGGTCGCCGCCGTCCTCGACCGGGCCTTCGGCGCGGGCTCCGGGGACCGCTGGAACGCCGTCCTGGGCCGCGCGCGCGACGCCTGGGACGCCACCCGACGCCCTCTGCTGGAGGAGCCGCTGCGCCCCGACTGGCGGGTACTGGGCCGCGACCCCTACCCCGCGCTGCGCGGCAGCGGGCTGCTGCGCCGTCGGCCGCCGACGCTGGCCGAGATGGCCGGGCGGGAGCTGGGCGGGCCGCTGGCGACGCTGCTGGAGGCGACGGTCCTCGGGCACGGGGCCGACCCGCGCACCGCGCCCGCCGCCGCCGCGGTGCTTGCGTACATGGAGCAGACCTTCGGCAGCTGGTACGTCCGCGGGGGCCTGCGGGAGCTGGCCACCGCCGTGTACGAGCGCTGCCGGGAGCGGAAGGTGGAGTTCTGCTTCGGCGCCCCGGTCCGGGAGGTGCTGGAGCACGACGGCCGGGCGGCCGGGGTGCTGCTGGAGGACGGGACCCGGGTGGCGGCGGACGCGGTGGTCTGCGGGGCCGATCCCCGCGGGCTCCTGGTCCCGCTGCTGCCGGGCGCCCGGCCCTGGCCCGCGGACGCGGTGCCCCCGCGCACGGAGGCCCTGAGCCGCAGCACCCTCTTCCTCGCGCTGCGCGGCCCCCGCCCCGGGGACGCCGTCCACCGCACCGTGGTGCACTCCCCCGGATCCCGGCCCGTCACGGTGCTGCGCCCCGACGACCCTGCCACCCGGCCCGACGCGGACCACGAGGCGGTCACCGTGAGCGCCGCGTGCACCGTCGCCGGGACACCGGACGCGGAGCTGCTCGCGGCGGCCGAGCGGGCGGTTCCCGGGCTGCGGGAGCGGCTGCTGTGGCAGGAGGCGCGCACCCCGGCGGACATCGCGCGGGACACGGGCGCGGTGGACGGCGCGGTTCCGCCGCCCGCCCTCGCGGGGGCGGGCGGGCGCATGCTCTACCCCGCGAACGCGACCGCCCTGCCGGGCCTGTACCTGGCGGGCGGCTGGGCCCACCCCGGCGGCGGACTGGCGCACGCCGGGATGACGGGGGCCCTGGTGGCGGGCCTGATCGTGGAGGGGGCCGGCTTCCGCGGCTCCCGCTGAGCCGACGCCCGGGCCGCCGGGCGCCCGGCCGTCAGTAGCGGTACGGCTCGTAGTCCCCCGTGCCCTGGTACGGGTACGGGTAGGGCTGCTGCGGATCCGCCGGGTCGGGGTGCTGCCCCTGCTGCTGGGGGTCCGGCTCGGTGTAGCGCTGCTGCGGCACCCACACGCCGCCGGGCGGGGTGTCCATGGAGTACTGCTGCTGCGCCGCCTGGTTCTGGGCGGCGTACGGGTCCGCATACGGCGCGTAGTCCGCGTACTGCGCGGGCTGGGCGCTGCCGCCCGTGCCGATGTAGGGGTCGGAGTAGGCGGCGTACACCTGCTGGTCCCCGGCCACCGGATAGCCGGTGTGGTAGTCGTACCCGTCGCCCTGGTACTGCTGCTGCGACTGCTGCGGGTGGCCGTCCTGCGCCGGGGCGAACTGCGGGTCGTAGTAGGCCGCGTACTGCTGGGCGTCCTGCGGGTGCGCGTCCTGCTGACCGGCCGCGGCGAAGGGGGAGGCGAAGGCCTCGGTCGGCTGGGCGCCGTACGGTCCCGGCTGCTCGTCCCGGTGCGCGGCCGCGGTGTCCCGGTCCCCGCCGTGGTAGGCGTCGCGCTCCGCTCCGGTGTCCTCGGCGTCGTCCGGACCGGACGCGGTGGGCCCGTACTCCAGGTCGCTCACCTCGAGGGCTGGCTCGCGCTGTGCGCCGCCGGCCCCGCGCCGCCGCTTGGAGGCGGTCCGTACGGGCGCCCCGCCCCGGCGCAGCGCCCAGCCGGCCACGAAGCCCTTGCGGAAGGAGAGCGTCACCAGGGTCTGGCCGACCGCGAAGGCGGTCGCGCCGGCCGCGATGACCAGCACCGAGGGCAGCATCACCCCGACGACCACGCCCACGAAGCCGGTGAAGGCGAGCAGCCTCCAGCGCAGCCTGGCCTTGTACTGGAGCAGTACCTCGGCAAGCAGCCACAGCGCGACGAATCCGAACGCGATGTAGAGGACCGTCATTCCCATGCATGGCCCCTCTCGGGTAGGCCGCCCACGGGTACGGCCGTTCAGGCCCGCTGGTGCAGGCCCAGGTTCTCGTAGATCTCCAGCGTCGCCGTGGAGTTGTGCGTGATGAAGTGCAGTCCGGGAACGCCTTCGGACAGCAGCCGCGCGCAGAACTCCGTGGCGAACTCGATGCCAATGGAGCGTACAGCGGCGCGATCGTCCTTGACGGCGAGCATGCGCTCTTTCAACTCCGCGGGGAAGACCGCGTTGCTCAGTTCCGGCAGCCGGTCCAGGGTCCGCACGTTCACAACAGGCATGACTTCAGGGATGATCGGGGTTTCGCAGCCCGCCTTCTCCACCCGGTCGCGCAGCCGCAGGTAGTTCTCCGGATCGAAGAACATCTGTGTGATCGCATAGTCGGCGCCCGCACGGCACTTGTCCACGAAGTGCCGGATGTCCGTGTCCCAGTCGAGGGACCGCGGGTGCATCTCGGGGAAGGCCGCGACGCCGACGCAGAAGTCGCCGGACTCCTTGATCAGCCGGACCAGGTCGGCGGCGTACAGCACGCCCTCGGGGTGCTCGATCCACTCGCCGAGCGGGTCGCCGGGCGGGTCGCCGCGCAGCGCGAGCATGTTCCGGATCCCGGCGTCGGCGTACTGGCCCAGCACGTGGCGCAGCTCGGCGACCGAGTGGTCGACGGCCGTGAGGTGCGCGACCGGGGTGCAGGTGGTGTCGGCGGCGATCCGCTCGGTCGCCTTGACGGTGCCCCCGCGGGTCGAACCGCCCGCTCCGTAGGTCACCGAGACGAAGCTCGGGGCGACGGCCTCGATGCGGCGCAGGGCGTTCCAGAGGCTGCGCTCCCCCTGCTCGGTCCGGGGCGCGTAGAACTCGAAGGAGTACGACGACTTGCCGGACGCGAGGATGTCGCGGACGGTGCGCGCGCGGTCCGGGCGGGTGGAAGCGGTACCAAGGGCCATGTGCGCAGGTTAGACGCGCCCTTGCGCCGACCGAAGCGGCGTCCATGGATTGGACAGATTTTTGGACAGTCGGGGCGGCCGGGGCGGGTACGGGGGCTCGCGGGACCGGCGGGACCCGGCCTTGCCGGCCGGCGGCCGGGGCGCTCAGCCCAGGCGCGCGCGGACCCGCTTCGCGAGGTCCGCGGCGGCCGCGCCCGGGTCGGTGGCCTCGGTGATCGCGCGGACGACCACGACCCGCTCGGCGCCCGCGTCGAGCACCTCGTCCAGGTTCCCGGCGTCGATCCCGCCGATGGCGAACCAGGGGCGGTCCTGGACGAGCGAGGCGGTGTACCGGACCAGGCCGAGCCCGGGGGCGTGGCGGCCGGGCTTGGTCGGGGTGGGCCAGCAGGGGCCGGTGCAGAAGTAGTCGACGCCGGTTTCGGCGACGGCGGCGTCCACCTCGGCCTCGGCGTGGCAGGAACGGCCGATCAGCACGCCGGCGCCGAGGATGGCGCGGGCGGCGGGCACGGGGATGTCGCCCTGGCCCAGGTGCAGGACGTCGGAGCCGATGGCGTGGGCCACGTCGGCGCGGTCGTTGACGGCGAGGAGCTTGCCGTGGCGCCGGGCGGCTTCGGCGAAGACCTGGAGGTGTTCGAGTTCCTCGCCCGCTTCCATGCCCTTGTCGCGCAGCTGGACGATGTCGACGCCGCCCGCGAGGACGGCGTCGAGGAACGCGGGGAGGTCGCCCTGCCGCTTGCGGGCGTCCGTGCACAGATAGAGCCGGGCATCGGACAGCTGCTGCATGGGAGAACCCCCGGGGTGGCCGTGGCGTACGGGCCCGGGCGGGCCCGCACACCACGTGGAGCGGATCAGGTCAGACGGCGAGCGCCTGAGCGCGGCGCTTCACCTCCGTGCCGCGATTCTCGCTCAGGGCCTGCACGGGGGTGCCGGGCAGGGTGGGGTCGGCGGTGAACAGCCACTCCAGGATTTCTTCGTCGGTGAAGCGGTCGTCCCGCAGCACGGTCAGCAGGCCGACGAGACCCTTGACCACCTTGTCGCCGTCGATGAAGGCGGCCGGCACCTGGAGGGAGCGGTTCTCCCCGCGGCGCACCGCGATGAGCTGGCCTTCCTTCACCATCTGCCGGACTTTGGTCACCTCGATGCCGAGCATCTCCGCGATGTCGGGGAGGTAGAGCCAGGCAGGGACGAGCTTTTCGATCTTTGCGTCAATCTCGGTCACGGGGACAAGCCTGCCATCCAGGACTGACAGCCGGTAGTCGGGCGGGCCGGGCGGGGTTCCCGCGGGGCCCGCGGACCCCGCGGGAACCCCGCCCGGCGCCGGTCACAGGACGGCCGATTTCAGCGGAACGGCCGGGTCCGCGGCCTTCGCCGGGTCCACCGGCGCCCCCGACTCGATGAGCTTGCGGCCCTGGGCGAGATCGCGCGGGCGCCCCACGGCGAGCACCGCCACCAGCACCCCCGCGCGCAGCCAGCACACCGACCAGGCGTCGTCCGCCGGGTCGCCGCGCCACAGCAGGGTGTCGGCCGCGGCGTGGTGGCCCGCGTACTGGACGAAGCGGCCGAACTGCTCGGACCAGAAGTACGGGACGGGGTCGTAGACGGCGGGGGGTTCCCCGGCCAGGGCGGCCAGGATGTTGGCGGCGACCGTGCGCGGGCCCTGCAGGGCGTTGTCCCAGTGGTGGACGAGGAGCCGCGCGCCGAAGCGCGCGGACGGGAAGGAGGCGCAGTCGCCGACGGCGTACACGTCGGGCAGCGAGGTCCGCAGGTGGGCGTCGGCCGTGACCGAGCCGTCGCTGCCGCGCTCGACGCCGGTCCCGGCCAGCCAGCCGGTGGCGGGGCGGGCGCCGATGCCGACGACCACGGCGGCGGCGGGCAGTTCGCCGCCGTCGGCGAGCAGCACCCGGCCGGGGGCTCCGGCGGCGCCCGGTTCGATCCCGGCGACCCGGGCGCCGGTGATCAGGCGGACCCCGGCCCCGGCGTACCAGGCGGCCATGGGCGCGGCGACCTCGGCGGGCAGGGCCCCGGCGAGGACCCGGTCGGCGGCCTCGACCACGGTGACGGCGCAGCCCGCCCCGCGGGCGGCGGTGGCGAACTCGGCGCCGATCCAGCCCGCGCCGACCACCACGGCCTCGGGTGCGGCGGCCAGCACCGGGCGCAGCCGCTCGGCGTCGTCGAGGGTGCGCAGCAGGTGGACGCCGGGCACCCCCTCGGTGCCGGGGAGGGTGAGCGGCTCGGCGCCGGTGGCCAGGACCAGAACGCCGTAGGCCACCTCGCCCGCGGTGGTGTCGAGGGCGTGGTCGGCGGCGCGCAGCGCGGTGACCTCGACGCCGAGCCGCAGGTCGATCTCCAGGCCGGCGAAGTCCACCTCGAAGGCGGCGCCCTCGGCCTTGCCGAGGAGGACGGCCTTGGAGAGCGGGGGCCGGTCGTAGGGCTGGTGGGGCTCGGCGCCGAGCAGGATCACCGGTCCGGTGAAACCCCGCTCCCGCAGGGCCACGGCGGTCTGCACCCCGGCCATTCCGGCGCCGACGATCACTACGGGGGGCGGGGCCCCGGGCCCGTCCGTCGGCTCCCCCACCGGGCCGTCCGCCCGCTCGTACGTCTGCTCGGTCTGCTCGTTCACGCCGCCACCCTAACCATCTGACGATCCGTCAGGAACAGGGAGGCCGCTTACCCGGTCCCGGCGGCGGGGTTAGTCTGGCCACCGTACCTATCGCGGGAGTCCGGGCGCACCGGGCTGAGAGGGAGGCTGGACGGCCTCCGACCGTACGAACCTGATCCGGGTCATGCCGGCGAAGGGAGGGGCTGGACGCCCATGCACTCTCACGGAGAATCCGGCCGGGGATGCGATGTCCTCGTCATCGGGGGCGGCATCATCGGCCTGGTCACCGCCTGGCGGGCGGCCCGCCGCGGACTGCGCACCGTACTGGCCGACCCGGCCCCCGGCGGCGGCGCGGCGCAGGTCGCGGCCGGCATGCTCGCCGCCGTCACCGAGCTGCACTACGGCGAGGAGACCCTGCTGGGTCTGAACCTCGCCTCCGCCGAGCGCTACCCGGCCTTCGCCGCGGAGCTCGCCGACGCGAGCGGCGGCCTCGGCATCGGTTACCGCGCCTGCGGCACCCTGGCCGTCGCCCTCGACGCCGATGACCGGGTCCACCTGCGCGAACTGCACGCCCTCCAGCGCCGCTGCGGCCTGGAATCCCAGTGGCTGACGGGCCGCGAGTGCCGCCGGCTGGAGCCGATGCTGGCCCCGGGCGTGCGCGGCGGGCTGCGCGTGGACGGCGACCACCAGGTCGACCCCCGGCAGCTCGCGGCCGCGCTGCTGGCCGCCTGCGAACGGGCCGGGGTCGTCCTCCACCGGGCGAAGGCCGCCCGGCTCACCGTCACCGCCGACCGCGCTGCGGGCGCGCTGCTCGACGACGGCACCGCGGTCGCCGCCGACCAGGTGGTGCTGGCGGCGGGCAGCCTCAGCGGCAGGCTGGACGGCGTACCGCCGCGGGCGCTGCCTCCCGTACGGCCGGTCAAGGGGCAGGTGCTGCGGCTCACCGTGCCGCCCGCCCGCGCGCCGTTCCTGTCCCGGACGGTCCGGGCCGTGGTCCGCGGCAGCCACGTCTACCTGGTGCCGCGCGAGAACGGCGAACTCGTCGTCGGGGCCACCAGCGAGGAACTGGGCTGGGACACCACCGTCACCGCGGGCGGGGTGTACGAGCTGCTGCGCGACGCGCACGAGCTGGTCCCCGGGATCACCGAGCTGCCGCTCACCGAGACCCGCGCGGGCCTGCGCCCCGCCTCCCCCGACAACGCCCCGCTGCTCGGCCCCACCGAACTGCCGGGGCTGCACCTGGCCACCGGCCACTACCGCAACGGCGTCCTGCTGACCCCGGTCACCGGCGACGTACTGGCCGACGTCCTGACCACGGGCGAGCTGCCCGAGGTGGCCCGCCCCTTCAGCCCGCGCCGTTTCTCCGCCGTACGCGAGGAGTCCCCCGCATGACCGCCTCCGGCCCCCGCGCCGCCTCCGCCGCCCGCGTCGTCTCCGTCAACGGCGAGCCCCGCGAGATCCCCGCCGGCACCACCCTGGACGCGGTCGTCGCGACGCTGACCGCCGCCCCCAAGGGGGTCGCCGCCGCGCTCAACGAGACCGTGGTCCCGCGCGGCCAGTGGGCCGCCACGGCGGTGGACCACGGCGACCGCGTCGAGGTCCTCACCGCGGTCCAGGGAGGCTGACCATGGCCGACGACCACGACAAGGACCACGACGACCTCTTCACCCTGGGCGACCGGACCTTCTCGTCCCGCCTGATCATGGGCACGGGCGGTGCGCCCAGCCTCGACGTACTGGAACGGGCGCTGACCGCCTCCGGGACCCAGCTGACCACCGTGGCGATGCGGCGCCTGGACCCGACGGTCCAGGGCTCCGTGCTGTCCGTCCTCGACCGGCTCGGCATCGCCGTCCTGCCGAACACCGCGGGCTGCTTCACCGCGGGCGAGGCCGTGCTGACCGCGCGGCTGGCGCGGGAGGCGCTGGGCACCGACTGGGTCAAGCTGGAGGTGGTCGCCGACGAGCGGACCCTGCTGCCCGACGGCGTCGAGCTGCTGGACGCCGCCGAGACCCTCGTCGACGAGGGCTTCACGGTCCTTCCGTACACGAACGACGACCCCGTCCTCGCGCGGAAGCTGGAGGACGTCGGCTGTGCGGCGATCATGCCGCTCGGGTCGCCGATCGGGTCCGGGCTGGGCATCCGCAACCCGCACAACTTCGAGCTCATCGTCGAGCGGGCCGGGGTGCCGGTGATCCTGGACGCGGGGGCCGGGACGGCGTCCGACGCGGCGCTGGCGATGGAGCTGGGGTGCGCGGGGGTGATGCTGGCGTCGGCGGTGACGCGGGCGCAGGTGCCGGTGCTGATGGCGGCGGCGATGCGGGACGCCGTGGCGGCGGGCCGGCTGGCCCGTCGCGCGGGGCGGATCCCGCGCCGCCACTTCGCCGCCGCGTCCTCCCCCGCCGAGGGCCGGGCCACCCTGGACCCGGAACGCCCGGCCTTCTGACCCCCTTACCTGCCTCCGGCGGGCCCTCAAACGCCGGGCAGGCTGAAATCGCCCCCACCGCCGCCTGCGGCGCGCCCTCAAACGCCGGGCGGGCTGGAATGTCCCCGAGCGGGCTGACAGCGCCGCCGCACAACCGGACGCCAAAGGCCGAGCCCCGCCCAATCAAGCCGCCCGGCGATTGAGGGCCCGCCGGAGGCAACAGCGGCCACCGCGCCGCCGCACCCACCACACCTGCGGCGCGCCCTCAAACGCCGGGCAGGCTGAAATCGCCCCCTGATCGCCAAGGGCAGAGCGCAACCACATCAAGCCCGCCCGGCGATTGAGGGCCCGCCGGAGGCAACAGCGGCCACCGCGCCGCCGCACGCTCGGCGCCTGCGGCGTGCCCTCGAACGCCGGGCGGGCTGAGACGGCCCCCGGGACAGGGACCCCAAACGCCGGGCAGGCTCAGATGGCCGCGGGGCCGGGCCCGGGCCCGGAGCGTCACAGGTGCGCTGCAAGCCACGGGCCCCGGACCGGCACCGCATCCGGCACTCGTAGAATCGGCGGGTGGATACGACCCTGGAAGACCCCCTCGTCGGGCGCGTGCTCGACGGCCGCTACCGCATCGACGCCCGCATCGCGGTCGGCGGGATGGCCACGGTCTACCGGGCCGTCGACACCCGCCTCGACCGCGTGCTCGCGCTCAAGGTGATGCACCCGGCCCTCGCCGCCGACACCGCCTTCGTCGAGCGGTTCATCCGCGAGGCCAAGTCCGTGGCCCGCCTCGCGCACCCCAACGTCGTCGGCGTCTTCGACCAGGGCACGGACGGCCCGTTCGTCTTCCTCGCCATGGAGTACGTCTCCGGCTGCACCCTGCGCGACGTGCTGCGCGAGCGCGGCGCCCTGCGGCCGCGGGCCGCGCTCGACATCCTGGAGCCGATGCTCGCCGCGCTCGGCGCCGCCCACCGCGCCGGTTTCGTGCACCGGGACATGAAGCCCGAGAACGTCCTGATCGGCGACGACGGCCGGGTGAAGGTGGCCGACTTCGGCCTGGTCCGCAGTGTGGACGCCGTCACGGACACCACCGGCTCGGTCCTCGGCACGGTCTCCTACCTCGCCCCCGAGCAGATCGAGAACGGCCTCACCGACACCCGCGTCGACGTGTACGCCTGCGGCGTCGTCCTGTACGAGATGCTCACCGGCGCCAAACCGCACACCGGCGGCACCCCGGCCCAGGTCATCTACCGCCACCTCAACGAGGACGTGCCGCCCCCGTCGGCCGCCGTCCCCGGGCTGCCCGCGGCGCTGGACGAGCTGGTCCGCGCCGCCGCCGCCCGCAACCCCGAGCTGCGCCCGTACGACGCGGTGGCCCTGCTCGCCCTGACGCGCGAGGCCCGCTCCGCGCTGACGGACGGCGAGCTGGACGCCGTACCGCCGCAGGCGCGCGCCGAGGAGCGGACGGCGGCCGAGGACCGCACCAGCGTGATCCCGCGCACCGCCCCGGCGCCCGCACCCGCGGGGCCCGAGCACACCTCCCGCCTGGAGCACCCGGGCCCGCCGGTCCGCGCGGACCGCCCGCACGCGGTACGCCGCCCCCGACCCGGCATCCGCCCGCGGCGCGGCACCTACCTGACCGTCGCCGGGATCCTGCTGGCCCTCGGCCTCGGCACCGGCGTCTGGTACATAAGCTCCGGCCAGTTCACCCGGGTCCCGCACCTGCTCGGCAAGACCGAGGAGCAGGCCCGCGCCCAGCTGTCGGCGTCGGGCCTCGGGGTGAAGGGCGTCGACCGGAAGTTCAGCGACGCCTTCGAGCGCGGCACCGTGATGAACAGCGACCCGGAGAGCGGCGGGCGGATCCGCGGCAACGGCGCGGTGACCCTGGTCATCTCCCGCGGCCCGCAGGTCGTCCCGGTGCCCGACCTCAAGGGCAAGCCGCTGGACGCCGCGAAGGCGGAGCTGACGAAGGCGGGCCTCGCCCCCGGCCTCGTCACCCAGGAGTTCAGTCAGGACCTCCCGCAGGGCGCCGTGGTCGCGACCAACCCCCGGGGCGGCGCCCAGCTCGCTCCCGACGCGGCCGTGGCTCTGGTGGTCAGCAAGGGCCGCCCGGTGCAGGTCCCGAGCGTGGTCGGCGCGGGCGTCGAGCAGGCCCGTAAGGGCCTGGAGGACCTCGGCCTGAAGGTCGAGATCGCGCCCGAGCAGGTCAACTCGGCGAGCCCGGCCGGTTCGGTGGCCAACCAGTCGCTGAGCGCGGGCGCCCAGGCGGCCGCGGGCGACACCGTCACGCTGACCGTCTCGAAGGGCCCCCGCCAGATCCCGGTGCCGGGCGTCACCGGCCAGGACGTGGACGCCGCGAAGCGGGCGCTGGAGGGCGCGGGCTTCAAGGTGCGGGTGGAGCGCCCGTTCCTGTCGTTCAGCAACACCGTCGACGCGCAGTCGGTGCCGGCGGGCCAGAGCGCCCCCGAGGGCGCCACGATCACCGTCAGGACCAAGGGGCTGTGATGCGCAACCCGGTCGGCGGGCACGTCCCCGTCGCGGGCGGACTCGCCTCGGTGGGGCTCGCGTACGCCCGCGACATGGGCGCCGAGGCCGTCCAGGTCTTCGTCGCCAATCCGCGCGGCTGGGCGATGCCGGCCGGCAATCCGGCGCAGGACGAACTGTTCCGCGCCGGGTGCGCCGAGGAGTCGATCCCGGTCTACGTGCACGCCCCGTACCTCATCAACTTCGGTTCGCACACCGGGGCGACGGTGGAGCGGTCCGTGGAGTCGCTGCGCCACTCGCTGCGCCGCGGCCGCGCGATCGGCGCCCGGGGGGTGGTCGTCCACACCGGTTCGGCGACCGGCGGCCGCCCGCGCGAGGCGGCGTACGCGCAGATCCGCGAGCACCTGCTGCCCCTGCTGGACGAGTTGACGCACGACGACGACCCCTTCCTGCTGCTGGAGTCGACGGCCGGCCAGGGTTCCTCCCTGTGCTCCCTGGCCGGGGAGTTCGGGCCGTACTTCGAGGCGCTCGACGCCCACCCCATGCTCGGGATCTGCCTGGACACCTGCCACGTCTTCGCGGCCGGGCACGACCTGGCGGAGCCGGGCGGGACGAAGCAGACGCTGGACCTGCTGGTGGACACGGTGGGCGAGGGACGCCTCAAGCTGATCCACGCGAACGACTCGAAGGAGGGCGTGGGCGCCCACAAGGACCGGCACGCCAACATCGGGCAGGGCCACATCGGGCGCGACGCCTTCGGCGAGCTGTTCTCGCACCCGGCGATGGACGGCGTACCGCTGGTCATCGAGACGCCGGGCGGCAAGGAGGGGCACGCGGCGGACATCGCGCTGCTGAAGGAACTGCGCGGGCTGCACTGACCGCTGGGCGCTCCCCGTGGTCGGCGGGCGGGCGTCAGAGCTCCGGACCGTCGCCCGGTTCCTCCTGGTAGGAGTAGCGCTGCTCGCGCCAGGGGTCGCCGATGTTGTGGTAGCCGCGCTCTTCCCAGAACCCTCGCCGGTCGGCGGTCATGTACTCGATGCCGCGGACCCACTTGGGGCCCTTCCAGGCGTACAGGTGCGGGACGACCAGCCGCAGCGGGAAGCCGTGTTCGGCGGTCAGGGGTTCACCGCCCTGGTGGGTGGCGAAGACGGCCCGCTCGGAGGCGAAGTCGGCGAGCCGCAGGTTCGAACTGAAGCCGTACTCGGCCCACACCATCACGTGGGTGGCCGTCGGCGCGGGCGGGGCCAGTTCGAGCACGTGGCGGGTGAGCACCCCGCCCCATTCGGCCCCCGGCATGCTGAATTTCGTCACGCAGTGCAGGTCGGCGGTGACGGTGGAGAACGGCAGCGCCGAGAACTCCTCGTGGTTCCAGCAGTGCTTGTCGCCGTCGGCGGTGGCCCCGAAGACCCTGAACTCCCAGCGGTCCGGCTTGAACTTGGGCACGGGACCGTAGTGGGTGACCGGCCAGCCCCGCTGCAGACGCTGCCCCGGAGGGAGCTCCGGCTGCGCTGCTTCCGCAGTTTCGCGGCTATCCGGCTGACCCATGTCTCCATGGTGACAGACGGACCAGGGTGGTCATGACCAGGTCCGGGCCGATTCGGGCAAGTCAGAGCAACTCCCACTAAGGAGGCACTTACTGGACGCCTCCGGGCGGCGGTGCGAGGATGCGCGCACCTGCCCCGTCACACCGCTGGAAGGAGCCCTCTGCCATGCAGGGCGACCCCGAGGTTCTTGAATTTCTCAACGAGCAGCTGACCGGTGAGCTGACCGCGATCAACCAGTACTGGCTGCACTACCGCATCCAGGACAACAAGGGCTGGACCAAGCTCGCCAAGTACACCCGTGCCGAGTCCATCGACGAGATGAAGCACGCGGACAAGATCACCGAGCGCATCCTGATGCTCGACGGTCTGCCCAACTACCAGCGGCTCTTCCACGTCCGGGTCGGCCAGACCCTGACGGAGATGTTCCAGGCGGACCGCCAGGTGGAGGTCGAGGCGATCGACCGCCTCAAGCGCGGCATCGAGGTCATGCGCGGCAAGGGCGACGTCACCTCGGCGCGGCTGTTCGAGGAGATCCTGGAGGACGAGGAGCACCACATCGACTACCTCGACACCCAGCTGGAGCTCATCGAGCAGATCGGCGAGCCGCTGTACATCGCCCAGCTGATCGAGCAGCCGGAGAGCTAGTCCCGGGCCGGTCCGGGCGCGGGGCTGCGCCGAACGGGTGGAACCGGTTGACGGAACGGGCGCCCGCGGGCGCCGGGCGTCACGCGGCCGGGGCGAGCGCCTCGTCGGCGACGGCCGCGGCGAGCACCGGGTCGGCGGCCAGGACCGCGGCGGCGTTGCCCGTCTCCAGCAGCTCGCGGCGGGGGCACGCGCCCCGGCCGAGCAGGCCCTGGATGGTCCGCACGCACGAGCCGCAGTCGGTGCCGGCCTTCGTGACCGAGGCGATCTGGCGGGGCGTGCACGCTCCCGCGTCCGCGTGGGCCTTGACCTGCTGGTCCGTGATGCCGAAGCAAGAGCAGACGTACACGCGGTTCACCTCCCGGACGGGGCCACCCCCCATTCGGTGAGGCTTACCTAACCCTACCCAAACTTAGGGTTCCCTAAAAGACCCGGATACGCCGATGGGGCGCGGATCACATCGATCCGCGCCCCACCGTCGTAGAGGCCACCTGCGCACCACGTTCCTACTGGTCGCGGTACATCTCGGCGACCAGGAACGCCAGGTCCAGCGACTGGCTGCGGTTGAGCCGCGGGTCGCAGGCCGTCTCGTAGCGCTGGTGCAGGTCGTCGACGAAGATCTCGTCGCCGCCGCCGACGCACTCCGTCACGTCGTCGCCGGTCAGCTCGACGTGGATGCCGCCCGGGTGGGTGCCCAGCGCCTTGTGCACCTCGAAGAAGCCCTTGACCTCGTCGAGCACGTCGTCGAAACGGCGCGTCTTGTGGCCGGAGGCCGCCTCGAAGGTGTTGCCGTGCATCGGGTCGGTGACCCACGCGACGGTCGCGCCCGACGCGGTGACCTTCTCGACCAGCTCGGGGAGCTTGTCGCGGACCTTGTCGGCGCCCATGCGCACGACGAAGGTCAGCCGGCCCGGCTCGCGCTCGGGGTCGAGGCGGTCGATGTACGTCAGCGCCTCGTCCACGGTGGTCGTGGGGCCGAGCTTGATCCCGACCGGGTTGGAGATCTGCGCGCAGAACTCGATGTGCGCGTGGTCCAGCTGGCGGGTGCGCTCGCCGATCCAGACCATGTGGCCCGAGGTGTCGTAGAGCTTGCCGGTGCGCGAGTCGGTGCGGGTCAGCGCACCCTCGTAGTCGAGGAGCAGCGCCTCGTGGGAGGCGTAGAACTCCACGGCCTTGAACTCGGCCGGGTCGGTGCCGCAGGCCTTCATGAAGTTCAGCGCGTTGTCGATCTCCCGCGCGAGCTGCTCGTAGCGCTGCCCGGACGGGGAGGCCTTCACGAAGTCCTGGTTCCAGGCGTGCACCTGGCGCAGGTCGGCGTAGCCACCGGTGGTGAAGGCGCGGACCAGGTTCAGGGTCGACGCGGAGGCGTGGTACATCCGCTTCAGCCGCTCGGGGTCCGGGATCCGGGCCTCTTCGGTGAAGGCGAAACCGTTGACCGAGTCGCCGCGGTAGGTCGGCAGCGTGACGCCGTCGCGGGTCTCGGTGTCCTTGGAGCGCGGCTTGGAGTACTGGCCCGCGATGCGGCCGATCTTGACCACGGGCACGGAGGCCGCGTAGGTCAGGACGGCGCTCATCTGGAGCAGCGTCTTCAGCTTGGCGCGGATGTGGTCGGCGGAGACACCGTCGAAAGCCTCGGCGCAGTCGCCGCCCTGGAGCAGGAACGCCTCGCCCTTGGCGACGGCTCCCAGTCGGGCGCGCAGCTGGTCGCACTCACCCGCGAAGACGAGCGGAGGATACGACTCGAGGTCCGCGACGACAGCGCGCAGAGCCTCGGCATCGGGGTACGAAGGCTGCTGCGCCGCGGGAAGGTCTCGCCAGGTCGCCTTGGCGGCGGGGGCTTGGTTTTCAGCGTTCACGGTCACCTCGTACACATTACGTCGTCACACGCCCCGTCCAGCCCGGCGATCGGATCGTGAGACGGGCGTCTCCCCGCGGGCCTCCCCCATGGGCTAGGGTGCCCCGCATGTACGCGCACTCGAACCAGAACTGGTGGTGGACCGCTCCGTTGGCGGCCCACTGACATCGCGTACCCACCGAACAGACGCGAAGGCCGCCCCCGGGGGCGGCCTTCGGTGTTTTCCGGGCCGCTCCTCTCCACGCACCCACTGGAAGGACCGCCCATCCCATGAGGCACACGGACCCCCTGACCGGCTCCCCGGACGTCGCCGCCCTGCTCGCCTCGCTGGCCGACCCCTCGGGGCCGCCCTTCGCGCTGCTGCGCCGGCGCACCCCCGGCCTGGACCACGACGCCGTCGAGGTGCTGACCGGCCCGGTGCACACGGCGGAGCGCCTCGCCGACCTGCCGGTCGGGGACCTGCCCACGCTCGCCCTGGTGCCGTTCCGGCAGATCCGCGAGCGCGGCTTCGACGTCCGCGACGACGGGACCCCGCTGAGCGTGCTGGCCGCCGAGCACGCCTACGCCCTGCCGCTCGACGCGGTCCTCGCGGCGCTCCCGGACCACGAGGTGCGGGTCGAGGGCGGGGGCTTCGACGTCCCCGACGAGCGGTACGCGGCGACCGTCGAGCGGGTCGTCCGGGACGAGATCGGCCGCGGCGAGGGGGCGAACTTCGTCATCCGGCGCACCTACGAGGGCAGCGTCCCGGGCTTCGGCCGGGCAGACGCGCTGGCGCTGTTCCGGCGGCTGCTGGTGGCCGAGCGCGGCGCGTACTGGACGTACGTCGTGCACACCGGGAACGAAGAAGGGCCCGAAGGGCCTTCCCCGGAAGGGCGGCGGCGGGCGACGGGCGGGCGCACCCTGGTCGGGGCGAGCCCCGAGGTCCACGTCCGCATGACCGGCGGCACGGTGGTGATGAACCCGATCAGCGGCACCTACCGCTACCCCGCCGGGGGCCCCACGGCTGACTCCCTCCTCGCCTTCCTCGGCGACCGCAAGGAGACCGAGGAACTGTCGATGGTCGTCGACGAGGAACTGAAGATGATGTGCACGGTCGCCGACCGGGGCGGGATCGTCGTCGGACCGCGGCTCAAGGAGATGTCCCACCTCGCGCACACCGAGTACGAGCTGCGCGGCCGCTCCACCCTGGACGTGCGGGAGGTGCTGCGCGAGACGATGTTCGCGGCGACCGTCACCGGCTCCCCGGTGCAGAACGCCTGCCGGGTCATCGAGCGGTACGAGTCCGGTGGCCGCGGCTACTACGCGGGCGCGCTCGCCCTGCTCGGCCGGGACGCCGAGGGCGGCCAGACCCTGGACTCCCCCATCCTGATCCGCACCGCCGACATCTGCGCCGACGGCACGCTGCGCGTCCCGGTCGGCGCGACGCTGGTGCGCCACTCCGACCCGGCGGCGGAGGTCGCCGAGACGCACGCCAAGGCCGCCGGGGTGCTGGCGGCCCTCGGGGTGCGCCCGGCGGCGCCCCGGCCCGCGGCCGGCTCGGCGCGGCTCGGCGAGGACCCCCGGGTACGGGCCGCCCTGGCCGCGCGCCGCCGGGACCTGGCCCCCTTCTGGCTGCGGATGCAGGACCGGCCCGAGCGGGCCGCGGGGCACGCGCTGGTCGTCGACGCGGAGGACACCTTCACGGCGATGCTGGCGCACGTGCTGCGGGTGGGCGGGCTGGAGGTGACCGTACGGCGCCACGACGATCCGGGGCTGCGCGCCGCCGCCCTCGCGTGGACGGGCCCGGTCGTGCTCGGCCCCGGCCCGGGCGACCCGGCGGACGCCGCCGACCCCCGGATGCGGCGGCTGCGCGCACTGGCCCGCGACCTGCTGGCCACACACCGGGACGGGATCCTGGGCGTCTGCCTGGGCCACGAGCTGCTGGCCGCCGAACTGGGCCTCCCACTGGTCCGCAAGGCCGAGCCCGCCCAGGGGGCGCAGAGCGCGGTCGGCCTCTTCGGCGCCCGCGAGGTGGTGGGCTTCTACAACACCTACACCGCGCGCTGCGACGACGCCGCTGCGGCCCGGCTGGCCGCCGCGGGCGTGGAGGTCTCCCGGGACCCGGCGACGTACGAGGTCCACGCCCTGCGTTCGGCTCCGGGCGCGGGGGCGACGGGCGCGGCGGGCGCCTTCGCCGGCGTCCAGTTCCACCCGGAGTCGGTGCTGACCCTGCGCGGCGCCGACCTGGTCCGCGACCTGCTGGCGGCCATGCGGCCGGTGCCCGCCGGGTCCTGACCGCCCGGCCGGCCCACCGTCCCCCCGGGCAGCCGCTCGGGGGACGGTCAGGCGGGCGGGACCAGGGTGTTCTGCGAGCGGCGGCCCGCCAGGTAGTCGCTCACGTTGGCGACCGTCGTGGCGATGATCTGCTCGACCGCGTCCCGCGTGTAGTACGCCTGGTGCGAGGTGACCACCACGTGCGGGAAGGTCACCAGCCGCGCCAAGGTGTCGTCCTCGACCGCGTCCAGCGACTTGTCCAGGAAGAACACCCCGGCCTCCGCCTCGTACACGTCCAGCCCCACGCCCGAGAACCGTCCGGCGCGCAGCTCGCCGACGAGCGCGTCGGTGTCGACCAGGCCGCCCCGGCTGGTGTTCACGAGCACCGCGTCGTCCTTCATCGTCCGCAGCGCCGCCGCGTCGATGATGTGGTGCGTGGAGTCCAGCAGCGGCACGTGCAGGCTGACCAGGTCCGCCGCCGCCAGGAGCTCGTCCTTCTCGACGTACTTCATGCCCAGCTCCACGCACGCCGGGTTCTGCGCGACGTCCCAGCCCAGCAGGTTCATCCCGAACCCGTGGGCGATCCTGGTGAACGCCTCGCCGATCTTGCCGGTGCCCAGCACGCCCACGGTGCGGCCGTGCAGGTCCCGGCCCATCAGGCCGTTCAGCCGGAAATCGAAGTCGCGGGTGCGGTTGGAGGCCCGCACGATCCGCCGGTTGACCGCCATCGCGAGCGTCCAGGCGAATTCGGCGACCGAGTAGGGCGAGTAGTACGAGACGCGGCCGACCGTCATGCCGAGGCGGCCCGCGACCTCCAGGTCGATGTTGTTGAAGCCGGTCGAACGCTGCGCGATCATCCGCGTCCCGCCCGCTGCCAAGGTCCGCAGCACCCGCCCGTTCAGGTCGGCGTTCACGCTGGAGGAGACGATCTCGTAGCCCGCCGCGATCGGCGCGGTGTCCTCGCTCAGGAAGACGTCCAGGCAGCGCGCCTCGTGCTGTCCCGCGAAGGCCCGCTCCAGCAGCGGTTTTTCGTCGGCCGTCACACCGAACGCCAGGATCTCCACGCTTGCTCCTGTCCGTAGGACCGGCCGGACCACGGGTCGCCCACGTGGCGGACGCACACCTTCCGCCACGATACGACCCGGGGTCACGGCGCGCCCCCCGGCCTTCGGCCGCCGGTCACCGGCCGTCGGCCCCCCGCTCAGCCGAAGAAGACCCCGGCCTCCGCGTACAGCGCGGGATCCACCGTCTTCAGCTTCGCCGTCGCCTCGGCGATCGGCACCCGGACGATGTCCGTCCCCTGGAGGGCGACCATCTTCCCGAAGTCCCGCTCCCGCACCGCGTCGATCGCGTGCAGGCCGAAGCGGGTGGCGAGCCAGCGGTCGAAGGCGCTCGGCGTGCCGCCGCGCTGCACGTGGCCCAGTACGGTCGTCCGCGCCTCCTTGCCGGTCCGCGCCTCGATCTCCAGCGCCAGCCACTCCCCGACGCCCGAGAGCCGGACGTGCCCGAAGGAGTCCTTCGTGGCGTCTTTCAGCACCATCTGGCCGTCCTTGGGCATGGCGCCCTCGGCGACGACCACGATCGGCGCGTAGCTCGCCCTGAAGCGGGAGGTCACCCACGCGCAGACCTGGTCGACGTCGAAGCGCTGCTCTGGGATGAGGATGACGTTGGCGCCGCCCGCCAGCCCCGAGTGCAGGGCGATCCAGCCCGCGTGCCGGCCCATGACCTCGACGACCAGGACCCGCATGTGCGATTCGGCGGTGGTGTGCAGCCGGTCGATGGCCTCGGTGGCGATGCCGACGGCCGTGTCGAAGCCGAAGGTGTAGTCGGTCCCCGACAGGTCGTTGTCGATGGTCTTCGGGACGCCGACGCAGGGGATGCCGTAGTCCTCGAACAGCTTCGCCGCGACCCCGAGGGTGTCCTCGCCGCCGATCGCGATCAGCGCGTCGACCTCGTACTTGCCGAGGTTCTCCTTGATCCGGCGCACCCCGTGCTCCACGGTGAACGGGTTGGTGCGCGAGGAGCCGAGGACCGTGCCGCCGCGGGGCAGGATGCCGCGGACCTCCGGGATGCCGAGCGGCACGGTGGCGCCCTCGACCGCGCCGCGCCAGCCGTCCTTGAACCCGATGAAGTCGTACGCGTACTCCTGGACGCCCTTGCGCACCGCCGCACGGATGACCGCGTTGAGCCCGGGGCAGTCGCCGCCGCCGGTCAGCACTCCGACCTTCATGGAATCTTCCCTTCGCCAAGGGGCCCGCTGAGCCCGCACGGCGGCCACGCTAGTGGTGACGCAGGTCACCCGACCCGGGCGCGGAGGGTCGTTTCCAGAGGATTCAAGGGCGGCTGCGCACTCACGTTCACTCGTACGGGAATTCGTACGATTACACGCGGTTCCCACCCGGTCGCACGCTTCCGCCGCGCGGTGCTACGCGTCGTCGAGGCCCCGCTCGATCGCGTACCGGACCAGCTCCACCCGGTTGTGCAACTGGAGCTTGCCCAGGGTGTTCTGGACGTGGTTCTGCACCGTGCGGTGGGAGATGACCAGGCGCTCCGCGATCTGCTTGTACGACAGGCCCTTGGCCACCAGCCGCAGCACCTCGGTCTCCCGGTCGGTCAGCTGCGGCGCCTTGCGCTCGTCGGCGGCGGCCGGGGCGGGGTCGCCGGCCAGGCGGCGGTACTCGCCGAGGACCAGACCGGCCAGGCCCGGGGTGAAGACCGGGTCGCCGACCGCGGTGCGGTGCACGGCCTCGATGAGCTCACCGGCGCCCGCCGACTTCAGCAGGTAGCCCGTGGCGCCGGACTTGACCGCCTCCAGTACGTCGGCGTGCTCGCCGCTGGCCGACAGGACGAGCACCCGTAGGGCGGGATCGGCGCCGACCAGTTCCTTGCAGACCTGCACGCCGGGCATGCCGGGCAGGTTGAGGTCGAGGACCAGGACCTGGGGCGCGGCGGCGCGCGCCCGGCGGACCGCTTCGGGTCCGTCGCCCGCCGTGGCGACCACGTCGAAGCCCGCGGCGGCGAGGTCGCGGGCGACGGCGTCGCGCCACATCGGGTGGTCGTCGACGACCATCACCTTGATGTCGGCCGCGCCCGCCCGGCCGCCGGAGCCGGATCCGTCGCGTCGTCCTGCGTGACCCGTGTGTCCTTCGTGTCCGGTGTTCATCAGGAACCCGTCCTCCCCCTCGGTACTTTCAGTTCCACTTCGGTGCCCTGGCCCGGTACGGAGACCAGCTCGGCGGTGCCGCCCAGGTCCCGCAGCCGCCCGCGGATCGACTGGGCCACGCCGAGGCGGCCTTCGCCCGCGGCCTGGTCCAGGCGGCCCGCCGCGATGCCCGGCCCGTCGTCCCGGACGGTGACGATCACCTCGTCGCCCCAGTCCTCGACCAGGATCCAGGCCCGGGCCCCCTCGCCCGCGTGGCGGCGCACGTTGTCGAGGGCGGCGCCGACCGCGGCGGCCAGCTCCCGCGCGGAGGGCGCCGGGAGCGGGACCGGGGCGCCCGGTTCCGCGAAGCTCACCCGCGACCCGGCGTGCGGGGCCAGCAGGGACCGCAGGTCCAGCTCCCCGTCGTCAGCGCCCGGTTCCTCCACGTCGACGCAGTCCACGAAGGCGCCCCGCGACTCGTCGCGGGAGACCCGGGAGGGGGGCACGAGCCCGCTGGAGACCAGGGTGCGCAGCGCCACCTCCTGCTCGCCGGCCATCCGGCCCAG
This sequence comes from Streptomyces sp. NPDC043876, assembly GCF_056435825.1. Taxonomy (NCBI): domain Bacteria; kingdom Bacillati; phylum Actinomycetota; class Actinomycetes; order Kitasatosporales; family Streptomycetaceae; genus Streptomyces; species Streptomyces sp. NPDC043876. Next base: position 814,204 of record NZ_JBWKDV010000002.1, on the reverse strand, counting down.
CTCGGCGGCCTCACCGCCGACCTCCGCGCCGCGCCGCTGGACCATGGCGAGGACCTGGAGGACCCCGTCGTGGATGTCGCGGGCGAGGCGCTCGCGTTCGCGGGTGGCGGCCTCGATCTCCAGGGCGCGGGCGAGCGTCGCCTCACTGGCCCGGGCGACCTCGACGACGTACCCGATGGCTATGGAGGCGACCCAGACCAGCAGCACGTTGTGCAGGGTGTCCCGGGTCGGTTCGCCGCGCTGGATCACGATGTTGGCGACGGCGACGACGGTGGAGGCGAAGCCGGCCCAGCGCCAGCCGCCCTTGATCGCGAAGGCCAGGACGGCGCCCGCGGTCCAGATCGACGGCAGGGTCGGACCGCCGCCGGCGATCCGCGCCTGGGTGTCGGCGAGCGGGGTCAGCAGGATGCCGAGGACCGCGACCGCCAGGTCGCAGCCGAGGAACACCTTGGTGCACCGGGCCGCGTTGGCCACCCGGGAGAAGGTGGCCAGGGTCCACAGCACGAGGAGGCCGAGGTAGCAGCCGGCGACCCAGGGGCGGTCGAACTCGCGGTGGGCGAAGCCGAAGAGCAGCACCGCGTAGACCGCGGTGAGCAGCCGGTAGGCGGTCAGCGCCCGCCACAGCGGCAGCTCCACCGACATGCGCACGACGCGCTCGCGCTTGGCCATCTCCCCCACCCCTTACGGGCGGCGGCCCCGCCGGAACCCGCCCGGACCCGCCCGCCCCGCACCGCTCACGTCCCGCACCGCGCCCTACTTCGGCCCGGTGCCCGCGTCCTTGTCCCGGGCTTCCTTGTCCTGGGCTTCCTTGTCCTGGGCTTCCTTCGCCAGGGCTTCCCTCGCCTTGGCCTCCGCCGCCTGGTCGGCCTTGGCGGCCTTCTCGGCGTCGGCGATCTGCCGCTTGGCGGCGGTCGCGTAGATGTCGACGTACTCCTGGCCGGAGAGCTTCATGATCTCGTACATGACCTCGTCGGTCACCGAGCGCAGGATGAAGCGGTCGCCGTCCATGCCGTGGTAGCGGCTGAAGTCGAGCGGCTTGCCGATCCGGATGCCCGGGCGCATCAGCTTCGGCATCACCTTGCCGGGAGGCTGGATCTTCTCCGTGTCGATCATCGCCACGGGGATCACGGGGGCTCCGGTGGCCAGCGCCACCCGGGCCAGCCCGCCGGGCTTGCCGCGGTACAGGCGGCCGTCGGGCGAACGGGTCCCCTCGGGGTAGATGCCGAACAGCTCACCGCGCTCGATGACGTCGATGCCGCTCTTGATCGCGGCCTCGCCCGCGCCGCGCGCGCCGGATCGGTCCACCGGGAGCTGGCCGACGCCCTTGAAGAAGGCGGCCGTCAGCTTGCCCTTGACGCCCGGCGACGTGAAGTACTCCGCCTTGGCGATGAAGGTGACCTTCCGGTCCAGCACCGCGGGCAGGAAGAAGGAGTCCGAGAAGGAGAGATGGTTGCTCGCGAGGATCGCCGGCCCCTCGGCGGGAATGTTCTCGAGGCCCTCCACCCAGGGCCTGAAGGCGAGCTTCAGGGAGCCGCCGATGGAGAACTTCATTGCGCCGTAGATCAACTCGAAAGCCTTCCTTTGTCTGTCGAACAGACCTTAACCCGTGACCGCCCTTGTGACGGCCCGACGACCCTGGTCGGTGTCAGCGCGGTCGCGTACGGTGAAGTCACACAGCGCACCCGCCCCCAGAACGTGATGATCAAGGAGAATCAGGTGCCCGTCCTCCCTGGAGCCGAGCCGTTCCGCCACGAGGGCGGAGAGGTCGGTGTCCTCCTCTGCCACGGCTTCACCGGTTCTCCGCAGTCGCTGCGCCCCTGGGCCGACTACCTGGCCGAGCGCGGGCTGACGGTGTCGCTGCCGCTGCTCCCCGGGCACGGCACCCGGTGGCAGGACATGCAGCTCACCGGCTGGCAGGACTGGTACGCCGAGGTCGACCGGGCGCTGCGGGAGCTGCTGGAGCGGTGCGAACAGGTCTTCGTCTTCGGGCTGTCGATGGGCGGCGCGCTCTCGCTGCGCCTCGCCGCGAAGCACGGGGACGCGATCAGCGGCCTGGTCCTCGTCAACCCGGCCAACAAGGTGCACGACCCGCTGGCCTTCGCGCTGCCCGTCGCCCAGCACTTCGTCCGCTCCACGCCGGGCATCGCGAGCGACATCGCCAAGGAGGGTTCGCGGGAGGTCGGCTACGACCGCGTCCCGACCCGGGCGGCGCACTCGTTGCGCCGGTTCTTCCGGCTCGTGGACACCGAACTGCCCCAGGTGACGCAGCCGCTGCTGCTCCTGCACAGCCCGCAGGACCACGTCGTCCCGCCCGCGGACTCGGCGCGGATCCTGGCCCGGGTGTCCTCCACCGACGTCACCGAGACCCTGCTGGAACAGAGCTACCACGTCGCGACGTTGGACCATGACGCGGAGCGGATCTTCGCGGACAGCTACGCGTTCATCGGGCGGCTCGCGCAGAGCATCGGCAGGGAGGGGGCGGCCAGCGGTGGCTGAGCACGAGGAGTCGTCGGGCGGCGTACCGCCGCTGGACGAGGAGGCGGCGTGGGCGGCGATCGTCGCCGGATACGGGCAGGAACCGCCGGACCCGCCGGGGTCGCGGCCCTTCAGACCGATCGAGAACCTGATGCTGCCGGAGGACGACGTGGCGGCGGAGCCGGTGGCTCCGCCGAAGCCGGCGGATCCGAAGTCGGCGGGTCCCGAACCGGTTGCGGACGCCGGGCCGGCGGGGCCGCCGGTGCTGGGGAGTTCCGTGGTGTTCGCCCCGGGCGTGGGGGTCGGTCCGCGGGACCACTCCCTGCCGGAGGCGTCGGCGGGCTCCGCGGACGCGGGTGACGGGGCGGACGAGGGGCACTTCGTGCCGCCGGAGCCCCCGCCGCTTCCGTCGGGCGACCCGACGTCCCGTTTCGCCTGGCTGGCGGTGGTGGGCGGGCCGCTGCTGCTGCTGGTGGCGGTGCTGCTCCAGTGGGAGATGACCTGGTGGCTCACGACGCTGGGCATCGGCGGCTTCCTGGGCGGGTTCGCGACGCTGGTGGCGCGTATGGCGAGCGGTGACGACGACGAGGACGACCACCCGGGCCGCGGCGCGGTGGTCTGACCCCGCCCCCTGCCCTCAATCGCCGGGCGGGCTGGTGTGACACCGGTCGGCTGCCGCCCCGGCCCGTCGCCGCCTCCGGCGAGGGCCCTCAAACGCCGGGCAGGCTGAACTGCTGCCCTCAAACGCCGGGCGGGCTGGTGTGACACCGGTCGGATGCCATCCCCGGCCCGTCGCCGCCTCCGGCGGGGGCCCTCAAACGCCGGGCGGGCTGGTTCTGCCCGGCCCAGCAGTACGCGGCACAACCCCGACACCCCTCCTCCCGGTCCGCCCCCGCGGCAGCCCCCAGGCCCAGCCACCTCAAGCCCGCCCGGCGATTGAGGGCACCCCGCCGGAGGCGACACCCACCGGAGGCCACACGGTACGGGCGGACCACATCCAGCCTGCCCGGCGATTGAGGGCACCCCGCCGGAGGCGACGCCCGGCGGGGGCCCCACGGGCGGGGCGGCTAGCTCGCCGGGAGGCGGAGGGCGGCCAGGACCGGGTAGTGGTCGGTCGCGGCACGCAGGTCCGCGACCGAGACCCCCGGCAGTCCCACGGGGACACCGCAGCCCAGCACCTCCACCCCCCGCGAAGCGAACACGGCATCGATCCGCCGCGCCGGATCCGTCCGCACCCACGTGTGCTCCCCGCCCCACGGCGCCACCGCCCAGCAGTCCTGCAGCTCCGCCGCGAGCCGCCGGAAGGCCGGCCCCTCCGGCCGCTCGTTGATGTCCCCGGCCGCCACGACGTACGGGACGTCCATCCCGGCCAGCCGCTCCAGCAGCAGGCCCGCCTGCTCGTACCGCTCCGCCGCCCGCAGGGACAGGTGCGCGCTGAGGACGCCCACCCGGACGCCCCCGATCCGGACCACGGCCGTCGCGAAGCCGCGCCGGTGCTCCCCGGGGGCGAGCGGCAGCAGCACGTCCTCGGTCCGTTCCACGGAGGCCCTCAGCGAGCACAGCAGCAGCGGCCCGGCAGCCGTCGCACCCCCGCTCAGCACCACCAGGTCCGTCTTCGACGCGAGGCGCGCCGCGTGTTTGCGCCAGCGGAAGAACCGCGGCGCTTCCTGGATGAAGACCAGGTCGGGGGCGCACGCCCGGATGACCCGGACCAGCGCTTCCTCGTCGTCGCGCAAGGAGCGCACGTTGTAGCCGAGCACCCGGATCACGGCGGAACCGTCGGGCTCGGTGAGCGATGCGGGCAGCGGAGGCACGTCCACGGCCATGTCCACGGGCAGGTCCATACGGACCAACCTATGCAGCTGCCCGCCGCTCCCCCAGGGGGCGCGACGGGCAGATTGCGAGAGGAGCGAACTCAGCCCTGGCGGGCCAGGTCGGCCGCGCCGACGAGCCCGGCCTTGCCGCCGAGCTGGGCGGCGAGGACCTGCGCGTGCGGCCGCCAGGCGCCGCCGACCAGCCAGCGCTTGAAGGACTTGCGGATCGGGTCGAGGACGAGGTCGCCCTCGTCCGAGACCCCGCCGCCGACGATGAACGCCGACGGGTCGAAGAGCGAGGCCAGATCGGCCAGACCGGCGCCCGCCCAGCGGGCCAGCTCGCGGAAGGCGTCGACCGCCACCAGGTCGCCCGCGCGCGCGGCCTCGCTGATGTGCTTGCCCTCGATGCCCTCGGGCGTGCCGTCGCCGAGCGCGAGCAGCGTCGTCGCGTTCTCGGGGGTGGCGTTGGCCCGCTGCCGTGCGTACCGGACGAGCGCGCGCCCGGAGGCGTACTGCTCCCAGCAGCCCTGGCTGCCGCAGCCGCACAGCAGGCCGTCGGGGACGACCCGGATGTGCCCGAATTCGGCGGCGACGCCGAACCGTCCGCGGCGCAGCTTGTTGCCGATGATGATGCCGCCGCCCAGGCCGGTGCCGAGGGTGATGCAGATGACGTCGTCGTGGCCCTGGCCGGCGCCGAAGCGGTACTCGCCCCAGGCCGCGCAGTTCGCGTCGTTCTCGACGACGACCGGCAGGCCGATGCGCTGCTCGACCTTGTCCTTGAGCGGCTCGTGCCGCCAGTCGATGTTGGGTGCGAAGAGCACCGTCGCGCGCTTGTCGTCGACGTACCCGGCGGCGCCGATGCCGACGGCGTCGATGGTGTGGCTGCTGCCGACTTCGGACACTGCGGCGCAGATCGCGTCGGTCACGCCGTCCGCGGTCGGCGGGGTGGGCACCTTGTACGTCTCAAGGATGGTGCCCTCTTCGTCGACCACGCCGGCCGCGATCTTCGTGCCGCCGATGTCGACGCCGATGGTGAGTCCCATTAGTCCCTCGGTTTCCGGTCAAACCCCGCCGGGGCCCACGGTACCCGAGGGCTGGACGGGAATCAGTCGAGATCGATGCGCTCGGCGGGGCCGGATCCGTCGTCGCCGGCCTTGCCGTCCGTCGTACGCTCCCCCGTGCCGTCGCCCGCGCCCTGCCCGCGGGCGCCCGCGCCGGGGGCCGTGCGGGGCGAGGGCTCGTCCCGGGTCCAGCGGCGCTCGTGGCCCTCGACGGCCGAGCGGTAGGCGGCGAGCAGCTCGGATCCGGCGGCGGCGAGGTGGTCGAAAACCTCGGGGTTGCGCTCGATCACGGGCTTGACGGCGCTCTTGGCCTGGCTGACGAACTGGCGGGCGGCGCCCTGCGCGGCCATGCCGATCAGCGGGTTGTTGAGGCCCGCGACCTTGTCGGCGACGGCTTCGAAGAGCTTGAAGAGTTCCTCGGCCGGGCTCCCCGGGTCGGCGGGGCCCCCGCCCTGCGGGCCCTGGCGGGACCGGCGCCGTTCCCGCTCGGCGGCCAGGTCCTCGGCGCACGCCCTGGCCCAGGCGTCGTCGTCTGCGGGACGGTCGGTTGCCTCGCTCATGGCGGACTCTCCTGGGCAGGCTGCGGGGCGGTGGGAACACCCTCGACGTTACCCGAACGGCGGCACAGCGTTCAGGGTGCGACCGGCCACTGGCCCGGGTCCGGGGTGAAGCGGATGCGCAGCGTCCCCTCGTGCAGGCCCGCGCCGGAGACGGTGCAGCGGCGCAGCGCGGAGGGCAGCGAAACGATCCTGCGGAACGGGCCGGCCGTCAGCAGCAGCTCGTCCCCGCGCCGGACCAGGTCCAGGTCCTCCTTGACCGCGCCGGGGAGCGCGGCCGCCCAGACGAGCACCCCGTCCTCGGCGAGGCGGTCCTCGACCGCCCAGGCGCGGCGCGGCCCGGCGGGTACGTCCGCCAGCTCGTCCCGCGGGTCGAGCGCGGCCAGGTCCCCCGGACCGCGCGGGTCCGCGCCCAGGTGGTCCAGGGCGAGCCGGGCCGCGCCGGGGTGGGCCCCGGACCAGGCGGCGGCGTACTTCTCCTGCTGCGCGGCCAGTCCGGCCAGCCAGGGGTCCGCGGAGCTGCTGGGCACCAGCCGGTTGGCCACGACGGCCCCGACGGGCAGCTCGTGCAGGGCCAGTCCGAGCATCCCGAGCCGCAGCGCGCCGTCGGCGCCCGGTCCCGGCTCGGCGACCACCCGTACGGAGGTGGTGTCCGCCTCCACGACGGCCTGGACGGCGGCCAGTTCCTCGTCCCAGCGCGCGGCCGCCTCGTACAGCCACTGCGCGGGCATGGGGACGCCCGCCAGCTGGGCCAGTACGGGCCGCAGCGCGCGGGCGGCCTGCCGCTGGGCGGGCAGCAGCCGGGCCAGGTAGCGGCGCAGCTGGGCCGGGAGCGCGAGGGTGGCGACGGCCTGGTGGAAGGGCGGCATGTCGACCACCACCAGGTCGAAGGTTCCGGCGCGGGCGGCGCCGGCGGCCCGGCGCAGGGCGCGCAGCAGGGCGAACTGTTCGGCGCCGGGGAGTTCGGTGAGTTCCTCGGCGCCCAGGGGCCGTGCGCCGAGCATGCCGAGGACGGTGGCGCCGCGTTCCTGGAGGGTGACCAGCTCGGCGCGGAACTCGTCGGCCGAGTCGATCCGGGCGGCCCAGAGGCCGTCGGCCGCGACGGGTACCGCCGTGAGTCCGGGCGCCACCCTGGCCGCCGCCCCGAGGGCCGGGCCCAGCAGGGTGCCCAGCGGGTCACCGGGGTCGCCGGAGAGGACCAGCACCCGGCGTCCGCGCCGGGCCGCCGCGAGGGCGGTGGCGGCGGCGACGGTGGTGCGGCCCGCCCCGCCGGGGCCGGTGATCAGCAAGGTGTGCACGTGCGACGGCTCCGGGTCGGGTACTGCGGGTTCGGCGGGTGCGCGATGCGCGAGGGGCGGCGGGCCGCGACCGGTTCTAGACGGCCTCGACGCGCTTCTTCAGGCCGGCCAGCGCGCGGTCGATGATGACCTTCTCCGCCTTGCGCTTGATCATGCCGAGCATCGGGATCTTGACGTCCACGGTCAGCTGGTAGGTGACCTCGGTGCGCTTGCCGCCGTCGAGCGGGGCGAGCCGGTAGGAACCGTCGAGCTGGCGCAGCATCTGCGACTTGTCGAGGGTCCAGCTGACCTCGTCCGCGCCCTTCCAGGTGTAGTTGAGCGTGTGGTCGTCCTTGATCGCCCCGGCGTCGAGCAGCAGGCGCACCTTCTCGGCGCGGCCCGCGGCGTCGGAGGCCAGCACCTCGGCCTCCTTCACCTCGCCGGTCCACTCGGGGTAGCGCCCGAAGTCGGCGATCACGGCCATGACGTCCGCCGGCGCCGCGTCGATCGTGATGCTCGAGCTGGTGTGTTCCGCCATCGCGGTCGCTCCTCCGGGCTGGTGGCACCTCCCAGCGGCAGCTGGGGACGTGCGGGAAGTGTCGCGGCCTGCGGCCGCCGCGTGAAGGCTACCGCGCGGGCGGGGCTCACCACTCCAGGGCCCAGGGCCTTCCGGTCGACGCGAAGTGCCCCACGTTCACGCACTCGGTGGCGCCGATCCGCATCCGGCGGGCCAGCGGCTGGTGCACGTGTCCGAAGAGGGCGTACCGGGGCCGGGTCCGGCGGATGGCGTCGAGCAGGGCGGCGCTGCCGCGTTCGAAGCGGCGGGCCACGGTGTCGTAGCAGAGCTCGGGGACCTCGGGCGGGATGTGCGAGCACAGGACGTCGACCTCCCCGAGCGCCTCGATCTTGGCGGCGTACTCCTGCGGGTCCACCTCGTACGGGGTGCGCATCGGCGAGGGCAGGCCGCCGCCGACGAAGCCGAAGACCCGGCCGCCGATCTCCACGCGCTCGCCGTCGAGGACGGTGGTGCCGGGGCGGGCGTACTGCGGCCAGAGGGAGGGGATGTCGACGTTGCCGTAGGTGGCGTAGGTGGGGGTGGGGAAGGCGGCGAACATCTCCTCGTACTGCCGGCGCACCGCGCCCTCGATGACCTGCTCGCGGTCCAGGCCCGCCCACAGCTCGCGGCCCAGCGCGCGGGCCTCCTCGAAGCGCCGCTCGGTGCGCAGGGCGACGATCCGGTCGGCGTTCTCGACGCCGAAGAGGTCCGGGAAGATGCCGCGCGAATGGTCGGCGTAGTCCAGGAAGAGGACCAGGTCGCCCAGGCAGATCAGCGCGTCCGCGCCCTCCCCGGCCCGGGCCAGCGCCTCGGCGTTGCCGTGGACGTCGCTGACGACGTGGACCCGCGTGCCGCTCTTGGTCCCCGTGCCCGCCATGCGTTCGTTGCCGCTTTTCACACCACCCATGCAGCCACCCTAGGGGTGCGCGGGGGCGGGCCGCCGCCGGGGTGGGGCGGATCTCGTACAGCTGCCCGGACCTGCGGTTACTTCCGGGTCCCGAAGGGGGTCGACTACGCTCGGGTGGGTACGGCGGCGTCGTGTGACGCACGGAACATCTGGCCGGTTCCCTCTATCGGGAACCCACTACTCGTGGGTAACGTCCGGTCGGTCCACATCGTGGCGATGGCGCCCAGAGGAGCAGCAGTCTTGCGCGAGTTCAGCCTTCCGGCCCTGTACGAGGTCCCGTCGGACGGGAACCTGACGGATCTCATCCGCCGCAACGCCGCTCAGCATCCGGCCACCGCCGTCATGGCGCGCAAGGTCGCCGGCGCCTGGCAGGACGTCACCGCGACCGAGTTCCTGGCGGAGGTCCGCGCCACGGCCAAGGGCCTGATCGCGGCGGGCGTGCGGCCCGGCGACCGCGTCGCCCTGGTGTCGCGGACCCGCTACGAGTGGGTCCTGATCGACTTCGCGATCTGGAGCGCGGGCGCCGTCACCGTCCCCGTGTACGAGACCAGCTCGGCCGAGCAGATCCAGTGGATCCTCGGCGACTCCGGCGCGGCCGCCGTGATCGTCGAGAGCCCCGGGCACAGCGCGACCGTGGCCTCCCTGCGCGACCGGCTCCCCGAGCTGCGCGAGGTCTGGGAGATCGAAGCGGGCGCGCTGGAGTCCCTGCGCGCCGCGGGCGCCTCGGTCACCGACGCGGAGGTCGACGAGCGCAGCGGCCTCGCCAACGCCGACGACCCGGCCACCATCGTTTACACCTCGGGCACCACCGGCCGCCCCAAGGGCTGCGTGCTGACCCACCGCAACTTCTTCGCCGAGTGCGGCAACGTGGTGGAGCGCCTCAGCCCGCTCTTCCGCACCGGCGAGTGCTCGGTCCTGCTCTTCCTCCCGGCCGCCCACGTCTTCGGGCGCCTGGTCGAGGTGGCGGCGGTACTGGCCCCCATCCGGCTCGGCTGCGTGCCCGACATCAAGAACCTGACCGACGAACTCCAGTCCTTCAAGCCCACCCTCATCCTCGGTGTGCCGCGCGTCTTCGAGAAGGTCTACAACTCGGCGCGCGCCAAGGCCCAGGCCGAGGGCAAGGGCCGGATCTTCGACGCCGCGGCCGAGACCGCGATCGCCTACAGCCGCGCGCTGGACGCCCCGGGCGGCCCGTCCTTCGGGCTCCGGCTCAAGCACAAGCTGTTCACGAAGCTGGTCTACTCCAAGCTGCACACGGTCCTCGGCGGACGCGGCGAGTACGCGATCTCCGGCGGCGCCCCGCTCGGCGAGCGGCTCGGCCACTTCTTCCGCGGCATCGGCTTCACCGTGCTGGAGGGCTACGGCCTGACCGAGTCCTGCGCGGCGACCGCCTTCAACCCGTGGGACCGGACGAAGATCGGTACGGTCGGCCAGCCGCTCCCGGGGTCGGTCGTGCGCATCGCGGACGACGGCGAGGTGCTGCTGCACGGCGAGCACGTCTTCAGGGAGTACTGGAAGAACGAGACGGCCACCGCCGAGGCCCTGGCCGACGGCTGGTTCCGTACGGGCGACGTCGGCACCCTCGACGAGGACGGCTACCTCACGATCACCGGGCGCAAGAAGGAACTCATCGTCACCGCGGGCGGCAAGAACGTCGCTCCCGCGGTGATCGAGGACCGGATCCGCGCCCACGCGCTGGTCGCCGAATGCATGGTGGTCGGTGACGCGAGGCCGTTCGTGGCCGCGCTGGTGACCATCGACGAGGAGTTCCTCGGCCGGTGGGCGGCGGAGAACGGCAAGCCCGCGGGTTCGACCGCGGCGTCGCTGCGCGAGGACGCGGACCTCAACGCCGCCGTCCAGCAGGCGATCGACGACGGCAACGCGGCGGTCTCCAAGGCGGAATCGGTGCGGAAATTCCGCATTCTGCCCTCCCAGTTCACGGAGGAGTCGGGCCACCTGACGCCGTCGCTGAAGCTGAAGCGCCATGTGGTGGCGAAGGACTACGCGGACGAGGTCGAGGCCCTCTACCGCGGCTGAGCCCCACGTCCGCCCGGCCGGGCGGGGCTAGGGGGTGTCTGATGGATCTCCGTGGGTAAGGAGTGGCGTCCGGTGCGTGCTCTCGGTGTGCCGGCCGGAAGCTCGCGTACTGGACGTACTTGGGCTTTCGGCCGGTGCGGCGAGAGCGCGTGCCGGGCGTCGCGACGCCACGGAGATCCATCAGACACCCCCTAGCGCGGGTCCTCGGCGAGGATCCGCGCCATGTTCCGCTCGGCGAGCGCGGTGATGGTGACGAACGGGTTGACCCCGAGGGAGCCCGGGACGAGCGAGCCGTCGACGACGTACAGGCCCCGGTAGCCCCTGGCCCGGCCGTAGTCGTCGGTGGCGGCGCCCAGCACGCAACCGCCCAGCGGGTGGTAGGTGAAGTTGTCCGCGAAGTTCCGGTTGCCGCCGAACAGGTCGTAGCGGTAGATCGTCGCGTTGGCCCGGTTGATCCGGTCGAACAGGCGCCTCGCGGCGTCCACGGACGGGGTGTTCTGGTCCCGGGTCCACCGGAGCCGCGCCGAATCGGTGGCCGCGTCGTAGGTGAAGTGGCCGCGCTCCGGGTTCCTGGTGATCGCCAGGTACATCGAGATCCAGTGCTCGAACCCCATCGGCAGCGGCGCGATCTCGGCGAAGACGGGGTTCGAGGGGTTGTCCCAGTCGTCGATGCCGAGGGCGGGCATGGTCGCCTGGTGGGCGCCGACCGTGTCCCACAGGTGGTTGGCCCGGGCAGTCATCACGTTGCCGTTGTGGCCCCAGCCGCGCCCGACCTCCTCGCTGAGCCCGGGCAGCGCCCCGGTCTCGCGGGCGCGCAGCAGGATCTCGGTGGTGCCGAGGCTGCCCGCGCCCAGGAACAACTGCCCGCAGCCCAGTTCGCGGGTCCGGGTGACCCGCCCGGTCAGGTCGCTGGTCCGGACGGTGAGGACGTATCCCCCGGCCGGGTCCTGGCGTACCGCGACCACGCGCTGCATGGTCTCGATGGTGACGTTGCCGGTGCCGAGGGCGGCGGCGAGGTAGGTCTTGTCGACGCTCTTCTTGCCGTGGTTGTTGCCGTAGATGACCTCGCCCGCGAGCGCGGACTTCGTGGCGGTGCCGGCCGCCTCGCGCTGCATGTACGCGAAGTCGTAGACGTTGGGCACGAAGGTGGTCTTCAGGCCGGTGTTCCGGGCGTGTTTGCGGGAGATCCGGGCGAAGCGGTACCACTCGGTGGACTCGAACCAGGAGGGGTCGATGTCGTTGACACCGAGCATCTGCCGGGCCCGCGGGAAGTAGGTCCCGTACATCTCGTCGGCGTCGACCCGGGGCAGCACCTCGGTGAAGTACGCGCGCTTGGGGGTGGGCGCCATGCCGCCGTTGACGAGGGAGCCGCCGCCGACGCCGCGGCCGACGTAGACGGACATGTCGCCGTAGTTCACCCGGTCGAGGACGCCGGGGTAGGGGCTGATGTCGCGGTTGACCACGTCGAGCCAGAGGAACTGGGCGAGCGGGGCCTCGGTGCGCGTGCGGTACCACATGGAGCGCTGGTCGGGGGCGGAGGTGGAGGGGAACACCTTCCCGTCGGAGCCGGGGGTGTCCCAGAGCCGCCCCATTTCGAGGACGACGGTCCGTACGCCCGCCTGCCCGAGGCGCAGCGCGGCGACGGCGGAGCCGTAGCCGGATCCGACGACGATGGCGGGGGCGTACTGCGCGGCGGCGGGCTCGACGGCGGCCGCGGCGGACGGTCCGATCCGGGTGAATCCGAGGGCGGCCGCGCTCTGGAGGGCGCCGAGTCCCAGGAGGTGACGGCGCGTCAGTTGGGGTGTCATGCTCGCATCATGGGCGGAATCGTAACGTCCACCCAGATGCCGTATTGACAGATATCTGAGTAACAGTCAGACATGGCCAGGAGTGATCATCTTCGGTTCCGCGCCCTTCAGGAACGGCCCCTCCCCGGGCAATGGCTGTCACAGCAACCCGCGCAGCCGCTCCGCCAGCAGGTCCCAGCGCCACCGCTCCTCCACCCAGGCCCGGCCCCGCTCCCCCATCGCCCGGGCCAGCGCCGGATCGAGGAGCAGGGTGACGATCCGGTCCGCCGTGTCGCTCACCGAGCCGCCCCGGACCACCCAGCCCGTCTCCCCGTCCAGCACCGCGTCCGGCGCGCCCCCGGAGTCCCCCGCGACCACCGGCAGGCCGGTCGCCGACGCCTCCAGGTAGACGATCCCGAGGCCCTCCACGTCCAGCCCGCCCCGCCGGGTCCGGCACGGCATCGCGAAGACGTCGCCCGCCCCGAAGTGCGCGGGCAGCTCCCCCCACGGCAGGGCGCCGGTGAAGCGCACCGCGTCCACGACCCCGGTGGAGGCGGCCAGCGCCCGCAGCGCGCCCTCGTACGGCCCGCCGCCCACGATCAGCAGCACCGCGCCCGGCACCTCCGCACGGATCAGCGGCAGCGCCCGGATCAGGGTGTCCTGGCCCTTGCGCGGCACCAGCCGGGACACGCACACCACCACCGGCCGGTCCGCCAGCCCGAGCCGGGCCCGGATGAGGTCGCCGCCCGACCCGGGGTGGAAGGTCTTTTCGTCGACCCCGGGCGGCAGCCACGCCATCCGCGCCGCGGCCTCCTCGCCGAGCGCGCCCGCGATCCGCGAGCGGGTGTACTCGCCGAGGTAGGTGACCGTGTCCACGCCCTCGCCGATCCGGTGCAGCAGGCCGCGGGCGCCGGGCAGCTGAGCCCAGCCCGCCTCGTGTCCGTGCGTGGTCGCCACCACCCGCCGGGCGCCCGCCCGGCGCAGCGCGGGCCCCATCAGGGCGAGCGGGGCGGCGGCGCCGAACCAGACGGCCTCGCAGCCGTGTTCGCGCAGCAGGGCGGTGGCCCGGTGGGTCACGCGGGGGGTGGGGAGCAGCATCGTCGCCGGGTCCCGGACGACGGGGAAGGGCTGCGCCGCGTCGAAGGCGGCGGTGGCCGCGGCGGCCTCCGCGCCCCGCTTCCAGGTGGAGGCGTAGACGACCACCCGGCCGGGGTCCAGGCGCAGTGCCATGTTGTGGAGGAAGGCCTGGATGCCGCCCGGACGTGGCGGGAAATCGTTGGTCACGATCAGCGTCTTGTGCATCGTGCGGCGAGGCTACCGCTCACCGCAGCTCCTCCCGCAGGGTCGACTGCCACGTTCGGGTGAGCGCGGAGAGGTCGGTGTCCAGGGCGTCGCGCAGGGCCGTCGGCAGCGGGCTCCGGCCCGCGTCGGCATAGAGCCTGACCAGGGCCGCCTCGCCCCAGCGGTCGGCGATCAGCCGGCACGCCAGCCAGGCCCCCTCGTAGGCGCGGGCCATCGCCTGCGCGTCACTCCCGAAGGTGAACGCCTCGTTCGGGGGGAGCGCGGACGGAAGTTCACCCCGGCCCACGGCCCGGCGCAGGGCCGGGGCGGCCTCCGCCGGCGTGCGCCCGGTCGAGCGGTACGCCACCCAGTCCGCGAAGCCCTCGGAGAGCCACAGCGGGGTCGCGGCCGTGGTCGCGGAGCGGGTGGCGACGTGGGTGCTCTCGTGGGTGAGCACCACCTGGCGGCCCGGCTCGCTCAGGCCCTCGTACGCCTGCGGGTTGACCACCACCCGGTCGGCCGGGGCCGGGGAGACGCCGACCAGTCCGGTGGTCACCGCCGCCAGCCCCCGGTAGGAGTCGGCGGGCCGCCCCAGCAGGGCCGCCATGGCGTCCAGGCCCGCGGGGACCACGACCACCACCCGGCCCGCCCACGGCCGCGGCCAGGCGTCGCTCACCTCGGGCGCGGCCCGTCCGGCCACCACCGCGACCTCTTCCAGGCTCTCCCGGGACCGCCCGGAGGCGCCCAGCACCAGCGCGCGGTCCCCGCGCACCACGCTGACCGGGCCCTGGTCCCACAGCTGCGGCAGCGCGCCCGGCGCGGGCCGGTCACCGGTGACGTGCCATCCGCCGCCGTCCTCGCTCAGCGTCAGGGCGCGGCCGGAACCGGTGGGAGCGGCGTCGTAGCCGGTGAGCCGGTAGCGCAGTTCGGCGCGGACATCGGCCCGGGTGCCGTCCCGGCGCACCGAGGTGACCTCGTACGTCCAGCCCTCCAGCGGGACCGCGGCGAGCGCCGCGGGGGGCCGGGCCGACCAGGCGGCCACCGCCGCCCGCACGGCCCGCTCGGCGCCGTCGGGCGGAGCCGCCGGGCGGGCGCAGGCCGACCCGCCGGCCAGCAGCACGGCCAGCAGCGGGAGCAGCGCGCGCAGGGGACCCCGGACCATCCGGCGATCGTACGCGCGGAGGGCGGCCGCGCGATCACGGGGCGGGCTCCCCCGGAGGCGGGCCTCCTCAGGGGCGGGTCACCGAGGACACCGGTCAGGGGCGGGTCACCGAGGACACCGGCATCATCCCGACCGGGTCGTAGCGCACGGCGGCCCCCGGGTAGGGGGCGTGCACCACCTGGCCGTTGCCGACGTACATCCCGACGTGGCTGGCGTCGGAGCGGTAGGTCACCAGGTCGCCCGGCCGGGCCTCGGAGAGGGAGACCCGGCGCCCCGCGTGGCGCTGCTCCTGCGAGGTGCGCGGCAGGGAGACGCCCGCCTGCCGGTAGGACCAGACCATCAGCCCGGAGCAGTCGAACCCGGACGGCCCGGTGGCGCCCCACACGTACGGCCGCCCGATCGCGGCCCGGGCGGCCCGCACGGCTGCCGCGGCGCGCCCGGAGGAGGCGCCGCCGGAGCCGGGCGGTTCGGGCAGCGCGCCGGCCCGGTCGGCGGAGCGCGAGGACCGGTCGAAGGAGGCCCGTTCCTCCGACGGCATGGCGTTGAGCAGCCGCTGGGCGGCGGCGAGCTTGGCGGTGACGGACCGCTTGTGGCGGGCCGTGTCGGCGCGCAGCCCGTCGAGTTCGGCCAGCTTGCGGGAGGCCTCGCGGCGCTCCTGGTCCAGCGTGCGCTGCTCCTCGCGCAGTTCGTCGAGCTGCCGCGCCTGGCGGTCGGTCAGCCGGTCCAGCGCGCTGGCCTTGTCGAGGTACTCGTCGGGGTCCTCGGAGAGCATCAGCTCGACGGCCGGGTCGAGGCCGCCGGACTTGTACTGGGCCCCGGCGAAGCTGCCGAGCACCCCGCGCATGGTGTTGATCCGGTCCTGGCCGCGGGCCACGGCGTCCTGGGCGCGCAGGACTTCGGCGCGCAGCTTCGCGCTGCGCTCCCCGGCCGCGTTGAAGCGTTCGGTGGCCTGCTCGGCCTCCTCGAACAGCCGGTCCACCTGGGCCCGGGTACTGACGGGCGGATCCGCGGGGGCCGCGCCGGCCGGTCCGCCCGTCAGGGCGACCGCGGCGGTGGCCGCGGCGGCGGTCAGCACGGTGACCCTGGTGTTCCGGTCGTGCGCCGTAGGCGCGGGCCGGCGATGGGATGCCACGTCGAGCAGCTCCCTTCCGCTAGCGCGGGGCCCGGGTCCGCCCCCCGTGGGCGGCCGTGTGCCGGGTTCCGCGCTGGCAGACAGTAGCGGCCCGCTCACGCACCGGCCAACGACCGGCGGCGGGCACGCACAGTGACGCCCCGCCGGAGACCCAGGTCACCGGCGGGGCGAGGGGGCGCGGCGCGCCCTGGTAATTCGCCCGGATGGGCGGTCCGCGGCGCGTCCGCGGGCAGGGCCCTCCCGGGGAGGGGCCGGGGCGGGATCAGCCCGCGACGCGGACGCCGAACTGGAAGGGCATGTTGCGGACGGCCTCGTACTTGACGCCGCCGCGCGGGTTGGAGGCGTGCAGCGTCATCCCGTTGCCCGCGTACAGGCCGACGTGGTGCAGGTCGTCGTAGAACAGGATCAGGTCGCCGGGCTGGAGTTCGCTCAGGCTCAGGTGCCGGCCCGCGTTCGCCTGGTCGTAGGTGACGCGCGGGAGGTCCACGCCGGCCTGGCCGTAGGCCCACTGGACCAGGCTGGAGCAGTCCCACGAGTCGGGGCCCGTGTCACCCATGTGGTAGGCGTCGCCGAGCTGCGTCTTGGCGTACTCGAGGGCCTGTCCGGCGCGGCCGGAGCCCTTCGCGCCGCCGCCGAGGTTCGCGCGGTCGCCGTCGCTGCGGCTGGCGCGCTTCTCGTCCTCGCCGAGCTTCGCCCGCTCGTCCGCGCTCAGGGAGTTGAGGACCGCCTGCGCCGCGGCCAGCTTCTCCTGGGCGGCCTTCTTCTTCTCGTCCAGTTCCTTGCGGGTGGCCGCGAGGTCGGCGAGCTTGCCCGAGGCCTCCTGGCGCTTCTGCGCGAGACTGCGCTGCTTCGCCTGGATCTTCTGGACCGCTTCGACCTGCTTGCCGCTCAACTGCTCCATGGTGGAGGCCTTGTCGAGGTAGCTGTCGGGGTCGCCGGAGAGGAAGAGCGCCAGCGAGTTGTCGATGCCGCCGGTGCGGTACTGGGCACTCGCCATCGAACCGAGGGCGCTGCGCAGGGTGTTGAGCTCGTCCTGCCCCTTGGCGACCTGGTCCTGGAGCTGGCTGATCTCCTTCTCCAGCTTGTCCTGGCGCTCCTTGGCGCCGTTGGCCTTCTCGGCGGCCTGCTCGGACTCCTCGTAGAGCGCGTCCACCTTGGCCTTGGCCTCGTCCTTGCTCGGCTGCGGAGCGGCGGAGGCGCCGTTGGCGGAGAGGACGACGGCCGCGGCGGCGGTGGCCGTCAGGACGGTCACGCGGAGGCGGCTCGGCTGCTTGGGTCGACGGTGGGACGCCACGGGGGCGAGCTCCTTCTTCCTAGAGCCGCCGGAGCACGCACACCCGGCAGCCCCTTCGGCCGGCACCCCGAATGAGTGATCCATCGCACGAAGGTTTGGGGCGACCCTAGTGACCCTCCTGTGATCAGTTCAAATCCTGGCGGCAAAAAAATCGGTCACCGACCAGCTTCTTTACTTTCACCCCACGCGCCGTAGCGGTCACTTGACGGTACGTTCCGAAAATCCCGGCAAATACCCCATGCCGCCCAGGAGTTACGAAACGCGCGAAAGCCGCTTCAGCAGCAAGGCGGACGTCACCGGCCGCGCTCCCGCCTTGGCCACCCCGTCGGCCACCTCGCGGTCGGTGGAGACCACGACCACCGGGCGCCCGGGCGGCTCCGCGCGCACCAGCTGACGGATCAACTCGTCCGCCGTGACGCCCGCCTTGGAGAACAGCACCCGCACCCCGCGCGGCGGGGCCAGCAGCACCGGCGCGGCCAGCTCGGCCCCGTCGAAGACGCAGGTCATCTCCGCCCCCGTCTGCGCGGCCAGCATCGAGAGCCCGCCCAGCAGCCGCAGCCGCTGCTTCTCCAGCGGCATCGTCGGATAGCCGGTCTTGGTCACGTTGTAGCCGTCCACCACCAGATGGGCCTGAGGCAGCGCCAACAGCTGGTCCAGCAGCGCCGGATCCGTCTCCGACAGCGCCCGCGCCGCGATGTCCTTCGGGGTCATCCGGCCCGGCTCCACCGCCTCGACCGTGTCCGCGGGCCGCGTCGAGACCGGCGGCAGCGCCAGCTCCCGGCGCAGCCCCTGGGCCGCTTCGAGCACCGTGTCCAGCAGCAGCCGCAGCCGCATGTCCTCGATGCTGCGCCCCTCGCGGGTGGCCCGGCGCGAGGTCTCCAGCGCCGACTCCACCTCCGCCAGCCGCGACTTCAGCCGCCGGGACTCGCTCTCGGCGGCCACCACCCGGGCGCCGGTCTCGCTGCGGATCCCGTCGATCTCGGCCATCACCTTGCGCAGGGCCGCCTCGCCCCGCTTGACGTCGTTGAGCGCGCTGCGCAGCTTGCGCTGAAGCGATTCGGCTTCCTTGCGGGACGCCTCCAGCTCCGTGCGCACCTGCTCGCCGCCGTTGCGGTGCTGCTCGCGCAGGTGCGCCAGCTCCTCGCGCAGCCGCTCCAGTTCGCGCTGGGTCTCCTCGCCGACCCGCTCGGCGTCGGCGCGCTGCGCCTCCTCGCCGGCCGCGGCCACGAGCTTGACCCAGCCCGCGGGGCGCAGGACGTACGCGGCGGCCGCCACGTCGAGGGGATCGGCGGCGGCGGGCGGCGCGCCGCACTCCAGCGCGGCCGACAGGTCCGGCTGGGCCTCGCGCAGCTTCTCGGCGACCCGGCCGCGGAAGACGGCGTCCGTCTCCACGGCGGCCGCCATGGCGTTGCCCGCGAACTTCGCCCGCCGGGTGGGGGTGAACCGGGCGTACTGGCGCAACTGGCCCGGAAGATCGGCGACCGTCAGGCCGCCGAAGGCGTCCGAGACCAGCGCGACCACCCGGCGCCGCACGCCTTCGGGCAGCGGGCGGTCGAGCACCTCCGCGGCGTCGCCGGCCGCGTCGGCCGGCTCAGCGCCGCTTGCTGGCTCCACGATCCGTCACCCCTACCGTTACGTCCTGACCGCGGGCCCGGACTCCCTAGGAGTCCGCACCCGGCCGGTCCACGAGTTCGATCTGGTCCACCGCGTTGCACCAGCGGCAGCGGACCGACTCGATGGTCTCATTGACCACCTCGCGCTCCTCGACCTTGGGCTCCCCGGCGAGGTCCAGGTGGACGTACTCCACGACCTTCGACGAGCGCGTGACGTCGAACCGCGTGAGGTTGCCGCACAGCGTGCAGCGCCACCGGGTCGTCTCGGTCGGCAGGGGAACCGTCATCGGGCCGCTCACTCCTTCGTCGCTGTTTCAATTAAAGCGGTCCACACCTCTCGGCGGGGACCGCAGCTCGTAACCCTACGGCCTGACGCCGCTTCCGCGCGGGGCGCCGTCCGCTGCGCGGGACGCGGCGGGGCGAGCTGCCCGGGTCCCTCCGGTTACGCCATGCTCTGTCCCATGAGCGTAAGGTGGCGGACCGTCCGCGAGGCCGCGCGCGGCCCGGTGGTGACGTACGCGCTGATCGCGGCCTGCGCCGTCGTCTTCGTCATGAGCCCGGCCTCCGGGCTCAACCCGGTCTACGGCACGGGCGAGCGGCTGGTCGCCTCCGGCACGGCGTACTTCCGGCACTGGGGCGTCGTCCCGGACGAACTCCTCGGCGGCGGCCGCCGCGCCCTGCTCACCCCGCTGACGGCGCTCTTCGTGCACGGCGGCTGGCTGCACCTGCTGGGGAACTGCCTCTTCCTCTACGTATTCGGCGCGATGGCCGAGGAGCGGATGGGGCGCGCGCAGTTCCTCGTCTTCTACGTCACCACCGGCTACCTCGCGCTGGCCGCCTACGCGGCGGCCAACGCCACCTCGGACCAGACCCTGGTCGGCGCCTCCGGGGCCATCTCGGCCGTCCTGGGGGCCTTCCTGTGCCTCTTCCCCAGGGCCCGGGTGACCAGCCTCTTCCCGTTCCTGTTCTTCGTGCCGCTGCGCTTCCCGGCCTGGATCGTGCTGCTGTTCTGGTTCGGCCTGCAGTGGCTGGCGGCGCACCGCGCCGGGAGCGGGCCGGGGGTGGCCTACCTGGCCCATGTGGTGGGCTTCTCGGGCGGGTTCCTGTACGCGTGGGTCCGATATCGGCGTACGACTAGAGTGAGGCGACCAGCGACGGCCACCGAGGGAGACAGCCAGCCGTGATCACCGCGATCGTGCTCATCAAGACCAGCGTGGACCGCATCCCCGAGATCGCCGAGTCGATCGCCGCGCTGGAGAACGTCAGCGAGGTCTACTCCGTCACGGGTACGTACGACCTCATCGCGCTCGTCCGGGTGCCGCGCCACGAGAACCTCGCGGACATCATCCCCGGCCGCATCAGCAAGATCCCTGGCGTGGAGGCGACGGACACCCACGTGGCGTTCCGCACCTACTCCCAGCACGACCTGGAGGCGGCGTTCGCGATCGGCCTCGACGCGTAGCGCCGGCCGCGGCCGTTTCGCCTCAAACGCCGGCGGGGCTGGGGTATGGCCCCTGGCCCGGGGTGGCGGGCCGCGGCCGTGCCGGTGCCGCGCACGAGCGTCTCCTCGGCTCGCGGCCTCACCGGTTCGGAGAAAGTCCCCAGCGGTGGCCGCTCGTCCTGCGGGGACACTCCTGCCCGTCCCCGTCCCGACCCCGACCCGCGGCGTGGGCCATGGCGTCAGGGACCACTAGCCCTACCCAGCCCCGCCGGCGTTTGAGGCGAACCACCGCGGGCCGGGACGCCCACCCCCGGGCCAGGGGGGCATACCCCAGCCCCGCCGGCGTTTGAGGCGAACCCGCCGACCCCGGGCCAGGGGGCATGCCTCAGCCCCGCCGGCGAATGAGGCGAGCGTCAGACGGCCGGGACGCAGCGGCCTTCTTCCGTGCGGTACGTCCACTGCGCCCCCTGCGCCACCAACTCCCGCACGGCCCCCACGAACCGCTCCACGTGCTCGTCCGGCGTACCCGCCCCGAAGCTGACCCGGATCGCGTTCAGCGACCGCTCCCCCGGCTCCGACTCCGGCGCCCCGCACTCGCCCGGCTCCTGCGGCGCGCTGCCCAGCAGGGTCCGGACCAGCGGGTGGGCGCAGAACAGGCCGTCGCGGACCCCGATCCCGTACTCGGCGGAGAGCGCGGCGGCGAAGTGCGAGCTGTTCCAGCCGTCCACGACGAAGGAGATGACGCCCACGCGCGGCGCGTCGTCACCGAACAGGGACAGGATCCGCACGGCCGGGACCTCGGCCAGGCCCTCGCGGACCTTCGCGATCAGGTGCCGCTCGCGCGCGACCAGGGTGTCGAACCCGGCCTCGGTCAGCGCCCGGCAGGCGGAGGCGATGGAGTAGACGCCGATGACGTTCGGCGAACCGGCCTCGTGGCGGGCCGCGGTGGTGTGCCACTCGACGTCCACGCCGCCGTCCTCGCGCCGGGCCACCTTCCGGGAGGCACCGCCGCCCGCGAGGTACGGCTCGGCCTCCTGGAGCCAGTCGGCCCGCCCCGCGAGCACGCCCGAGCCGAAGGGCGCGTACAGCTTGTGCCCGGAGAAGGCGACCCAGTCGACGTCCAGGTCCTGCACCGACACCGGGTGGTGCGGGGCGAGCTGGGCGGCGTCCAGGACGATCCGCGCGCCGTGGGCGTGCGCGGCGGCGGCGAGTTCCCTGACCGGCCACAGTTCACCGGTGACGTTGGACGCGCCGGTGACGCAGACCAGCGCCGGGCCGTAGCCCCCTTCAGTCGATGCAGTGCGGTCGGCCAGCGCCCGCTCCAGCGTGGCGACGGCCTCGCCCGGGGTGCGCGGGGCGTTCAGGTAGGTGACCCGGGCGTCGCGCCAGGGCAGCAGCGAGGCGTGGTGCTCGGTCTCGAAGACGAAGACCTGGCAGTCGGCCGGGAGCGCCTGGCCGAGGAGGTTCAGCGAGTCGGTGGTGGACCGGGTGAAGATCACCTGATCGGCGGGGCGGCAGTCGAGGAACTCCGCGACCGTGGCCCGGCTCTGCTCGAAGAGGTCGGTGGAGAGCTGCGAGAGGTACCCGGCCCCGCGGTGCACGCTGCCGTAGTAGGGGGCGTACGCGGCCACGTCGTCCCAGACCCGCTGCAGCGCCGGGGCGCTGGCGGCGTAGTCCAGCGCCGCGTAGGTCACTTCGCCGCCGGTGACCAGCGGCACGGTGACGTCCCGGCCGAGCACCTGGAGCGGCTCGGCACAGGCGGCGTCGCAGGCGGCGCCGACGCTCGTGTCAGCGGTGGAGGTGGTGGCGGCGTTCAGGGATGCGGACATGGCGGTATCTCCCGGCAGGCAGGGGTGAATGGCTTCAGGGGGCCCGTACGCGGCCGCGGAGGGCGGGGTACGGGGAGTCCCGGGAGACGGGGTGCGCCGGCGGTACCGGAGGTACGCGGACAGGACCCTGTTCCGGGGGGTGAAGAAGGGGCTTGAGCGCCCTATCGCATTCGCTTGCTCACGGAAAACGCTCCTCGAGAGACCAGGACCCCTGGATTCGAGGGATCCGCGCTTGCCGCAAGCCTCGCTGCCTGCGGCCTGGTCATCACCCGGGGCACCCCGCCACGGAAGGAGGGTTGCCGGACAGCAAGCCGGGGCCTAAACGCTGTCACTCGTGACCTGGTCTGCATCCTGCCACACGATCTCCCGCGCACAAGCCCCGGTCCGCATGTCGGAACCGGGGCCCGGCGCGAAACCGACCCTGCTCAGGCGTTGCTGGCCTTCACCCACCGGTCCAGCGCGGCCAGGGCCGCACCGGAGTCGATCGACTGCGCCGCCCGGGTGACGCCCGCCGCCAGCTGCTCCTCCAGCGTGCCGCTGCCCGGGTCCAGGGCCACCAGCGCGGCCGCCGAGTTCAGCAGCACGGCGTCGCGCACCGGGCCGCCCTCCCCCGCCAGCAGGCGCCGGGCGACGTCCGCGTTGTAGGCGGGGTCGGCGCCCCGCAGCGCGGAGACGTCGACCAGGGAGATGCCGATGTCGCGCGGGTCGAAGCCCTGCTCGGTGACCTTGCCGTCGCGCACCCACCACACCCGGGAGGTCGCCGTGGTGGTCAGCTCGTCGAAGCCGTCGTCGCCCCGGAAGACCAGTGCGGAGGAGCCGCGTTCGGCGAGCACGCCCGCCACGATGGGGGCCATCCGGGGGTCGGCGACGCCGGTCGCCTGCGCCCGTACCTTCGCGGGGTTGGTCAGCGGGCCCAGCACGTTGAAGGTGGTCCGGATGCCCAGTTCCCTGCGGGCGCCCGCGACGTACCGCAGCGCCGGGTGGAACTTGACGGCGAAGCAGAAGGTGATGCCCGCCTCCTCGGCCACCTCGGCCACCCGCGCGGGGGTCAGGTCGAGGTTGACGCCCAGCTGCTCCAGGACGTCGGAGGCGCCGCTGGAGGAGGACGCGGCGCGGTTGCCGTGCTTGACCACCTTGGCGCCCGTCCCGGCGACCACGATCGCGGACATCGTCGAGATGTTGACCGTCTTGGCGCCGTCGCCGCCGGTGCCGACGATGTCGACCGTCCGGCCGGGGACCTCGATCAGGTTGGCGTGGTCGTACATGGTCCGTACGAGGCCGTTGATCTCGGCGACGGTCTCGCCCTTGGCCCGCAGCGCGACCACGAAGCCCGCGATCTGGGCGTCCGTCGCCTCTCCGCGCATGATGCGGTCCATCGCCCACGCCGTGTCGTCCGCGCCGAGGTCGCGGCCGTCGAGCAGGGCGTCCAGTACGGCCGGCCAGGTGCGGGCCGCCACGCTGTCGCCGCCCGCCGGGGTCACAACGTTCATGGTCCGCTCCTGATGGTCCACAGTCGATGGGTGAGGCCCCAGCCTATCCAGGCGGGGAGTACGGCAAAGAGCCCCGTCCAGTGACTGGACGGGGCTCTTGCCGTGGCGACGCGGAGACTGACCGGAATCAGTCCGTCAGGCGGAGTCAGTGGTGGCCGTGGCCGCTCTGGATCTCCTTGTACTCCTCGGACGTGGGCTTCGGGATCTGGTTGTCCTCGCCGTAGAAGCCCTTGCTCAGCTTCGCGCGGAGCTTCTCGACGCCCGAGACCTTGCGCTCGACGCCGTTCTCGTCGACCGTCGGGCCGATCTCGAGCGGCTTGTACTGCTCGTACGAGGTCAGCGTGTGCAGCTGGCCCTGCGAGAGCGGCTCGTGGACCTCGACGAACTCACCGTGCGGCAGGCGCTTGATGATGCCGGTCTCGCGACCGTGCAGCACCTTGTCCCGGTCCCGGCGCTGGAGGCCGAGGCAGATCCGCTTGGTGATGACGAAGGCGATGACCGGGCCGACGAAGAAGCCGATCCGCGCGAACCACGTGATCGAGTTGATCGACAGGTGGAAGTACTGCGCGAACATGTCGTTGCCGCCGGCGATGAGCAGGATCACGTACCAGGTGATCCAGGCGACGCCGAAGCCCGTACGGGTCGGGACGTTGCGCGGGCGGTCCAGCAGGTGGTGCTCGCGCTTGTCACCGGTGACCCAGGACTCGATGAACGGGTAGACCGCGATCGCGACCAGGATCAGCGGGAAGATCACCAGCGGGATGAACACGCCCAGGACGAGCGTGTGGCCCCACAGGTTGATCTCCCAGCCCGGCATGGCACGGATCAGGCCCTCGGAGAAGCCCATGTACCAGTCGGGCTGCGCACCGGTGGACACGTGGTCCGGGCGGTACGGGCCGAGCGCCCAGATCGGGTTGATCGACGCCAGCGCCGCGATGGCCGCGATGACACCGAAGACCAGGAAGAAGAAGCCTCCGGCCTTGGCCATGTAGACCGGCAGCAGCGGCATGCCGACGACGTTCTTGTTCGTCTTGCCGGGGCCCGCGAACTGGGTGTGCTTGTGGTAGAAGACCAGGATCAGGTGGGCCACCAGCAGGCCCATCATGATGCCGGGCAGCAGCAGGATGTGGATCGAGTAGAACCGCGCGACGAAGTCGCCGCCGGGGAACTCGCCGCCGAAGAGGAAGAACGACAGGTACGTGCCGACGACCGGCACGGACAGGATCGCGCCCTCCATGAAGCGGACACCGGTGCCCGAGAGCAGGTCGTCCGGCAGGGAGTAACCGGTGAAACCGGTGAACATGCCGAGGACCAGCAGCAGGAAGCCGAAGATCCAGTTGACCTCGCGCGGCTTGCGGAAGGCACCCGTGAAGAACACGCGCATCATGTGCACGAGCATGGCCGCGACGAAGATCAGCGCCGCCCAGTGGTGGATCTGCCGGATCAGCAGACCACCGCGGACCTCGAAGCTGATGTCCAGGGTCGAGGCGAAGGCCTCGGACATCCGGACGCCCTGCATCGGCACGTACGAGCCGTGGTACACGACCTCGTTCATGCTCGGGTGGAAGAACAGCGTCAGGTACACACCCGTGAGGATGATGATGATGAAGCTGTAGAGGCAGATCTCACCGAGCATGAAGGACCAGTGGTCCGGGAAGATCTTGCGCATGTTCGCCTTGGCGAGGCCGTAGATGCCCAGGCGGCCGTCCGCCCAGTCCGCTACGCGCTCGCCGGCAGGCGCTTTGCGCCCCGTCGTTTCAGTGGCAGTGCTCATCCGCGCTCCCAGAATGCAGGACCGACGGGCTCTTCGAAGTCGCCATGCGCTTCGAGGAAGCCTTCGTCATTCACGCCGATCCGCAGCTGCGGGAGCGCGTGACCGGCCGGGCCGAAGATGACGCGGGCGCCGTCGGAGAGGTCGAAGGTGGACTGGTGGCACGGGCAGAGCACGTGGTGCGTCTGCTGCTCGTACAGGCTGATCGGGCAGCCGACGTGGGTGCAGATCTTCGAGTAGGCCACGATTCCCTCGTGGGACCACTCCAGCTCCCGCTTGTCCTTGATGTCCTCCGGCTTGATGCGGACGATCATCAGGGCAGCCTTGGCGATCTGCGTCTGGAAGTCGTGCTGGTCCTCCTCCAGGCCTTCCGGCCGGGCGAAGGTCAGCGAACCGACCACGACGTCCTCGGGACGCAGCGGCTCGTTCGTGTTGTCGTTGATGAGCAGCTTGCCCTTGGCCCACACCGTCTTGCGGAGCTTGGTCTCCGGCAGGGGACCCAGGTCGCGCAGGATCACGACGGCGGACAGCGGCAGCATGGCCAGCGCGCCCAGCATCGTGTTGCGGATCAGGGGGCGACGGCCGATGGCCGACTCCCTGGCGCCGTCGGCGAAGTCCTGCAGGACCTGCGCCTTGACCTCCGGCGGAGCGGCGATCTCGTGGCGCTCGGCGGCGACCTCGACGTCGGACATCAGGGTGCGGGCCCAGTGGACCGCGCCCGCGCCGATGCAGAAGAGGGCGGTGCCCAGCGTCATGCCGAGGGCGAAGTTGAGCGCGCTGACCTTCCCGATGGGGAAGATGAACACGATCTTGTCCACCGGCAGGGTCACGTACGAGGCGATGAAGCCGATCGTGGCCAGCATCGACAGCGTGAACAGCATCGCGACCGTGCGCTCGGAGCGCTTGGCCGCCCGCTCGTCGATGTCCTGGATGCGGGGCTTGTGGGCCGGCAGGCCCGGGTCGGCGAACGGGTCGTCCGCCACTGCCACGCCACCGTGGTGCGCGTCGCCCTGCTCGCTCGGCAGGTGCTTCTCTACGGGAATGTCTTGGCTACTCATGACTTCTTGGCCTTAGCGGTGTGGGCCGCGACCCAGACGGCGACAGCGATCAGCGCACCCAGTCCGAAGATCCAGCCGAAGAGGCCCTCGGACACGGGGCCGAGGCCACCGAGCTTGAGGCCGCCGGGGCTGTTCGACTTCTCGCCGTTCACGTTCTGGAGGTACGCGATGATGTCCTTCTTCTGCTTCTCCGGCATGGTGCTGTCGGGGAAGGAGGGCATGTTCTGCGGGCCGGTGAGCATGGCCTCGTAGATGTGCTTCGGCTCGACGCCCTCGAGGTTCGGGGCGTACTTGCCGTGCGTCAGCGCGCCGCCCTCACCGGTGAAGTTGTGGCACTGCGCGCAGTTGTTGCGGAACAGTTCGCCACCCCTGGCGATGTCGGCACCCGCCGGGTCGTACTGCTTCTCGGTCGGCGTGATCGGACCGGCACCGAGGGACGCGATGAACGCGGCCAGCTGGTCGGTCTGCGCCTGGGTGTAGATGACGGGCTTCTTCGGCACCTGAGCGCCGGGCTGCTGGGCGGGCATACGGCCCGTGCTCACCTGGAAGTCGACGGCCGCGGAGCCGACACCCACCAGGCTCGGGCCGTCAGAGGAACCCTGACCGCCGGTCCCGTGGCAGCTTGCGCAGCCCACGGCATAGAGCTTCTTGCCCTCCTCGATGGCGAGGGACTGGGAGGTGTCGTCTGCCTGCGCATTGCCCGCGGGCGCGAAGGCGGCGTACAGCCCCCCGGTGACCGCCAGGGCGAAGAGTAGAACGACGACCGCCGCCAGCGGATGGCGTCGTCGTGCGGAGAGCTTTTTCACGGATTACCCCGGTGTCAGGATCTTCTGCGTCGGTGTGTCTGGATGGAGTGCCGGGACCTGCCCGGCGACGTGTTCGCTACTTGATCAGGTAGATCGTCGCGAAGAGGCCGATCCAGACGACGTCGACGAAGTGCCAGTAGTAGGACACGACGATGGCCGACGTGGCCTGTTCGTGGGTGAACCTCTTGGCCGCGTACGTCCGGCCGAGGACCAGGAGGAAGGCGATGAGGCCGCCCGTCACGTGCAACCCGTGGAAGCCGGTGGTCAGGTAGAACACCGAGCCGTACGGGTCTGACGAGAGACTCAGGCCGTCCTTCTTGACCAGCTCGGTGTACTCGAACACCTGGCCGCCAATGAAGATCGCACCCATGACGAACGTGATGATGAACCACGTCCTGAGCTTCTTCACGTCACCTCTCTCGGCGGCGAATACGCCGAGCTGGCAGGTGAGCGAGGAAAGCACCAGGACGGTGGTGTTCGTCGCCGAGAAGGGCAGATTCAAGGCCTCGGCCTGTTCTGCCCAATGCTCGGCGCCCATCACCGATCGCAGGGTGAAGTACATCGCGAAGAGGGCCGCGAAGAACATCAGCTCGGAACTCAACCAGATGATCGTTCCGACGCTGACGAGGTTCGGCCTGTTGACCGTCGGGTGCGCGTGCCCGGTATCTACTGTCGTTGCTGTCGCCACGACCGACATTATGTCGGTCGCTTATCCCGCCCTCACCCCGGGGGGTGCCGTTCGGAGTGTCCGGGGCGTGTGCAAGGCCCGAACGGCCCATCGGAGGCCCCCGCGAACCGATGTTGACAGGGTGTCGGACGGAGTAGCATCCGCGACATCATCAACGTGATTCATGTGACACGTGGAGGAACGAAATGCGGGCGACTGCGCGGGTTCTGGTCTACAGCGATGACGCCAACACCCGGGAGCAGGTGCGGCTGGCGTCCGGGCGCAGGCCCGCAGCGGACCTGCCGCCGGTGGAGTTCCTGGAGTGCGCCACCCTGGACGCCGTCCTCAGCGAGCTGGACGCGGGCGGGATCGACGCCTGCGTGCTGGACGGCGAGGCCGCGCCGGCCGGGGGCATGGGCGTGTGCCGCCAGATCAAGGACGAGATCTTCCGGTGTCCCCCGGTGCTGCTGCTGATCGGGCGCCCGCAGGACGCCTGGCTGGCCACCTGGAGCCGGGCGGACCGTGCGGTGACCCTGCCGGTCGACCCGGTGGAATTCCCCGGGGCGCTGGCCGACGTCCTGCGGACGCGGCTGTCCCTGAACGCCTGAAAGCCCGCAAGGGCCCCCGAACGGCGCGCGGCGGCCCCTGGAGCCCTCCTACGGGCTTCCAGGGGCCGCTGCGTCGCTTCCGCGGCCGGTGCCGGGCGTGTCCGGCGGGCCGGGCGCGGTGCGGTGGGCGCCGACGGCGCCTCAGACCCGGGGGCGCAGGCGGGCGGCGTCGACGGGACTGCGCCCGTCCTGGGTGCCCTTGAGCAGGGCGCTGCCCTCGCGCCAGTCCTTCCAGTCCAGGTTCCAGTCGCCGTAGCCGTTGCCGAAGGGGTCCATGTCGTCGCCGATGCTGTTGATCACCCGGACGATGTCGCCCTCGCTGATGTTCTCGTAGAACCAGGCGGCGTTCGCGGTGCTCATGCCGGTGCAGCCGTGGCTGACGTTCTCGTAGCCCTGCGAGCCGACGGACCACGGCGCGGCGTGGACGTATTCACCGCTCCACGTCACCCGGGTGGCGTAGTACACGGGGAGGTTGTAGTACTCGCTGCTGCCGACGCCGATGCCGACGGTGTCGCCGCGCATCTGGACGAAGTACTGCTTGCCCAGCACGACCTTGACGCCGTTGCGGGTGGAGAAGCCGGGCTTTCCGGTGGTGACCGGAATGGTGTTGATCACTTCTCCGTTGCGCTTGAAGGTCAGTTGGTGCGAGGAGGCGTCGGTGATGGCCTCGACCCGGTCGCCGATCTCCAGCGTGAGCGACTTGGCGGCGGCGCCGTAGAGCCCGTCGGCGATCTTGATGCCCTCCAGGTTGCTCCGTACGGAGACGGTGGTGTTGGCGGGCCAGTACTCCTTGGGGCGGAAGTGGAGCCGCTTGTCGTCCACCCAGTGCCAGGCTCCCTGGACGTGGGCGGGGGACTCAACGATCAGGCCCCGCTCGACGACGGCGCGGGCCGCCTTGTCCTTGACGGGTTCGGTCAGTTCGGCCGTCAGGGGCTGGCCGACGCCGTATTTGCCCGCCTCCGGGCCGAATTCGACGTGGACGACCTTCTTGGCCGGGGTGGTCTCGAAGTTCAGCGTGCGCTGCCCCTGGGCGCCGCGTTCGTCCTCCGTGCCGACCGTGACCGTGTAGCGGACGCCCGCGGCCATCGGGGCGGTGCTGTGCCAGCGGTCGCCCTTGGCGGAGAGCTCGCCCGCGAGGTGCCGGCCGTGGGTGTCGACGGCGCTCACGTCGGTGATGCGGCCGTCGCCCTTCTTGGCGGTGACTTCCAGCGGGCGGTCGGGGTCGACGGGACGGCCGCCCGACGCCTGGTTGAAGGCGACCTCGTCGCCCGCGTCGTAGGGGCGGGCCGACAGCGGGTTGTTCTCGCCGGACCCGCATGCGGTGGCGCCGGCCCCGAGGGACGCGACCAGCAGGGAGCAGCCGACTACCGTCCAAAGACGCGGTGAGTGGTTCATGGGACCACGCTATGAAGATATGCCCGGCACGGCGCGCGGGGTGACTGCAAACGAGGGGCCCGGACCCCTCTCGAAGAGGTGTCCGGGCCCCAAGCGGGTGACGCGGTGCCGCACTACTGGTTGGCGTTCTCGCCCCGGTAGTACTCGTACACCCAGCCCCACAGACCGATCAGGATCAGCGGCGCCGAGAAGTACATCAGCCACCAGCCGAAGACGACGCCCATGAAGGCGAAGGCGCCACCGATGGCCAGGGACAGCGGCTGCCAGCTGTGCGGGGAGAAGAATCCCAGCTCGCCGGCCTCGTCCGCGACGTCGGCCTCCAGGTTGTCCTGGGCCATCTCGTCCACGCGCCGGGCCGTGAAGGCCAGGTAGTAGCCGATCATGACGCTCAGGCCGAAGGCCAGGAAGAGAGCGGTGGTCCCGACCGGTTCCTTCGACCAGACGCCGTACACGACGGCCATGATCAGAATGAACAGGGAGAGCCAGAGGAACATCCTGCCCTGGATCTTCACTTGCCGGCCTCCTTGCCACCGGTGACGGCCTGGTTGGCCACGCTGTGGTCCTCGAGGTGGTCGAGGGCAGCGATCTCAGGGTGATGCAGGTCGAACGCCGGGGACTCGGAACGGATCCGCGGCAGGGTGAGGAAGTTGTGCCGCGGCGGCGGGCAGGACGTGGCCCACTCCAGCGAGCGGCCGTAGCCCCACGGGTCGTCGACCTCGACCTTCTTGCCGTACTTCGCCGTCTTCCAGACGTTGTACAGGAAGGGCAGGATCGACAGGCCGAGCAGGAACGAGCTGATCGTCGAGATCGTGTTCAGCGCGGTGAAACCGTCGGCGTCGAGGTAGTCCGCGTAACGCCGCGGCATGCCTTCCGCACCCAGCCAGTGCTGCACCAGGAACGTGCCGTGGAAGCCGATGAACAGCGTCCAGAAGGTGATCTTGCCCAGGCGCTCGTCCAGCATCTTGCCCGTGAACTTCGGCCACCAGAAGTGGAAGCCGGCGAACATCGCGAAGACCACGGTGCCGAAGACGACGTAGTGGAAGTGCGCGACGACGAAGTACGAGTCGGAGACGTGGAAGTCCATCGGGGGCGAGGCCAGGATGACGCCGGTCAGACCACCGAAGGTGAAGGTGACCAGGAAGCCGATCGTCCAGAGCATCGGGGTCTCGAAGGACAGCGAGCCCTTCCACATGGTGCCGATCCAGTTGAAGAACTTCACACCGGTCGGGACCGCGATCAGGAAGGTCATGAAGGAGAAGAACGGCAGCAGCACACCACCGGTGACGTACATGTGGTGGGCCCACACGGTCACCGAGAGGCCCGCGATCGCGATGGTCGCCGCGATGAGGCCGATGTAGCCGAACATCGGCTTGCGGGAGAAGACCGGGATGACCTCGGACACGATGCCGAAGAACGGCAGCGCGATGATGTACACCTCCGGGTGGCCGAAGAACCAGAAGAGGTGCTGCCAGAGCAGGGCACCGCCGTTGGCCGCGTCGAACACGTGCGCACCGAACTTGCGGTCGGCCTCCAGCGCGAAGAGCGCGGCGGCCAGCACCGGGAAGGCGAGCAGGACCAGCACACCGGTCAGCAGCACGTTCCAGGTGAAGATCGGCATGCGGAACATCGTCATGCCGGGAGCGCGCATGCAGATGATCGTGGTGATGAAGTTGACCGAACCGAGGATCGTGCCGAAGCCGGAGAAGGCCAGACCCATGATCCACATGTCACCGCCGATGCCGGGCGAGTGCACGGCGTCGGTCAGCGGGGTGTAGGCGAACCATCCGAAGTCGGCCGCGCCGCTGGGCGTCGCGAAGCCGCCCACCGCGATGGTCGAGCCGAAGAGGTACAGCCAGTACGCGAACATGTTCAGCCGCGGGAACGCCACGTCGGGCGCGCCGATCTGCAGCGGCATGATCCAGTTCGCGAAGCCCGCGAAGAGCGGGGTGGCGAACATCAGCAGCATGATCGTGCCATGCATGGTGAACGCCTGGTTGAACTGTTCGTTCGACATGATCTGCGTGCCCGGACGGGCCAGCTCGGCGCGCATGAAGAGCGCCATGATCCCGCCGATGATGAAGAACACGAACGACGTGACCAGGTACATCGTGCCGATGGTCTTGTGGTCGGTGGTGGTCATCCACTTCACGACGACATTGCCCGGCTGCTTGCGCCGTACCGGCAGCTCGTTCTCGTACGAGTCCGCGGCGGCACCCTGAGGCTGGTTGAGGATGCTCACAGTTTGTTCACCTCAGCGTTGCGGGCCGGGTCGGTCTGCTTGATGCCGGCCGGCAGGAAACCGGTCTGCCCCTTCTCCGCCAGGTCCTTGAGGTGCTTGCGGTACTCCTCGGGGGACACGACCTTGACGTTGAAGAGCATCCGGGAGTGGTCGACGCCACACAGCTCGGCGCACTTGCCCATGAAGACGCCCTTTTCGGTCGGGGTGACCTCGAAGACGTTGGTGTGGCCCGGGATGACGTCCTGCTTGAACAGGAAGGGGACCACCCAGAAGGAGTGGATGACGTCGTTCGACGACAGGACGAAGCGGACCTTCTCGCCCTGGGGGAGCCAGAGCGTCGGACCCGGGTACTTGAGGCCTTCGGCCGCCTTGTCCGGGTTGACGTCCGCCGGGGTGCCCTTGTCGTAGACGCCCTCGGCACCGGCCGGGAAGTCCTTGGTGTAGCGGTCCGGGATGGAGGCCAGTTCCTTGGGAACCGTGCCCGCCTTGGGGGTCACCGCGTCGCCGTCGACGTCCTCGACGTAGTTGAAGCCCCAGCTCCACTGGAAGCCGATCACGTTGATCGTGTGCGTCGGCTTCGCGGAGAGGGACAGCAGCTTCGACTCGTCACGCGCGGTGAAGTAGAACAGCACCGAGACGATGATGAGCGGGACAACCGTGTACAGCGCCTCGATCGGCATGTTGTACCGGGTCTGCGGCGGGACCTCGATCTTCGTCCGGCTGCGCCGGTGGAAGACGACGCTCCAGATGATCAGGCCCCAGACCAGGACGCCCGTGATCAGCGCGGCCGCCCAGGACCCCTGCCACAGGGAGAGGATGATCGGCGCCTCTTTGGTGACCGGGTCCGGCATACCGAGGTTGGGGAAGTTCTTATATGAATACGAGCAACCAGTGGCGGTCGCCAGGACCACGCCCGCAGTCAGCGCCTGCAGCAGCTTCCGCCGCATCGGGCGCCGCGGCGAGCGGTCGGAGCCGTAGGGACTCACGTAGCGCCTTCCCGAGAGTCTCGGCCCGCGCGGTCGGCCGCGGCCGTGTTCGGGTCGGTCGCCGGCCCTGACGCAGGCAGGGGTTTGGATGTTTATGCGGACCAAACCCTACTGGACGCTATTTGGGGTCGCGCGGGGAGGGTGCCCAACGCGCCGCTACTGCCCCCGAAGGGGTGGCTCCGCCGTACGGGGGAAGGTCCGTCCGGCCCTGAATGGCGGCCTCCCGTGGCCATCTGACGGGGTCTGACCTCGGGGGACGTCCGCCGGCGCGGACCCTGCGGCTAGCGTGGGCGGATGCCGTACTTCGACGCCGCCTCCGGCGCTCCGCTCCACCCGGTCGCCCGGCAGGCCCTGCTGGCCGCCCTGGACGAGGGCTGGGCCGATCCCGCCCGGCTCTACCGGGAGGGCAGGCGGGCCCGGCTGCTGCTGGACGCGGCGCGGGAGGCGGCGGCCGAGGCCGTGGGGTGCCGCCCGGACGAACTCGTCTTCACTCCTTCGGGGACGCACGCCGTTCACGCGGGCGTCGAGGGCGCCCTGGCGGGTCGTCGGCGCGTCGGAACGCACCTGGTGCTCTCCGCGGTCGAACACAGTTCTGTCCTCCATTCGGCGGCGGCAGTCGAGTCACGCGGGGGCGCTTTCACCGAGGTGCCGGTCGACCGCACCGGCGCCGTGTCCGCGGAGGCGTTCGAACGGGCGCTGCGCACCGACACCGCGCTGGCGGCCCTGCAGTCCGCCAACCACGAGGTGGGGACGGTCCAGCCGGTGGCGGAGGTGGCCGAGCGCTGCCGGGCCGCGGGGGTGCCGCTGCTCGTGGACGCGGCCCAGTCGCTGCCGTGGGGTCCGGTGCCCGGGGGCTGGTCGCTGCTGACCGCGAGCGCGCACAAGTGGGGCGGGCCGGCCGGGGTGGGTCTCCTCGCCGTCCGCAAGGGCGTCCGCTTCGCGCCCCAAGGCCCGGGCGGGGAACGGGAGTCGGGCCGCTCCCCCGGCTTCGAGAACATTCCGGCCATCGTGGCGGCCGCGGCCTCGCTGCGGGCCGTACGGGCGGACGCGGCGGCCGAGTCGGAGCGGCTGCGGGTGCTGGTGGACCGGATCCGGCGGCGGGTGGCCCGGCTGGTGCCGGACGTGGAGGTGGTCGGCGATCCCGTGCGGCGGCTGCCGCACCTGGTCACCTTCTCCTGCCTCTACGTGGACGGGGAGGTGCTGCTGCACGAGCTGGACCGGGCCGGGTTCTCGGTGTCGTCCGGGTCCTCGTGCACGAGCTCGACGCTCACCCCGAGCCACGTGCTGAAGGCGATGGGGGTGCTCTCGGAGGGCAACGTCCGGGTCTCGCTGCCGGTGGGCACGACGGCGCAGGAGGTGAACGGGTTCCTGGAGGCGCTGCCGGGGGTGGTGGCGGGGGTCCGCTCCCGCCTCGGCGTGGCGCCGGCTCCGGATCCGGCGGCCGGGGGGTCGGCCGGGTCCCTGGTCGTGGACGCCCTCGGGATGCGGTGCCCGCAGCCGGTGATCGAGCTGGGGAACGCGATCGGGGGCGTGGCGGTCGGCGGCACGGTCACGGTCCTGTCGGACGACGAGGTGGCGCGGCTGGACATCCCGGCGTGGTGCGGGATGCGGGGGCAGGAGTACGTGGGCGAAGCGCCTGGCCCCGGCGGGGCGGGGGTCGCGTACACGGTCCGGCGGGTGGTGTAGGGGGCCGGGAGCCCCCGGCGCCCCCGGCGCCGCGGCCGGCCTGCCCGGACGCCTGCCGCCGCCGGGCGTCCGGGTTCCCCTACGCCGCCCGGCGCGGCCGGCCGGTCGGGCGACTGCCGCTGCGCGCGGCATCCGCTGCCTCCGGCGGCGCGGCCGGCCCGCCCGGGCGAGTGCCGCCGCGCGCGGCATCCGCTGCCTCCGGCGGCGCCTCAAACGCCGGCGAGGCTGGAATGGCGCCCCTGCACGCGGCCCGGCGAGGCTGAGGTGGGGTCGCTGCACGCGGCCCGGCACGGGTGAGGTGGCACGGGCATGGCCGGGTGCGTCTCAGCCCGCGCCGCACACCCCTGCCTGGCCCGGCACATTCCAGCCCGCACGGGCGCACTCAGCCCGGCCGGGGACATCCCAGCCTGCCCGGCGATTGAGGGCGCCCGAACGTGCACGGGCGCACCCACCGCAGCCGGGCACACCCAAGCCCGCGCACTCAGCCCAGCCAGGTACATCCCAGCCCGCCCGGCGATTGAGGGCGCCCGAACGTGCACGGGCGCACCCGCCCCAGCTGGGCACACCCAAGCCCTCGCAGGCGCACTCAGCCCGGCCGG
>NZ_JBWKDV010000002.1:640433-778580 GCF_056435825.1 Streptomyces sp. NPDC043876 | reverse complement strand
ACGGGCACATCCCAGCCCGCCCGGCGATTGAGGGCGCCCGAACGTGCACGGGCGCACCCACCCCAGCCGGGCACACCCAAGCCCTCGCAGGCGCACTCAGCCCGGCCGGGCACATCCCAGCCCGCCCGGCGATTGAGGGCGCCCGAACGTGCACGGGCGCACCCACCCCAGCCGGGCACACCCAAGCCCTCGCAGGCGCACTCGGCCCAGCCAGGTACATCCCAGCCTGCCCGGCGATTGAGGGCACTGCGGTCCGCAGGGGCGCGGCGCGGCCCCGCCGGGCATGGATGGCCCGCCCGGCGATTGAGGGCGCTCCGGTACGCGCGGCCTACGCAGCCCGAGGGCGGCGCCCCGCCGGGGGCGGCGGGTGCCGGGGCCGGGGCCCCGGCATCCGGGGTCAGGACAGGTGGGACTGGACTTCCGCGGCCGCGTCCGGGCCGTACGCCTTGGCGAAGCGCTCCATGAAGTGGGCCCGCGCCAGGGTGTACTCCTGCGTACCCAGGGTCTCGATGACCAGCGTCGCGAGCATGCAGCCGACCTGCGCCGCCCGCTCCAGCCCGACCCCCCAGCCCAGCCCCGTGAGGAACCCGGCACGGAAGGCGTCGCCGACGCCCGTCGGGTCGACCTTCGCGGTCTCCTCGGGGCAGCCGACGACGATCGGCTCGTGGCCGACGCGCTCGATCTTGACGCCGTTCGAGCCGAGCGTGGTGACGCGGGTGCCGACCTTGGCCAGGATCTCGGCGTCGGTCCAGCCGGACTTCGACTCGATGAGGCCCTTCTCGTACTCGTTCGAGAAGAGGTACGTCGCGCCCTCCATGAGGGTGCGGATGTTCTCGCCGTCCATGCGGGCGATCTGCTGCGAGAAGTCGGCGGCGAAGGGGATCCCCCGCGTCCGGCACTCCTCGGTGTGGCGCAGCATCGCCTCGGGGTCGTCGGCGCCGATCAGGACGAGGTCCAGGCCGCCCACGCGGTCGGCGACGGCCTTCAGCTCGATCAGCCGGGCCTCGCTCATGGCGCCGGTGTAGAAGGAGCCGATCTGGTTGTGGTCGGCGTCCGTGGTGCACACGAAGCGCGCGGTGTGCAGCACTTCGGAGATCCGGACGGATTCGGTGTCCACGCCGTGGCGGTCGAGCCAGGCACGGTATTCGTCGAAGTCGTAGCCGGCGGCGCCGACGAGGACCGGGCGGCTGCCGAGCTGCCCCATCCCGAAGCAGATGTTCGGGCCGACTCCGCCCCGTCGCACGTCGAGGTTGTCGACGAGGAAGGAGAGGGAGACCGTGTGCAGCTGGTCCGCGACCAGCTGGTCGGCGAAGCGGCCGGGGAAGGTCATGAGGTGGTCGGTGGCGATGGAGCCGGTGACTGCGATGCGCACGGCGTGGATGCTCCTGCGGAGGGCGGCAAGGGGACAGTCAAAGCTACCCGGTGGACGGCGAACGGCCGACCGTCAGAAACTACCCCGTAGTAGGTCTTTCTTCGCGGTGATCCCCCTGCCTACGGTGCCCCCATGACCTACACCGATGGCTTCGGGTACCCGCAGTACACCGCTCCCGAGCGGACCGCGGAAGTCTCGCGCCGGCCAGGATTCGCCCGGCTCCTCGGCGACTGCGCCCGCATGGCCCCCCACTGGTCGGTCCCGGTGGGCCCCCGCCCGGCGCCGGTGGCGCCCTCGCAGATCCACGGAGTGAGCGTGCCGCCCGCTTCCGCGCGGCTCATCGCCTCCACCGCGCAGTACGGGTACTGATCCGTTCGCCGGACCGGGGAACCGGTTGCGCTCCTGTTCCGTCCCACTCGCATCACGCACGGCGAGGCAGGCAAAGGAGCGAAGCGGTGACCACCGAGCAATCCGGTCCGAGCGACCACACCGACCCGGCCGAGCAGGCCGACCCGACCGGCCGGAACGAGCAGCCCGACCAGGCCGGGGAGCCCGACCAGAACGGACAGCCCGGCGGCGCCCGGCGACGGCGCCCCCGCTGGGCCGTCGCCTCCGTCGCGGCCGCCGTCCTGCTCGCCGGGGGCGGTACGGCGTACTGGGCGTCCGCGGCCTCCGGCGGCGGGGGCACCCCGGCGGCGGCGCTGTCCGCCCGTGACACGGCCCGGGCGGCCTCCCCCGGTTCCGTCGGCCCCTCCGCCCCCGGCATCGCTCCGGGTGAACCGGACCCGTCCGGCGCCGGGGTGACCTACCGGGCCGACGCCCCCCTCCCCCAGGGCCCGGCCACCGCGCCCTCCTTCAAGGCCGGCGGTGACGTGACCGAGGCCGAGGTGGCGCGGCTCGCGGCGGCCCTCGGCATCACGGGCGCGCCGCGGCTCTCGGGTGAGCTGTGGCAGGCCGGGGTGGTCGCGGACTCCTCGGGTCCGCGCCTCCAGGTGAACCTCAAGGCGCCGGGGACCTGGAGCTTCACCCGCTACCAGGCGGGCGGTTCGGACAACTGTCAGCGCGGCAAGGACACCTGCGGCCCCGCCACCCTCCCCGGCGGCGGCGCGCAGGCCCCTGACGCGGGCCGGGCCCCGGCGCCCGGCGCAGCGTCCGGTACGGACTCCGGCGCGGGGACACCGGTCGGCGAGGAGGCCGCGAAGGCCGCGGCGGCTCCGGTGCTCGCGGCGGCGGGCCAGGACGGCGCGAAGCTGGACGCCCGCCAGGTGCAGGGCTCCGTACGGGTGGTGACGGCGGACCCGGTGGTCGGCGGGCTGCCCACGCAGGGCTGGCAGAGCACGGTGAGCGTCGGTGCGGACGGCCAGGTGGTGGCCGCCACGGGCGAGCTGAAGACCCCGGTACGGTCCGCCGAGCAGCCGGTGGTGGGCGCGCGGGAGGCCCTGGACCGGCTGAACGCCGCGTCGGGCGGGGGCTCCGGCACGGGGCCCGGCACCGGGCCGAGCGGGTGCGCCACGTCCGTACCGCTGGAGCCGGACACCGCGGTCGGGCCGACCGACACCCTCCCGTGCAACCCGGAGCCGCGCCCGATGAAGCCGCCGCGGACGGAGACGGTCCGCTCGGCGGTGCTGGGCCTGGCCTCCGGAACCGTCGACGGCGGCCGCGGACTGGTCCCCGCGTGGCTCTTCGAGGTGGCGGGCACCGGGGGCGGCGCCGACCGCACGGTGGCCCAGCCCGCCGCGCGGGACGGCGGCACCGCCCCGGGAGCGGGTCGTACGGTGCCCGGGTTCTCGTACTCCTCGGCGGACCGGAAGCTGACGGTGAACTTCTGGGGCGGGGCGTGCAGTACGTACGCCGCGCAGGCCCGGGAGAGCGCCGAGGCGGTGACCGTGAAGATCACGGACACCCCGGCCAACCCGGGCGGGTCCTGCATCATGATCGCCAAAGACATGTCGGTGACGGTGACGCTGGAGCAGCCGCTGGGCGCCCGGAAGGTGGTCGACGGGACCACCGGCAAGCCGCTGGCCCGCCAGTAGGCCCCAACGGCACAGCCGGACCCCGGTACGCAGAGGGGCCCCACCGTCGGTCTCGACGGTGGGGCCCCTCTGTGGTGCTGTCGTGCGCGTCGGCGTTTAGCTGAACGAGTCGCCGCAGGCGCAGGAGCCCGTGGCGTTCGGGTTGTCGATCGTGAAGCCCTGCTTCTCGATGGTGTCGACGAAGTCGATCGACGCGCCGTGCAGGTACGGGCTGCTCATGCGGTCGGTGACGACCTTGACGCCGTCGAAGTCCTTGACCACGTCGCCGTCGAGGGAGCGCTCGTCGAAGAAGAGCTGGTAGCGCAGGCCGGAGCAGCCACCGGGCTGGACGGCGACGCGGAGCGCCAGGTCCTCGCGGCCTTCCTGCTCCAGCAGGGTCCTGACCTTCTCGGCGGCGGCGTCGGACAGGAGGATGCCGTCGCTCACAGTGGTCTTTTCGTCCTGAACGGACATCTGCATTCACTCCCGAAGTGGGCGGCTTCCCGGCGGGGGCAGGGAAACGTCGGACTCTTGCCGTCGGTGGCAACCAGCGCGGCCGCCGATTCATTCCGGTGTCCGGCACTCGTTCCAGATATTCATGCTCGCACACCGGCGCGCGGGGGCGGACCCCTCGGCGGGACGCGGGGCGGCGGCCCGGGCGAATGCGTCACATCGACACTATCGGCATCGTCAAAGTGACGTGAAGAGGTTATGATAGATAACGTCAAATAGACGAGAAGTCGCAGTTGTCGCAGAACAGAAAGGGTGCGTGTCGTGACCACCGCCCAGCCTTTGGACGTCCAGCCGACGCCCCTCGCCCTGCTGCTGCTCGGCCGCGAGGCCGACCCCAAGAGCGAGCGCGGGGTGGAGTGTCCCGGCGACCTGCCCTCGCCGTCGGACCCGAACCTGGTGGCCCGCGCCCGCGCGGCCAAGGAGAAGCTCGGGGACAAGGTCTTCATCCTCGGGCACCACTACCAGCGTGACGAGGTCATCGAGTTCGCGGACGTCACCGGCGACTCCTTCAAGCTGGCGAAGGACGCGGCCGCCCGTCCGGAGGCCGAGTACATCGTCTTCTGCGGCGTCCACTTCATGGCCGAGTCCGCGGACATCCTGACCACGGACGACCAGAAGGTCGTCCTGCCGGACCTGGCCGCGGGCTGCTCGATGGCCGACATGGCCACCGCGGAGCAGGTCGCGGAGTGCTGGGACGTACTGACCGAGGCCGGCGTCGCCGGGACGACGGTGCCCGTCTCCTACATGAACTCCTCCGCCGACATCAAGGCCTTCACGGGCAGGCACGGCGGCACGATCTGCACCTCGTCCAACGCGAAGAAGGCCCTGGAGTGGGCCTTCGAGCAGGGCGACAAGGTGCTGTTCCTGCCGGACCAGCACCTGGGCCGCAACACCGCCGTGCGCGACATGGGCCTGTCCCTGGACGACTGCGTCCTGTACAACCCGCACAAGCCGAACGGCGGCCTGACCGCCGAGCAGCTGCGGAACGCCAAGATGATCCTGTGGCGCGGGCACTGCTCCGTGCACGGCCGCTTCTCCGTCGAGTCGGTCGAGGACGTGCGCGCCCGCATCCCCGGGGTGAACGTCCTGGTCCACCCGGAGTGCAAGCACGAGGTCGTGGCGGCCGCGGACTACGTCGGCTCGACGGAATACATCATCAAGGCGCTGGAGGCGGCCCCGGCCGGTTCCAAGTGGGCCATCGGCACCGAACTGAACCTGGTCCGCCGCCTGGCGAACCGTTTCGCCGCCGAGGACAAGGAGGTCGTCTTCCTCGACAAGACGGTCTGCTTCTGCTCCACGATGAACCGCATCGACCTCCCCCACCTGGTGTGGACCCTGGAGTCCCTGGCCGAGGGCAACCTCGTCAACCAGATCCGGGTCGACAAGGAGACCGAGACCTTCGCCAAGCTGGCCCTGGAGCGCATGCTCGCGCTCCCGTAGGGCGAGGCGCAGTGACGCCGAAGGGCCGCCCCTCCCGTGGGAGGGGCGGCCCTTCGGCGTGTGTCCGGACGGTCCGCGTGTGTCCGGACGGGCGGTCAGACGCTGACCGGGTCCTCGTCCGCCGCGGGGGCGGACGGGGTGGGGGCCGCCGTCGGGCGGGCCGGGCGCTTGGCGGCGCGCTTGGCCGCGCGGCGCTCCTTGCGCAGTTCCACCATCGTGTAGATGGCCGGCACCAGGAGCAGCGTCAGCAGGGTGGAGCTGATCAGGCCGCCGATGACCACGACCGCCAGCGGCTTCGAGATGAAGCCGCCCCCGCCCGTGACGCCGAGCGCCATCGGGAGCAGCGCGAAGATCGTCGCCAGGGCCGTCATCAGGATCGGGCGCAGCCGGTGGCGGCCGCCCTCGACGACGGCTTCGACGACGCCCAGGCCCTGGGCGCGGTACTGGTTGACCAGGTCGATCAGGACGATCGCGTTGGTCACCACGATGCCGATGAGCATCAGCATGCCGATCATCGCCGGGACGCCCATCGGGGTGCCGGTGACGAGCAGCAGGCCGAGCGCGCCGGTGGCCGCGAAGGGGACGGAGACCAGCAGGATCAGCGGCTGGACGAGCGAGCGGAAGGTCGCCACCAGCAGCATGAACACGATCGCGATGGCCGCGAGCATGGCCAGGCCCAGCGAGCCGAAGGCTTCGCTCTGGTCGGAGGAGACGCCGCCGATGGTGGCCGTGGCTCCGGCGGGCAGGTCCAGGGCCTTGAGCTTGGTGCTGAGTTCGGTGCTGACGGCGCCAGTGTTGTCGCCGTTCGGCTTCGCCGTGACGGTGGCGGCGCGGGCGCCGTCGATCCGGGTCATCGCGACCGGGCCCGGGACGAGCTTGACGTCGGCGACGTCGCCGAGCCGGAGGGGCCCGACGGGCAGCGCCTGGAGTTCGGCGAGGGTCCTGGCGGGCTGCGCCGGGGCGATGACGACGTCCCGCTCGGTGTCGCCGAGGACGGCCTTGCCCGCGGGGGTGCCGTGGACGGCCTGGGCGACGATCGCGCCGAGCGCCGCCTGGTTCAGGCCCGCGTCGGCCGCCCTGGCGGTGGCGGTGACCGAGATCCGGGGCACGGACTCGGAGAGGTCGCTGCGGACCTCGCTGACGTCCTTGATGGTGGCCACCTCGGCGCGGACCTGCTCGGCGGCCTTGGCGAGGACGGCGGCGTCGCCGGCCTTGACGACCACGCTGAGGTCCTGGCTGCCGAAGGCGGCGCCCGCCGAGACGGCGGTGCGGCCGATGCCGGAGAGCGCGGCCAGGCGCTCCTCGATGCGCCGCTGGACGGCCTCGCCGTCCTTGGCGTCCTTCAGGGTCACCTGGTAGGAGGCCTGGTTGGTGCCCGTACCGCCGCCGAAGGCCGCCATGAAGCCGGAGGAGCCGACGGTGACCTGGTAGTCCTTGACGCCGTCGGTCGAGGCCAGCACCTTCTCCACCGCGCGGCTCGCCTCGTCGGAGGCGGCCAGGGAGGTGCCGGGGGCCAGGGACTGCTTGATGGTCAGGACGTCCTGCTCGCCCTTGTCGAAGAAGTTGGTCTTCAGCAGGGGGGCCATGGCGAAGGTGGCCACGAGGACCACGCAGGCGACGGCCACGGTGGCCAGGCGCCGGCGGGCGACGAAGCGCAGCACCCGGACGTAGGAGGTCTGGAGGCGGCTGTGCGCCTCCTTCTCCTCGGCGGCGCGGCGGGCGGCGGCCGGGTCGACGGGGGCGCCGTCCGCGCCCTTGGGGGCGCTGAGGAACCAGTACGACAGGACCGGTACGACGGTCAGCGAGACCAGCAGCGACGCCAGCAGGGCGGCGGTCACGGTGAGCGAGAAGGAGCTGAACAGCTCCCCGATCATGCCGCCGACCAGGCCGATCGGCAGGAATACGGCGACGGTGGTGAGGGTCGAGGAGGTGACCGCGCCGGCCACTTCCCTGACCGCGGTGATGATCGCGGCCTCGCGCTCCTCGCCGTAGGACAGGTGCCGCTTGATGTTCTCCAGCACGACGATGGAGTCGTCGACCACCCGGCCGATGGCGATGGTGAGCGCGCCGAGCGTCAGCATGTTCAGCGACAGGTCGCGGGTCCACAGCACGATCAGGGCCAGGACGATGGACAGCGGGATGGAGACCGCGGTGACCAGGGTCGAGCGGATCGAGGCGAGGAAGACCAGGATCACGATCACCGCGAAGACCAGGCCGAGCAGGCCCTCGGTGGTGAGGCTGGAGATGGCGGTGGCGACGGCGGGGCCGTTGTCGCTGACCATGGTGAGGTTCGCGCCGGATCCGAGCGCGGTGCGCAGCCCGGGCAGTTCGTCCTTGACGGCGTCGGAGATGGCGACCGAGCTGCCGTCCTTGTCCATCGTGACGACGACGGCCAGGCTCGGCTTGCCGTTGGTGCGGGTGAGGGAGACGGCCTTGGCGGGCTCCTGCCGGACGGTGGCGAGGTCGCCGAGGCGGACCGCCTGCCGGCCTGGGCCGGGGCTCAGGCGCAGGTCCTCCAGCTGGGCGAGGGAGGTGTAGCCGCCGCCGACGCGGACGGTGCGGTTCTTGCCCTCCTCGTCGAAGGAACCGGCCGGCAGGGTGGCGCCGCCCGCTTCCAGGCCCTTGGCGAGCGCGGCGGTGTCGAGGCCGGCGGCCGCCAGCTTCGCCCGGTCGGGGGTGATGGTGACCTGGAGGTCCTGGACGCCGTTGACGCTGACCTGGCCGACGCCGGGGATGTCCTGGAGGACGGGGACGACGCTGCGCTGGAGCTGGTCGGCGAGGGCCTGCTGGTCCTTGTCGGAAGTGGCGGCGAGGACGACGGTCGGCATGTCGTCGGTGGAGCCGGCCACGACCTGGGGGTCGACGGTGGCGGGCAGCCGGACGCGGGCCCGGTTGACGGCCTGCTGGACGTCGGCGACGAGCTGCTTGGTGCCGCTGTCGCCGAAGTCGAACTTCGCCATGATGAGGGCGTTGCCCTCACTGGCGGTGGAGGTGATGCCGGTGATGCCGTCGACGCCCTTGAGGGTGGCTTCGATGGGCTCGATGACCTGCTTCTCGACCACGTCGGGCGAAGCGCCCTGGTACGGCGCGAGGATGGACACCATCGGCAGCTCGATGGAGGGCAGCAGCTGCTGCTTGAGCTGCGGGATGGCTATGGCGCCGAACAGGAGCGCGACGATCGACACGAGGCCGATCAGCGCCCGTTGGGCAAGGCTGAAGCGGGACAGCCAGGACATGGATGAGATCTCTCTGCCGAGTCGAGCGAGGGTCCCCCCACTGTGTCCCCCGCCGTGGGGTCCCGGCGTCGCCCGCAGGTCCCGTCCTTATCCGGCGTGTACCGCGCCCGCAGTACGCCGCCCCTGCTCCGTCACTCGGACCGGGCCCGCACGAGGCCCGATTCGTACGCGATGACTACCAATTGTGC
The DNA here is from genome assembly GCF_056435825.1 of Streptomyces sp. NPDC043876. Taxonomy (NCBI): domain Bacteria; kingdom Bacillati; phylum Actinomycetota; class Actinomycetes; order Kitasatosporales; family Streptomycetaceae; genus Streptomyces; species Streptomyces sp. NPDC043876. The sequence continues at coordinate 769,819 of NZ_JBWKDV010000002.1, read as the reverse complement.
CCGGTCGCGGGCGCCGAGCTTGGCCATCGCCCGGTTCACGTGGGTCTTGACGGTGAGCGGGCTGACCTCCAGGCGGCCGCCGATCTCGTCGTTGGACAGGCCGCCGGCGACCAGGCCGAGCACCTCGCGCTCGCGGACGGTCAGCGCGGCGAGCCGCTCCGCGTGCGCGCCCGGGGCGGCGGCGGCCGGGCCCGCGCCGCCGCCCTGGGCCAGGAAGGTGGCGATGAGGCCCTTGGTGGCGGCCGGGGAGAGCAGGGCCTCGCCCGCGACGGCGATCCGGATGGCGTTCAGCAGTTCGTCCGGTTCGGCGCCCTTGCCGAGGAAGCCGGAGGCGCCCGCCCGCAGGGCCGCGGCGACGTACTCGTCGACCTCGAAGGTCGTCAGCATCACCACGCGCACGCCCGCGAGTTCCGGGTCGGCGCTGATCATCCGGGTGGCGGCGAGCCCGTCGGTGCCGGGCATCCGGATGTCCATGAGGACCACGTCGGCGCGCCGCTCGCGGGCCAGCGCATAGGCCTGCGCGCCGTCGGCGGCCTCCCCGACGACCTCCATGTCGGGTTCGGAGTCGACCAGCACCTTGAAGGCGCTGCGCAGCAGGGCCTGGTCGTCGGCGAGCAGCACCCGGATGGGCGCGGCGGGGGGCTGCGGGTCGCTCGGCGTGTGGTCCACGGGAAGAGAGCGTACGGCGCCCCCGCGCCCGGCGGTCCGTCGGGCGCGGGAGCGGCCCGCACCGCCGCGCCCGGACCCGGTTCAGCCGAGGGCGAGGACCACCAGCGCCACCGTCGCCGCGCTCTCGGCCAGGGCGCCGAAGACGTCCCCGGTGACCCCGTCGAAGCGGCGTACGCACCGGCGCAGCAGGAATTCGGCGGCGCCGAGCCCGGCCAGGACCGCCAGGGCGTGCTGCGCGGCGGCGGCCGGGCCCAGGGGCAGGGCGGCCGCCCCGGCGGCGGCCACGGTGAGGGCGGCGACCGCGGCGGCGGCCCCGGCGGGGACGGCTCCGGCGACGGCCGCGCCGAGGCCCTCGTGGCGCGCCGGGGGGACCCCGTCGCGGCAGGCCAGGGTCAGGGCGGTGCGGGCGGCGACGGCCGCGACCACGGTGGCGAGGGCGCCGCGGGCCCAGCCGTCGGCGTAGGCCTGCGCGAGCGCGGCGGCCTGCACGAGGAGGACCAGGACCAGGGAGATGACCCCGAACGGCCCGATGTCGGACTGCTTCATGATGCGCAGCGCGGTCTCGGCGGGCTTGGCGCTGCCCAGGCCGTCCGCGGTGTCGGCCAGCCCGTCGAGGTGCAGCCCGCGGGTCAGCGCGGCGGGCACGGCGACGGTGGCGGCCGCCGCCAGCAGCGGCGCCGCCCCGAGCAGGAGCAGCAGGCAGCCGAGCCCCGCCGCGAGCAGCCCGACGACGAGCCCGGCCAGCGGGGCGCAGACCATGCCGGTGCGGGCGGCCGGGCGGTCCCAGCGGGTGATGCGGGCGGGCAGGACGGTGAGCGTCCCGAAGGCGAAGCGCAGGCCGTCGCGGAGCGCGGCGCGCTCGGCGGGCGGGCGCGGCGACGAGCCGGGCAGCGGTGCGGGCGGGGGCTCGGCGCCGGGCTCGTACGGGGGCTCCGGCGGCGGCTCGGAGAGCGGATCGGGGCGCGGATCGGTCACCGCGGGAACGCTACCCGCTCGATGCTGACGGTAAATTGCCCATTACAGGCCAAATGGGGAGCTGGTGTCATGGGTCACTGGTGGTACCGCAACATCCTGGAACCGGGGAAGCTTCCGCTGCTCCTCGCCCTGTTCTCGTTCGTGCTGTCCTTCCTGGTCACCCGGACGATCACGCGGCTGATCCGGGCGGGCCGCGGCCCCTTCAAGAACATCACCCCAGGCGGCATGCACGTCCACCACGTGGTGCCGGGCGTGGTGCTGACCATCATCGGCGGCTTCGGCGCGGTGGGCAGCGGCCGGCACAGCGTCGGGGCGCTGATCTCCGCCGTGCTGTTCGGGCTGGGCGCCGGTCTGGTGCTGGACGAGTTCGCGCTGGTCCTGCACCTGGACGACGTGTACTGGAGCGAGCAGGGCCGCAAGAGCGTGGAGATCGTGGTGCTCACCGCGGCGCTGGTGGCGCTGGTGCTCGGCGGGTTCCTGCCGTTCGGGGTCAACGAGCTGACCTCCGCCGAGCGGCAGAACCGGGGGCTGGTCGTGATGAACACGGCCACGAACTTCTTCCTGGCCCTGGTCGCCCTGTGGAAGGGGAAGCCGCGCACCGCTCTGCTGGGGACGGTGATCCCGTTCGTGGCGCTGATCGGCTCGGTCCGCCTGGCCCGGCCCGGTTCGCCCTACGCGCGCAGGTTCTACGCGAAACGCCCGCGGGCCCGGGCGAAGGCCGGGCTGCGGGCGTTCCATCACGACCGGCGCTGGGCGGCGCCGCGCCGCCGGTTCGAGAACTTCATCGGCGGGACGCCCGACCCGGAGCTGGGCGCCCCGAAGACCACGCGGGCACTGCGCGAGCGGATCAGGAAGGAGCGGGACACCAAGCTGTGACGGCACGCCCCGGCGCCGCCGCGGGCCCCGGGGCGCCTCAGCCCGGAAGGCCGTCAGCCCGGGACCAGGCCCCCCTCAGCCCGGGAAGGCCCTCAGCCCGGGATCAGGCCGTCGTCGCTGAGCATCTCCCTGACCTCGTCCAGACTCGCGTCCGGCGCGGGCAGGATCAGCTCGGAGGGCTCCAGCTCGTCGTCCGAGAGCGGGCTGCCCAGGCGGCGCACGGCGTCGAGGAGGCCGCCCAGCGTCCGCCGGAAGCCTTCCTCGTCACCCGCTTCCATCTCTGCGAGCAGTTCGTCGTCCAGCGCGTTCAGCTCGGTGACGTGCGCGTCGTCGAGCCGGACCTGGCCTTCCCCCATGATGCGGACGATCATGACGGGCCCCGTTCCTACTGCTTGTCGAAGCGGTGCTGGGGCTGCGGCTGCTGGCCGCTGCCCGCGCCACCGCCCTCGATGGCCTGCTGCTGCGCGGACGGGCCGCCCGCCAGCTCCTGCTTCATCCGGGCCAGCTCCAGCTCGACGTCCGTACCGCCGGAGAGGCGGTCCAGCTCGGTCTGGATGTCGTCCCGGGAGCCCAGGCCGCTCTGGTCGTCCAGGGCGCCGGAGGCGAGCAGCTCGTCGATCGCACCCGCGCGCGCCTGGAGCTGGGCGGTCTTGTCCTCGGCGCGCTGGATGGCGAGGCCGACGTCGCTCATCTCCTCCGAGATGCCGGAGAAGGACTCCGCGATCCGGGTCTGGGCCTGGGCCGCGGTGTAGGTGGCCTTGATGGTCTCCTTCTTGGTGCGGAAGGCGTCCACCTTGGCCTGGAGGCGCTGCGCCGCGAGGGTCAGCTTCTCCTCCTCGCCCTGGAGCGTCTGGTGCTGCACTTCGAGGTCGCTGACCTGCTGCTGGAGCGAGGCGCGGCGGGACAGGGCCTCGCGGGCCAGGTCCTCGCGGCCGAGCGCCAGCGCCTTGCGGCCCTGGTCCTCCAGCTTGGCGGACTGTCCCTGGAGCTGGTTGAGCTGGAGTTCCAGGCGCTTGCGGGAGGTCGCGACGTCGGCGACCCCGCGGCGGACCTTCTGCAGCAGTTCGAGCTGCTTCTGGTACGAGTAGTCGAGGGTCTCGCGCGGGTCCTCGGCCTTGTCGAGGGCCTTGTTCGCCTTCGCGCGGAAGATCATCCCCATACGCTTCATGACACCGCTCATGGGCTTCGCGCGCCCCCTTCTGAAGGACATTCGGCTCGTGGTGACCTACAGAACCCACAGTACGGGCCCTGTCTCCATTACCGCACTGTTCCGGTACGGATGCGCTCCTCCTCCAGGACGACTCCCGCTCCGCCCCGTCACGCTGGAGGAGTAGGTGGCCCCCGGGAGGCGGGCGCGCGACGGGCGGACCCGTCACCGGTAAGACGCCCGCCGTTGCGGGATCGTTCCCCGCCGGGGTGGGGGGCGTGCCCGCGACCACGTAGGGTTGGTTTCGTGTTTGGTAGCCGCTCCTCCAAGGAAGAGAAGGCCGCCGCCACCGACAAGGTGAGCGCCGACCTCTCGCAGACCCGTGACCCGCAGGCCCCGAAGGGCCGCCCGACGCCGAAGCGTGCTGTGGCCCAGTCGCAGCGCAAGGCCGTGGTGGCCTCGACCGGCAATCGCAAGGAGGATGCCAAGCGCGCCCGTGAACGCCGCCGGACCGAGATGGCCAAGCAGCGCGAGGCCCTCGCCAGTGGCGACGAGCGTTACCTGCCCGCCCGTGACAAGGGCCCGGTCCGCAAGTACGCCCGTGACTTCGTGGACTCCCGCTTCTCCGTCGCCGAGATGTTCCTGCCGCTCGCGGTGATCATCCTGGTGCTGAGCATGGTCCGGGTGCCCTCGATCCAGAACATCGCCCTGCTGCTGTGGCTCGGCGTGATCGTGCTGATCATCATCGACTCGATCGGCCTGTTCATCCGCCTGCGCAAGGCGCTGAACACCCGCTTCCCGGACGAGCCGAAGCGCGGCGCCGTCGCGTACGGCCTGATGCGCACGCTCCAGATGCGCCGTCTGCGCCTGCCGAAGCCGCAGGTCAAGCGTGGGGAACGGCCCTGACCGCAGGGCCGTCCGCAGCCGCGGGCGACGGCTTCGCGGCCGGCGCCCGGCTGTGGCTGGAGGGGCTGGGGGGCCTGCGTAACGCGGTCCGCCAGGAACTCGTCGGCCGTCAGGTCGACGAGCAGATAGCGCAGCGCTTCCCCGTCGGGCAGCGGCTGCGCGTCCTCGACGTCGGCATGGGCCAGGGCACCCAGGCCCTGCGCCTGGCCCGGGCCGGGCACCGGGTGACCGGCCTGGAGCAGGACCCCGCCATGCTCGCCGTGGCCCGCGAGGCGCTCGCCGGCGAGCCGGCCGGAATCCGCGACCGCGTGCAGCTGATGGAGGGCGACGGCCGCGAGACCGGCGTGCACTTCCTGCCGGGCAGCTTCGACGTGGTGCTCTGCCACGGCGTCCTGATGTACGTACCGGAGCCCGACGCCATGCTCGCCGGGCTGGCCCGGATGCTGGCCCACGGCGGCCTGCTCTCGCTGCTGGTGCGCAACGGCGACGCCCTCGCGATGCGCCCCGCGCTCTGCGGTGACTGGACGGGCGCGCTGGCCGCCTTCGACACCGTCGGCTACACGAACCGCCTCGGCCTGGACGTACGGGCCGACCGGCTGGCCACGCTCACCGCGACCCTGTCCGGGATCGGCGCGCCGCTGCAGGCCTGGTACGGCGTACGGGTCTTCACCGACGGCAGCGAGGCGGGCGAGGCGCTGCCGCCCCAGGACCAGCTGGACCTGCTGCTGGCGGCCGAGGACCGGGCCGGGCGCACCGACCCCTACCGCGGGGTCGCGGCGCTGCTGCACCTGTGCGGGGTTCGGGGCTGAACCGCGCGGTCCGGGGGCCGGGCCCCCGGACCGCCGCCCGGCGCCTCAGGCGTCCAGGGCCTCGCGCAGGCTCATCGTGTACAGCTCGGTGCCGCCGTCGTCGGACAGCTTCACCCGCTCCGTGCCGCCTTCCAGCAGTTCCTTCCAGTACTCGCCGACCCAGGACTCCGCGTCGCCCTGCGTGGTGAATTCCTCCGGCGTCACCGCCGGGGTCGACTCGCTGCCATCGGCCGTCTCGAACCGCCAGGTCCACGCCATGTCCGCCTCCGTTGCTCGTCCGGCACCCGTCCGGTCCGCGGCCGGGTGCTCCCCGTGAAGTCTGCCCGCAGACTAACCGCGCGCGCAGCACTCTCGCGGACGCGGGAGGATCATCGGGTGGAACTGACTCTGCTGGGCACCGGCACACCCGAAGGACTGCCCCGCCCCGGCTGTCCCTGTGCGGCTTGCGCCGTCTCCGTGGGCACCCGGGCGCGCGCCGCCACCGCCGTCCTGATCGACGGCGCGCTGCTGCTCGACCTCGTCCCCGGCGCCGTACTGGCCGCCGCCCGGGCCGGGCATTCGCTGGGCGGCGTGCGCCAGGTGCTGCTGACCCATCCGCACGACGGGCCCGCGGTGGAGCTGCCGCAGGGGCTGCCCGCCGCGGGGCGCGTGCCGGACGGGCAGCGGCTGGCGGTGATCAGCGGGCACCGGGTGCGGGCGGTGGCGATGGACGCGCCGGGCACCGGGTACGAGGTGACCGGGCCCGACGGCGACCGGCTGCTCTACCTGCCGCCCGGCGGGGCGCCCGCCGGCACCGACGGGACCTCCGAGCAGCCCTACGACATGGTGCTCCTGGACGTGCTGGGGCGTCCCGAGGCGCTGGCCCGGCTGCGGGCGAGCGGCGCGGTCGGCCCGGCCACCGACGTGATCGCCGTCCACCTCGACCACGACGTGCCGCCGGGCAGGGAACTGGCGCGCCGGTGCGCGGCCGCGGGAGCGCGGGTGGTGCCGGACGGGACCACGCTGACCGCAGGCGCCTACCACGCGGTGCCGGACGTGCCGCGGCGCACGCTGGTGCTCGGCGGCGCCCGGTCGGGCAAGTCCCTGGAGGCGGAGCGGCGATTGGCCGGTTTCCCCGAGGTCCTCTACGTCGCCACGAGCGGCACCCGCGAGGGCGACCCGGAGTGGGCTGCGCGGGTCGGGCTGCACCGGGAGCGGCGGCCCGGCGCCTGGCGGACGGTGGAGACCTGCGAGCTGGTGGAACTGCTGGAGGACGACGGCGCGCGCGGCCCGGCGCTGCTGATCGACTGCCTGGCGCTGTGGCTCACCGACGCGATGGACCGGGTCGGCGCCTGGGACGACGCGGCGTGGGCGGCCGGTGGCCGCAAGGAGCTGCTGGCGCGCACGGCGGCGCTGGTGGAGGCCGTCCGTACGACCCGGCGCCGGGTGGTGCTGGTGAGCAACGAGGTGGGGTCCGGCATCGTCCCCGCGACCGCGTCGGGGCGGCGGTTCCGGGACGAGCTGGGGCGGCTGAACGCGGCGGTGGCGGCGGAGTGCGAGCACGTCCTGCTGGTGGTGTCCGGCCAGCCGCTGGCGCTCAAGGACTGACGGACCGCCAGGAGCCCGCGGCCCGCCCGGCGTCGCCGCCGCCGAGGGCGCGGGCTCGGCGGCCGCGCGGGCCGCGAACCCGCGGGCGGCCGGGGCACGGACCGGCGGGCGGTCACGGGTACTCTTCGGCAGATGACCACGCTGAATCTCGACGACTTCTCCGATCTGATCGAGCGCCCCGACGGGGGCGTCCGGCGAGACGCCGAGGAGCGCCGCGAGCGGCTGGCGGTGCCCGTGGGGGCGCTGGGGCGCCTCGACGAGCTGGCCGAGTGGCTGGCGGCGGCGCAGGGCTCGGTACCGGTGAAGCCGGTCGCGCGCCCGCGCGTCGTGCTGTTCGCCGCCGACCACGGGATCGCGGCCGGGGGCGTCTCCGCTCGCCCCGCCGGCTCCGCCCACCTGCTGGTGCGCTCCGTGCTCGACGGGAACAGCCCGGTGTCGATCCTGGCCGCCCGCTTCGGCGCGGGGCTGCGGGTCGTGGACGCGGGCCTGGACTGCGACCCCGGGCTGCTGCCCGAGGACGTCGTCAGGCACCGGGTCCGCCGGGGCAGCGGGCGCATCGACACCGAGGACGCCATGACGGTCGAGGAGGCGCGGGACGCCCTGCGCCTCGGCATCGCGATCGCCGACGAGGAGGCCGACTCCGGTACGGACCTGGTCGTCCTCGGTGATCTCAGCGTCGGCGGCACCACCGTGGCCGCCACCCTCGTCGCCGCCCTGTGCGGAACGGACGCCTCCGTGGTCACCGGGCGCGGCGGCGCGCCCATCGACGACCTGACCTGGATGCGCAAGTGCGCGGCGATCCGTGACGCGCTGCGCCGCGCCCGCCCGGTCCTCGGGGACCAGGTGGCGCTGCTGGCGGCGGTCGGCGGGGCGGACGTCGCCGCGATGACCGGGTTCCTGCTCCAGTGCGCGGTGCGCCGTACGCCGGTGATCCTCGACGGGATCGTCTCGGCGGCCTGCGGCCTGGTGGCCCAGCGGGCCGCCTTCCGCGCCCCGGACTGGTGGCTGGCGGGCCAGGCGAGCGGCGAGCCGGGCCAGGCGAAGGCGCTGGACCGGATGGCGCTCAACCCGGTGCTGGACCACGGCGTCACTGTGGGGGAAGGAACCGGGGCGTTGCTCGCCCTTCCCCTGGTCCAGGCGGCCGCCGCACTCGCGGCGGACCTCCCGGAGCGGACGGCCGAACCGGCCGGACCCGCCGCGCCGACCCGGCCGGCCGAAGCGGCCGGGCCGTCGGCGCAGTAACGGGTCGGGGACCCTTGGCGCCCTGACCCGGCCCGGGGTCCTCCGGCCCTTCGGGGGAAGGCGGGCCCCATATCATCGCTTTTCATGGGAGAGGTCCGTTTGACCAGCGCAGACACCGACCGGAACACCGACCGCGGACCCGGCGGCGTTCCGAGCGGCAGGAAAGACTCCGGCGCGGACGCCGGAAAACCGGGGGCCGGGGGCCGCGACACCGGCAGGGGGAGCGCCCGTTCGCGGCGCAGCGCCGCCTTCGCGGTGTGGTACCTGCGGGCCGTGACCTTCGTCAACTTCCTCAGCGCGGTGTGGCTTTCGCTCGGGCAGGACCTGCGCGACCACAACACCGCCGACTTCTACACGCCGTACCTGCTGACGGCCGGTTTCGCGTCCGGCCTGTTCTCGCTGATGCTCGCGGTGACGATGGGCCGCCGCAAGCGGGCCGCGTGGATCCTGAACCTGGTGCTGAGCGGGCTGCTGCTGCTCGCCTTCGCGCTGGTCACCTTCACGTCGTACTACCCCGAGTTCCGTCAGCACGCGCAGAACTGGATCTCGCTGGTCCTGACCGCCTCGTTCGTCGGGGCGCTGCTGCTGGGCCGCAAGGAGTTCTACGCGCGCGGCGACCGCTCGAACCCGAAGCTGGCGACCGTCGTCGGGGCGGTGGGGCTGCTGCTGACCTCGCTGGTCGCGGCGCTGCTGGTGGGCGCGACCAACGACGCCCCGGACCAGTCCGGGGTGACGTTCCTGACCCGCTGGCGCTACGGCGTGATGCGGCTGGTCACGCTGGCCCCCGACGACCAGGCGCTGAGCGGGATCAGCACGCCCGCCTGGGTGGACGTCTTCATCAACGTGATGTCGACCGTGCTGCTGCTGGCGGTGCTGTTCGCCGCCTTCCGCTCCCGCCGGGCGGTGGACCCGCTCACCGAGGCCGACGAGGAGCAGCTGCGCGCGCTGCTCGCCAAGCAGGGCGACCGCGACTCGCTGGGCTACTTCGCGCTGCGCCGCGAGAAGAGCGTCATCTGGTCCCCCACCGGCAAGGCCGCGGTCACCTACCGGGTGGTCGGCGGGGTCTCGCTGGCCTCCGGCGACCCGATCGGCGACCCCGAGGCGTGGCCCGGGGCGATCGACCCGTGGCTGGCCGAGACCCGGGAGCACGGCTGGGTGCCCGCGGTGATGGGCGCCAGCGAGGAGGCCGGCACGATCTACGCCCGGCACGGCCTGGACGCCCTGGAGCTGGGCGACGAGGCGATCGTGGAGACCGACGAGTTCACGCTGGACGGCCGCGCGATGCGGACCGTCCGGCAGGCCTACAACCGGGTCAAGCGGGCCGGGTACACCGTGCGGATCCGGCGGCACGAGGACATTCCCGCCGAGGAGATGGACGTCCTGCTGCAGCGGGCCGACGACTGGCGCGACGGCGCGACCGAGCGCGGCTTCTCGATGGCGCTGGGCCGCCTCGGCGATCCGGCGGACGGCCAGTGCGTGATGCTGGAGTGCACCGACGGCAACGGCGACCTGCGCGCCGTGCTGTCGTTCGTGCCGTGGGGGCCCAAGGGCCTCTCGCTCGACCTGATGCGCCGTGACCGGGATTCCGAGAACGGTCTGATGGAGTTCATGGTCATCGAACTCCTGGAGCGCTCCAAGGAGATCGGGGTCACCCAGGTCTCGCTGAACTTCGCGATGTTCCGTTCCGTCTTCGAGCGCGGCTCCAAGCTCGGCGCGGGCCCGGTGCTGCGGATGTGGCGCTCGCTGCTCAGCTTCTTCTCCCGGTGGTGGCAGATCGAGTCCCTCTACCGGGCCAACGCCAAATACCGGCCGATCTGGGAACCGCGGTTCATGCTCTTCGAGAAGAGTTCGGACCTGCTGCGGATCGGCATCGCGGCGGGTCGCGCCGAGGGCTTCCTGGAGGCTCCCGGCCTGCCGAAGTGGCTGCACCGCAGACACCTGGAGACCCGTCGTTGACCGCGAGGACCGCATCCTCCCTGCGGCGGTTCGCCCGCCGTGAGTGGGGGCCCCTGTACCGGACCGTGCGGGACGCGCTCGCCGCCAAGCGGTGGCGGGCGGTCCCGATGTCGCTCGGTGCGGTCGCCCTGACCTCGGTCTTCCAGATCCTGCAGAACCAGCCGTGGGGCTTCCAGCCGGTGCAGAACCTCGGGTCGGTGAAGGCCGCCGACCCGTTGTGGCTCGCGCTGATCCGCACCCCGCTCTCGCTGTTCGTGCCCGCCCTGGACCTGCCGGTCTGGGGCGCGTTGCTGCAGATGCTGCTGGTGTTCGGGATCGCGGAGATCTGCATCGGCTGGTGGCGGACGCTGCTGATCGGGTACGTGGCCACGCTGGCGGGGACGACGTACGCGCGGATCGGGCTGTCGCTGAGCCCGGAGCACCCCTTCGGGCTGCCGCTGACGGACCGCGTCGTCAACGACACCGGGCCCTCCGCGGCGGTCGTCGGCCTCGCGGTGTTCGTGTGCTGGCGCTACCGGGCGTACGTCACCGGGGGCCTGGTGATCGCCGCCATGATCATCGAGGTGGCGGTGAAGAACAACCTGGCCGGCAAGGAGCACCTGGCGGCCATCGCCGCGGTCATGGTGGTGTGCCTGGTCCGCGCCAGGTGGGGAGCGCGCCGCCGCGACGTCCCGCCGGGGTGCGGGCCGCCGCCCGGGGCGCCGCCCGCCCGCTCCTCGCCGGGCGGCCCGCACGCCGTACCGTAGCCTCCCGTGACCACACCCTTCGGGCCGCCCCTGGCCGGTACCCGGCACTGGATGCGCGCCCACCCGCTGGCCACCGACGCCCTGCTCTCCCTCGGGGTGTTCGTCGCCATGGTCCTCATGTCGTTCGCCGACCCGCACGGACCGCACGGCCAGCCGACCTTCGGCACCCGCACCCCGCACGTCCTGTCGCTGGTGCTGATGGTCCTCGCGGCGGCCGCCCTCGTGCTGCGGCGCCGCCACCCGCTCGGCGTGCTCGCCGCGACCAGCGCGCTCGCCCTGGCCGAGCTGGTCACCGGGGAGCCCCGGGCGCCCGTGGCGATGGGCGCGGTGATCGCCCTGTACACGCTGGGCGCGCGCACCGACCGGCCCACGACCTGGCGGGTCGGCCTGCTGACCATGGCCGGGCTGACCGGCGTGGCGATGCTCGCGGGGCCGCTGCCCTGGTACGCGCAGGAGAACCTCGGGCTGTTCGCCTGGACCGGGATGGCCGCCGCCGCCGGGGACGCCGTCCGCAGCCGGCGCGCCTTCATCGACGCGATCAGGGAGCGGGCCGAGCGCGCGGAGCGGACCCGCGAGGAGGAGGCCCGGCGCCGGGTCGCCGAGGAGCGGCTGCGCATCGCCCGCGACCTGCACGACGTGGTGGCGCACCACATCGCCCTGGTCAACGTGCAGGCCGGAGTGGCCGCGCACGTCATGGACAAGCGCCCCGACCAGGCCAAGGAGGCCCTCGCGCACGTCCGCGAGGCCAGCCGCTCGGCACTGAACGAACTGCGGGCCACCGTCGGGCTGCTGCGCCAGTCCGGTGACCCGGCGGCCCCGACCGAGCCCGCGCCGGGGCTCGCCGTGCTGGACGCGCTGGTGGACACCTTCCGCCACGCCGGGCTGCCGGTGGACGTGGTCGTCCAGCTGGGCCCGGAGGGCGGGGCCGCGCTGCCCGCCGCCGTGGACCTGGCGGCGTACCGGGTGATCCAGGAAGCGCTGACGAACGTGCGCAAGCACGCCGGGCCCGGGGCCCGCGCCGAGGTGAGCGTGGTCCGGGTCGGCGGTTCGGCCGAGGTCACGGTGCTCGACGACGGCGGCACGGGCGCGGACCCCTCGCCCGCCCCCGTCGACCCCGGGGGCGGCCACGGGCTGCTCGGCATGCGGGAGCGGGCGGGGGCGCTGGGCGGCTCCTGCTTCGCCGGGCCCCGCTACGGGGGCGGCTACCGGGTGCACGTCATCCTGCCGGTGTAGCCCCTGCGGTCACGCCCCCTCAGCAGGCCTTGCGCCAGGCGTCCAGGTCGTACTTCTTCAGCAGCGAACTGAGCCCCAGCTCCTTGGAGCGGGCGCAGAACCGGCCGAGCGGCAGCTCGTACTCGACGTGGAAGACGGCCTTGCCCGCCGCCACGAAGGGGGTCAGCCGCTCGCACTCCGCGTACTGCGCGCACTGCTCGTTGACCGCGAAGTCGAAGTCGCCGACGAGCTGCGGGATCTGGTCCAGGTCGTTCTTGAGGCCGACCGCCATCCCCCGGTCGTGCGCCAGCTTCGCGATCAGCCGGTTGTAGCGCAGCTGGTCGTCGGCGGTCAGCGGGAAGCCGGTGTCGTTGCGGTAGCCGTCCATGTTGTCCGGTTCCACGGCGTCGAAGCCCTTGTCCCGGCACATGTCGAACCGCTTCGCGATCAGCGGTTCGAGGGCGGCGAGCCGCCGGACGTCCAGCCAGCGCTCCCCCTCCCAGCCGTTGCCCTTGCCGAGCATCTCCTTCGGGAAGTCGGCCGCGTCGGGCCGGAAGTCCTCCCACGCGCCGGTCGACAGGTAGCAGACGGCCTTGCGGCCGTCCTTCCTCAGGCCCGCGACCTGCTCCGCGCTCGTGGTGAAGCCGTCCACGTCGTAGACCGGCACGTCGACCGAGGTGTCCAGCTTCCCGGTGAGCTGCCACTGCCAGCCCAGGCCCGGCCGGGGCTGCCAGCGCTCCCCCGGCGCCCGGGTGGGCGCCGGATCCGGTCCCGGGCCGTCGTCGCCGTCGTCCTGCGGGCCCGCCGTACAGGCCGCGAGCAGCAGCGCGGGCAGCAGCCACAGCAGGCGCCACCGCGGCCCGACTCCGGGCGTCCTACTCATCCCGCGGCCTCCAGCGCGTACGGCAGCGTCCCCCACGGGTGCGCCCCGGTGCCCGGCACCGCGCAGTGCACCGCCGCCCCGCGCTGCGCGGCCAGTTCGGCGGCGGGCGCGCCCGGCGGGACCGCGTACACCAGGTGGCAGAACCGCTGCGCGGGATGGTCCGCGGTCCACGGCGGGGCCGCCGCCGCGTCCCGGTAGGCGTCCCACGGGCCCTCGAAGGTGACCAGCAGATCGGCGAGTTCGGCGTAGCCGGGATGCGGGTGCACCCCGTGGTTGAGGACGAGCGTACGGGCGCCCGCGGCCCGGGAGGCGACGGCGAGCCGCCGGTAGTGGGCCAGCTGGTCCGCCTCGGCGGCGGCCTGGTCCAGGAAGGCGCCGTCCGCGCCGTACCACTCCCGGTGGCGCAGCAGGTCCTGGACGACGGCCGCGTGCGGGCGCCGCCCGTAGTCGGTGTCGGCGTAGCCCAGGACGGGCACGCCCGCCGCGCGCAGCCGCTCCGCGACCGCGGCGAACCGCGCGTCGGGGGCGGCGCCCGGGCCGCTGTCGGGGTTGAGCACAACGGAGTGCAGGCGGCCGGCGGCGCGGATCAGCGCCTCCCAGGCCTCCGGCCGGTCGGCGGGGTGCTCGTACAGGGGCACCAGCAGCATGGGTTCCTTCACTTCTCTCGGGTCATGTCAGCGGTGCGCCGTCGCCCGGCCGAGGAGTACGCAGACCAGCGCGGCCAGCGCCACCGCCGCCGTCCCCGCCACCACCAGCTGGACCAGCCGCGGCTGGCCGAAGCCGGTCAGCAGGGCGAGGCTCTGTGCGGCGGCGGCCGTCGCGCACACCCCGGCCGCGGCCCGGACCGCGCCGAAGGACTGGAGCAGCAGCCCGGTCCACATCACGGCGCCGAGCAGCAGCAGGGTCGCCACCCGGACCCAGGTGAGGCCGGGCGCCCCCGGCCACAGCAGCGTTCCGGCGGCGCCGAGGGCCAGCAGCACCGTGAGGTACGCGGCCAGGCAGCGGGCCAGGGTCGCCAGCATCCGCCCCCAGAACCCCCGGGCGGAGCGGGCGGCTCGCAGCCCGGCGAGGGAGCCGCTGCGGAAGCGGTGGAGCAGCCATTCGGCGGGGCCCATGCTGAGGGTGAGGGCCACCGCGGAGGGGGCCGCGACCGCCTCGGCGGGGCCGCCCGCGAGCACCTCGCCGAGGGCGGCGTAGAGCACGAGCAGGCCGGTGCCCAGGCCGAACACCCCGAAGGGCACCGAGTCCGCGAGTCGGGGCCCGCGCGGCGCGAACTCCTCCTCGGCGCCCCGGAGCATCCGCCAGCGCACCGTGCCCTCGCCGGGCCCCCGCCGGATCCGGCCGCGGACCCGGCGCACCGCCGCCCGCGCCCCGGCGGCCAGCGGCAGTTCCCGCAGGGCGAGGGCGCAGGCCGCGGCCAGGGACAGCGCGAGCAGCCCCACCCGGGCCGGGGTGGGCAGGCCGACGGTCAGCGAGAGCACCGCGCCGGCCGCCATCGGCAGCAGGGCGCACAGCAGCAGCCGCTCCCGGCCGAGCACCAGCAGGACCGTCGCGGCCCCGACGTACAGGGCCTGCCCGGCGGCGAAGGCGGACGAGAAGGCGGGGCCCCCGGGGACGGCCAGCGCGGCGGCGCTGCCCAGCAGGGCGCCCGCCGGGGCGCCGACGAGCAGGGTCCGCCCGGCGGCGGCCCGGTCGCCCAGGCCCAGCCAGGAGTAGGCACGGTGGGACAGGGTCTGGTCCCACACCCAGCCGATCAGCGCCCCGGCGAGCAGGGTCAGGGTGCCGGCGGGCAGCCCGAGCCGGTCGGGCGGCCCCTCCAGCAGGGGCGCGCCCAGGATGTAGGCGAGCCCCGGCAGCGCGAAGATCACCCCGCGCAGCAGGCAGCCGGTGAGGGAGACCTTCCACGGGTCGGGGGCCTCGGCCGGTTCGGGGAACGAGCGGGGCACCCGGGCGTACAGCTCCTCGGCCAGCGCGAAGGAGTCGTGGCGGCCGTAGGCGAGCCGGATGTGCTCGTCCGTCATGCCGTCGGATTCGAGGACCGCGGCGATCTCGTCGGGGTGCACGGCGGCGGCGACGAAGGGACCGAACCGCTCGGCGAGTTCGTCCATCGGGTCGGCGGCGGACGCCCCCGGCCCGGCGCGCCGGGGCCGGGGGACGGCGGGCAGCGTGTCGCCGCCGGGGATCTTGAGCCAGAGGGAACCGCTCACCACAGGCTCCCGTCGGCGGCGAGTTCGCGGTACCAGGGGTCGGCGAGGCGCTGGGTCCAGTCGTCACCCGCGTGGACGGGCAGCAGGGGCTGCCCCGCGAGTTCGCGGTAGATGTGCCGGAAGCCGTCCACGGACTGGTGGAGGGTGAACTTCTCCACCACGCGCCGGCGCGAGAGCCGCCCGAGTTCCGCGCGGCGGGCGTCGTCGCGCAGCAGGGCCAGGGTGGCCTTCGCCATCAGTTCGGGTTCGCGGGGCGGCACGACGAGACCGGTGTCGCCGACGGCTTCGCGGACCCCGCCGACGTCGGTGGAGACGGTGGTGCGCCCGCAGGACATGGCCTCGATGATGCTGAAGGGGAAGCCCTCGCTGATGCTGGAGAGCATCACGATGCTGCCCGCCGCGTAGGCCTTCGCGACCTCCTCGATGCGGCCCTCGTAAGAGATCCCGTCGCTCACGCCCAGTTCGGCGGCGAGCTTCTCCAGCCGCAGCCGGTAGTCCTCGCAGCCCGCGGGGACGGGGCCGAAGAGCCGCAGCCGCAGGGCGGGCAGCTCCGCGCGCATGAACGCGTAGGCGCGGATGAGGGTTTCGAGGTCCTTGATCGGGTCGATGCGGCCGCACCAGCTGAGGGTGGGGACCTCGGGTTCGGGCCCGGCGTCGGGGAAGGCGTGCGGATCGACGCCGTTGTAGACCGTGCGGATCTTCTCGGAGGGCGCCCCGCCGCGCTCCTCCCAGCGCCGGTTGTACTGGTTGCACGGGGTGATCAGGTCGGACTCCCGGTACCCCTCGGAGTTCAGCTCGCGGTAGAAGCCGAGCATGAGCGCCTTGACGGGCCAGCGCTGCGCGGCGGTGCGGTAGCCGAGGTAGCGCTCCCGCAGGTAGATGCCGTGCTCGGTGAGCAGGAACGGGACCCCGTCGAGGCGTTTGGCAGCGAGCGCCGGGAGGGTGGCGAGGCCGCTGCTGACGGCGTGCGCGACGCTGTCGGGCGGGATCCGCACCGCGAGCGGGCGCAGCGCGTGCTCCAGCAGGTCGGTGGCGGTGAGCGCGTCGTGGATGGTGGGGGCCGCGCCCGCGGTGGGCAGCTCCGGGCGGGTCCACACGGCCATGAGGGTGCGCAGGACGGTCTCGGAGCGCAGGGCGGTGGCGAGGAGGCCGTTGCGGGCGTGCAGGGCGAGTTCGTGCAGCGCGGCGGAGAAGGCGGCGTTGCCGGGGCCGGGCGCCGGGGCGAGCAGCGAGAGCAGGAACTGCTCGTAGGTCTCGGTGAAGCGGCGGTGGGCCCTGCCCCGCAGGGTCCGGCGGCGGCCGCGGCCGGGGGCCGGTCCCCAGAGGGGCACGGCGGTGTGCCGGTAGACGTTGCGCGGCAGTTCCCAGGTGACCGGCTCGCGACCCGAGCCGGTGAGGGCTATGACGTTGAAGTCGACCTCCGGCATGCCGCGGACGAGCTGGTCGCACCAGGTGCTGACGCCGCCGTGGACGTGCGGGTAGGTGCCTTCGGTGAGCATGGTGACATGACGCCCATGGCTCATGCGGTGTGTCCCCCCAGGACGGAAAAGGGGCCGGCGTCCGTGGGTTCGCGGAGCGCCGGCGCTGTGGTGCTGCGTGTGGGCGGGTGGTGCGAGGCGCTGCCCGCGCCTCGTCGTACGGCCGTGCGGCCGGCGGCCGGGCGGTCCGGCCGGGCAGCGCGGGCGGGTCGGGCGGGACGGGTCAGCTGGGCAGCTTGAGCGTCACGGCGGACTGGAGGACCTCCGGTGAGGTCCAGGCGGAGCGGTTGCCCGCGTAGGCCGTGCCGAAGACGGAGGTGCCGAGCAGCATCTGCTTCCTGGTGCCCTCCGGGGCGGTGACCGGCGCGAGGACCCCGCCGGGGGCCTTGACCGTGACGTCGGTGCCGATGCGGTAGGCGGTGACCTGGCCCGCGGCGAGCGCCCTGTCCCAGGCGGCCCGGCGGCTCAGCTCGACTCCGGAGTCCTTCTGGCTCTGGTTCACGATCGGGGCGCTGGGCGCGTACAGGGTCCGGTAGGTGTCGAGGACCTGGTCGAGGACGGGGTAGAGGGTGCGGTCCTCGGCGAGGTTGGCCTGGTGCACGTAGTGCGGCCGGGGGTCGTTGGAGAGCACGTGCCGCAGGGCGGTGCGGGCCTCCTGGGGGACGATGTAGCTCAGGAACCCGGTGTTCGTGTCGAGGGCGGCGGGCAGGCAGGTGGAGGTCGCCGGGTTGTCCTCGCACGCCCCGCTGCCGCCGTCGGCGCGGCTGGTGTAGATCCAGTTGTACTCGTCGGCCATCTCCGCGTTGGTGCCCGTGTTGTAGTACACGTTCATCGGGTACCGGGGCACGGTCTGGGCGGCGCCGACCGCCCGCATGGCCGGCTCGCGGGAGTTGTCGCTCGCGGTCCACTTCACGCCGTTGTCGGCGAGCGCCGGGGCCAGGTTGGGGTTGTCGACGGGCTGCTGGGGCGCCACCTTGAGGCCCGAGTGCTCGCCGGTGACCAGTTCGGAGCGGTCGGTGGTGATCCCCTTGGACGCGGCCCAGTTGTTGTTGTCGCTGATCTGCTTCGAGATGTCGGCCCTGCTGGTCCACTGGACTGCGCCCAGGGAGTTGGTCTGGCAGGTCCAGGGGTTGGTGGCGACGTTCTGCAGGCACCCGAGGAACAGGTGCGTGTAGGTGTGGTTGACCCAGCGGTACTTCGCCTTGTCCGCGAGGAGCTGGGCGGTGAGCGCGTCGGTGTTGCCGTGCTCGGCCTTCCACTCCTCCCCCGCGCCGGCGTTGAAGACGATGTCGAGCTTGAAGTTCCTGCCCGTCTGCCACTGCGCGAGGTACTGCGCGTCGGCGGCGGTCATCCGGATCTCGCTCTCCTGGCCCTCGCCGCCCGCGCAGGCGTAGTCGCCCGGCGTGCAGTTGAGGTCCTTGCTCCAGCGCGCGTCCGGGGCCAGCACGTCGTCGACGTGGACCGCGAAGTAGCTGCGGCTCTGGCCGAGGTGGACGCCCTGGGTGAGCCACTCGACGATGCCGCGGGCCAGCAGCCGGAACTGCTGCTGGTACTGGTTGTAGCCGAAGGTGACCACCAGTTCCTTGCGGCCGTCGTGGGCGTACTCGCCGACGAGGGAGGCCCGCCCGGCGCCGACCGGGGCGTCCAGGTAGCTGGTGTAGCCCGTCCGCGGCTTGGCCATGAAGCCGTAACTCTCCGGAATCAGCGGCGAGTTGTCCTCGAAGGCGACCTGGCCCCCCAGGTAGCCGAAGGGACCGGCCCTGCCCGCCGCCGTGACGGCCGCCTGCGTGCCGTCGAGCGTGCCGCCGTACCCCCCGTTGTCCGTGTACTCCAGGCCGACCTCCGGGTGCGCCCAGGTGTAGGCGTCGACCTGGCGGATGCCGTACGTCGTCTCGTAGGCGCCGAGCGCGGCCATCTCGGCCGAGCCCGCTCCGAACGGGTTCTCGTTCGGCAGCACGACGCCCTGGAACTTGGCGCGCGGACGGCCGTCGACCGTGTCCGCGAGGTACGCCGCGTCGATCACCGGGCGGCTGCCGCTGCCCAGGTCGACACGGGTGAACGGAACCCCGCTGCTCGCGAGTTCCGCCGTGATCGCCTGGACGGAGCTGCCGCCGTCGTCGACGACCAGCACCTTCAGGTCGATCCGTGGCGCCGTGACCGCCTGCGCGGTCGCGGCGGGTACCGCGACGGACGTGATGGCAGCCGCTGCACACACGGCGGCGAGCCTGTACATCCTGCTCTTACTGACCATTTCGGCCTTCCCCCCGCAGGCATCCCCCGGCTGCGGCCTTGTGGCGGTCGGCCGGTCCGAGGAGGCTCTGTGGAAATCATGCAAAGGGACCCCGCGTCCCCTTGCGAGAGTGGCTCGAGTCTCTCGGACCTGCTCAGGTGTAAACGGGAAACCTGGAACGGAGACCACGGATGGGTGAACCTCCCGGCCTCCGGATCGAACAACTTGACAAACCTTCGAGTGCCGTACGGACGAGCCCGTACGCGTAGGCTCATTTCTGGCGGCCGCCGAGCCGGAATACGATCGCTGCCGGAACGGCCGGCGATCCCGACCCGACCGCAGCCTCACACCACATAGACGGAAGCGAGACTTCACCACCGTGACTGCTCTGACTCTCAGCACTGCCGGCGCTGCGACGCTGCGCGCCGACGCCCTCGTGGTCGGCGTGGCGAAGGGCCCCAAGGGTCCCGTAGTCGCCGCCGGCGCCGAGGCCGCGGACAAGGCGTTCGACGGAAAGCTGGGCGCCGTGCTCGAAGCCCTCGGTGCCTCCGGCGCCGAAGGCGAGATCACCAAGCTGCCCGCCCCGGCCGGCCTGAAGGTCCCGGTCGTGCTGGCGGTCGGGCTCGGCCCGGTTCCGGACACCGACGAGTCGTACGACGAGGAAGCCCTGCGCCGCGCCGCGGGCGCCGCCTCGCGCGCGCTGCACGGCACCAAGAAGGCCGCCTTCGCGCTGCCGCTGGACGACGCCTCCGCCGTGACCGCGGTCGCCGAGGGCGCGCTGCTGGGCGCGTACGCCTTCACCGCCTACCAGGGCGGCGAGAAGAAGGGCGCGAAGAACGGCGGCCCGAAGCTGCCCCTCGCCGAGGTGGCCCTGCTCGGCGCCAAGCCGCGCGACAAGGAGCACAAGGCCGCGGCCGAGCGCGCCGTGATCGTCGCCGCCGAGGTGAACATCGCCCGCGACCTGATCAACACCCCGCCGAACGACCTCACCCCCGAGGCCTTCGCCGCCGTCGCCTCCGCGACCGCGAAGGAGAACGGCATCAAGGTCCAGGTGCTGGACGAGAAGGCGCTCGTCAAGGGTGGCTACGGCGGCATCATGGGCGTCGGCAAGGGCTCCGAGAACCCGCCGCGCCTGGTGAAGCTCTCCTACACCCACGCCAAGGCCGAGAAGACCCTCGCCTTCGTCGGCAAGGGCATCACCTACGACTCGGGCGGCATCTCGCTCAAGCCGGCCGGCCACAACGAGACGATGAAGTGCGACATGTCCGGCGCCGCCGCCGTGTTCGCCGCCGTCGTCGCGGCCGCCAAGCTGGGCCTCCAGGTCAACGTCACCGGCTGGCTCGTGCTCGCCGAGAACATGCCCTCCGGTTCCGCCACCCGCCCGGGCGACGTGCTGCGCATGTACAGCGGCAAGACCGTCGAGGTCCTCAACACGGACGCCGAGGGCCGCCTGGTCCTGGGCGACGCGCTGACCCGCGCCTCGGAGGAGAACCCGGACGCGATCGTCGACGTCGCGACGCTGACCGGCGCGATGGTGCTGGCCCTCGGCAACCGGACCTTCGGCATCATGGCCAACGACGACGCCTTCCGCACCTCGATCCACGAGATCGCCGAGGAGGTCGGCGAGGCCTCCTGGCCGATGCCGCTCCCCGCCGACCTGCGCAAGGGCATGGACTCCCCCACGGCCGACATCGCGAACATGGGCGAGCGCATGGGCGGCGGCCTGGTGGCCGGCCTCTTCCTCCAGGAGTTCGTGGGCGAGGGCATCACCTGGGCGCACCTGGACATCGCGGGTCCCGCCTTCCACGAGGGCGCCCCGTACGGCTACACCCCGAAGGGCGGCACCGGCTCGGCCGTGCGCACCCTGGTGCGGCTGGCCGAGCGGACGGCCACGGGCGACCTGGGCTGACGTACCGCTGCGCGGCGGTGAACCGAGAGTGAGGGGGCGCCCCCGGGACCCGGCCGAGGTCCCGGGGGCGCTGACTTTCGGCGCTGTGTTCACTCTCGACGAAAATCCACGGCTCCGTAGGTTTCTACGCCCGGGTAACCGTCGGTTCGGGCGGAACGACCCGTCGCAGGCCGGGCCCGGCGTCCCGCGTTCCCCCGACAAATGCGAAGATGGGTTCTCGGCAGGACAGGGCCCCCACCACAGGGCCGAAGAAAAGCGGCCGTTACCAGCCGCCGCCCGGTCCCAGAGGGCCGGCGCCCGGCGCACATGCATGGAGGACGTGACGTGGCGAACGACGCCAGCACCGTTTTCGACCTAGTGATCCTCGGCGGTGGCAGTGGCGGTTACGCCGCGGCGCTGCGGGCCTCCCAGCTGGGTCTCGACGTTGCCCTGATCGAGAAGAACAAGCTCGGTGGCACCTGCCTGCACAACGGATGCATCCCCACGAAGGCTCTGCTGCACGCCGGCGAGATCGCCGACCAGGCTCGCGAAGCGGGCCAGTTCGGTGTAAAGGCCACCTTCGAGGGCATCGACATCGCCGGTGTCCACAAGTACAAGGACGAGGTCATCTCGGGCCTGTACAAGGGTCTGCAGGGCCTGGTCGCCTCCCGCAAGGTGACCTACATCGAGGGAGAGGGCCGCCTCTCCTCCCCGACTTCCGTCGACGTCAACGGCCGCCGTGTCCAGGGCCGCCACGTCCTGCTGGCGACCGGCTCCGTGCCGAAGTCGCTGCCGGGCCTGGAGATCGACGGCAACCGCATCATCTCCTCGGACCACGCGCTGGTCCTGGACCGCGTTCCGCAGTCCGCGATCATCCTGGGCGGCGGCGTCATCGGCGTCGAGTTCGCCTCGGCGTGGAAGTCCTTCGGCACCGACGTCACCGTCGTCGAGGGCCTCAAGCACCTCGTCCCGGTCGAGGACGAGAACAGCTCGAAGATCCTGGAGCGCGCGTTCCGCAAGCGCGGCATCAAGTTCAACCTGGGCACCTTCTTCGACAAGGCCGAGTACACCGAGAACGGCGTACGGGTCACCCTCGCCGACGGCAAGACCTTCGAAGCCGAGGTGCTGCTGGTCGCCATCGGCCGCGGCCCGGTCTCGCAGGGTCTGGGCTACGAGGAGCAGGGCGTCGCGATGGACCGCGGCTACGTCCTGGTCGACGAGTACATGCAGACCAACGTGCCGACCATCTCGGCCGTCGGCGACCTCGTCCCGACCCTCCAGCTCGCGCACGTCGGCTTCGCCGAGGGCATCCTGGTGGCGGAGCGTCTGGCCGGTCTCAAGACCGTCCCGATCGACTACGACGGTGTGCCGCGCGTCACGTACTGCCACCCCGAGGTCGCGTCCGTCGGCATCACCGAGGCGAAGGCCAAGGAGCTGTACGGCTCCGACAAGGTCGTGGTGCTCAAGTACAACCTCGCGGGCAACGGCAAGAGCAAGATCCTGAAGACCGCGGGCGAGATCAAGCTCGTCCAGGTCAAGGACGGTGCCGTGGTCGGCGTCCACATGGTCGGCGACCGGATGGGCGAGCAGGTCGGCGAGGCCCAGCTGATCTACAACTGGGAAGCCCTGCCGGCCGAGGTCGCGCAGCTCATCCACGCGCACCCGACCCAGAATGAAGCGCTCGGCGAGGCCCACCTGGCCCTGGCCGGCAAGCCGCTTCACTCCCACGACTAATCCGCAGTCACGGGCGCGACGACCACTTCCGCACTTCCCCAAGCTCTCGACTTCGCTCGAGCTGGGGGAGACCCCACCGTTAGGAGCAACTGAAACCATGTCGGTTTCCGTAACCCTTCCGGCGCTCGGTGAGAGCGTCACTGAGGGCACCGTCACCCGCTGGCTGAAGGCCGAGGGCGAGCGCGTCGAGGCCGACGAGCCGTTGCTCGAGGTCTCGACCGACAAGGTCGACACCGAGATCCCCTCTCCCGTCGCCGGCATCCTCGCGTCCATCAAGGTCGCCGAGGACGAGACCGTCGAGGTCGGCGCCGAGCTGGCCGTCATCGACGACGGCAGCGGCGCCGAGGCCCCGGCCGCGGCCCCCGCCGCCGAGGCCCCCGCGGCTCCGGCCCAGGAGGCCCCGCAGGCTCCCGAGGCCGCTCCGTCCACCGAGGTCGAGACCCCGGCTCCCGCTCCGACGGCCGAAGCGGCCGCCGGCGGCGGTTCCGCCGAGGGCACGGACGTCGTGCTCCCCGCCCTGGGCGAGTCCGTCACCGAGGGCACCGTCACCCGCTGGCTGAAGCAGGTCGGCGAGTCGGTCGAGGCCGACGAGCCGCTGCTGGAGGTGTCGACCGACAAGGTCGACACCGAGATCCCGGCGCCGGTGTCCGGCACCCTGCTGGAGATCCTGGTCGCCGAGGACGAGAACGCCGAGGTCGGCGCGCGTCTGGCCGTCATCGGCGTGGCGGGCGCGGCTCCCGCGGCCGCTCCGGCCGCCCCGGCCCCGGCTCCCGCCGCCCCGGCCCCGGCTGCTCCGGCCCCGGCCGCCCCGGCTCCGGTCGCGGCGCAGGCTCCGGCCGCCGCTCCGGCGCCGCAGGCCGCTCCGGCCGCCCAGGCTCCGGCTCCCGCCGCTCCGGCCCCGGCCGCCCCGGCGCCCGTGGCCGCCGCTCCGGCTCCGGCCGCCCCGGCTCCGGCTCCGGTCGCCGCCGCCGCGCCGGTCACCCCCGCCCCCGCCGCGCCGGCCCCCGCCGGTGACGAGGGCGCGTACGTGACCCCGCTGGTGCGCAAGCTCGCCTCGGAGTCCGGCGTGGACCTGTCCACGGTCTCGGGCACCGGCGTTGGTGGCCGCATCCGCAAGCAGGACGTCCAGGCCGCCGCCGAGGCCGCCAAGGCCGCCGCCGCCGCTCCGGCGCCGGCTGCCGCTCCCGCCGCGAAGGCCCCGGCCGCCGCGGTGTCCGAGCTGCGCGGCCAGACGGTCAAGATGACCCGCATGCGCAAGGTCATCGGCGACAACATGATGAAGGCGCTGCACTCGCAGGCGCAGCTCAGCTCCGTGGTCGAGGTGGACATCACCAAGATCATGAAGCTGCGCGGCCAGGCCAAGGACTCGTTCCTGGCCCGTGAGGGCGTCAAGCTGTCGCCGATGCCGTTCTTCGTCAAGGCCGCGGCCCAGGCGCTGAAGGCCCACGCGGTCGTCAACGCCCGGATCAACGAGGACGAGGGCACCATCACCTACTTCGACTCGGAGAACATCGGCATCGCCGTGGACTCCGAGAAGGGCCTGATGACCCCGGTCATCAAGGGTGCCGGTGACCTCAACCTGGCGGGCATCGCCAAGGCGACCGCCTCGCTGGCCGCCAAGGTCCGCGGCAACAAGATCACGCCGGACGAGCTGTCGGGCGCGACCTTCACCATCAGCAACACCGGCTCGCGCGGTGCGCTGTTCGACACGGTCATCGTGCCGCCGAACCAGGTCGCCATCCTGGGCATCGGTGCCACGGTCAAGCGCCCGGTGGTCATCGAGACCCCCGAGGGCACGAACATCGGCATCCGCGACATGACGTACCTGACCCTGTCCTACGACCACCGCCTGGTGGACGGCGCGGACGCGGCCCGGTACCTCTCGGCCGTCAAGGCGATCCTGGAAGCCGGCGAGTTCGAGGTCGAACTCGGCCTCTAGCAGTGCCGTTGCTGTAACGAGCCTCACCGTCGGCGCCCCCGTCCGGAATACTTCCGGGCGGGGGCGCCGCCGTATTGTCTAGGCACGGCTCCCGCTCCTCCCCACCGCCCGAGTCCGGTCCGCACGGCCCTGTACACCCATCAGGAGATGAAGACCCGATGATCACGCCACCCGTGGTGCACTCGCTGCGCGAGCAGATCCGCGAGCACATCGTGGAGGGCATCGTCAGCGGGCGCTGGAAGCCCGGCGAGCGCATCGTGGAGCGCCGGATCGCCGTCGAGCTGGAGGTCAGCCAGACGCCGGTCCGCGAGGCCCTGCGCGAGCTGGAGACCCTGCGGCTGATCGAGTCGGCGCCCAACAAGGGCGTGCGCGTGCGCAACCTCTCGGCGGCCGACCTGGAGGAGATCTACCCGGTCCGCGCGGGCCTGGAGCAGATCGCCGCGGAGCTGGCGGCGCCGCGCCTGGCGGCCGACTGCACGGCCCTGGAGCCGCACGTGGCGGCCCTGTGGGAGGCCGACCGCAGCGAGGACGGCACCGCGCAGGTGCGGCACACGGTGGGCTTCCACCGGGAGCTGGTGCGGGCCGCGGGGAACAGCGTGCTGCTGCACACCTGGGAGAGCCTGGGCATCGAGGTGTTCACGGCGCTGTCGATCCGGTGGCTGGGGACCGTGCAGAAGTCGTACGCCGAGGAGCACGCGGCGCTGGTGGAGGCCTTCCGCAACCAGGATCCGGAGATCGGTCTCCTGGTGAAGCGGCACGTCCTGGGGTGCGCTCCGCGCGCCTGAGTCAGGCCTCCGCGCGCCTGGGTCAGACCTCCCACAGACCCGCTCCCGCGCCCGGTTCGGCCCGTTTTGCCCGGCACTGCGTGCCCTGAGCATTGGCACGCAGTGCCGACTTTTGCCCTGTGGCCATTTTTTCGCCACTTTCGTTTGATCGATCATCGATCAGCGCTTTACAGTCATCGCGGACCCCAACAGGGTCCGACGACCCTGTCCTGCCCGTCAGGGATTATCTCCACCACCTCTCCTTGTCCGGAAGGCGGCGCACACCGATGTCCGACCCCGTAGGAAAGCTTCCGAGCGAGCTCGACCAGCTCCCGGACCGCGACACCGAGGAGACCGCCGAATGGGCGGCCTCCCTCGACGCCGTCGCCCAGGCCGCCGGTACGCGCCGCGCCGAATACCTGCTCCGCCGCACCCTCCAGCACGCCGAGGCCGCCGGCCTCGCGCTGCCGAAGCTGCTGGAGACGGACTACGTCAACACCATCCCCACCGCCGCGGAACCCGAGTTCCCCGGTGACGAGGCGATGGAAGCCCGGATCACCGCCTGGAACCGCTGGAACGCGGCGGCCATGGTCACCCGCGGCTCCAAGTACGGCGTCGGCGGCCACATCGCCACCTTCGCCTCCGCGGCCTGGCTCTACGAGACCGGCTTCCAGCACTTCTTCCGCGGGAAGGAGGCCGACGGATCGGGCGACCAGCTCTACATCCAGGGCCACGCCTCCCCCGGCATCTACGCCCGCGCCTTCCTCGACGGCCGGATCTCCGAGCAGCAGCTCGACCTCTTCCGCCAGGAGTCCGGCGGCAACGGCCTGCCGTCCTACCCGCACCCGCGGCGCCTGCCGTGGCTGTGGGAGTTCCCGACGGTCTCCATGGGCCTCGGCCCGCTCTCCGCGATCTACCAGGCGCGCTTCAACCGCTACCTGCAGAACCGGAGCATCAAGGACACCGCCAACTCGCACGTCTGGGCCTTCCTGGGCGACGGTGAGATGGACGAGCCCGAGTCGACCGCCGCCCTGGCCCTGGCCTCGCGCGAGCAGCTCGACAACCTGACCTTCGTCATCAACTGCAACCTGCAGCGCCTCGACGGTCCGGTCCGCGCCAACTTCCGCGTGGTGCAGGAGCTGGAAGCCCAGTTCCGCGGCGCCGGCTGGAACGTCATCAAGTCCCTGTGGGGCTCCGCCTGGGACGAGCTGTTCCAGCTGGACACCACGGGCGCCCTGGTGCGCCGCCTGCGCGAGGTGCCCGACGCGCAGTTCCAGACGTACGCGACCCGCGACGTGGCGTACATCCGCCAGCACTTCTTCGGCGCGAACGCCGAGCTGACGCAGCTCGCCGCGGTCCTCACCGACGCGAAGATCGCCGAGTGCTTCCACAGCTCCCGCGGCGGCCACGAGCCCCGCAAGGTCTACGCCGCGTACAAGGCCGCCCTGGAGCACAAGGGCGCGCCGACCGTCATCCTCGCGCAGACCGTCAAGGGCTACACGCTGGGCGCCGGGTTCGAGTCGAAGAACGCGAACCACCAGATGAAGAAGCTGACGGTCGACGAGTTCAAGGACATGCGCGACCTGCTCGGCCTCCCGATCCCGGACAGCGCCTTCGCCGACGGCCAGGTCCCGTACGGCCACCCGGGCGCGAACAGCCCGGAGGTCCAGTACCTGAACGAGCGCCGCGCGGCGCTCGGCGGCCCGGCCCCGGCCCGCAAGGTCAGGCACGTGGCCCTGCCCGCCCCGGCGGACCGTTCCTTCGCCCCGCTGCTCAAGGGCTCCGGCAAGCAGGAGATGGCCACCACCATGGCCTTCGTCCGGCTCGTCAAGGACCTGATGCGGGACAAGGAGACCGGCAAGCGCTGGGTGCCGATCGTCCCCGACGAGGCCCGCACCTTCGGCATGGAATCCCTCTTCCCGTCGGCCGGCATCTACTCGCCGCTGGGCCAGACGTACGAGCCGGTCGACCGCGACCAGCTCATGTACTACAAGGAAGCCAAGGACGGCCAGATCCTCAACGAGGGGATCACCGAGGCCGGCGCCATGGCCGACTTCATCGCCGCCTGTACGTCGTACGCGACGCACGGCGAGCCGATGATCCCCTTCTACATCTTCTACTCGATGTTCGGCTGGCAGCGCACCGCCGACCAGATGTGGCAGCTCGCCGACCAGCTCGGCAAGGGCTTCATCGTCGGCGCCACCGCCGGCCGCACCACGCTGACCGGTGAGGGCCTCCAGCACGCGGACGGCCACTCGCACCTGATCGCGTCCACGAACCCGGCGTCGCTGAACTACGACCCGGCCTTCGCGTACGAGATCGCGGTAATCGTCAAGGACGGTCTGCGCCGGATGTACGGCGAGAAGCCGGAAGACGTCTTCTACTACCTGACGGTCTACAACGAGCCGAAGGTGCAGCCCGCGATGCCCGAGGGCGTCGAGGAGGGCATCCTCAAGGGTCTGTACCGCTTCAACACCGCGGCCGACCTGGCGGAGGCGGCCCCGGCCGCCGACGCGCCCAAGATCCAGCTCATGGCCTCGGGCACGGCGATCCACTGGATCCTCGAGGCGCAGAAGCTGCTCGCCGCCGACTGGAACGTCTCCGCCGACGTCTGGTCCGCCACCTCGTGGGGCGAGCTGCGCCGCGAGGCGCTGGAGTGCGACGAGGCGCTGCTGCGCGGCGAGGTGCGCACCCCGTACGTGACCCGCGCGCTGGAGGGCGCCCAGGGCCCGGTGCTGGCCGTTTCCGACTGGATGCGCCAGGTCCCGGACCAGATCAGCCAGTGGGTCGAGCAGGACTACACCTCGCTGGGCACGGACGGCTTCGGCCTCTCCGACACCCGCGAGGGCGCGCGCCGCCACTTCGGGGTTGACGCCCAGTCGATCGTGGTCGCGTCGCTGGCCCAGCTGGCCCGCCGCGGCGAGGTCCCGGCCTCGTCCGTCAAGGAGGCCCGCGAGCGCTACGGCCTCTGAGCCGTACCGCACGAGCCGCACGCGCGCTGAGCCATAAGGCCGGTGTCCGGCCCCGGAAGGGGCGGACACCGGCCTTTCGCCGTACGCGCGGTGGCGGGTGGGGGGCGCAGCCGTGATGCTGGAGCCGTGATGGACGAGACGGAGTTCTGGGAGATTGTCGACAGCACCCGCGCGGCCGCCGGAGGCGACCCCGAGGAACACGCCGACCTGCTGGTCGAGCGGCTGGTGCGGCTCGACCCGGATTCCGTCCTGGACTTCGCCCGGCACTTCGAGGCCCGGTACAACCGCGCCTACACCTGGGAACTGTGGGGCGCGGCCGCGATCCTGCTGAACGGGGCGAGCGACGACGCCTTCGACTACTTCCGCTGCTGGCTGATCGGCCAGGGCCGGGAGGTCTTCGAAGGCGCCGTGCACGATCCGGACCACCTCGCCGAGCTGCTGGACGAGTTCGACGAGGAGATCGACGGGGACGGCGAGGAGCTGGGGTACGCGGCGGACGAGGCGTACGAGCAGCTGACCGGCGCGGAGCCGCCGGACCTGGGCGTCCCGCAGCAGGCCGCGGAGCCGGAGGGCACCGTGCTCGACCTGGAGGACGAGGCCGCGCTGGCGGAGCACTTCCCCCGGCTGTGGGACCGCTTCGGCGACTGATCCGCCGCGGACGCTCCTTAAGCCGTGCGTGTCGCTTAGTAGTGCGTGCCGCCGTCGATGCGGATCTCCGTACCGGTGATGAAGGCGCCGTCCTCGGAGCCGAGCATCGCGACGACGCCCGCGACGGTCTGCGGTCCGGCGAAGCCCTGGCCGAGGGCCGGGGCGAGCTTCGCGAACAGGCTCCAGTCGGTGTCCTCGGGCAGGCCCGGGCCGTTGCCGGTGGTCATCCCGCTCTCGATGGAGCCTGGGGCGACGGCGACGAAGCGCACGCCCTGCTTGCTGTACTCGGCGGCGAGGGCGTGGGTCATCGACTGGATGCCGCCCTTGCTCGCCGCGTAGGCGGCCATGTAGGGGTGGGCGAAGGACGCCGAGGTGGAGCTGAAGTTGACGACGACCGGCTGGTCGCCCTCGATCAGCGCCGGGATGGCCTCGCGGATCATCAGGAAGGTGCCGGTCAGGTTGACCGTGATGACCTTGTTCCAGAAGTCCAGCGTGGTCTGGTGGGTGTGCGCGGAGCGCAGGATCCCGGCGGCGTTGACGAGTACGTCGAGCCCCCCGAGTTCCGTGACGGCCGCGGCCACGCCCGCCCGTACGGCGGCTTCGTCGGATATGTCGAGGACGGCGGTGGTGAGCGCCGCCGCGTGTCCGTCGGCCGCGGCCTGCTCGGCGGTGGCCTTCAGACCGGCTTCGCTGACGTCCACGGTGTGGACGCGGCCGCCCTCCGAGAGGATGCGGTGGACAGTGGCCCGGCCGATGCCGGAGCCACCGCCGGTGATGAGGACGCGACGTCCTGCGTAACGGTTCATGGGTGCGAGCGTACGACCCCATGACACGTTTTGCCAGAGCGACAATGGATGCACTCCTTCTCCGCGCCCAGGGGTAGGCTTCAGGGGTGAGATCTCCACGCCCGTACGCGCCCCAGCCCGGCCCCGGAGCGCGGTCACTGACCGAACGGCGCAAGGCGGCCACCCAGCTGGACATCGCCCGCGCCGCCTGCGAACTCTTCGCCGAACACGGCCCCGACGGGACCACCGCCGAGGACATCGCGCACCGGGCGGGCGTGGCGTTGCGCACGTTCTACCGCTACTTCCGCAACAAGCAGGAGGCCGTGGCGCCGCTGCTGGCGGGCGGCGGCGACGCGTGGCGGGCCCTGCTCGCCGAGGAGCGGCCCGGCACCCCCCTGGCCGAGGCCCTGGAACGCGCCGTCACCCGCTCCCTCACCGACCTGCTCGCCGTCGGCGAGGGCCTGGCCGTGACCCGGGGCCTGCTGCGCGCCGCGGCGCACGACCCGGCCCTGCGGGCCGTCTGGTACCGGGTCAACCAGGAGTCGGAGGAACAGCTCGTCCCCCTGCTGGCCCGCCTGGCCGGCCCGGAAGCGGACGCCCTGTCGGTCCGCCTCCTCGCCGCGGCGGCCACCGACGCGATCCGCATCGCCCTGGAGGTCTGGTCCACCACGGACGCCCCCACGACGGGCCCCACCTCCCCCGCCTCCCTGGCCCTCCAGTGCCTCCACGACCTGACGAGCGGCATGCCACTGCTCCGCTGACGCGGACCGAGGGCAGCCGGTGGCGCCGGAACGCACGGAGGCCCCCACCCCCTGGATGGCGGGGGTTGGGGGCCTCGGCGGAGACGTCCGTACGTCGGCGGTCGGCGCGACCAGCCGCCCGGGAACGCGTTTCCCGACGCCGTCGCTCCCGTTCCGGGCGACCTCAGCGTTGCGGGTCCTCGCGCACCGCGCCTCCGTCACCCTCCAGCTCGTCGATCGACGCGAGCAGGCGATGGGCGTTCGCACGGCTCCGCAGCAGATGGACGGTTTCCTTCAGCGATTGGTAGTCCTCAAGGGAGACCATGACGACGGGAGCATGTCCGGCGCGGGTGATGACGACCTCCTCACGGTCGTCGATGACGGAATTGAGCACCTCGGCGTACCGGGCTCGGGACTCGGAGTACGTGATCGTCTTCAGGGCTGCGCCACCTTTCTCCGTACAGGAAACTCCAAGAAGACGCGCAGGCGCCACAAGCACCAACGAAAGGCCGCCGCCCGCGGCCCCTTGGCGGGGGCGCGGGCGGCGGCCTTCGGTACAGCCTCGGCGGGCGGTGGCGGGTCGAGCCCGCGGCGCGGCTTAGAGGTCGAAGTACAGCTCGAACTCGTGCGGGTGCGGGCGCAGGGCGATCGGGGCGATCTCGTGCGTGCGCTTGTAGTCGATCCAGGTCTCGATCAGGTCGGAGGTGAAGACGCCACCGGCCTGGAGGTACTCGTTGTCGTCCTCGAGCGCGCGCAGGACGGCGTCGAGCGAGGTCGGGACCTGCGGGACGCTCGCGTGCTCGTCGGGCGAGAGCTCGTAGAGGTCCTTGTCGATCGGCTCCATCGGCTCGATCTTGTTCTTCACGCCGTCGAGGCCCGCGAGCAGCAGCGCCGAGAAGGCGAGGTACGGGTTGGACGACGGGTCCGGGGCGCGGAACTCGACGCGCTTGGCCTTCGGGTTCGAGCCCGTGATCGGGATGCGCATGGCCGCGGAGCGGTTGCGCTGCGAGTAGACCATGTTGACCGGGGCCTCGAAGCCGGGCACCAGACGGTGGTAGGAGTTCACCGTCGGGTTGGTGAACGCCAGCAGCGACGGCGCGTGCTTGAGGATGCCGCCGATGTAGTAGCGGGCGGTGTCCGAGAGGCCCGCGTAGCCGGCCTCGTCGTAGAACAGCGGGTCGCCGTTCGCCCACAGCGACTGGTGCACGTGCATGCCCGAGCCGTTGTCGCCGAAGATCGGCTTCGGCATGAAGGTCGCGGTCTTGCCGTTGCGCCAGGCGACGTTCTTCACGATGTACTTGAAGAGCATCAGGTCGTCGGCCGCGGCGAGCAGCGTGTTGAACTTGTAGTTGATCTCGGCCTGGCCACCGGTGCCGACCTCGTGGTGCTGGCGCTCGACCTGGAGGCCCTGGCGGTCCAGTTCGAGGGAGATCTCGGCGCGCAGGTCGGCGAAGTGGTCGACCGGGGCGACGGGGAAGTAGCCGCCCTTGTAGCGGACCTTGTAGCCGCGGTTGTTCTCGGTCGAGCCCGTGTTCCAGGCGCCGGCCTCGGAGTCGATGTGGTAGAAGCTCTCGTTCGCGCTGGTCGCGAAGCGCACGTTGTCGAACACGTAGAACTCGGCCTCGGGGCCGAAGTACGCGGTGTCGGCGATGCCGGTGGAGGCGAGGTACGCCTCGGCCTTCTTCGCGATGTTGCGCGGGTCGCGGCTGTACGCCTCGCCCGTGATCGGGTCGTGGATGAAGAAGTTGATGTTCAGCGTCTTGTCGCGGCGGAACGGGTCCACACGGGCCGTGGACAGGTCCGCGCGCAGCGCCATGTCCGACTCGTGGATCGCCTGGAAGCCGCGGATCGAGGAGCCGTCGAACGCCAGTTCATCGTCCGGGTTGAAGACGCCTGCCGGGATCGTGAAGTGCTGCATCACTCCGGGCAGGTCGCAGAAGCGGACGTCGACCATCTTGACGTCGTTGTCTGCGATGTACTTCTTCACTTCGTCGGCGTTCTGGAACATCCAACTCCTCCTACTCCCGACCCCCCGGGCGGGGGCGGGCTGCATAGCGCGTGGTGCGTCCAGTGCGGTGGCGCACGCTGACCCGACCATAAGCAGACGGGATTTCTCAAGCATGACCCATTTGTTTCGCACAAGTTAACCAGGGTCCCGGCGAAGGCGCCGGGAACACCACGGGTACCGTGGTCGGGTGGACAACAGGCAAGCAATCGGATCGTGGCTCTCCGGCCCGCGCGCGGCCGCCGAGGAGATGGGCGCCGACTTCGGTTACCCGGGCCAGCGGCTCGGCCTCCCCCAGGAGGGACCGGGCTCCGTGGCGCGGTTCGGCCGCCGGCTGGGAGCCGTGGCCATCGACTGGATCGGCTGCCAGATCATCGCGTACGGCCTGATCACGCGGGGCGGCGCGAGCGCGACGGGCAACTGGACGCTGGCGCTCTTCGTCACCCTGGCCGTCCTCACGGTGGGCACCGTGGGCTTCACCCCCGGCAAGCGGATCCTCGGCCTCCGGGTGATCTCGGAGGACGGCGGCCGCCTCGGCCTCGGGCGCGTGGTGCTCCGTACCCTGCTGCTGGCCCTGGTCATCCCGGCGGTCATCTGGGACCGCGACGCCCGCGGCCTGCACGACCGCCTCTCCCGCGCGGTCCAGGTCCGCATCTGAAGAGAAGCAGGACGAGCACGTGGGGCGCCCCCGGTCATCGACCGGGGGCGCCCCACGTGGCGTGTGTCGTCTTGTATGCAATGCGCGCGGATCAGCCGCGCGGCGGCCGCTGACCGCCCCGGGCGCCGCGGCCGGGGAGCGGACCCTTCGGGATGGGCATGTTGCTCATCAGGTCGCCCATGGCGCGGAGCTTGTCGTTCACCGCGGTGATCTGCGGGCCCTGCAGGACGCGCGGGAGCTTGAGGAGCGTCGTGCGCACCTTCTTCAGCGGCACCTCGCCCTCGCCCGTGCCGACGATCACGGTGTGCACCGGGATGTCCGGCATGATGCGCGCCAGTTTCTTCTTCTCGGCGGCGAGCAGGCTCTTCACCCGGTTCGGGTTGCCCTCGGCCACCAGCACGACGCCCGCCTTGCCGACGGCGCGGTGCACGATGTCCTGCTGGCGGCTCATCGCGATGGCGGGGGTGGTGGTCCAGCCCCGTCCCACGTTGTCCAGTACCGCCGCGGCCGCGCCGGGCTGGCCCTCCATCTGTCCGAAGGCGGCGGCCTCGGCACGCCGTCCGAAGATGATCGCCATCGCCAGGAACGCCACCAGGAGACCCAGGATGCCCAGATAGACCGGGTGACCGATCAGGAAGCCGATCCCGAGGAAGACACCAAAGGTGACGATTCCCACGCCCGCGACGATGAGGCCGACCTTGGGGTCGGCCTTACGGGTCATCTTGTACGTCAGGGCGATCTGCTTCAGTCGCCCGGGGTTCGCAGCAGTCTCTGCGTTTGACTTCCTCGCCATGCAGCGAAGTTTACGTGGCCTGCGGGGTCCGGGTCGCCGCGGCCTCGAGTACGTGCTCGGTTTCGACCCGGTCCTTGGCCCTGCGGCGGTCTTCCAGGACCGCCGTCCAGGCGTTGCGACGCGCGCCGCTCATGAGCAGCGACTCGATGCCCCGGAAGGCATCGGTGAACGACGGGATGGCGATGGCGCGAACGGGCGCGGCCTGCATGTCGATCCCTCTCTGGTGCTCTCGTCGATGGAGCTGCGTGGTTCCGCGGTGCGGAACGGGGTGGTGCGCGGTGGTGCGGGGGTGGTGCTCGTGCGCCGGGGCGTGCGCCGCACGCGCTCGCCGCGTACGGCGCGTGTGCGGTGCGTGGATCCAGCGTCACTGATTGGTGTTACCAGGGCATGACCGACTGGTCAAACGGTGATGAAACATTGACGCGGCCCACCAGGTGTCTCCCTTGAGAGAGCCTAGGGGCCGCGTCGCCGTGGTGTTACTGCCTGGTAAGACTTTGTGCGCGAATTCACACAGTCGTGCGGTGGTCCATCGCCTGCTGGTACAGCCGGCCGGCGCGGTACGAGGACCGCACCAGCGGACCCGACATGACGCCGGAGAAACCGATGTCCTCGGCCTCCTTGGCCAGCTCCACGAACTCGGCCGGCTTCACCCAGCGCTCCACGGGGTGGTGCCGCGGCGAGGGCCGCAGGTACTGGGTGATCGTGATGAGTTCGCAACCCGCGCCGTGCAGGTCCTTGAGCGCCTGGGTGACTTCCTCGCGCTCCTCGCCCATGCCGAGGATCAGGTTCGACTTGGTGACCAGGCCGTACTCGCGCGCCTTGGTGATCACGTCCAGCGAGCGCTCGTAGCGGAAGCCGGGGCGGATCCGCTTGAAGATCCGCGGGACCGTCTCGACGTTGTGCGCGAAGACCTCGGGGCGGGAGGCGAAGACCTCCTCCAGCAGCTCCGGGACGGCGTTGAAGTCCGGGGCGAGCAGCTCGACCTTGGTGTGGCCGCCTTCGCGGCCCGCCGTCTGCTGGTGGATCTGGCGCACCGTCTCGGCGTACAGCCAGGCACCGCCGTCCGGCAGGTCGTCGCGGGCGACGCCGGTGATGGTCGCGTAGTTCAGGTCCATGGTGACCACGGACTCGCCCACACGACGCGGCTCGTCGCGGTCCAGGGCCTCGGGCTTGCCCGTGTCGATCTGGCAGAAGTCGCAGCGCCGGGTGCACTGGTCGCCGCCGATGAGGAAGGTGGCCTCGCGGTCCTCCCAGCATTCGTAGATGTTCGGACAGCCCGCTTCCTGGCACACCGTGTGCAGTCCTTCGCCCTTCACCAGGGCCTGCATCTTGGTGTACTCGGGGCCCATCTTCGCCCGGGTCTTGATCCACTCGGGCTTGCGCTCGATGGGCGTCTGGGCGTTACGGACCTCAAGGCGCAGCATCTTGCGTCCGTCGGGTGCGACTGCGGACACGACCGGCTCCCTGTGACTTCGATTCTTCGGCGCCCACCAGGGTACGCCCGTAATTTCATACGTTCTTACGTCGGCCAACCTGCGGGCGGCCGGGCTCATTCCCCGCGGCTACGGCGCCGCGGGCTCGATGACGCGGGGCCGCGGCTCCGCGCCCGTGAGGACGTCCCTGAGATGGCCCTCGACGACCGGCAGCACCTCGGCGATGGTGATCTCGCGGCCCAGTTCGCAGGAGAGCGAGGTCACACCGGCGTCGCGGATGCCGCAGGGGACGATCCGGTCGAACCAGGTGTTGTCGGGGTTCACGTTGATCGCGAAGCCGTGCATCGTGACGCCCTTGGCGACGCGGATGCCGATGGCGGCGAGCTTGCGGTCCTCGCGTCGCTGGCCGGCGTTGGACGGCGCGTACTCGGGCCCGTTCAGCCGGGGGTCGAACTCCTCGTCCGCCAGCCGCGGGTCGAAGTCCAGCGACAGGCCGCCGGTCTTCGGCCGGTCCTCGACGGGGTCGCCGAGCACCCAGACGCCGGAGCGGCCCTCGACCCGCGTGGTCTCCAGACCGAAGTCGGCGGCGGTGCGGATCAGCGCGTCCTCCAGCCGCCGGACGTGGGCGACCACGTCCACCGGGCGGGGCAGCTTCATGATCGGGTAGCCGACGAGCTGGCCGGGTCCGTGCCAGGTGATCTTGCCGCCGCGGTCCACGTCGACCACCGGGGTGCCGTCCAGGGGGCGCTCGCTGTCGGCCGTGCGCCGTCCCGCCGTGTAGACGGGCGGGTGCTCCAGCAGCAGGCAGGTGTCCTCGGTCTCGTCGGCGAAGCGCGCGGCGTGGACCCGCCGCTGCTCTTCCCAGGCCTCCGTGTACTCGACGGCATCCGGCCCGAAGCCCAGATGGACAAACCGCAGCTCAGCCACCGCAGCGCCTCCTCGTTGAACCCGCTGTGCGTGCATATCGCACCCATATCGCACCCACCCAGCGTACGGCGCTCCCGCCACCGCTCGGCAGGCCCCCTACGCGGGCCCCGCGGCCGGGCCCTGCGGCGGCCCGGGCGGCGGGCCCAGCGGCCCGGGCGGCGCCGCCGGCGGCCGGCGGGTCCTGCGGCGGCCCCGGGACGGGCGGTCCGGGTCCTCGTCGGCCCGCGGCAGCCGCCGGTGCCCCTCGGAGTGGTCGTTCACCCAGCCGCACACCCCGCAGGCGTAGCGCCCGTCGAGCCCGGCGATCAGCGTGCCGCACCGCCGGCACTCGGCTTCGGTTATCTCGGGCGCGGGAAGCGGTGCGGTCGATTCCGGCGCGGCGTCCGGGGCGGTGTCCGGGGCGGCATCCGCGACGGCTTCCGGTACGGAACGCCGCTCCTGGGGCGAGCGGGTCATACCGGCAGCTTATGCGCGGGGGTGGCGGAGGCGTCCGTAAAGCGCCTGCCCGGTTCTTCGCACGATCGGATGAATGTGGGATAGAAGGGGCGGTCCGGGCGGAGCCGACCGCTACATTCACGCCGTTCACAGGGCCGGGACACCGGTCCGTCACGTCAGGAGACCGTGGAGCCGATGACGGAACGACCTGCCCAGCGCGTCCCCAACCGGCAGCTCGCGGCACTGATCGCCGAGGCCGGGTTCTCCAATGCCGGGCTCGCCCGCCGCGTCGACCAGCTAGGGCTGGAGCACGGTCTCGATCTGCGGTACGACAAAACCTCCGTCACCCGGTGGCTGCGCGGCCAGCAACCGCGCGGGACCACCCCCGCGCTGATCGCCGAGGTGTTCACCCGGCGGCTCGGCCGGCGGCTCTCGGCGCAGGACCTCGGGCTGGACGCCTGCGCTCCGGTCTACGCCGGGCTGGAGTTCGCGGCCACCCCCGAGGAGGCGGTGGACATCGCGAGCGGCCTGTGGCGCAAGGACTCCGGTTCGCACGCCGAGCTGCGGAAGATCGCCTTCACCCCGGCCGGGCTCGTCGTGCCCAGCCGGGACTGGCTGATCGGCCGGGCCGACGAGCGGGTCGGCCGCGGCGCGGACGCGGACGCCTCCCGGATCCCGGCCCAGGGCCGGTCCACCGTGCCCCGCCAGCGCCAGACCGACCGGGGACCCGGCCAACGGGTCACCTCCGGGGACATCGCGGCGCTCAGATCGGTCGGCGACCTCTTCCGGGCCCTGGACCACGCCTACGGCGGCGGCCACGCCCGCCAGGCCCTGGTGCGCTACCTGGAGCACGAGGCCGAACCGATGCTGCGCGGCACCTACAGCGAGAACTCCGGCCGGCGGCTCTTCGCGGCCGCCGCCGACCTGACCCGGCTGGCGGGCTGGACCTCGTACGACATCGCCGCCCACGGGCTGGCCCAGCGCTACTTCGTGCAGGCCCTGCGCCTCGCCCAGGCCGCCGGGGACCGGCCCTACGGCGCCTACGTCCTGGTCACCATGAGCCGCCAGGCGGTCTACCTCGGCCACGGGCGCGAGGCCGTCCAGCTGGCCCGGGTCGCCCAGCAGGGCGTCGGCTCGGGCCCGCCCCAGGTGGTCCAGGGGCTGCTGCACGCGGCGGAGGCCCGGGGGCACGCGGTGCTGGGCGAGGTACGGGCGGCCACCGCCTCCCTCGTCCGGGCGGAGCGGGCGCTCGGCGCGGCGCGCCCCGGGGACGACGTGCCGCACTGGGCGCGCACCTTCGACGAGGGGGAGCTGGCCGACGAGTTCGGGCACTGCCACCGCGACCTCCAGCAGTACCGGGCCTCGGCGCAGCACGCCGAGCGCGCGCTCCAGCTGCGGGCGCCGGCCTTCGCGCGCTCGCGGCTGTTCTGCCGCGTGGTGCTGGCCACGGCCCGGCTGGGGCTGGGCGAGCTGGACCAGGCCTGCGCGCTGGGCGCGGAGGCGGCGCAGCAGGCGACGGAGATGCGCTCGGCGCGCGCGGTGGAGTACGTACGGGACTTCGAGCGGCGGCTGGAGCCCTACCGGGACGCGGCGGCCGTACGGACCTACCGGGACCGGGTGGCGTCGCTGGCGTAGGCGTCGCTCGCGTAGGCGCCCCCGGCCCGGGGCGCACCGGGGGCCCGGCTCCCGGGAGGGAACCGGGCCCCGCACCGGGTGGTTTCAGGCCGCCGCCGGGACGGCGGGCGTGGCGGCCGGCACCGGGATGCCGAAGTCGCGCAGGACGGCGGTCGTCGCGCGGCGCGCCGAATGCAGTGCGCCCTGGACCGTGTTGGTGTCCCGGTGGTCGCCGCACACGTACAGCCCGGCCAGCACCCGGACCGTGCGCCGCGTGTCGTAGGGCGCGGGCATGGCCGGAACGGCCTCGGGCGTGTGGTGGACGGCGAGCAGCTCCCAGTCCCGGGTGGAGGTCTCGTAGAGCCGGGCGAGGCGGGAGGCCACCGTCCGGGCGGGCGGCGGCGGACCGAGGACGGTGGTGCTGACGAGCGACCGCCCGGCCGGGGCGCGGCTCGGGTCGACGGCGCTCATCACGGTGGTGTGGGCGACCGGCCACCGGGGATCGCCGTCGAGCAGGAGCGAGCCGTCCCAGGGCAGTACGGCGGCGGTCGCGTGGTGGATGACGGTGACCTGGTGGAAGCGGGGCACCCGCAGGCCGGGCAGCAGCTCGGCCGCGGCGCGGGCGCCGGTGGCGAGCAGGACGGAGCGGCAGGCGAAGTCGCCGTGCTCCTCGGTGGTCACCAGGTTGGTGGCCACCGAGCGCACGCGCACGCCGGTGCGCACGGTGCCGGGCGGCAGGCCGGCCGCGAGGAGCGCGGGCAGCGCGGCGGCGCCGCCCTGGGGCACCGCGAGGCGGCCGCGGGCGAAGCGGCGCAACGCGAGGTCGGCGACGCGGCTGGAGGTGGTGAGGTCCGGGTCGCAGAGCAGGGTGGCGAGCAGCGGCCGCAGGACTCCGGCGACCGTGCGCGGGGGCAGGGTCCGGGTGCGCAGCGCGGCGAGCGCGGTGCGCTCGGGCCGGGCCAGGATCCGTTCCTCGGGCAGTGCGGCGAGACGGCCGAGCGCGGCGCTGAGCCGGGCCTGGTCGAACGAGCCGCTGGCGAGGGCGCGGGCCGGGGTGAGGGCTCCGGCCCGGACCTGTTTGCCATCGGTGTGGACGAGGACGCCGGGCGCGAAGGGCCGCAGGACCAGGTCCTCCAGGGCGGGTGTGCGGGCGAGTTCCGGGTACGAGGTGTTGAGGAGCTGACCGACCCGGTCCAGCCGGAATCCGTCGGTCCGCTCGGTGGCCATCCGGCCGCCGGGATCGTCGGCGGCCTCCAGGACGGTGACGCTGACCCCCGCTGCGATCAGATGGTGTGCCGCCGTGAGTCCTGAGACTCCGGCTCCTACGATGACTACGTCCGCATGGTGTGCGCTGCTGAGCACGTGCCCCTCCCCGAGGTCGGCGCGGCTTGTCTGGTCCTCCTTCCCCCAACCGGCTCCAGCAGAACCCGAGTTGGACGCGCTTTTTCGAACAGTTCCCGTTGCGTACCGGTCGCACTGCGGACACATCCGGGTCGCATGGGGGTCACGAACGGTCGCACGGGCAGGGGCGGCCGCCCGGCGGTGCGCCCCGGGTCCGCCCGGGCCCGTGCGAGGGGAGGGCCTACGCCAGCGCGGCCCGGATCGCGTCCTCGATCCCGGGGTGGCGGAAGACGAATCCGGACTCCAGCAGCCGTGCGGGGCGCACCCGCTGACTGCCCAGCACGTCCTCGGCGAACTCCCCCAGCGCGAGCCGCATCGCCGCGGCCGGTACGGCGCAGACGGTCGGCCGCCGCAGTACGCGCCCCATCGCCGCGGTCACCTCGCGGTTGGTCAGGGGCTCCGGAGCGGTCAGGTTCACCGGGCCGGACAGGGCGGGGGTGTCGATCAGGTGGCGCAGGGCCGCGATCTCGTCGTGCAGGGAGATGTACGACCAGTACTGGCGGCCGTCGCCGAGGCGGCCGCCGAGGCCGGCCCGGAACACCGGGAAGAGCTTGCCCCAGGCGCCGCCCTCGGCCGCGACGACCAGGCCCGTACGGGCGAAGACGGTCCGTACGCCGGCGGCGTGGGCGGGGGCGGCGGCCGCCTCCCACTCGACGCAGACGGAGGGCAGGAAGCCGGTGCCCGCCGGGGCGCTCTCGTCCACGGCCCGCTGCCCGGTGTCGCCGTAGTAGCCGATGGCGGAGCCGCAGACCAGTACGGCGGGGGGCCGCTCCGCTGCCGCGACGGCCGTGGCGATCGCGGTGGTGCCGAGCACGCGGCTCTCCCGGATCTCCCGCTTGTACGCCGCGGACCAGCGGTGGTCCCCGACGCCCGCCCCGGCGAGGTGCACGACGGCGTCGGCGCCGACGAGGGCGCCGGGGGCGACGTGTCCGCGGCGCGGGTCCCATTCGGCCTCGTCCGCGGCGGCGGGGGCGCGGCGGACGAGGCGCACGATGTCGTGGCCGTCCGTGCGGAGCGAACGGACGAGGGCCGACCCGATGAGACCGGCCGAGCCGGTGACCACGATGCGCATCCCCCCATCCTGCCCCGCCTTCCCCGGGGGCACCGCCACCAAGCCCCCCGGGCCCCGTCACCCAACCCCCTCAGCCCCACGGCCGACCCCCTCAGCCCCGCCGGCGTTTGAGGCGCGGGTCCGGGCGGAGCCCGGGGCGGCCCGCCAGGGCCGTTGTCCCCTGCGGGGCCCCTGGGGCTCCGCCCCAGACCCCGCGCCTCAAACGCCGGCGAGGCTGAAGGCGGGGGCGACCCCGGGATGGGCCCGGGACCCGCGCCTCAAACGCCGGCGAGGCTGAGAGGTACCCGGCAAGGGTGGGTGGGGCCGGACCAAGGCGGGGTACGCCCGGCCCGGAGGGCCCGAGGCGGGCACGGGCCCACGGGGCCGCGGAGGCCGGAATCGGACGGGCGCCCCCCGCCAGGGGTTACGTGGAGCCCAGCCAGGTGCCCACCGCGTAGGTGACGGCCATGGCCACGGCGCCGCCGGCCACGTTCCGCAGGACCGCCCGCCCCACGGCGGCCGCCCCCAGCCGCGCACTCACCCACCCGCACAGCGCCAGCGCACACAGCACCGCCCCCGCCGTCACCGGCACCCGCGACCCCGCCCCCGGCAACACGATCGCCAGCAGCGGCAGCACCGCCCCGACCGTGAACGCGACCAGGCTCGCCAGCGCCGCGTGCCACGGGTTCGCCAGCTCGTCGGGGTTGATCCCGAGCTCCACCCGGGCATGGGCCCGCAGCGCGTCCCGCTCCGTCAGCTGCTGCGCGGCCTCCCGCGCCACCGCCTCGCTCAGCCCCCGCGCCTCCAGCAGCCCCGCCAGCTCGGCCAGCTCCGCTTCGGGGTCCTCAGCCAGTTCCCGCCGCTCCAGCTCCAGCGCGGCCCGCTCCGAGTCCCGCTGGGAGCTGACGGACACGTACTCCCCCGCCGCCATCGACAGCGAGCCCGCCAGCAGCCCGGCGATCCCGGCCGTCAGGATCTCCGGGCGGCTCGTCGTCGCCCCGGCGACGCCCACCACCAGTCCGGCGGTGGAAATGATCCCGTCGTTGGCGCCGAGCACCCCGGCCCGCAGCCAATTGAGCCGGGTGCTCATGGCCCCGCTCTGCGTTTCCTCGTCGTTGTACGTCACCGGTCCACTCTCGGTCACGCGACGGCCCGGCGTGCGCGTCCACGCCCCGTCGACCAGGGTGGAGTGGTGAGACGCGGACGCGAGGAACCGGGCTGGCTGCGCGGGGCACCACCACCGCGCTGGGCCCGGTTCGCGCCCGCGGTGGCCCTGGTGGTGCTCGTCGCCGCCCAGGGCCTGACCCCGGGCAACGTGGAGCTGGGCTTCTTCCTGGCCGGACTGCCCCCGGTCGCGGCGTTCTCGTACGGAGCCGCCGGCACCGCGTTCTTCGCCGCCCTGGTCCTCGGCCTGCTCGGCCTGCCGGGCCTCGGCGTCGGCCACGCCAAGGGCGCCGACCTCGCGACGGTGGCCGCGATCGGCCTGCTCAGCGTGGTCATCGCCTGGGTGCGCAAGCGCCGGGACGCCCAGCTGGTCAGCGTACGGACGGTCGCGGAGGCGGCCCAGCTCGCCGTGCT
The DNA here is from genome assembly GCF_056435825.1 of Streptomyces sp. NPDC043876. NCBI lineage: Bacteria > Bacillati > Actinomycetota > Actinomycetes > Kitasatosporales > Streptomycetaceae > Streptomyces > Streptomyces sp. NPDC043876. Next base: position 727,531 of record NZ_JBWKDV010000002.1, on the reverse strand, counting down.
CCCGCCGGTACCGCCCGAGGTGGGGCCGGTGCGGTGCGCCGGGCTGTACCGGGCGGCCCAGCGCGGCACCCTGGTCGGAGGCGATTTGTACGACGTACGGGCGGGCCCGCACGGCATCCGCGCCCTCGTCGGGGACGTCCAGGGGCACGGCCTGGCCGCGGTCGCCACGGTGGCGGCGCTGCTCGGCGCGTTCCGCGAGGGCGTGCTGGACGACGGCGGCCTGACGGCGGTCGCGGCCCGCCTGGACCGCCGGCTGCGCACGGACGCCGAGAACGCGGTCTACGCCGAAGTGTTCGCGACCGCCCTGCTGCTGGAGTTCACGCCCGCGCTGGACCTCGTACGGGTCGTGTCCTGCGGCCATCCCTCGGCGCTGCTGCTGCGCCACGGCTCGGTGACGGAACTGGAGGTGGAGCCGGGCCCTCCGCTGGGGCTGGGGCTCGCGGGCCTGGCGCCGCCGCCGGTCGCCGTCACGCCGCTGCGGCCCGGAGACCGGTTGCTGCTGTACACCGACGGGGTGACCGAGGCCCGGGACGCGATCGGGGCGTTCTACCCGCTGGCCGACCGCGTCCCCGCGCTGCTGGCGGGGGGCCCGGCGGACCTCTCGGGGCTCGCGGACGCGGTGTGGCGGGACCTCGTCCGGTTCACCGACGGTGGCCCCAGGGACGACGTGGCCCTGCTCGTCCTCTCCGCCCCCGGGTCCGCGGACCCGGCGATCCGCGGGGGAAGTGCAGCCCCCGCGGACCGCCGGTGAGGCTCAGCCGGCCTGGCGGATGAACGTCCGGACCATCTTGCAGGTGACGTTGGACGGCCGGTGGATCCCGACGCGCGCCGCCATGCTCCGGATCTTCCGGTTCGTCGCGCGCTGTGCGTCATACGTCCCCGTGTCGAGCAGGGATATCGCCAGCCGCATCGCCTTGAGACGGCGGTTGTGGCTCTCGTACCACTCACGGGGCAGACCCGCGGGCAGTGGCTTCTTCTTGGGCATCGAAATGATCGCGGCAGCGGCCATCTACAGCCTCCCAAACGGTAGTTGGCTTCCTGTCGTGCTCCCTCGATTTTACCGGGGACCACTGACAAAAGCCCCTGGCCAGACAGGCTCGGTAGGCTTCCGCCCATGGAGATCTGGATCAATCCCGCCTGCTCGAAGTGCCGCAGCGCGCTCACCCTCCTCGACGCCGAGGGGGCCGACTACACGGTGCGGCGCTACCTGGACGACGTACCGTCCGAGGACGAGATCCGCGCGGTGCTCGGCCGCCTCGGCCTGGAGCCCTGGGACATCACGCGTACGTCCGACCCGCTCGCCAAGGAAACCGGCGTACGGGAGCTGCCGCGCGAGGCGACGGACGCCGCGCGGGCCCGCTGGATCACCCATCTGGCCGCGCACCCCCAGCTCATCCAGCGCCCGATCATCACGGCCGACGACGGCACGGCGGTCGTGGCCCGCACGGACGAGGCCGTCCGCGACGCGCTCTCCCGCCAGGCGTAATCCCCTGGCCCGGCGCCCCGGCCGGCACGTAGCGTCGGCGGGCGTGACTCCTTCGCTGCGCACCGCCCGCCTCGCCCTGGATCCGTACACGCCGGAGGACGAAGAGGACTTCGTCGCGCTCTTCCAGGACGAGCGCGTCTCACGGTGGATGGGCGACGGCGGACCGGTGCCGGAGCCGCAGGACCGCGCGCTGTTCGGCCGGATCTTCACGAAGGTCTACGCCGACGGCCTCTTCGACGTCTGGGCCGTCCGCCGCGCAGGCCGCTTCATCGGGCACGCGGAGATCAAACCGACCACCGAGACCGGTGGCCACGAAATCATCTACGCCCTGTCCCCCGCAGCCTGGGGCGAGGGCCTCGGCACGGAACTCGCCGAAGCCCTCGTCGCCTACGGCTTCACCACCCTCGCCCTCCCCGAAGTCCACGCCACGGTGGCCGCCGAAAACAAAGCGTCCCTGACCCTCCTGACCCGCATCGGCTTCACCCACACCGCAGACGTCCAAGAACCGGACGGCAGCGTGACGCGGGTGCTGGGGAGGGTGCGTTGAGGTGGGGGCCCGGCTGCGCCGGTCATGGGTAGGTTTCGCGCTTCGGGGTCGGTGATGCTCCGGGGGCTGCCCGTCAGTTCCACTGTCTTCCCGTGCCGGGGCGTCCTGTCAAGAGCGCTCCTTCGTCGCGTCGCTTCGCGATGGCCTGCGGCCACCCTTGACAGGACACCCCGTCCCGAAAAGCCAAGAACTGTCGGGCCGCCCCCGGGGGAGGCAGGGGGGAGGGTGCCCGTTCCTGCCGGTCTGCGCCCGGCCGCAGGCCGAGTGGGGCCGATACGCCGCCCTTTGGGCGGAAAGAGCGCCCCTAATCGCTACGCGCTCCTCCGAGAGAAGCGTCAGCGGGCTGCGTGGGGCTGAGACTTCGCTCAGATGGATGTTGGTGCGGGTCTGGCAGCCGTCCGCCCCAAGAGTGGCGTTCCAAACCGCAACAAAAGGGGCGTCTTGAGAGGCTGTTGAGTGTCGACGGCTGCTTGACCCGAGTGGACTCTCGTCTGGCCGAGCTTTGAGCCCCGCCGCGCCCCTCACCAGCCCAGAACAGGCCGCAGACGCTTCTCTCGGAGAAGCGCGTAGCGATTGAGTGCGTTCTTGCCGCCCGCAGGGCGGGGCATCGGGCCCACTCGGGCTGCGGCCGGGCGCCGGACCGCAACGAATCGATCCCCTCCCCCCTGCCTCCCCCCGGGGGCGGCCCGACAGTTCTTGGCTTTCCGGGACGGGGTGGCATGTCAAGAGTGGCCGCAGGCCATCGCGCAGCGACGCGACGAAGGAGCGCTCTTGACAGGACGCCCCGGCACGGGAAGACAGTTGAACTGACGGGCAGCCCCCGGAACCACCCCGACCCCGACGCTCGAAACCTACCCACGAGCGGCGAAGCCGCGCCCCGGCGCAGCCGGGGTCACCAGCACCCCCAACCCCCCACCACCTCCCCCGCCCCCACCAACAGCAGCGAGTGGTGGGAGAGGCCCGGGAGTACGCGGACCACCGCGTCCGGGACCGCCGCGGTGGCGGCGCGGGCGGCTCGGGCGGGGTCGTGGCAGCGGGCGTTTCCGGCGAAGAGTGCGAGCAGCGGCAGTCCCCGCGCCGCCCCCGCACCCAGGACCGGCCGGGCGCCGGTCACCGGGCGGGCGGTCGGGAGTGCGGCGGCGGCCGTGCGGACCCGCATCCAGGCCGGGTCCAGGACGGCGCCCCCGGTCTCCCAGGCCAGGAAGGAACGGACCCGATCGGGCGTGGGCCGCAGCAGCATCGGCAGGGCCCGCACCACGTAGGCCGGGCGCAGCCCGGCGAACACCTGGGTGGGGTCCAGCAGCACCAGCCGCCGCAGGCGTTCCGGCCGCCGGGCGGCGTAGTGCGCGGCGATCCACCCGCCGTAGGAATACCCGGCCAGCTCCACCACCCCTCCCCCCACACCCTGGCCGTCGAGAACCCCGTCGACTACCCCGTCGAGGACCGCGTCCAGCCACTCCGTCAGGTCGTCGACCGTGCGGAGCGGCCGCCCCGCGGCCGGGACGCTCATCCCCGGTTCCCCCACGAGGTCCACGGCGTGCACCCGCCGTTCCCGCGCGAGCCCGGCCCGCAGGCACTCCCCCCACACCAGCGACGTCGTTCCACCGCCGGGGAGCAGCACGAGCGGCGGGGCGCCCCGCGGACCGGTGCTGTTGATCCGGGTGGCACCGAAAGGAGTGTCGACCACGCGGGCGTCGACCGGCCCCGGGCCGGCCCACCGGCCGAGGGCGTCGTCGTAAGCGGCGCGGAATGCCTCGTAAGCGATGTCGTAAGCGATGTCGTGAGCGATGTCGTGAGCGATGTCGTGAGCGATGTCGTGAGCGGTGCGGACGGCCTCCACCGGGTCCCTCCTCAGCTGCCGAGCTGCCGAGCTGCCGGGCATTCCCCGGCCTCTTCCACAGCGATAATCTCGCTGAGCGAGATATCCTCGCCCTACCGGATCCTAGGTGGAGTCCCCATGCCCCACAACCCACCCCCCGCCCCCCAACCGGCCCCTCAACCCGACCCCCTGGAGCTGGTCCACCTGCTCCGTGCCACCTCCGTCGAATTCGGTTTGCGGCAAGCGGAGTTCGGGGCGGCTCACGGCATGCACCCCACCGATGTGCGCGCCCTGGTCTGCCTGCTGGACGCGGCGCGGGCGGGCGAGAGTGCCACGGCGGGGCTGCTGGGCGCGCGGCTCGGTCTCAACTCGGCCGGTACGACCGCCGTGATCGACCGGCTGGAGCGCCTCGGCCACGTCCTGCGGACCCGGGACGCCGCCGACCGGCGCCGGGTGGTGCTCCAGGTCTCGCCCGAGGCCGTGCGGCTGGGCCAGGCCTTCTTCGGCCCGCTGATCGACGGCCTGGTCGGCGTGCTCGGCACCTTCGGGCCGGCCGAAGTGGCCGCCGTCCGCACCTTCCTGACCTGCGCACGTACGGCCCTCACCCCGTGACCGCCCACCCGGCCCAGGACTCGGCCCCCGCCCCCGCCCCCGACGACAGCCCGCCCGACGGCCCCGCACCCCACGACTCCACACCCGGCGCCCACCCGGCCTCCCGCGGCAGCGACCTGCACCTCGACCTGCCCTCCCAAGGCTCCCGCCGCGCCGCGCTCGCGCAGGCGCTGCGCGAGGCCGTCCGCGGCGGTCGCCTCGCGGCCGGGACCCGGCTGCCGCCCTACCGTTCGCTCGCCGAAGACCTCGGGGTGGCCCGCGGCACGGTCGCCGACGCCTACGCCGAGCTGGTCGCCGAGGGGTGGTTCACCGCCCGCCAGGGGTCCGGCACCCGGGTCGCGGAGGGGGTGCCGGTGCGTCCGGAGCGGGCCGCGCCGGGACCGGCGCCCGCGCGCCCGGCGCACCGGTTCGACCTGACCCAGGGCAAGCCCGACCCGGCGTCCTTCCCGCGCGGCGCCTGGTCCGCGAGCGTCCGGCGGGCCCTGGCCACCGCCCCCGCCGACGCCTTCGGGCCCGGGGATCCGCGCGGACGCCCCGAGCTGCGGCGGGCGTTGGCCCAGTACCTGGCCCGGGCCCGGGGGGTGCGTACCGACGCCGAGCACATCGTCGTCTGCGCGGGTTTCGCCAACGGCCTGCGCCTGCTGGCGGGGCTGCGACCCCGGGACTGGGCGGTGGAGGCCTACGGCCTGCCCTTCCACCAGGGGATCCTGGCCGCCGCGGGCGTGCGCCCGTACGCCGTCCCCATCGACGCGGACGGCGTCCGCACCGACGCCCTGCCCGCCCGGGCGCGGACGGCCCTGCTGACCCCGGCCCACCAGTTCCCCACCGGCGGGCCGCTGCTCCCGGCCCGCCGGACGGCCGCCGTGGAGTGGGCCCGCTCCACCGGCGGCGTGATCCTGGAGGACGACTACGACGGGGAGTTCCGCTACGACCGCAAGCCGGTCGGCGCCCTCCAGGGGCTGGCTCCGGACCTGGTGGTCTACGCGGGCTCGCTGAGCAAGAGCCTCTCCCCCGCCCTCCGGCTGGGCTGGCTGGTGCTGCCCGACGCGCTGACCGGCCAGGTCGTGGCGGCGAAGGGGCTGCGGGAGTCCTGGACGAGCGCGGTGGACCAGCTGACCTTCGCCGACTTCCTGGAGTCGGGCGCGTACGACCGTCACGTCCGCCGCATGCGCCACCGCTACCGCGCGCGCCGCGACCTGCTGGCCGCCGCCCTGGCGGAGCGCGTCCCGGGCGTGCGGGTGACGGGCATCTCGGCGGGGCTCCACGCGGTCCTGGAACTCCCCCCGGGGACCGAGTCCGCGGCCCTGGCGGCGGCGCGGCGGGCGGGGCTGCTGCTGGACGGGCTGTCGGAGTACCGCCACCCCGCGGCCGGGGCGGCGCACGGGGGCCGGACCGGCGCCGACCGCCAGGGGCTGGTCGTGGGGTACGCGGGTCTGGGCGAGCGGCAGTTCAAGGAGGCGGTGGGGGTGTTGACGGGGGCGCTGCGGTCGGCTCTCGGGGCGACTGCACCGCCCGCCCCTTCCGGCCGGGATGCCGTGCCGTCCACCACTTCTCATCTGGATTGATCTTGCGTGTACCAGATTTCATCCGGCATGCTTGCCTTCATGCCGAAGAATGTTCGGCGCGCGCCGAAGGGAAGGACGCCCCATGGCCAGCGAGCAGCCCGCGCTGTACGAGATGTTCGACGAGCGGTTCCGCACCGGGCGGTGCATGAACGGCGACGACGGTCTCGAAGTCCTCCACACCGGCTGCCGCTGGGCCGAGGGGCCCGTCTACGTGCCCGCCTGGCGGCAGCTGGTCTGGAGCGACATCCCCAACGACCGGATGCTCCGCTGGGACGAGGAGACCGGCGCCGTCAGCGTCTTCCGGCGCTCCGCCGGGCACACCAACGGCAACACCCTCGACCGCCAGGGCCGGCTGATCACCTGCGAGCAGGGCAACCGCCGGGTGACCCGGACCGAACACGACGGCACCGTCACGGTGCTGGCCGACCGCTGGCAGGGCAAGCGCCTGAACAGCCCGAACGACGCGGCGGTGCGCTCCGACGGCTCGGTCTGGTTCTCCGACCCCAACTTCGGCATCACCAGCGACTACGAGGGCCACCGCGCCGAGAGCGAGATCGGCGCCAACAACGTCTACCGCATCGACCCGGTCAGCGGCGAAGTCCGCCTGGTGGCCGATGGTTTCGGCGCCCCGAACGGCCTGGTCTTCTCCGCCGACGAGCGGCAGCTCTTCGTCTCCGACACGCGCGCGGGCTGCATCCGGGTCTTCGACGTCCGCGAGGACGGCACCCTCTCGGACGGTGCGCTCTTCGCCGAGGCGGGCGCCCGCGGCGCGGCCCGTTTCGACAACCTGCGCTTCGACGACGGCGGCCGGCTCTGGGCGGCCGCGATGGCCGACGGCGTGCACTGCTACGACCCGGACGGCACGCTGATCGGGCGGCTCGTCGTGCCCGAGACGGTGGCCAACATCGCCTGGGGCGGGGCCAAGCGCAACCGGCTCTTCATCACGGCGCGGACCAGCCTCTACTCCCTGGTCATGGGCGTGACGGGCACCCACCCCACCGGCCCGGGCCACCGCCCCTGGCCCGACGCGGGCACCCGGTGACCCCCGACCGGGCCGGCGAACCCAGCGGTCCCGACGGAGCCGACCCCGCCGCGGACTGGGCCGCGACCCGCGCCTGGGTGGCCGCCGCCCTGTCCCCCGGCGAGCGCATCGAGGCGGTGACGCGGCTGCGCGGCGGCTGGACCTCGCGGATGCGCCGGCTGGAGATCGCCGGGCCGGACGGCCGGCGTGCGCTCGCCCTGCGCTCGTTCGTCAAGCCGTTCTACCTGCGGCACGCGGACGGCCTGCTGCGGCGCGAGGCCGACGTCCTGCGCCTGCTGGAGACCACGGCCGTCCCCGCGGCCGGGCTCGTGGCCGTGGACGCGACGGCGCGGCACTGCGACCACCCGTCCCTGCTGATGACCCTGCTGCCCGGCACCGTGCGCACCGACGACGCGGGCGCCGCCGACCGCGCCGCCCTGCTGGCCCGGCAGTTGGCCGACGTCCACCGGCTGCCGGTGCCCGCGGCGGCGCGGCCCCGCGCCTACGAGGCGTGGACCTCCGCCGAGCGGGTGCGCCCGCCCGCGGACACCCGGCGGCCCGGCCTGTGGGAGCGTGCCGTGGACGTCATCCGGCGGGACCCGCCCGCGCACCGGCCCTGCTTCCTGCACCGGGACTTCCACCCGGGCAACGTCCTCTTCACGGGCGGCGGCGCAGGGCTGCGGATCAGCGGGGTCGTCGACTGGGTGGAGACGTCCTGGGGCCCGGCCGACCTGGACGTGGCCCACTGCTCGTCGGCGCTGGCCCTGCTGCACGGCGTCCCGGCGGGCATCGGCTTCGCCGACCGGTACGCGGCGGCGGGCGGCGCCCTGGCCGAGGAACGCGCCGACCACCTCTACTGGCGGCTGCTCGACGCGCTGGCCTTCGCGCCGGACGCGGAGAAGGTGGCCGTGCCCTGGCGCGAACTCGGCCGCACCGATCTGACGCCGGAGGTGCTGACGGGGCGCCTGGAGGAGTACCTGGAGGCCCTTTTCGACCGGTACGGCTGAGCGGGGCGCGTCCGGTCCGCGGGACGCCGGCGACACCCCGGCGACACCATGTGCGGTGGCGGCGCCCGCCGTTGCATCCTTGGCCCCGACATGAAGATCGGACAGGGGGATGCGCGATGTGGACGGTGGTGTCGTCGGAGGGGCTGCCCGCGGACGAGCGGTTCGACTGGTTCTCGGACCTGGTGTCGCGCGAGGTGATGCCCACCGCGATCAGCAGCGAGCAGCCGGGCTCCTTCCGCGCGGAGGCCGCCGCGCTGGGCCTGGGGGACCTGCACGTGTCGCGCCTCGCGTACGCTCCCCTGCGCTCGCGCCGCACCCCCGCCCTGATCCGGCGGAGCGATCCGGAGCAGTACCAGCTGGCGTGGGTGGCCGCGGGCGCGATGGGGATGTCGCAGCACGGGAACGACGGCCTCGCCGGGGTCGGCGACCTGGTGTTCTGGGACACGTCCAAGCCGTCCGACGCGGTTTCCCCGGCCGGCAGCGGGCAGGACCAGCAGCTGGTGATCCTGCAACTGCCGCGCAGCGCCCTGCCGGTGCGCCCGCGGCTGCTGGAGCGCCTGCTGGCCCGCCCGATCCCGGGCGGGACGGGGATGGCGGCGGTCCTCTCCTCGTTCATGCGCAGCCTGGTGGGCCACGGCGACCAGTGCGCGCCCGCGCAGCTGCGGCACCTCGGCGCGGTGGCCGCTGATCTGGCGGCCGCCTGCCTGGCCGAGCACCTGGACGCCGAGGAGCACCTCCCCGCCGAAATCCGCAAGCGGGCCCTGCTCCAGCGGATCCACGCCTTCATCGAGCACAACCTGGGCGATCCCCAGCTGGATCCCGGCGCCGTCGCCGCCCGCCACAACATTTCGGTGCGCACCCTCCACCAGCTCTTCCAGGGCCTGGGCGAGGGCGTCAACGCCCGGATCCGTCGGCGCAGGCTGGAGCAGTGCCGCGCCGATCTCGCCCGGCCCGGTTCCGCCGGGGTCCCGGTGCACCTGATCGCCGCCCGCTGGGGCTTCAGCGGGCCGGCCGTCTTCAGCCGGTCCTTCCGGGAGGCGTACGGCCTGAGCCCCACCGAGTTCCGTGCGCTGAGCCTCGCGTGCGCCCGCCCCGGCGGCGCCCGGGCGGCGGGTGACCTCGTACGCTGAACACCGCAAAGGGGACTTCGACCCACAAAAGGACACCCATGAGCGACCTCACCTCCCCGGCCCCCGCCCCCGCGTCGCCGCCCCCGCTGCCGCGCGCCCGCCGGGGCGCCGACTGGATGTTCGGCGGGGTGTACGGGACGGTGCTGGCCAGCGGGCTACTGGCGGCGCTGGACCAGAAGGGGGGCGCGTACACCCCGTACTACGACGCAGCCTGGGTCCTGGTGACCGCCGCGACGGCCGCGCTCGCACACGGGTACTCGCACCACATGGCGACCCACCCGGACGGCTCGGCTGGTCACCGCTGGCGGCTGCTGGGCCGGGCGGTGCGGAACGAGTGGCCGATGATCGCGGCCACCCTGCCCACCGTGCTGCTGCTGGTGCTGGCCGGGCTGATCGGGTGGGACTCGTACGGGGTGACGGCGGTCGGGCTCGGGGTGAACACCGCGCTGCTGTTCGGGTGGGGCGCGGTGGTCGCGCTCCGGGTCGGCTACCGGCCGGCCCCGGCGCTGCTGATCGGAGCGGCGGACGCCACGATCGGACTGGTGATCATCGTGGCGAACGCGCTCATCAAGTGATCCGTCAGATCCGGTCCTCAGGCGGGCCCGCCAGTTCCTCCGCCTCGGCCAGGATCTCCGTCAGACGCGCCCCGAAGGCCGCGTCGCGCGGGTCGGGGACGCCCGTACGCGCCGCCGCCAGGAGGGCGTCGAGGGCGCGGCCGTAGGCGCCCGGCACGTCGCTCCAGTCGGGCAGGGAGTGGACCCCGGCCGCGCCGCGCAGCTCCAGGCCCACCCCGGCGGCCGCGCTCGGAGCGCCCAGGCTGAGGACGGCGGTGCTGGCCGCGCCGGAGGCGTGGCGCAGGGCCAGCTGGACGACGTCGGAGGGGCCGCGCGTAGCGCTGACCCGGACCACGTCGCCGAGGACGGGGATGAGGACGGAGAGGGCGTGCGGGCCCACGTCCCACAGGCCGCCCTTCTCCTTGCGCCAGGGCGAGTCGGCGTAGGCGCTGGGCGCGCCGTCGGGCGGGAAGACCGCGCCGAGCCAGTGCGCGGCGGCGGTGAACCAGCCGTCGCGGGCGGCCTGTTCCTCGACCCAGTCCGCGGTCGGCCGGGCGAAGCGCAGGGTGAGGAAGACGACGGAGGCGACCTGGTGGCGGGCGGCCGCGTCGGCCACGGCGCGGGCCTGTCGGACGTCGGTGGCCACCGGCTTGTCGAGCAGCAGGTGGCATCCGGCGGCGGCGGCGCGGACGGCGAGCGGGGCCTGGACGTCGGGGGGCAGCGCGAAGGACACGACGTCGCAGTCCGCGAAGAGCGCGTCGGGGTCTTCGTACACCTTCACGCCGTGGGCATACGCCAGTTCGGCGGCGGCTTCGGGCCGCCGTCCCCACACGCCGGCGAAGGTGGAGCCGGTGTGGGCGGCCAGGGCGGGGGCGTGGGTGCGGGCGGCCCAGGGGCCCGTACCGAGCAGGCCGACGCGGGGAAGGGGTCCGCCGGGCAGGCCGGAACCGTCGTTCGCTGACGTCAAATCATACGAAATGGTCACGCGCCCAGTCTGCCCCACGCGGCCGCCGTTCGGGAGGACACGCTTCCACGCGCTGCCCCCTGTGACCATCCCACGGCTCCGCCCGCCCCGGCGCGCCCGCACAACCCGCCCCGCCCACGCCGTAAACGCCGGTAACACGGGGTTCACACACGGGCAACGGAAGAGAAATCGCGAGCGGGCACGCTGCGGTCATCACCGCAGCACCCGCAGAGTCTGAGGACGGTCCCGTGAGCTACAAGGCTGAGTACATCTGGATCGACGGCACCGAGCCGACGGCCAAGCTCCGCTCCAAGACGAAGATCATGACCGACGGCGACGAGCTGCCGATCTGGGGCTTCGACGGATCGAGTACGAACCAGGCCGAGGGCCACGCCTCCGACCGGGTGCTCCAGCCGGTGTTCTCCTGCCCGGACCCGATCCGCGGCGGCGCCAACCTCCTCGTCCTGTGCGAGGTGCTGAACATCGACATGACCCCGCACGAGTCGAACACCCGCGCCCTGCTGCGCCCGGTCGCCGAGGAGCACGCCGCGCAGGAGCCGATCTTCGGCATCGAGCAGGAGTACACCTTCTTCGACGGCATCCGCCCCCTCGGCTTCCCGGTCGGCGGCTTCCCCGCCGCGCAGGGCGGCTACTACTGCGGCGTGGGCTCCGACGAGATCTTCGGCCGCGAGATCGTCGAGAAGCACCTCGACCACTGCCTCGCGGCGGGGCTGAGCATCTCCGGCATCAACGCCGAGGTCATGCCCGGCCAGTGGGAGTTCCAGGTGGGCCCCGTCGGCCCGCTGGAGGTCTCCGACCAGCTGTGGATCGCGCGGTGGCTGCTCTACCGCACGGCCGAGGACTTCAACGTCTCGGCGACCCTGAACCCGAAGCCGGTCAAGGGCGACTGGAACGGCGCGGGCGCGCACACCAACTTCTCGACGAAGGCGATGCGCGCCGACTACCGCGCGATCATCTCGGCGTGCGAGTCGCTCGGCGAGGGCTCCAAGCCGCTGGACCACGTCAAGCACTACGGCGCGGGCATCGACGAGCGGCTGACCGGCCTGCACGAGACCGCCCCGTGGAACGAGTACAGCTACGGCGTCTCCGACCGCGGCGCCTCGGTCCGCATCCCGTGGCAGGTGGAGAAGGACGGCAAGGGCTACATCGAGGACCGCCGCCCGAACGCGAACGTGGACCCCTACGTGGTGACCCGCCTGATCGTGGACACCTGCTGCACCGCTCTGGAGAAGGACGGCCTGGTCTGACCTCGGACGGATGACCGGCTCCCGCGCCCGCCGTGCCCCCGTCCGGGGGCACGGCGGGCGCCGTTGTCAGTGGGCCGTGTCACCGTGGTTCCCATGACGGGGACACGGGCGGGGACGGACACGGCGCCGACGGCGCCGGGATCATCGGCGTCGGCATCGGCGTTGGCGATCCGGATCGGGACGGAGAGCGGCGAGGCCCATGTGCGGCCCGCGCCCTTCACGTTGGAGAGGCTGGCGGAGCGCATCGGCGCGGAGGGGGACCGTTTCCTCGTCGTCGAGCGGCTCCCGAGCGACCCGGACGTCTACATACAGGTGTGGCACGACGTGGCGGACGTCGGCGCGCAGGGTTACCAGCTCGAACACCGCGACGGCGCGCCCGACCGGCACTTCCGCGCCTTCCTGCGCAGCGCGTCCGAGGTCGGTGAGGTGATGGCCGCCTGGGCGCGCGGGGACGAGGGCTGGGACCGGGGCCCGGCCTGGGAACGCGTCGCCTTCCGCACAGAGGAGGCGCCGCCCCTCGACCCCGCCGTGCGGGCGCAGGTGGAGGAGCGGGTGCGGCTCGCGCTGCGGTGCGGGTACGCGGGGCGGGCGGAATTGGCCGAGCTGGCCGAGGACCACCTGGTGAGCGGCGAGGTCCGTCCCGTCTCGGCAGCGCAGGCGCACGAGCTGGCGGTACGGCTGTGGCGGGAGCGGCTGGCGGAACAGGCGGAGTGGACCGGCGAGACGGATCCGGAGCGGCTGTCCCGGGCGTTCGCGGCGCTGGAGGCCGGCGGGATCACGGCGCGGGAGAACTTCGCCTGCTGCCGCGGCTGCGCTCTGGCGGAGATCCGGGGCGACGGCGCCGAGGACGCGCGGGGGTTCGTGTTCTTCCACCGCCAGTGCACCGAGGGCGCGGCGGAGGGCGGGGACCTCTTCCTGTACTACGGGGCGTACCCGGAGGCGGCGGACGGGGAGACCGCGGAGGGCCCGGAGGCCGAGGGGGCCGAGGGGGCCGAGGGGGCCGCCGTGGCCGACGAGGCGGTGGGCCGGGAGGTCACGGCCGCCCTCGACGGGGTGGGTCTGCGCTGGCAGTGGGACGGATCCGCCCACGATGCGATACGCGTGACCGGCCTGGACTGGCGCAAACGGCTGGCTCATTGACGGTTTGTCCGGTATTGACCGGGAGCCGTGCAGCCATGATCACGGAATTTGAGATTCCGATCCAGCAGGTGAGACGGGGTCTGCCCCGGGCCCGGGACATCTGCTTGAATGGCCGCATGGCCGGCTACCCGCAGCACTCCTCGACAGGTCGCAGCGACCTCGAGCCGTTCTGGCCTTCCCGTCAGGATCACGATTTCGACCGGGTGTGTTGCCGCGCGAAGAACGCGCCGGCCCTCTAAAGCCTTACGGAACCTCTGCACCAGACCTTCCGAAGGCCTTCGGTCTGCGCGGTACGACGACGACGTACGTCTCCTGCCGACTCTCCGCGTGAAAGAGCTGACCACTCATGGCGAACACCCGTCCCTTCTCGACCGCTGCCTCCACCGCGACCGCCCACCGCCCCTACCCGCCCAGTACGATCCCCAGCCCCCGCCAGCGGCTGCGCGCGGTCGAGCGGGACGAGGTCGCCCGCGTGGTGGACCTCCTGCCGCCGGGCGCCACCTGGCTGCCCGCGCCCCAGCACACCCTCCCGACACTGCCGGGCCAGCCGCCGATGATCGGCTACCTGGTCCTCGTACCGGCCGATCACCAGCAGCCGGCGGTCACGCTCGCGCCCTCCCCGTTCGCGACGGCCCCCTACGGTCCGGGCACGCCGTCCGCCGCCCCGGCCGCCATCACCGGTGACGCGCTCGTGCGCATCGACTCCGAGCAGCGCACGGCGGAGGTCGACGGCGAGGTACTGGACCTGACGTACCTCGAATTCGAGCTGCTGGCCCACCTGGTGGCCCACCCGCACCGGGTGCACAGCCGTGACCAGCTGGTCACCACCGTGTGGGGCTACGGACACGTCGGCGACGGCCGGACCGTGGACGTCCACATCGCCCGGCTGCGCCGCAAGCTGGGCGCGGCGCACCGCGGCGCCATCCAGACCGTGCGCCGGGTGGGCTACAAGTACGCCCCCTGAGCGCTCGTGCGCAGTCGGCCGAAGTGAACTGAACTGGTACCGACGGTGGGCCCGCGCTTCGCGAGGGGAGGCACGGGTCCACCGTCGGCTCGCGCCGCGGCTAGGCGCTCGGCGCCTCCGCCTCCGCCTCCTGCGCCTCCTGCGCCTGCACCGTCGGGTGGGACCGGCCCCGGCGGGCCACCGCGCCGAGCACCATGTCCACCGCCAGGAAGCACAGCAGGCTGATCCCGAGCAGCGGCACGAACCAGCCCACCAGGGCCGTCGCCGCGACCAGCGGCAGCAGCAGCGTCACCGGCGCCTTCCGCCAGGCACCGCGCGGCTGGGCCCGGCCCACGGACAGCGTCCGGTCCTTGGTCGGCCGGCGCAGCCACCACATGCGGTAGCCCCAGAAGACCAGGAACATCACCGCGAGGGCGAGCGCCGCCAGCGCCAGCTGGTTGACCGCGCCGAAGAGCAGGCCCATGTGGCCGTCGATGCCGAAGCGGGTCAGCTTGGCGAGCAACGGGTAGTCGGAGAAGCGAAGTTCGTCGATGACCGTGCCGTCGGCGGGGTCGACGGAGACCGCGTCGAGGTGGACCGGGACCGTGCGGTCCCGCTCCTTGACCACGTACCCCTTGCCCTGGGCGGGCATGGTCACCTGGAGCTGCTCGGTGACCCCGGCCGCGCGGGCCGCCTCGACGGCCCGGTCTATGCCGACGTCGGGGCCGACGGGCATGACCATCTGGCCGTTGGCGTCGATCGTGTGGTTCGCGTGCTCGTCCCCGCCGCCGTCGGCGCCGCCCTTGAGCGCGGCGGACACGGACGGGGTGGCGCCGCCCAGCCGGTCCTGGAGCTGACCGATGTTCTCACCGGCGTACTTCGACCAGGTCAGACCGGTCGCCGACAGGGCGACCAGACCCGCGGCGGCCCACAGGCCGACGGTCCCGTGCCAGGACAGCGTGCGGCGCCGCCCGCTCGCCGCGCGGTCCGGAAGGACCAGCTCCGCCCGGCGCTTGCGCGCCCGGCCGATCCACAGCGCGAGCCCGCCGAGGGCGACGACCCAGAGCCAGCTCGCGGCCAGCTCGCTGTAGCCGCGGCCCACCTCGCCGAGCTGGAGGTTGGAGTGGAAGGCGCTGAGCCAGGACCGCAGCGGCAGCGCGTCCCCGGTCGTGGTCAGCTGCCCGCGGACGTCGGCGGTGTAGGGGTCGACGAAGACGGTGAGCGTCTCGCCGTCCGCGAGCCCCGGGCTCTTCATGACGACGCGGGTCGTGGCGTCCGCCTCGGGCGCGGGCCAGACCGCGGTGACGTCACCGCGGGGCGCGGCTTCCATGGCGGCGGCGACCTGGTCGCCGAGCGGCAGCGCGCGCTCTCCCACGTGGGCGACGGTCAGTTCGTCGGAGTAGACGATCTTCTCCGCCTGGAAGGAGAGGGCGTACATGAGCCCGGTCGCGGCGGCGACGAAGAGCAGCGGGGCGATCAGCAGCCCGGCGTAGAAGTGCACGCGCAGGACGAGCGGGCGCAGGGCCGCCCAGGTGCCACGCCTCCGGACCTCCCCCGCGCGGGCGGGCGTGTGATCCGGTTCGGGGGCGTCGGCGGGGACGGGGGTGTCGGCAGGGACACGGGCGTCCCTGATGTCTTCAACGGACATGGTGGTCCTCGGGGTTGGCGAGACATGGGGAAACCGGCCCCAGGGCTCGCCGGATCGCCGGTCAGGCGAAGGCAGGACGGCCGGGGGCCGTGGCGCGGGTGTGCGACGGCCCAGGCGGTCCCCGCCTGACGGCGACGTGGGCGTGTACGGCTCCGCGCAGCGCGCGCGGCGGCTTCGGCGTGCGCGGGCGTGCGGAGCGGGCGGGCGTCCGGGGGCGGTGCGCCCGTACGAGCCCCAGCGCCCGGCGCAGCGGCGCGGCCGCGACCACGGCGAGCGTCCCCAGCGCGCGGGCGAGCCGGAAGGCCGCGGCCTCCCCCCGGGCGAGCCAGAGCGCGCAGAGCAGCGCGGCGAGCAGGTGGGCGGCGATCATGCCGAGCCCGCCGTGCCCGGCCATGGCGTCCATCCCGGGCATGGCGTGCATGCCGGGCATCGCGTCCATCCCCGGGAGCGCGGCCAGGTCCGTCACGGCGGCCGGATCCGTCGCGGCGCCGTGGTCCATGCCCCGCATGGACGCCATCCCCGGCATGTCCGCCATGTCCGGCACTCCTGCGGCGGAGGCGGTTCCGGCAGCGCCCGGGCGCCCTCCCCCCGGAGCCGAGTGGGACCCGGGGTCCCCGACGGCGGAGAAGAGCAGGTGCAGCACGCCCTGTACGGCGACCAGCGCGCCGCCGATAGCCACGCCACCGCGGCGGCGCCCGGCGCCCAGCCAGGCGAGGCCGCCGGTCACCCCGAAGGTGGCCAGAAGACCAGGAAAGGGAAGATCATGGCCAGACATGTACGAATGCCCCAGAGCGGCCAATGCGACACACACCGCCGCGAACATCGCGGCCCGCGTGCGGCGCAGCGGCGCCGGGGCTGGTGACATGGTCCGCTCATGGTCCCATCCGGCGCCCCGTCCGGGAACGGCGGTACCGGTTGCGCGGGCCACGCACCCATGGCCGATCATGATCGGGTGAATCCACTACTGCTGGGGCCGGTCTACACCGGCGGGGTCCAGCTCGGCGCGTACGCGCTGGAGCGGCTGGAGCGGCTGGAGCGCGAGCGGGTGCTGCGCGGATGTTCGACCAATGTCGACAATCTCGCCGCCGGGCGCTGGGAGACGCTGCTGAGCAGCGCCTTCGTGGTCGAGGAGCCGATGCCACTGCCGTACGCGCTGCTGCTGCTCGCCGTCCTCGGGTACGCCGAATACGCGTACGGCGCCTGGTGGACCGCCGGGGTGTTCCTGCTCGGGCACGCCGGGGCCACGCTGCTCGTCTACGGAGCGCTGCGGCTGCGCCGGACCGGGCCGGTGACGCGGCGGGCGGTGGACGTGGGCACCAGCTACGGCTTCAACGCGGTCCTGGGTGCCCTCACCTCGGCGCTGCCGCGCGGGGGCGTGCGCGGCCTCGCGCGGGCGGGTCTGCTGGCGGTGGCAGTGTCGCCGGTGCTGCGGCGGGAGCGGACCTTCACGGACGCCGGGCACCTGGCCGCCCTGGGTATCGGGATCGGGATCTCCCTGGCCGTCGATTACCTGTCCCGCCCGAAACACCCGAAAATGGCCTGAACGCGACGCATGCAGCGCTCGCCCGCCCCACGCTGGAGTTGCCCACGATGACCGCCACCCCGTCCACCACCGTCGCCAACTTCCGCGACCTCGGCGGCACCCGTGTGGCCGGTGGCCGTACGGTGCGCCCGGGGCTGGCGCTCCGCTCCGGCCAGCTCGACCGGCTCGACCTCGCCGCCGATCCCGCCGTGGCGGCGCTCGGCCTGCGGACGGTCATCGACTTCCGCACGGCGGCCGAACGCGCCGACCACCCGGACGTGGTGCCGCAGGGCGCCCGGATGCTGGTCGCCGACGTCCTGGCCGACAAGGTCAACTCGGGCCGCATGCCGGCCGCCGCGCAGCTCAAGGACCTGCTGGCCGACCCGGCGGTGGCGCAGCGGCACCTCGGCGGCGGCAAGGCGCAGGCCCTCTTCGCGGAGACCTACCGGTCCTTCGTCAGCTCCGGGTCCGGGCGGGAGGCGTACCGGACGCTGCTGACGGAGCTGGCGGACGAGGGGTCCGGGCCGCTGCTCTTCCACTGCACGGCGGGCAAGGACCGCACCGGGTGGGGGGCGACCGTCGTCCTGTCGCTGCTCGGGGCGGACGACGAGACCCTGATGACGGAGTACCTGTCGGTGAACCCGGCCGTCCGGGCCGCCTTCGCGCCGCTGATCGAGGGGTTCACGGCGGCGGGCGGGGATCCGGAGATCGCGCTGGCGCTGATCGGGGTCGTACCGGAGTACCTGGCGGCGGCGCTGGACGAGGTGGCGGTGCGGTACGGCTCCATGGAGAAGTACGCCCGCGAAGGCCTCGGCGTCCCGGACGCCACCATCGCCGCCCTCCGCGCCCGCCTGACCACCTGACCCCGGCCCCGCGGCCGCCCCTCCCCGGGCTCCGCCCGGACCCGCCGCCTCACACGCCGGCGAGGCTGCCATCCCGCAGCCCGCGACTCGGCTTCCCGGGCTCCGCCCGGACCCGCGCCTCAAACGCCGGCGAGGCTGGAGTGGCGCGCCCACGGACCGCCCTTGTCCGGAAGCACCCGCTCCCGGAGACCCCCCTCAAGCCCGTCCGGCGTTTGAGGACCGGGTCCGGGCGGAGCCCGGGACGCCCAGCCGCAGGCGACCACCACGCCCACCGGCGCCCGCGGGCCGCCCTCCTGGGCTCCGCCCAGACCCGCGCCTCAAACGCCGGCGAGGCTGGAATGCCCCTGGGCCGGATGGCCGGTGCGTCGGCGAGGCTGGAATGCCCCCAGGGCCGAATGATCGGCACGCCGGCGAGGCCGAACTGCCCCGCCGGTGGACCGCCCCCGCCTCCGCGGGACACCCTCAAGCCCGTCCGGCGATTGAGGACCGGGTCCAGGCAGAGCCCGGGACGCCCAGCCGCAGGCGACCACCACGCCCACGGGCGCCCGCGGCCCGGCGGCGGGGTGACCATACGGGGATTCGCTCGTTCTGCTGAACGTGACTGCGCCGGACACCGCCACCCGCCCCCGCCCGCACCCCCTCGACGCCGGGGTCGACGTCGAGCGCGCCGAGGCCGCCATCGTCGAGCACTATCCGCGCCTGGTGCGCCTCGCGTACCTCGTGCTGCCGCCCGCGCTGGGCCGCAACCGCCGGGTGCTGACCGCGCATTCGCTCGCCCAGCGGGCCCTGCCGCGCGGCCGGGAGGCCTCCGGCGCTCAGGGCCTCGTGCCGTTCCAGCGCGGCGCGCAGGATGCGGATCCGGCCGCCGACGCCGGATACGCCTACGTCCGGCTGCGGGTGCTGCGCGCCGCGCTGGAGGCCGGGCTGCCGCTGACCTTCCGCGCCCTGCCCCGCCGCGCGCAGCTGCCGCCCGCGCTGCCGCAGGTGTGGGGCCTGCGGCTGTTCCCCCGGTCCGGCGGAGCGGAGGAGCTGGCGCTGGACCAGTGGCTGGCCACCCTCGACGGCCCCGCCCGCGCCGCCTGCGCGCTGCGCGCGGTGGAGGGGCTGGACGGCCAGGAGGTGCTGCTGGTGCTGACCGAGGCGGGGGTGGTGGATCCGGAGGCCGCGCTGGCCGCCGCCGGGGGGCCGGAGAACGACGCCCTGTTCGCCTCCCCCGAGTTCGACCCCTGCGTGCTGCAGGCCCGCCCCACGGATCTGCTGCGCCGCCGCCGCTGGGTGCGGGGTTCGCTCGCGGCGGGCGCGGCGCTGCTGGTGTGCGGGGCGCTGCTCGGGCTCCCGGGCGGGGGCTGGGGTTCCGACGGAGCCGCCGCGCCCGCGTCCGCCCGTAACGCCGCGGCCGAGCAGGCCCTGGACCCGGCGAAGGTGACCCGCGCGGGGGCCGCGGACTGGCGCACCGCCGACCGCTCCGACTTCTCCGTGTGGCCCGCGCGCGGCGACCGCGCCGACGACCGGGAGCTGCTGCGCCGCGCGCTGGCCGTGTGGGCCCGCCCCGGCGCCTCGGTGGTGGTGTCGGCGACGCCCGGCACCCCGGCGGGCCCGCCGATGGGATCGCCGCAGCTGCTGTTCGCGGGCGCGGTCGACCAGGCGGTCGTGGTGCTGATGCACGACGGGCTGCGCGTGGTGCGTTACGCCGAGCCGCTGTCCGGGACCGCGGGCGCGGCCCTGGACTTCGCCCGCACGGACGGCGCGGCGGCGGAGACGGCGACGGCCCTGGTGCTGAGCCGGGTGGACGGCAACGTCCGCTACCTGACGGCGCCTTGGGTGACGGGCGCGACCGTACGGGACCTGCTCAAGCCGGCCGACGCCCCGACCCCGCTGCGGCTGAAGGACGGGGTCACCGCCCCGGTGGCCGGTCCGGCCCCGGCGGGTTCCTGTACCGCGTGGAACGCGCTGGCCCTGGAGACGGCCGCCGGTCACCGGCTGGTGACGGACCTCGGCGAACTGACCCCGGCCCGGCTCACGTCCGGCGCGCCGGGCGCGGCGCGGGACGTGACGCAGGCGGCGGAGCTGAGCGAGTGGTCGCGGATCGCGTGCCTGCTGCCGGCGGTCCGCTCGCACGGGGTGCGGTCGGTCAACTCGTGGGCGTACGCGCGCCAGCCGCTGCCGGAGAACAACGGCACGGCGGCCTGGCTGTGCACCCGGGCCGAGACCTGGCGGGGCACGGCGGACCGGGTGCAGGCGCAGTTCCTGGCGCCGGGCGCGCAGGTCGCGGCGCAGGCGGCCAAGGCGGAGGGTTCCCCGGCGTGCGGGCCGCGGGAGCCCCGGGTGCTGGCGGGCGTGCTGTGGAAGTCGCAGGGCGGCCACTGGTACGTGCTGGCGGCGGGCACGGCGCAGTTCACGTCGCTGTCGGTGACCGGCGGGGCGACGGGGTCGGCGGCCGGGAACCGGCTGGCGGTGAAGGCGGCGGAGGGCGCGCAGGTGGAGCTGTCCGGGAAGCTGACGGACGGCACGCGGGCGGGCGTCCTGCGGTAGGCGCGGCGGGGGCGGCGCCGGAATCCGTGCACGGGGGTGTTGCGGGCGGCCTACCCCTCAGTACATTGACGCCATGTCTAATACGCCGTCCGCACCTGCACCCGCACCCGTGGCGTCGGAGCACATACCGCTCAAGGCCCGGAACGTGTCCTTCTCCTGGGAGGACACCCCGCTCCACTGGCTGCCCGGCGACCCGTTCGCCGGGCACACGATGAACGTGCTGCACCTGCTGCTCCCGGCGGGCGAGCGCTGGTTCGTGCACGTGTACAAGCAGGTGCTGCCCCACATCACGGACGAGCGCCTGCGCGCGGACGTGGTCGGCTTCATCGGCCAGGAGGCGATGCACGCGGCCGCCCACGACGACGTGCTGCCGCACCTCAAGCGGCTGGGCCTGGACCCGACCCCCTACACCGCGCAGGTCGACTGGCTCTTCGAGAAGCTCCTCGGGGACCGCACGCTGCCGCCGGGCCGGGCCCGCGAGTGGTGGCTCAAGGAGCGGGTGGCGACGATCGCGGCGATCGAGCACTACACCGCCTTCCTCGGCAACTGGATCCTGAACGCCGACGAGCTGGACCGGCGGGGCGCGGACCCGGTGATGCTGGACCTGCTGCGCTGGCACGGGGCGGAGGAGGTCGAGCACCGGGCGGTGGCCTTCGAGCTGTTCATGCACATCGACGGCGGCTACCGGCGCCGGGCCAGGACCTGGGCGACGGCCTTCACGGCGCTGGTGTTCCTCTGGCAGCGCGGCGCCCGCTTCTTCATGGAGAACGATCCCGGCCTGCCGCACGCGAAGGCCTCCTTCGGCCAGTTCTTCCGGGCCGGACAGCAGGGCGTCCTGCCCTCGACGGGCGCGATGCTGAAGTCGATCCCCTCCTACCTGTCCCGTACGTACCACCCCTCGCAGGAGGGTTCGACGGCCCAGGCCGAGGCGTACCTCGCCACCTCCCCCGGCGCGAACGGCGGTGCCCGGTGAGTCCGTTGAGCCCCCTCGGTGCGGCGGGCCCGCTGGGCGCGGCGGCGCGCCGTGCGACCACCGTGACCGCCGTGGCCGGGGCCGCCTGGCTGGCCCGGCGGGCGCTGCGGCGCCGGATAGCGCGATCCCCGCTGTGGCCGCTCCCCGCCCTGGAGCACCCGGTGTCCGGGTACTCGCCGCGCCGCGCGCTGCGCGCGAGGGTCGTCTCGCGCACGGAGCCGGCCGAGGGGGTGCTCCGACTGGATCTGGAATCAGGCGAGTTGCCCGCGTGGACCCCGGGCGCGCACATCGACGTCACGCTGCCGTCCGGACTGGTGCGCCAGTACTCGCTGTGCGGGGACCCGGCGGACGCGGGCCGCTACACGATCGCGGTCCGCCTGGTCGAGGACGGCCGCGGCGGCTCGCGCGAGGCGCACGCGCTCCTGGCGGAGGGCGCGGAGCTGGAACTGCGGCCGCCGCGCAACCGGTTCACCCTGCTCCCGGCCCCCTCCTACGTTTTCGTCGCGGGCGGGATCGGGATCACCCCGATCCTGCCGATGCTGCGCGCGGCCACGGCGGCCGGTGCGCGGTGGACCCTCCTCTACGGGGGGCGGAGCCGGGCCTCGATGCCCTTCCTGGAGGAGCTGGCGGCGTACGGGGAGCGGGTGACGGTGGTCCCCGAGGACGAGGCGGGCCGCCCCGACCTGGGCGTCCTGGCCGGCGTCCCGGCGGGCACGCTGGTCTACTGCTGCGGCCCGGAGCCCCTGATGGCGGCGGTGACGGCGGCGGCCCCGCCGGGCGTGGAGGTCAGGCTGGAGCGGTTCGCTCCGGACCCGGCCGCGGCCCCGGGCGGGGAGGCACCGTTCACCGTGACCCTGGCCCGCTCGGGCCGCACGGTCGAGGTTCCGGCGGACGGCACGACGCTGGCGGCGGTCCTGCGGGAACTGCCGAACACCCCGTACTCCTGCGGGCAGGGTTTCTGCGGCACCTGCCGGCACACGGTACTGGCGGGCGAGGTGGACCACCGCGACGACCTGCTGACGGACGGGGAGCGGGAGACGTCGATGCTGCTGTGCGTGTCCCGGGCCCGGGGGGAGCACCTGACGCTGGACCTGTAGTGCGTTCTACTGAACGCGTTCAAGACCGCGGATGCCGTCGGCCGCGCACTACCCGTAGGGTGTTCGCATGACAACCGGGGTGCGACGCAGGATGGGTGTCGAGGAGCGGCGGCAGCAGCTGATCGGGGTGGCGCTGGACCTCTTCAGCCACCGGTCGCCCGACGAGGTGTCGATCGACGAGATCGCGGCGGCCGCCGGGATATCGCGGCCACTCGTCTATCACTACTTTCCGGGCAAGTTGAGCCTGTACGAGGCCGCGCTGCGGCGGGCCGCCGACGAGTTGGCGGCCCGCTTCCACGAGCCGGCCGAAGGCCCCCTGGGCGCACGGCTGCTGCGCGTGATGGGCCGCTACTTCGCCTTCGTCGACGAGCACGGGCCGGGCTTCTCGGCCCTGATGCGCGGCGGCCCCGCGGTCGGCTCCAGTCGCACCAACGCGATGATCGACGAGGTCCGCCAGGCCGCCTACGAGCAGATCCTCGGCCATCTCGGGGTCGAGCGGCCGCCCGCGCGGCTCGAACTGGTCGTGCGCTCCTGGGTGTCGCTCGCCGAGTCCACCGCCCTGATCTGGCTGGACGGGCGCAGGATCCCGCGCGCCGAGCTGGAGCTGCAACTGGTGCACGACTTCGCCGCGCTGGCCGCCGTGAGCGCCGCCTACGACGAGGAGATGGCCGCCCTGCTGGTGCGGATCGTCGCGGACGAGCCCGTGGACGGGCCGTTCGGTGAACTGGTGCGACGGCTCGCGGCGTTCGCGCCGGGCCTGGCCGTCACGCCGCACCGGCCGGTGCCGGGGCCGCGGTCATAATGACCGCGTGATCATTGACGACGGGATCTTGTTCCGGCAGGCCGAGGAGAAGGACGCCGGCACGCTGGTGGCCCTGTACGACCAGGCCGCCCGGTGGATGCGGGCGCGGGGCATCGAGCAGTGGGAGCCGGGCGAGAAGGACACCGCGCACTTCCGCGCCCGGATGAAGGACGGCGAGGTGTGGATCGGCGCCGACGCGGACGGGCGCGTGTGCGGGGCGTACGAACTGTGGTGGTCCGACTAGGAGGCCTGGGGCGTCCAGCCGCCGGTCGCCGGGTACGTGCACCGGCTGATGGTCGAGCGCGAGGCCGCGCCCGCCGGGGCCGGGCGGCGGCTGCTCGAACACGCGGAGCGGCGCATCGCCCGGGCCGGCCTGGAGCGGGCGCGGCTGGACTGCGTCTCCACCAACCCCCGGCTGCTCGCGTACTACCAGGGCGCGGGCTACCGGGTGGTCGGGGAGTTCCCGTCCAAGCAGGCCACGGACGGGCGGATGTACGGGGTGATCCTGCTGGAGAAGCGGCTGGACCGCCTCAGCGTGGTGTGACCGTGAGCGGGCCCGCCGGGGTCGGCGGGCACACCCGGGTCAGCGGGCCCACCCGGGTCGGCGGGCCCGCCGGGCTCAGCGGCCTCCCCCCGCGGCCGCGGCCTTCGCCGTGAAGACCGCCACCGTGCGGGCCGGGACGGTGAAGCCGCCGCTCCCCGCGTCGTACGCCGCCGCCTTGACCACCGGGTCGGCGCCCGCCGCTTGGCGCGGGTGCAGGACGTAGGGCCGTCCGGCCAGCGCGGGCACCCGCTGCTGCTGCGCGGTCGGCGTGGCGTTGAAGACCACGACCAGATCGCCCAAGGTCATGGTGATGACGCCGGGCGTCTCCGCCGGGCCGGCCAGCGGGAAGGCCAGCCGGTCCTGGACCGCGGCCGTGCTGGTCAGGGCGAAGGAGGCCTCCGAGGTACGGATGCCCAGCAGGTCCCGGTAGGCGGCCGAGGCTCCGGTGACGTCCGCGCAGGACGGGCCGGGGGTGGTGAGCAGCGGCGCCGCGTACGGCCACTTCGCACGGTTGTCGGCGGCGGGCGGCAGGCCCCGGCCGAAGCCATTCGCGCTGCCGGCGCCGTTCGCGCAGGTCCAGTGGATGGCGTTGAACCAGTCGCCGCTGTCGAAGGAGTTGCGGTCCAGGGACTTGGAGCGCAGCAGGTCGGTCCCGGCCTGGGAGAGGGACGGGCCCTGGGAGAGGGTGGCCGTGGCCATCGCAAGGACCTGCATCCGCGCCTGGTCGGCGGCGGACGTGGCGGGCGGGAGCTTGTACTTCAGGGCGTCGTACAGCGATTCGTTGTCGTGGGCGTCCGCGTAGGCGAGGGCGTCGCCCGGCGCCGCCGCGTATCCGGCGCCCTGGCCGTTGTAGTCCAGCTGGGCGCCGGTGACGGTCCGCCCGGTGGCGTCGGTGAAGCGGTAGTCCGCCAGGTTGCCGGTGAGGCCGACCTTGATCAGGTCCTGGGCGTGCCGGAGCCGGGCCAGCTGCTCCTGGGGCGTGCCGTTCGCGGCCGCGCCGTTGGGGTCGGTGGCGAGGCCGGAGGCGAAGCCCTGGACGCGCGGGTCCTCGTCGAAGGGGCCGCCGCCGCGGACGGCGTCGCGGGCCCGGTCGGAGAAGGTGGCGATGCCCGTGCCCGCCATGTTCTTCTGGGTGGCCTGGACGAAGCGGGCGTCGTCGGCGACCTCGCCGAAGTTCCAGCCCTCGCCGTAAAGGATGATCTTCTTCCCGTCGACCCCGTCCTTGGCGGGGGTCAGCCGGTCCAGCGCCGCCCGCACGGCCAGGATGTTCGCCTTGGGCTGGTGGCCCATGAGGTCGAAGCGGAAGCCGTCGACCTTGTACTCCTTGGCCCAGGTGACCACGGAGTCCACGACGAGGCGGCCCATCATGGCGTTCTCGGTGGCGGTGTTGGAGCAGCAGCTGCTGGTGGCGACGGAGCCGTCGGCGAGCAGCCGCTGGTAGTAGCCGGGGACCACGCGGTCCAGGACGGACTGCGGCGACTGCCCGGAGGCCGCGGTGTGGTTGTAGACGACGTCCATCACGGTGCGCAGGCCCGCGCCGTTGAGGGACTGGACCATGCGGCGGAACTCCACGGTGCGGGCGGTGCCGTCGGGGTCGCTCGCGTACGAGCCTTCCGGGACGGTGTAGTGCAGCGGGTCGTAGCCCCAGTTGTAGGCGTCCTTCGCGGCGGCGGCCGCCACGCAGGCCTGCTGCTCCTGCGAGTCGGGGGCGTAGACGGTGAGGTCGCAGGCGGGGGTGGTGCGGTGCGCCGGGTCCTCGGGGATGGTGGCGATGTCGAAGGCCGGGAGGAGGTGGACGTAGGAGGTGCCGGCCGCGGCGAGGGAGCGCAGGTGCTTCATGCCGGCCGAGTCGGTGTCGGTGAAGGCCAGGTACTGGCCGGGGTGCCGGCTGGTCGGGTCGGCCACCGAGAAGTCCCGGATGTGGAGTTCCTGGATCTGGGCGGAGGTGAAGGGGACGGGGGCGGGCTTCTTCAGGTCGCGCCAGCCGGGCGGCTGGAGCGCGGGCGCGGCCAGGTCGGTGACCAGGCTGTAGGTCGAATCGGTGGTCAGGCCGGTGGAGTAGGGGTCGGTGACCAGGTTGCGGACCACCTGCCCCGTGCTCGGCGCCCAGACGGTCACGGCGTAGCGGTAGCGCTTGCCGGTCCAGGAGCGGTCGCCGTCCGCCGACCAGACGCCGGTGGCGTCGTCGCGGCGCATGGGGACGGTGCGGGCGCCGCCGTCGAGTTCGAGGGAGACCTGCTGGGCGGTGGGCGCCCAGAGCGCGAGCCGCGGGCCGCGGGCGGAGAAGGTGGGGCCGAGCGGGGTGGTGTTGGCGTACAAGTCGTCCAGTACGCCCGCCAGTTGGACGCCGGTGGCGGCGAGCACGGCGCCGTTGGCGGCGCGGGCGCTCGCGACGACCTGACCGCGCAGCGCCTCGCGCACCCGGTCGCGGTCGCGCGGGTCGACGGTGAAGGCGGTGTACGCCGCCAGGTGCGGGAACTTCTTCTTCTGTACGTCGCTCAGCGCGCCCGGGGTCAGCCGCAGCCAGCGGGCCTTCGCGGTGCCGGTGAGGGCGCCGTCCGCGGCCTTGACCGCGCCCTCGCGGGAGGCCAGGAGCTGGACGGAGGCGGCGGCGGGCGGGGCGTTCCAGGCGAGGGTGTCGCGGTCGATCCAGACGGCCTCGGCCTTGGTCAGGTCGAGGGCGGCGGCGGATCCGGCGGCCTGCGGCAGCAGGTAGGTCTGCTGCCCGGCCAGCAGCCAGGCCTCGTGGCCGGTGGCCTTGAGGTCGAGGGACTGGTCGGTGGGCAGGTCCTTCTCGTCGCCCTTGTGGAGGATGTAGCTCAGCGAGGTGGCGCCCGGGGCGAGCGGGACCTCGTAGACCGCGCCGTAGGAGTCGGTGCGGACGGGGAGCAGCGGCTTGGACCAGTCGGTGGGGGCGGCGGCGCCGGTCCACACGTGCAGGCCCCAGCCGTCGTAGGCGCCGTCGGCGCGGTTCAGGTGGAGGACGGCCTTGGACTGGTCCTGCGGCGGGTGGGCGGGGCGGTCGGTGCCGGCGGGCTCCTCGCCCTGCTCCAGCCAGATCTCGCCGGTCTTCGTCACGTCCATGGTGCGGTCGGCGGCGACGTCCTTGGTGCCGTCCTTGTCGATGACGAGGTAGTTGACGGCGCTCGCGCCGGGCTTGAGCCTGACGTAGGCGAAGGCCCCGTAGGCGTCGCGGCCGGTGAAGTCGTGCCCGGCCGGCCAGGTGGTGGCTTCGCCGTCGGCGAGGTCGCCCCAGGCGTAGAGCCGCCAGTTCGTGTAGTCGCCGTCGGGGCGGTGGTAGTGCACGACGGCGTGGTCGCGCTGGACGGCGGTGGGGACCTCGGGGGGCGGGGTCTGGCCTGCGGTGGAGGCGGCCAGGGCGCTCGCGGTGCGGCCGGAGGCGTCGACGACGACCGCCTTGTAGCGCAGCGGGGTGCCCGGCGGGGCGGTGACCTGCTGGGTGACCGTGTAGGGGGCGTGGTCGGCGGAGCCGAGGACCTGCCACTTGTCGTTGCCGCTCTGGGCGGCGAAGACGACGCGGTTCAGGCCGCCGCCGGTGACGGTGGCCGACAGCTCGACGGTGCCGGTGGCGCCGGGGGCGGGCGGGATGAGGGTCAGCGCGGGGCGGGTGGCGGGGGCCGGGATGGGGGTGGTGCCCTTGAGGACCACGCTGCCGAGGGCGGGGGCGGTGACGGAGAGCTTGCCGGTGGAGGAGGCCCAGACGGTGGTGGTGCCCGCGCCGCCGTAGAGGACGGTGTAGGCGGCGCCGGCCGGGGCGTCGAGTTCCACGGTGCGCGGGGCGGACCCGTTGTTGGCGGCGACCAGGTACTCGGTGCGGGTGCGGGGGTCCGTACGGGCGAAGGCGTAGAGGGAGCCGTCGGCGAGGCGCTCGCTCTGGACGCCGTCCCGCAGGGCGGGGTGCGCCTTGGTCAGCTTCGAGAGAGCACTGATCTGCTGGTAGAGCGGGTGTCCCGGATCGTAAGCATCGCTCGCGTGTGTGCGCACCGTTCCGAGCTGGTCGTCGTCGAGGTAGTCCGGCGTCGTGGAGGCGAAGAGCGACTGGCGGGCGTCCTTGTCGCCGCCCGCGCCCGTGAAGCCCTGTTCGTCGCCGTAGTAGACCACCGGGTTGCCGCGGGAGAAGAACATCAGCTCGTTGGCCAGCCGGTAGCGGTCGAGCAGCTCCTGCTCCCCCGCCCCCGGCCGGTCCTGCTTCAGGAAGGAGCCGAACCGCCCCATGTCGTGGTTGCCGAGGAAGGTCACCTGCTCGTAGGCGTTCGCCTTGTCGCTGGTGTACCGGTAGTCGGCTCCGAGGACGGAGGCCAGCCGCCCGGCCCCGGCGCCCTGGGCGGCGTACGCGCGGATCGCGTCCTGGAGCGGGAAGTCGAGGGTGGCGTCGAGGCGCCCCCGGGTGACGTAGGGCGAGGTGACCGCCGTGTCCGCGGAGTACACCTCGCCGAACATGAAGAACTTCGGCCGCCCCTGCCGGGCGGCGTAGGCGTCGAGGGCGGTCGCCCACTGGGTCCAGAACGGCAGGTCGACGTGTTTGACGGTGTCGATACGGAAGCCGTCGATGCGGAAGTCCCGGACCCACTTCTCGTAGATCTTCTCCATCCCGGAGACGACCTCGGGACGCTCGGTCCACAGGTCGTCGAGCCCGGAGAAGTCGCCGTGCCCGGCGGACTCGCCCGCGAAGGTGGAGTCACCCCGGTTGTGGTACATCGTCGGATCGTTCAGCCAGGCCGGGACCTTGGCGTTGCGTTTGTCGGCGGGGACGAGCGGGGTGCGCGGGAAGGACCCCGGGCCGACCGCGGGGAAGTCCTTCTTCCCCGCGGCGGCCGCGGCGGCGTAGTCCGAGTCGTCGAAGGCCACCCCGTCCTTGGTCAGGTAGGGGAAGGCGCCCTTGGAGAGGTACGAGTACGACTTCTCCCGGTAGTCGATGACATCGGCCGTGTGGTTGGTGATGACGTCGAAGAAGACCTTCATCCCCTTCCCGTGCGCCTTGTCGATCAGCCGCTCCAGGTCGGCGTTGGTCCCGAAGTGCGGGTCGACCTGGGTGAAGTCGGTGATCCAGTAACCGTGGTAGCCCGCCGAGGCGTTCGCGCCCTCGCCCTGCACCGGCTGGTTCTTGAAGATGGGCGCCATCCAGATGGCGGTGGTGCCCAGCCCCTTGATGTAGTCGAGCCGGTCGGTCAGCCCCTTGAGGTCGCCGCCCTGGTAGAAGCCCTTGTCCGTCGGGTCCAGCCCCGTCCGGAGGCGGCTGCCGGTGAGACCGCCCCGGTCGTTGCGCGGATCGCCGTTCGCGAACCGGTCCGGGAGCACGAAGTAGAACTGCTCCCGGGTCAGGTCGTGCCGGGCGGGCTCGGCCGCCAGTTTCGCGTCCGGAGGCGGAGCGGGGGCCTTGACGGCGGCCGCCGCGGGCAGGGCGGGCAGGAGGGTCACGGCCAGGGCGGCGGCGACGATTCCTGCGGCTGGGCGTATCAAGGCGGGGTCTCCTCGGCGGGTCGGGGCGGGGGCGGGCGGGGGTCGGTTGCGCCGGGTGTCGTTCAGCTGCGCCAGGTGTCGCTCAGCGCGACCTTCCCGCTCGCGGGGACGGTGGCCGTACGGTTGGCGCCGCTCTCCCAGGTGACGTTGCCCGCGGCGTCCTTGCGGACGTACTTGTAGGCGAAGGACGTGCCCGCGGGCAGGGCGACGTCGAGCTTCCAGACCGGGTAGGCGGCCGGGTCGAGCTTCAGCGCGGAGGCGGTGTTCCAGTTCCCGAGCGCGCTCTGGTCACCGGTGACGTAGACGTTCTGGCCGGGCACGGTGGTGGCGTTGACGGCGAACGAGGCGCCGGCCGCCGCGGGCGGCGGGGTGGTCGTCCCGCCGGAGCAGGTACGGGAGTTGACGTGCAGGGCGACGGCGGTGTCCGGCCCGAGCGTCGCCGTGAACTGTCCGGAGCCGTTCACCGTGACTCCGCGCCCGCTCTGCACGTCGCAGTAGTCCCCGGCCGGGAGCGAGGTCTGGAAGGTCCGGGTCAGCGCCGACGCCTCGTGGTTGATGGCCACGTACGCCTTGGCGCCGCGCCCGAAGGCAATCTGGTCGCCGCCGTTGTCCCACCAGTTGGTGACGCCCTGCCCGCGCGCCGCGTTGTGGAAGCCCACCATCGAGGAGATCTCGCGCCAGGCGTGCTGACAGGTCCACCCGTCGGCGTAACAGGACTGCACGGCACCGCCGTTGGGCGGGCCGGCGTCGCGGTCGGTGAAGGAGTAGCCCGAGTGCACGTCGGGCGAGCCGTAGGGCCAGGCCAGCATGAAGACGTTGGCGAGCGTGTAACCGGCGCCCGCCGTGTAGTTGAGGGTGTCGCCGCCGCGCTCGGTGTCGTGGTTGTCGACGAAGACGGCGGCCTGGCCGCCGGGCAGGTAGCCCCACGCCTCGCCGAAGGTCTTCAGGGAGGCGAGGTTCTCGTTCTGGAAGATCCGCTTGAGGTCGCGGCCGTAGCGGAACTCCTGCACGTCGCCCGTGCCGAGGTACTCGTTCGGCGAGACGGCCTCGCCCGCGCCGTGGATCGCCTCCTGCTTCCAGTAGGCGCCCGGTGAGGTCAGCCGCGACTTGATGTCGGCGAGGTCGGCGGCGGGCATGTGCTTGGCGCCGTCGATGCGGAACCCGTCGACCCCGAGGGTGAGCAGGTCGTTCAGGTACCCGGCGATCCGGCCCCGGACGTAGTCCTCGCCCGTGTCGAGGTCCGCGAGCTGCACCAGCTCGCAGTTCTGGACGTTGGCGCGGTCCTGGTAGTTGGAGACGGTGGCGCGGCAGTCGTCCATGTCGGCGCCGGAGTAGATCCCGGGGTAGTTGTACTTCGTGTACGAACTGCCCCCCGTTCCGGTGCCGTCGGAGGCGGCCATGTGGTTGATGACGGAGTCGGCGACCACCTTGACCCCCGCCGCGTGGCAGGTGTCGACCATGGCCTTGAAGGCGGTCCGGTCACCGAGCCGCCCGGCGATCTTGTAGCTGACGGGCTGGTACGAGGTCCACCACTGGGGGCCCTGGATGTGCTCCTGGGGAGGCGAGACCTGGACGTAGCCGTAGCCGGCGGGACCGAGCGTGTCGGTGCAGGCCTTGGCGACGGACGGGAAGTTCCACTCGAAGAGGACGGCGGTGACGTCCCGTTCGGCGGGCGGCGAGGCGTCGGCCGACGGCGCCTGCCAGGTGCCGACGGCGGCGGCGAGGGAGAGGGCGGCGCACGCGACCACGGCTCTGTGGATGCGGGGCATGGGGGCCTCCTGGCGGAGAGGTGGGGAGGTGACGAGGTGGGGATTGTCGCGACCGTAGGGCGCGGCCAGGAGTGTTGCAAGAGTTTGCGCAAGAGATTGCAGAATTGTTTCCGGGCAGTCCCCGGCGGAGCGGCTCGGTAGGGTCCCCCGGGGCACACGGGCACGGCCCCCGGCACGCAGGAGGAACGCCATGGCGACGGACATCGTGATCGCGCAGACGACCATCGACGACGAGGACGCCGCGCGGGAGCTGGCGCGCGGCGCGGTGGCGGCCCGCCTGGCCGCCTGCGCGCACATCGACGCGCCCCTGACCGCCGTCTACCGGTGGCAGGGCGCGGTGGAGACGGCCACCGAGTGGCGCATCTCCTACAAGACGACCCGCGTCCGCCTGCCCGCCCTGACCGCCTGGGTGGCCGGGCAGCACGGCTACGACGTACCGGAGTGGATCGTGCTCCCTGTGGACGGCGGCTCGGACACCTACCTGTCGTGGGTCACCGAAGAGACCACGCCGCAGTAGGCGTTACGGCCGGGCAGCGCGGCCCCCCGCGCCCGCGTGACGCCGAACCCCCGCCTCCCCCGGGGCTACGGCACCTGGGCCGTCGAGCCGCGGACGACCAGTTCCGGCTGGAAGACGTACTCCGTGCGCTGGACCGGGGTGCCGCCCACCGCTTCCAGCAGGGCGCCCACCGCCGCCGTCGCCATCGCCCGGACCGGCTGGCGGACCGTCGTCAGCGGCGGGTCCGTGAACGCGATCAGCGGGGAGTCGTCGAAGCCGACCACCGAGACGTCCTCCGGGACGCGCAGCCCCCGCTCGCGGGCCGCCCGTATGACGCCCAGCGCCATCGGATCGCTCCCGCACACGATCCCCGTGCACCCGCGGTCCAGCAGCGCGCCCCCCGCCGCGTGCCCGCCCTCCACCGTGAACAGGGTGCGCTGGATCAGCCCCTCCGCCTCGGCCGAGGGAAGGGCCGCCAGGAAGCCCTGCTCCTTGCGGGCCGAGGGGACGTAGCGCGTCGGCCCGATCGCCAGCCCGATCCGCCGGTGGCCGAGGTCTTCCAGGTGCCGCACCGCCATGTCCGCCGCCGCCCGGTCGTCGGGCGAGATGAAGGGCGCGTTGACCTGCTCGTTGAATCCGTTGATCAGCACGAAGGGGACCCCGCGCGCGGCCAGGCGCCGGTAGCGCGCCGGATCCGCCAGGGAATCCGCGTGGAGCCCCGACAGGAACACGATCCCCGTCACCCCCCGCTCCTCCAGCTGCTCCACCAGCTCGTCCTCGGTGGCCCCGCCGGGCGTCTGCGTGCACAGCACCGGCGTGTACCCGTGCCCCGCCAGCGCCTGCTCGATGACCTGCGCGAACGCCGGGAAGATCGGGTTGGTCAGCTCGGGGATGAGCAGCCCGACGAGCCCGTTGCTGCGCCGCCGCAGCCGTACGGGCCGTTCGTAGCCGAGCAGGTCGAGCGCGGCCAGCACCTTGTGCCGGGTGCCGGCCGCCACGCCCGCCTTGCCGTTGAGCACACGGCTGACGGTCGCCTCGCTGACCCGGGCCTGCGCGGCGATGTCCGTCAGCCGCAGCGGGGAGGTCACCCCTGCCACCACACCGCCGTGTCGGCCGGGAGCAGATCCGGGTCGGCCAGCGGGCCGCTCGCCAGCAGCACGGTGCCGGGCGCGGGCATGCGGACCGCCTCGCCCCCCGTGTTCACGGTGCACACGAACTCACCGCGCCGGAAGGCCAGCACCCCGGCCGGGGCCGGCAGCCACTCCACCGCGTCCCCCGCGCCCAGGTCGGCGCGCTCGCGCCGGATCCGCAGCGCGGCCCGGTACAGCTCCAGGGTGGAGTGCGGATCGCCGGTCTGGGCGGCCACGCTCAGCCCCGCCCACTCCGCCGGCTGCGGCAGCCAGCTCCCGCCGGTCCCGAACCCGTACGGGGCCTCCTCGCCCGACCACGGGATCGGCACCCGGCAGCCGTCGCGCAGTCCGTCCTGCCCGGCGCTGCGCGTGAACGCCGGGTCCTGGCGCACCTCGGCCGGAAGGTCGACGACCTCGGGCAGGCCGAGCTCCTCGCCCTGGTACACGTACGCCGACCCCGGCAGCGCCAGCATCAGCATCGCCGCCGCCCGCGCCCGCGCGAGGCCCTGCGCGCCGCCGCCGTAGCGGGTCACGTGCCGCACCACGTCGTGGTTCGACAGCACCCACGTCGTCGGAGCGCCCACGGGCCGCATCGCGTCGAGCGATTCGTCGATGGTGGCGCGCAGCGCCTCGGCGTCCCAACCGGTGTTCAGGTACTGGAAGTTGAAGGCCTGGTGCAGCTCGTCGGGGCGCAGGTAGAGCGCGGTGCGGTCCGCGCTCGGGGTCCACGCCTCGGCGACGCCGATCCGGTCACCGGCGTACTCCTCCAGCACGGTCCGCCAGGAGCGGTAGATCTCGTGGACCCCGTCCTGGTCGAAGAAGGGCAGCACCTGGTTGCCCAGCAGCTTGAGCTGCTCGTCGCGGCCGAGGTCGGGCAGCCCGGCCGCCTTGACCAGGCCGTGGGCGACGTCGATCCGGAAGCCGTCGGCGCCGAGGTCCAGCCAGAACCGCAGGATCGAGCGGAACTCGTCCTGGACGGCGGCGTGTTCCCAGTTGAAGTCGGGCTGCTCGGGGGCGAAGAGGTGCAGGTACCACTCGCCGTCGGCCACCCGCGTCCAGGCCGGGCCGCCGAAGATGGACTCCCAGTCGTTGGGCGGCAGTTCACCGGCCGCGCCGCGCCCGGGGCGGAAGTGGAAGCGTTCGCGCAGCGGGCTGCCGGGGCCCTCCCGCAGGGCCTGCTTGAACCATTCGTGCTGGTCGGAGCAGTGGTTGGGGACGAGGTCCACGATGATCCGCAGGTCCAGCGCGTGGGCTTCGCGGATCACGGCGTCGGCGTCGTGGAGGGTGCCGAACATCGGGTCGATGGCCCGGTAGTCGGCGACGTCGTAGCCCGCGTCGGCCTGCGGGGAGGCGTAGAACGGGCTGAGCCAGACGGCGTCGACGCCGAGTTCCTTGAGGTAGGGCAGCCGGGTCCGGATCCCTTCGAGGTCTCCCATCCCGTCCCCGTTGCTGTCGGCGAAACTGCGCGGGTAGACCTGGTAGATCACCGCTTCCCGCCACCAGCCGGGCTGGGTGCCGGTCGCGGTGGGAAGGGCGTCGGCGAGGTGCTGGGTCATGTCGTCCTTGGAGAGATCGGGCCGGTGTACACGTCGGGAAGGGGGGTCAGCCCTTGGTCGCGCCCGCGGTCATACCGGCGACGAGGTGACGCTGGGCGAAGACGAAGAAGATCGCCGCGGGGATGGCGATGAGGACGGAAGCCGCCGTCATCGGGCCCCAGTTGGCGGTGTACTGGGTGACGAAGGTCTGCAGACCTCCGGCCAGGGTGAGGTTGTCGTCGCCGACCAGGAAGGCGGAGGCGTACGCGACCTCGCCCCAGGCGGTGATGAACGAGTAGAAGGCGGTGACCGCGAGGCCCGGCCGGGCCAGCGGGAGGATCAGCCGCCAGAAGGTCCCGAAGGGGTTGAGCCCGTCGACCCGGCCCGATTCGTCGATCTCGATCGGGATGGTGTCGAAGAAGCCCTTCATCATCCAGGCGCAGAACGGCACCGCGATGGTGAGGTAGGTGATGATCAGGCCGAGCGGCTGGTTGAGCAGCCCCAGCTCCCCCATCAGGTTGTAGAGCGGGACGATGAGGATGGCCATGGGGAACATCTGGGTGACGAGCAGGGTCCACATCAGCGGCTTCATGCCGGGGAACCTGAACCGGCTGACCGCGTACCCGGTGGTCGCGGCGATGAACACGCCGAGGACCGTGGTGATGCCCGCGACCAGGACCGAGTTGCCGAACCAGGTGAAGAAGGACGTGTGGTCCACCAGGTAGCGGTAGTTGTCGAGCGTGGGGTCCTTGATGAAGTCGGTGCTGACCGCCTGCTGCGGCGGCTTGAGCGAGGTCAGCAGGATCCACAGCACGGGGAAGACGGCGATGACGGCCGCCACGACCAGGGTGGCGTGCAGGGCGACGGAGGCGAGCGGTCCGCGCTGTCCGCGCGGCCGCACCCCCTTGGCGGTGCTGGCGGTGGTCACGGTCACCACACCTCTCCCTGCTTGCGCAGCGCACGCCGGTAGACCAGCGCGAAGATCATGAGCAGGGCGAGGATCAGGACGCCCCAGGTCGCGGACCCGGCGAAGTCGCGCGGGCTGGTCACGAACGCCTGCCGGAAGGCCTGGGTCACCAGGATCTCCGTGGAGTCGCCCGGGCCGCCCCGCGTGAGCAGGAAGATCACCGGGAACATGTTGAAGGTCCAGATGGTGGAGAGCAGCACCACCGTCATGCTGACCGTGCGCAGCCCCGGCAGGGTGATGTGCCGGAAGCGCTGCCAGGGGCTCGCGCCGTCCATCTCGGCGGCCTCGTACAGCTCGCCGGGGATGGACTGGAGGCCGCCGAGCAGGGCGACCATGATGAAGGGGATGCCGAGCCAGACGTTGACGGTGATGACGGCGAGCTTGGCCCAGGTGGGGTCGTCGAGCCACGGGACGGCGGAGATCCCGCCGCCTTCGAGGACCTTGTTCAGGATGCCGTTGTCGCGGTTGAAGAGGAACCGCCAGGCGAAGACGGAGACGAAGCCGGGGACGGCCCAGGGCAGGATGAGCGCCATCCGGTAGGCGGCGCGGCCCCGGAACTCCCGGTTCAGGATGGTGGCGAGGCCGAGACCGAGCGTGAAGGTGATGGACACGCACGCGACGGTCCAGATCACCGTCCACACCAGCCGGTCCAGGAAGACCGGGTCGCTCAGCGCGGCGGTGTAGTTGTCGAGCCCGACGAACTCGTACGTCGCGTCGATCGTGTTGGGGCCGATCGTACGGGCGACGTTGCGCTCGTTGGCGTTGGTCAGCGACAGGTAGATCCCGCGGACCAGCGGCCACCCGATGATCACGCCGAGGACGAGCACCACGGGGGTGATCATCGCCCAGGCGTACCAGTGGGTGGCCAGCGCGCGCCGGATCCGGCCGGGGCGGGCCCCGGGCTTGCGGTCAGTCCCGCGGCTCCGGCCGCGGGCGACGTCGTCGCCCGCGGCCTTCACCACTGACTGGCTGGTCTCAGCAGCCATCGTCGTGCTACTTCCAGCCCTTGAGGATCTTGCGGAACTCGACGCCGGCCGCCTTGGCCGCGTCCTCCGGGCTCGACGTCCCGGTGACCGCCTTGGTGAACTGGAGCTTGAGGGGCTCGAAGAGGGAGCCGTTCTCCGGGATCCAGGCGCGCTCGACGGCCTTGTCCACGGCGGGCTTGAAGAACGCGACCATCTCGTTGCCCTTGACCTCCGGCACCTCGTAGGCGGCGGTGCGGGTCGGCAGCAGGCTCAGTTCCTTGGTGGCCTGGACCTGCACCTCCTGGGAGGTCATGTAGTCGACGAAGGCGTGCGCGGCGGTGCGGTTCTTGGAACCGGCGTAGACGGCCAGGTCGTGGCCGCCCTGCGGGGCGCCCGCCTTGACGGAGCCGGCCGGGACCGGGGTGATGCCGAGGTTGGCCTTGTCGGCGAACTGGGCACCGGCGTAGGTGTCCTTGACCGCCCACGGACCGTTGACCATCATCGCGACCTCGCCCGACTTGAAGGCGGTCTGCATGTTGTCGTAGCCGTCGGTGGCGTTGGTGACCGCCGCACCGGAGGTGATCAGGTCGCGGGCGGCCTTGAAGGCCTTGACGCCCGCCGCGTTGTCGATGGTGACCGTCTTGTTCTTGGCGTCGACGAGGTCGCCGCCCTCGCCGTAGATGAAGGGGAGGGACCAGTAGGAGTCGTCGCCGCGCAGGTAGAGGCCGGTCTTGCCGGTCTTCGCCTTGATCGCGGCGGCCGCGGTCTTGACCTCTTCGAGGGTGGTCGGGGGCTTGACGCCCGCGTCCGCCAGCATCTTCTTGTTGTAGAAGAGGCCGAGGGAGTCGATGACCTGCGGGACGGCATAGAGCTGGTTCTCGTACGTGCCGCTGGCCGCCGCCTGGGGCAGGAAGTCCGCGGTGACCTTCTTGGCCGTGTCCGCGGGGACCTTGTCCAGGTAGCCGAGCGAGGCGAAGTCGGCGACCCAGCCGACGTCGGCGCGGATGACGTCCGGGGCCTCGGCGCCGCTGCTGAAGGCGTTCTTGACCTTGTTCTGCGCGTCGCCGTACGGAACGTTGACGTACTTGACGGTGACCTTCGGGTGCTGGGTGGTGAACGCCTCGGCGAGCTTCTGGAAGGTCGCCTTCTCCGTGTCGTTGGAGGTGTCCCACCAGGTGACCGTGCCGGAGATCTCGCCACCGGCGCTGTCCCCGCCGCCGTTGTCGTTCTTGTCGCCGCCGCAAGCCGTCGCCGCGAGCGCCAGAGCCGCGACCAGCGCGGTGGCCGCTATGCCACGCCGCATATGAACTCCTTCGATGATCCCGGCCGCGCCCTCGCGGTGCCGAGTTGCCAGGAACGTAACAAGCCTGAAAGCCGACGGAAAGACCTTGCGGCAATTTTCTGCAAGACCTGGTGATCGTTACATCCGTGTGTCCGTACGGTTGCCGCAGCTTGCTGTTAGTTCGAACCGTCTTCGGGTGAACGGGCCCGCAACCAGGCCCGGGGTCCGGACGTTGACCCCGATATGACCCCTGAGCTGACCGCCTCCCGGCTTGCAAGCGCTTCCAGCGACGTCACCCCGAGCGGCGACTGGTGGCGCGATGCCGTCATCTATCAGGTGTACGTCCGCTCCTTCGGTGACGGCGACGGAGACGGCGTGGGCGACCTGCGCGGAGTCCGCGAGCGGCTCCCGCACCTGGCCCGGCTCGGGGTGGACGCCTTGTGGCTCACCCCCTTCTACGTGTCCCCGCAGGCGGACGGCGGCTACGACGTCGCGGACCACCGGGCGGTCGACCCCCTCTTCGGGGACCTCGCCGACGCGGACGACCTGGTACGGGCCGCCCACGCGCTGGGGCTGCGCGTGATCGTCGACGTGGTGCCTAACCACACCTCCGAGCGGCACCCCTGGTTCCGGGCGGCGCTCGCCGGGGCGCCCGGCGGCCCGGAGCGGGCGCGCTACCACTTCCGCCCGGGGCGGGGGACGGCCGGGGAGCTGCCGCCGAACGACTGGCAGTCGGTCTTCGGCGGCCCGGCCTGGACCCGGGCGGCCGACGGGGAGTGGTACCTGCACCTGTTCGCCGCCGAGCAGCCGGACCTGAACTGGGAGCACTCCGGGGTGCGGGAGGAGTTCGAGTCCGTCCTGCGGTTCTGGCTGGACCTGGGGGTGGACGGCTTCCGGATCGACGTCGCGCACGGCATGGTCAAGGCGGCCGGGCTGCCGGACCTGGGGCGCGAGGCGCAGGTCACCCTGATCGGCGCCGAGCCGCTGCCCTTCTTCGACCAGGACGGGGTCCACGAGATCCACCGGTCCTGGCGCCGCTTGCTGGACGGGTACGAGGGCGCGCGGATCGGGGTCGCGGAGGCCTGGGCACCGACGTCGGAGCGCCTGGCCCTGTACGTGCGCCCCGACGAGCTGCACCAGGCCTTCAACTTCCGGTTCCTGAAGTGTCCCTGGGACGCGGGGGCGATGCGGACGGTCATCGACGAGTCCCTGGCGGCCACCGCCTCGGTGGGTGCTCCGACGACGTGGGTGCTCTCCAACCACGATGTGGTGCGGCACGTGACGCGTTATGGGGGTGGGGCGCAGGGCCTCGCGCGGGCGCGGGCGGCGGCGATGCTGATGCTGGCGCTGCCGGGGTCGGCGTACGTGTACCAGGGCGAGGAGCTCGGCCTGCCCGAGGTCGTCGACCTTCCGGCCGAGGTGCGCCAGGACCCGGCGTTCACGCGCAGCGCCGGGCAGGACGGACTGCGCGACGGCTGCCGGGTGCCGATCCCGTGGTCGGGCGAGGAGGCCCCGTACGGGTTCGGGACCGGGGGGAGCTGGCTGCCGCAGCCGGCGGAGTGGGCGGGGCTGAGCGTGGCCGCCCAGACCGGTGATCCGCACTCCACCCTGGAGCTGTACCGGGCGGCCATCGAGCTGCGCCGGGCGATGCCGGGGCTGGGGGCGCCGGAGCCGGGCGGGACCGGGATGCGGTGGCTGGAGGGGCCGCAGGGGGTGCTCGTCTTCGCCCGCCCGGACTTCGTCTGCACGCTCAACACCCGGTCGGCGCCGGTCGCGCTGCCGGCGCCCGGCAGGCCCGTCCTGTCCAGCTCTCCGGTGGAGACGGACGGGCGCGAGGTCGTGCTGCCGCCGGCCACGTGCACGTGGTGGGCAATGTGACGTGCGACCGGTACAGTCCATTTCCATGACCGCACGGCTTGCCGACATCGCAGCTCAGGCGGGGGTCAGCGAAGCCACGGTCAGCCGGGTCCTCAACGGCAAGCCAGGTGTGGCCGCGGGCACCCGCGAATCGGTGCTGGCCGCGCTCGACGTCCTCGGTTACGAGCGCCCCGTGCGGCTGCGCCAGCGCAGCGCCGGCCTCGTCGGGCTGATAACGCCCGAGCTGGACAATCCCATCTTTCCCGCGCTCGCGCAGGTCATCGGGCAGGCCCTCACCCGGCAGGGGTACACGCCGGTGCTGGCCACCCAGACCCCCGGCGGATCCACCGAGGACGAGCTGACCGAGATGCTCGTGGACCGCGGGGTCTCCGGCATCATCTTCGTCTCCGGTCTGCACGCGGACACCACGGCCGACATGGGGCGCTACGACCAACTCCGCGGCCAGGGCGTTCCGTACGTCCTGATCAACGGGTTCTCCGACAAGGTGCAGGCTCCCTTCGTCTCCCCCGACGACCGGGCCGCGATGCAGCTCGCGGTGACCCACCTGACGGCGCTCGGCCACACCCGGATCGGGCTGGCGGTGGGGCCCAAGCGGTTCGTGCCCGTGCTCCGCAAGATCGAGGGCTTCCGGCTGGGCATGCGCGAGCGCCTCGGGCTGGACGACGCCGCGATCGAGGAGCTGGTCCAGCACTCCCTGTACACGCTGGAGGGCGGCCAGGCCGCGGCCACCGCGCTCATCGCCCGCGGCTGTACGGCCATCGTGTGCGCGAGCGACATGATGGCGCTCGGCGCCGTACGGGCGGCCCGCCAGCAGGGGCTGCGGGTGCCGCAGGACGTCTCGGTGGTCGGCTTCGACGACTCCCCGCTCATAGCCTTCACCGACCCGCCGCTGACCACCATCCGCCAGCCGGTCCAGGCGATGGGGCAGGCCGCCGTGCGGACCCTGCTGGAGGAGATCGGCGGGACCCCCGCACCGCACAGCGAGTTCGTCTTCCTCCCCGAGCTGGTGGTGCGCGGGTCCACGGCCTCCGGCCGTCCCGCCGAACGCCCCTGACCTGCCGCTTCTTCCCGCGCGATCCTCCGCAGGTCTGATGCCCGCGCGGGCAGGACCGTCCGGGGGGATGATCGGAGCAGGCGCGCCATCTGACAGACTCTTTCCCCATGGGTGAAGTGAGTGTGAAGGCACTGGATACCAGGACGGACATCTCGTCACCCGCCGTGCCCGAGGACGGGAGCCCCCGGGACCGCCGGGGACCGGCCGGGTCCGCCGGCGGGCTGCTGGGGCGGCTGCGGGCGCCGCGGCGGCCGCGGATCTGGTTCGAGGTCCTGCTGCTCGCGATCAGCTACTGGACGTACTCGCTGATCCGCAACTCGGTCCCCGAGGAGAAGGCGGCCGCCCTCGCGAACGCCGACTGGATCTGGCGCGTGGAGCGCACCCTCGGCATCGCCGTGGAGCGCAGCGTCAACCACGCCGTCGACTCGGTGACGTGGCTGATCGTGGGCATGAACTATTACTACGCCACCTTGCACTTCATCGTGACGATCGCCGTCCTGGTGTGGATCTACCGGTTCCATCCGGGGCGGTACGCGGCCGCCCGCCTGGTCCTCTTCGCCACCACCGGCGTGGCCCTGGTCGGCTACTACCTGTTCCCGCTGG
The DNA here is from genome assembly GCF_056435825.1 of Streptomyces sp. NPDC043876. Classification (NCBI taxonomy): domain Bacteria; kingdom Bacillati; phylum Actinomycetota; class Actinomycetes; order Kitasatosporales; family Streptomycetaceae; genus Streptomyces; species Streptomyces sp. NPDC043876. Next base: position 686,334 of record NZ_JBWKDV010000002.1, on the reverse strand, counting down.
CGCCGCCCCGGCTGATGAACGGCACCGCCTTCATCGACACCGTGCTCAAGCACCACACCTGGGGCTCCATGGCCTCCGGGGACCTCAAGCACATGTCGAACCAGTACGCGGCGATGCCCTCGATGCACATCGGCTGGTCGCTCTGGTGCGGGCTGACCGTCTTCGCCGTCGCGTCCGCGCCGTGGGCCCGGATCCTGGGCCTGCTGTACCCCACCGCGACCCTCGTCGTGATCGTGGCCACCGCCAACCACTTCTGGCTCGACGCGGCGGGCGGAGCGCTGTGCCTGGCCTTCGGCTACACCGTCTCCCGCGCCTGGTACGGGGCCCTGCCCCACCGGCTGCCGCGCCACCCGCTGCACACGGGTCCGCACCCGGCGTCGGCGGCGCTGCTGCGCCGCGTCGACCGGTTCCGCCGGGTGCGCTCGGGCGCCTGAGCGCGGCCGGGCTCTTCCCGGCGGCTCGGTCAGCGTCCGGCGACGAACCACCGGGCCGGAAGTTCGACGAGCGATCCGTCGGCCCGTACCTCGCTCATCACGAGCGTGGTGGAGCCCTGCTCCAGGATCCGCAGCCCGGCCCCGCGCAGCAGCTCCGCGACCTCGCCGTCGGCCACCCGGCCCGGGCGCAGGTCGTGCTCCCGTACCCGCAGCAGCTTCGGGGTCGGACCCACGGTGCGCATCACCGCCTCGGCCTCGTCGGTGGGCTCCAGCACCAGCGCCCGCCCCCTGTCCCCGAGGAGGGCGGCGACCGCGGCGGCGACGGCGGGGCGGTCCTCGGGGTCGCTCTGGTGCAGGACGGCCCGCAGGTAGACGTGGGCGTCGCCGAGGCGTGCGTGCAGGGCCCGGGCGCCCGGCCCGTCGGTCAGGTCGAGCTGCTCGTACGAGGCCACCCCGGCCGGGTCGGCGCGGCGGGCGTGGGCCACGGCGGCCGCGGCGAGGTCCACGCCGACGGCGGCGGCGAAGCGGGTGGCGAGGAAGCGGGTCTGGGTGCCGTTGCCGCAGCCGAGGTCGGCGATGGGGAGCGCGGGATCGGCGTGCGGTTCCAGGAGCGCGACGTCCCGCCCGGCCGTCACGGCGGCCCCGGCGTCCCAGAAGGGCTCGCCCTCGACCCCGGAGCTCTGCTCCCAGTAGCCGTCCCAGGCCGTGCGGTAGCGGTCGGACAGTGCCATGCGGTTCTCCTCGGGCGGGCGGGGTGGGGTGGGGCGGGGCGTGGTCGGGCCGGGCGGTGCGCCTGCCCCCTACCCGTGGAGCACCCCGGGGACTCCCCGTTCCCCCGGTCCCCCGGTCGGCCGAGCTGGCCCCGGTGCCGTGGCGCGCCACAATGGAGGAAGGACGCGTCGGCCGTTGCGGAGAGGCGGGACGTCGTGGCGATGTACATGGCCGTGACCGCCCTGAGCCATGTCGGGCTGGTCCGCGATCAGAACGAGGACAGCCTCGTGGTGGGGCCGTGGACGCTGTGCGGGACCACGACCCGCAGCCCGCAGACCCTCCTGTTCCCCGTCGGCAGACCCCTCGTGGTGGCGGTGGCCGACGGGCTCGGCGGGCACCCGGCGGGCGAGATCGCCAGCGAGCTGGTCGTGCGCCAGCTCGCCCTGCTCGGCCCGTCCCTGGACGGCGCCCGGGCCGTCGAGGACGCGCTGAACGTCTGCAACCGCGCGGTGCACTCGGCCACCGCGGGCCGTCCGGAGCTGACCGCGATGGGGACGACCGTCGCCGGGGCCCTCGTCACGGACCGGTCGCTGCTGTCGTTCAACGTCGGCGACAGCAAGGTGTTCCGCGCGGCGCCGGACGGGCTGCGGCAGATCAGCGTGGACGACAGGCCGCCGCCGCTGCCGGGGCGCCGGGCGGCGTCGGCCGTCACGCAGACGATCGGCGGCAGCCGCGCGCCGCACGTCCTGACCCCGCACGTGGCGTCCTTCCCGCTGTCCCCGGGCGATCGCTACCTGGTGTGCAGCGACGGGCTGACCGACCCCGTGCCGCAGGAGACCATCGGCGAGGTGCTGCGGGTGCGGGACGACGGCGAAGCCGCGTTCGCCCTCTGGAAAGCCGCCATCCACGCCGGCGCCCCGGACAACATCACCCTGGCCCTGATCCGCATCGGATCCTGACCCCGTTGCCGGCCCGACCCGGCGGTCGGCATGCGCGGCCCGCCAAAACCAGCCCCGCCGGCCTGCGCGGGCCAATTTCAGCGCGGTCGGCATGCGCGGCCCGCCAAAACCAGCCCCGCCGGCCTGCGCGGGCCAATTTCAGCCCCGCCGGCGTTTGAGGCGCCGCCGGAGGCACCACCGGCGGGCGGCCGGGGTCCGACGTCGGCTCTCCGCCGGATCGCCCTCCGGGGGCGCCTCAAACGCCGGCGAGGCTGAAAATGGCCAGATGCGCCTGGCCGGGGGTGTGACCTCGGGCCGAAGAGTCAGAGCCCTGGCTCCCGGGGCCCCCGGGGCCGGAACAAGGCCCCGGGTCAGGCGGAGCCGTAGAAGAGTTCGTCGACCACCGCACGGGCACGACGGGTGATCCGGCGGTAGTCGTCGAGCATCTCCCCCACCCGCCCCGGCGGGTACCCGAGGTAGCGCCCCACCGCCGCCAGCTCCCGCGCATCGGCGGGAAACGTGTCCCCGGCCCGCCCCCGCACCAGCATCACCGCATTGCGGACCCGCGTCGCCAGGACCCACGCCTCGTCCAGCGTCTGGGCCTCCTCGGTCGGGATCAGCCCGGCCGCGTGCGCCGCGGCGAGCGCCTCCCGGGTGCGCGTGGTCCGCAGCCCCGGCTCCGCCCACGCGTGCCGCATCTGCATCAGCTGGACCGTCCACTCGACGTCGCTGAGCCCGCCGCGGCCCAGCTTCGTGTGCAGGGTCGGGTCGGCGCCGCGCGGCAGCCGTTCCGATTCCATCCGTGCCTTGAGCCGCCGGATCTCGCGGACCGCGTCCTCGCCGAGCCCTTCGACGGGGTAGCGCAAGGGGTCGATCAGGTCGATGAAGCGGGCGCCGAGCTCCGGGTCCCCCGCGACCGGCTCGGCCCGCAGCAGCGCCTGGCTCTCCCAGGTCAGGGCCCAGCGCCGGTAGTAGGCGGCGTAGGAGGGCAGGGTCCGTACGAGCGGCCCGGACCGTCCCTCGGGCCGCAGGTCGGCGTCGATGAGCAGCGGCGGGTCGGCGGTGGGCAGCTGGAGCAGCCGGCGCATCTCGGAGACGACGGCCTGCGCGGCCTTGGCGGCTTCCTGTTCGTCGACGCCCGCGCGGGGTTCGTGGACGAAGAGGACGTCGGCGTCGGAGCCGTAGCCCAGTTCGTGGCCGCCGAAGCGGCCGACGCCGATGACCGCGAACCGGGTGGGCAGCATGTCGCCCCACTGGGCGCGGACGGCGGCGCGCAGGGCGCCGGCGATGGTGGCGGCGGTCAGGTCGGAGACGGCGTTGCCGACCCGGTCGACGAGGGCGCCGGGGTCCTCCTCGGCCGGGTTGTCCTCCGTACCGTAGGAGCCGATGATGTCGGCCGCGGTGGTGCGGAAGAGTTCGCGCCGGCGCACGCCGCGGGCCGCGGCGACCCCGGCTTCGGGCCGGTCGGCGCGGTTGACGGCGGCCAGCACCTCCTGGGTGAGCGCCTCCTGCGTACGGGGTTCCAGGCCCCCGGTGTCGCCGAGCAGGGCCACCGCTTCGGGGGCCCGCATCAGCAGGTCGGGGGCGAGCCGCCCGGCGGAGAGCACGCGGGCGAGGTTCTCGGCGGCGGCGCCCTCGTCCCGCAGCAGCCGCAGGTACCAGGGGGTCTTGCCGAGGGCGTCGGACACCTTGCGGAAGCCGAGCAGCCCGGCGTCGGGGTCGGCGGAGTCCGCGAACCAGCCCAGCAGCACGGGCAGCAGCGTCCGCTGGATGGCGGCCTTGCGGCTGACCCCGGAGGAGAGGGCCTCCAGGTGGCGCAGGGCGGCGACCGGGTCGGCGTACCCGAGGGCTTCGAGGCGCTGCCCGGCGGCGCGCGGGGAGAGCCGGGTCTCGCCGGGGGCGAGTTGGGCGACGGCGTCCAGGAGCGGCCGGTAGAAGAGCTTCTCGTGCAGGCGGCGGACCACGGAGGCGTGGCGGCGCCAGGCCTTGTGGAGTTCGGCGACGGGTTCGGTGCGCAGGCCCATGGAGCGGCCCAGGCGCCGCAGGTCGGCCTCGTCCTCGGGGACGAGGTGGGTGCGGCGCAGCCGGTAGAGCTGGATGCGGTGTTCCATGGCGCGCAGGAAGCGGTACGCGTCCCCGAGCTGGGCGGCGTCGGTGCGGCCGACGTAGCCGCCGGCGGCGAGGGCCTGGAGGGCGTCGAGGGTGGTGCCGGAGTGCAGGGTGGCGTCGCTGCGGCCGTGCACGAGCTGGAGGAGCTGGACGGCGAACTCGACGTCGCGCAGGCCGCCGGGGCCGAGTTTCAGTTCGCGTTCGACCTGGGCGGCGGGGATGTTGTCGACGACGCGGCGGCGCATCTTCTGGACGTCGGCGACGAAGTTGTCGCGTTCGGCGGCCTGCCAGACGAGGGGCGTTATGGCGTCGATGTACTGCGCCCCGAGGTCGGGGTCGCCGGCGACGGCGCGGGCCTTCAGGAGCGCCTGGAACTCCCAGGTCTTGGCCCAGCGCTGGTAGTAGGCGAGGTGGGAGGCGAGGGTGCGGACCAGCGGACCGTTCCTGCCCTCGGGGCGGAGGTTCGCGTCGACGGGCCAGATGGTGCCTTCGACGGTGGTCTCGGAGCAGATCCGCATGAGGTGGGAGGCGAGCCGGGTGGCGGCCTGGACGGCCTTGCCCTCGTCGGCTCCGGGGGCGGTGTCGCCGACGAAGATGACGTCGACGTCGGAGACGTAGTTCAGCTCGTGGCCGCCGCACTTGCCCATGGCGATGACGGCGAGCCGGCACTGGGCGGCGTCGTCGGGGGCGGCGGCGGTCGCGATGCGCAGGGCGGCGCGGAGGGTGGCGGTGGCGAGGTCGGCCAGTTCCGCGGCGGCCTGGGCGACGTCGGTGGTGCCGCAGACGTCCCGGGCGGCGATGGAGAGCAGGCAGCGGCGGTAGGAGACCCGCAGGGCGACGGGGTCGGCGGCGTCCGCGAGGCCGCGCTCGAACTCGGCGAGGCCGGGGTGCAGGTCGGCGGACTCGTAGGTGACCAGGGCGCGCCAGTCGTGGGGGTGGCGGGCGAGGTGGTCGGCGAGCGCCTCGGAGGCGCCGAGCACGCCGAGCAGGCGGTCCCGCAGGGGTTTGGCGCTGACGAGGGTGTCGAGGAGCAGGGGCAGGTCCTCGGGCGACTGCGCCTCGGCGAGCCGGACGAGGCCGAGCAGGGCGAGGTCGGGGTCGGCGGTCGCGCCGAGGGCGTCGAGGAGCACGGGGTCGCTGTGCACGGCGGCCAGGGCGGGCGCGTCGAGCAGCCGCCCGGCGGTCGAGGGGTCGGTGAATCCGGCGCGCACCAGCCGGATGAAGGTACTGCTCCTGCGTCCGGGAACCGTCATCCCGCCGCCTCCCGCTCCTGCCACGACGCAGAGTCTGCCCTGGCTCTGCCTCGGTCGACCTTATCGGGATCGGGGGCGCGGCTCACCGATGTGTGGGTGGGGGCGGTGAATGGGGGGGCGGGGGCGCCGGGTGGGTGGGAGCGGGGGGTCGGGGGTGCGCGCGGTCGGGCTCGGGTGGCGGGCCCGGTTCCGTGCCGAGCCGCTCGGAGCGGTGGCGACGGCGCGCGGCTGCCGCGCGGACCCGGCGGTGGTGGGGAGGCCGGTGCGGCCTGCGGCCCCGCGCCGAGCCGCCCGGCGCCTGGGCAACGGCCTGCGGCCGTGGCCCACAGCGCTGGCGCCGATGCAGGTGCCGGTGCCAGTGCCAGTGCGGGCGCCCGTACCGCGCCGCGACGCTTGGCAACCCGGCGAGGGCATGCAGCCCCGGCCGGACGCTGGCACCGCATGCGGGGGCCGCCGCGGCCACGGGCGGCCCGTTGCGGCCCGGGCCCCGGGGGGCACCGCCCGCAGCCTCCCGCACGGCACGGCCCCGCGGCCCCGCGGCCCCGCGGCCCGTGATGCCGGGTCCCTCTCGGCCAGCCGGATCGCCGCCTTCGGCGCGCTCCCGCCGAGCGGTCGGCGCAGCCTCACGTACGCCCGTACGCCTCACCACCCCGCGCACGCCCCCAGGCGCCCCCCGAAGCGGCGGAGTTCGGCCACGAACGGGGCGCCGAGCGCACCGGAGTCGGCGGATCCGGTGGCCGCCCCGGCCCCGGCAGCGCGTCCGGCCGCATGGACGTGTCCGACATCACAGACCCGGGACCGGATGCGCGGCTTCGGCGCGGGGAGCGCCACCAGGTGCCCTGCGGACCGGCGTTCGGTCGGCGGTGAGCCGGGGTCGGATGCCGGAGCGGGGCGTACGCGGGGGCGTACGGCGCCGACGTGCGCGGGGTCGCGCTCCGGCGCTCCGGGTCGGCCGGAACCCGGTCGGCCCGGCGCCGCGACCAGCGGGAACCCGACCGGCCCCGCGATCCGGGCCGTTGCGGGGGCCGCCCGCACCACCGCACCCGGCCCCGCACCCCGCCCCCGTGACGGACGCCCGCGGCGAATCGCCCGCGCCCCCCACCACCGCCCACCCCGCGGACGCCACCGGCGTGACGCTGACCACGCACCAAACCGGTCAATTCACCACGACTGGGGCGCTTGAGCCCACACGCGCCGCGTCCACATTCTGATCATTTTCCGCCCCCGCCCAGCCACGGGGCACAATCAAAACCGGTCACGACCGGAAGCAGTGGAGTCATCGGTGAAATCGGTGAACCAAGTTCGCCGCATTGACCTCTATCTGACTACACGGCGGTTCTTCCGCACCCGAACGACCCCAAGGCGTGACCCATGCCTGTTTCTCGCCGCATACGCCTGGCGACCCTGCTCACCGCGCTCACCGCCGGTGCCACCGGTGTGTTCGCGGTCGCCTACGGCGAGGACCTCACCGCCGGAGGGGGCGCCGGCTCCGGCGCACCCGGCGCGGCCCGGCAGGCCGCGGTCGCCCCGCCGAGCACCACCGGCGGATCGGTGCTGCAGATCGTCGCCCACCCCGATGACGACCTCTACTTCATGAACCCGGATCTGAGCCGCTCGCTGCTCTCCGGACGCAAGGTCACCACCGCGTACCTCACCTCGGGCGAGGCCGACGGCAAGAACGAGGCGGTCGGGGCGTCCTTCAACGACCCGTCCCAGCCCGCCGACCGGGCCCGCTACGCCGAGGCCCGGCAGAACGGCATCCGCTCCGCCTACGCCCAGATGGCCACCGGCGACCGCACCAGCGCCTGGAAGCGCTCGGTCGTCCCGACCGCCGGGGGCGGCTGGGCCGAGCAGGACGTCCTGGTCGCCAAGCCGCAGATCAACCTCGTCTGGATGCAGCTGACCGAGGCCCGCAACGTCAACGACGAGCGCCCCGAGAGCCTGCGCGGCCTGTGGAACGGCGAAGCCGCCGCCCTGCCTTCGCTGCTGACCTCCGGCACGCCGGTGAAGCAGACCTTCAGCTACACCAAAGAGCAGACGATACAGGCGATAACGGGCATTCTGGAGCAGTACCAGCCGACGACGATACGGATGCAGGATCCGACGCCGGGCCGGTACGCGAACGGGAAGATAACCGACCACCAGGACCACATGTACGGCGCCCGCTTCGTCCACGCGGCCACCGAGCGCTACGCCGAGGTCACCGCGCGGCCGCACTTCTCGGTGCAGAACTACCTCGGCTACGGCAACAGCGTCCTGCCCCACTCCCTCGACCCCGAGACGGTCGAGGCGAAGGTCTCCTACCTCAAGACGTACGCGTGGCTGGACCGCACCGACTACTGCGGCAGCCCGTACGGCTGCGGCGACCGCAAGGTCGCCCCCCGCATCACCGGGCACAACTGGGCGCAGAGCATCCGCTACTCGCGCGGCGAGGAGACCTCCTGGCTGACCGAGGGCGTGAGCGGGCGCTTCTGGGCCTTCTCGGTCCTGGACGGCCGCATGGCGTACTGGACCCGCAGCGGCGCGGAGGCCCAGTGGGCGGGCCCGGAGCTGCTGCCCGGTTCCGGCATGGACCAGGGCGCGACGACCGTCCGGCTCCCGGACGGCCGGGTCGCGGTGTTCGGCACCCGCACCACCGCGGACACCCGCCCGCAGGACTACCGCCGCGAGGTCGTGTACGCCGTCCAGGGCGCCCCCGACGGCCCGTTCGGCCCGTGGCAGGTGCTGGGCACCCCCGAGGTCTCCGACGAGGCCGGCACCTCGGACATCGGCGGCCCCGCGGTCGTGGTCGCCCCCGACGGCCGCCTCGGCGTGTACGTCCGTGACGCGCAGCACACCCTGCGCGCCCGCGAGCAGCAGACCCCGGGCGGCGGCTTCGGGCCGTGGCAGAAGCTCGGCGGCGCGGACCTCCAGGGCGATCCGGTCGCGGTGACCGACGCCGCCGGCCGCCACCACGTGTACGCCGCCACCTCCAAGTCGGTCCTGGCCTGGACCCGGCCGACCGTGGACGGCCCTCTTCAGGGACCCGCGGCGACCGGCCTGCCGCCCACCACCGGCCCGGTGTCGGCGATCGCCGAGGGTGAGGGCGTACGGCTGTACTTCCGCCGCCCCGATTCGGGCACCGTGCGCAGCGTGCTGATCACGGCGGGCGGGGCGAAGCCGGTCGTCTCGTCCGTGGTGGAGGTGGGCGGGCGCGCCGGGTACGGCGCGGTGAGCGTCGCGGGCCGGCTGCTGACGGGACGCGCCGACACCGGCACCATCAGCACCACCGGTCTCGGCGCGGAGCCCCTCTGGACGGAGTCCCAGATGCTGTACGCCGGCGCCCCGGCCAGCATCCTGGACGCGGCGGGGGCCACCACCACGGCGGTCCTGGGCCTGGACGCGGACCTGCACGTCACGACCACCCTGCCGGACATCGCCGACCTGAGCCGCGTCTCGCGCACCGTCTGGCGCCCGGCGGTCACGCGCCCCTGAGACCGTTTCCTCCCGGAACGTCTTGCCACGCCCCGAACCGTCAGGCAAAGATCAGCGGGTCCGCATCACGATCTGACACGCGACGCCGCGCCATGACGCTCCGTCATGAGGGCGTCGCACGGGGGGAACACACGATGAAGACGGCGAAGACACGCATACCTGGGCACGGAGGCGGGGACGGACGCGGGCGCGGGTCCGGGCGCGGGCGCGGCCTGCTGCGCACGGCGGCCCTGCTGGCCATGGTCCTCCCGGCGGCCGCCGGACTGCTCGGCGGCGGCGCCGTCGCGCACGCCGCGCCGGTCGGGAACAGCTCGTTCGTATGGGTCGGCGACCCGGGCGCGGGCGGCGACGACCAGTCCCGCTCCTACGACTCGATGAGCGGTGACGTCTTCGGCGCGACCGCCGCCGCCGACCACGGCTCGGTCTCGGTGAGCATCAACCGGCCGGGCGACCCGTGGACCGTCGACCTGGCCGCGCCCGCGGGCCAGGAGCTGGCCGTGGGCTCGTACGCGGACGCGGTCCGCTTCCCGGAGACGGGCGAACGTCCCGCCGTACCGAGCATGCTCGTCAACGGCTACCGCGGCGGCTGCGCCACCCTGACCGGCAGCTTCACCATCACCAAGCTGGAGTGGGGCGCGGGCCGGACGCTGAAGTCGCTGGTGGCGGAGTACAGCGAGGACTGCGACGACCGCAACGTCCTGTTCGGGCAGCTGGAGATCACGCCGACGCCCGTCCCGGCCGCCCTCGTCCTCGGCCTGACCATCGCGGCCGACGGCCGGGCCACCGGCCCGACCGATCGCGCCACCGTGCACGGTACGGCGACGTGCTCCAAGCCCGTCACGATGTACCTCAGCGGCACCGCGGTCCAGCAGCTCAAGCACACCACGACCAGCGGCATCGTGGGCGCCGTCGAGATCGTGTGCACCCCCGGCCGGCCGGCCCCCTGGACGGCCCGGGCCTGGACCCTCGGGGACACCCCCGTCCCCTTCGTCAAGGGCCGGGTCACCCTCGACCTGACGGCCCGCGCCCAGGACCCGAACGGCGCCCGCATCGTCTCGGCAACCAAGACCGCCCTGGTAACCCTGCGCACCCCCTGACCACCCGGCCCCACCCACGCACACGCGAACGGGCCCGCCCCCCATACCGGGGGCGGGCCCGTCCCACGTACACCTGCGCGCTACAGCACCGGCATCATCTTGCGCAGCTCGAAGGCCGTGACCTCGGAGCGGTACTCCTCCCACTCCTGCTTCTTGTTGCGCAGGAAGAAGTCGAAGACGTGCTCGCCCAGGGTCTCGGCGACCAGTTCGCTGCGTTCCATCAGGGAGATGGCCTCGCCGAGGTTCTGCGGGAGGGGTTCGATGCCCATCGCGCGGCGTTCCGCGTCCGAGAGGGCCCAGACGTCGTCGTCGGCGCCGGCCGGGAGTTCGTAGCCCTCCTCGATGCCCTTGAGGCCCGCCGCCAGGAGGACGGCGTACGTCAGGTAGGGGTTGGCGCCCGAGTCGATCGAGCGGACCTCGATGCGGGAGGAGCCCGTCTTGCCCGGCTTGTACATCGGGACGCGGATCAGGGCCGAGCGGTTGTTGTGGCCCCAGCAGATGTACGAGGGGGCCTCGCCGCCGGAGCCGGCGGTGCGGGAGGAGCCGCCCCAGATGCGCTTGTAGGAGTTCACCCACTGGTTGGTGACCGCCGCCGTCTCGGCGGCGTGGCGCAGCAGGCCCGCGATGAAGGAGCGGCCGACCTTCGAGAGCTGGTATTCCGCGCCCGACTCGTAGAAGGCGTTGCGGTCGCCCTCGAAGAGGGACAGGTGGGTGTGCATGCCCGAACCGGGGTACTCCGAGAACGGCTTGGGCATGAAGGTGGCGTGCACGCCCTGTTCCAGGGCCACCTGCTTCATGACCAGGCGGAAGGTCATGATGTTGTCGGCCGTGGAGAGCGCGTCCGCGTAGCGCAGGTCGATCTCCTGCTGGCCCGGGGCGCCCTCGTGGTGGCTGAACTCCACGGAGATGCCCATGGATTCGAGCATGGTGATCGCCTGGCGGCGGAAGTCCATGCCGACGTTCTGCGGGGTGTGGTCGAAGTAGCCCGAGTTGTCGGCCGGGACCGGCCGGGTGCCGTCCAGCGGCTTGTCCTTCAGCAGGAAGAACTCGATCTCCGGGTGGGTGTAGAAGGTGAAGCCCAGGTCGGAGGTCTTGTTCAGGATGCGCTTGAGGACGTACCGCGGGTCCGCGTAGGAGGGGGAGCCGTCCGGCATCAGGATGTCGCAGAACATCCTCGCGGTGCCCGGGGCCTCCGCGCGCCACGGCAGTATCTGGAAGGTGCTCGGGTCCGGCTTCGCGATCATGTCCGACTCGTAGACCCGGGCGAAGCCCTCGATCGCCGAGCCGTCGAAGCCGATGCCCTCGTCGAAGGCCTGCTCCAGCTCCGCGGGGGCGACCGCGACGGACTTCAGGAAGCCCAGTACGTCGGTGAACCACAGGCGCACGAAGCGGATGTCGCGCTCCTCGAGCGTCCGGAGGACGAATTCCTGCTGCTTGTCCATGCCTTCATCCTCGCAGTTCAGATGGCCTGTGCACCACATCCGGCGGCCGTGGGGCACGGTGGGGCGGACCCAGTATCGCGAGCGGTGGTTTCCGCCAGATTACGCACCTTGGCAAGCTCGCGGCACCCCCGCACTGACCGTGGACCGGTCATGAGCATTACCATCTGCGCCCATAGGGGTCCCCCCGCCCGCCCCTCTCCGCAGAAGGACTGACATGGCGAGCAAGTCCAGCAGCACCCAGGACCACTCCCGCAAGGCGCGCATAGCCGACATGCGCCGGGCCGACAAGTCCCGCGACCGGCGCAAGAAGATCCTCGTCGTCACGGTGTCCACCGTCCTCGTCGCGGGCCTCGTCGGCTTCGGCGGGTACGTGCTCAAGGAGCGGATGGACAAGAAGGACGCTCCCCCGGCCTCCACCATGGACACGGTGACCGGCGTGGCGAGCTGGGACGCGAAGAAGCTGGGGCGCCAGCACGTGGACACCCCCGTGACGTACCCGATGAACCCCCCGGTCGGCGGTGACCACAGCCCGCGCTGGATGAACTGCAACGGTGACGTCTACAAGAACCCGCTGCCCGAGGTGAACGCCGTCCACTCGCTGGAGCACGGCGCGGTCTGGGTCACCTACAACGAGAAGGCCGCCAAGGCCGATGTGGACGCGCTCGCGGCGAAGGTGGCCAAGACCCCGTACACGCTGATGAGCCCGGACAAGGAGCAGTCCGGCGCGATCATGCTCAGCGCCTGGGGCAAGCAGCTCAGCGTGACCAGCGCGACGGATCCGCGCGTGGACACATTCTTCAGTACGTACGTCCAGGGCGCCCAGACCCCGGAACCCGGCGCGGCCTGCACGAGCGGCCTGGACCAGAAGTGAGCCGTACGTACTGGGCGGCGGGCGGCGCCGTCGTCCTGGCGCTGTTCTTCGCGGCGGCGGCGGTGATGATCGCGGCCGTGGGCGGCGGCACCGCGGACGCGGCCGACGGCGCCGGACGGGCGCCCGGCGTGTCCTCGCCGGACGCCGGGTTCGCCCGGGACATGGCCGTGCACCACCAGCAGGCCGTGGAGATGTCCTTCATCGTGCGCGACCGCACCGGGGACGAGGCCGTCCGCAGCCTGGCCTACGACATCGCCAACACGCAGGCGAACCAGCGCGGGATGCTGCTGGGCTGGCTGGACCTGTGGGGGCTGCCGAAGGTCACGCCCGGCGAGCCGCCGATGTCCTGGATGACCGCCGGCGCGGCGGGCGGCCACGACATGGCGGGCATGCACGCCGCGCCCGGTACGGAAGAGGCCGCCACGCCCAGTACGGAAGGGGCCGCCCAGGGCGGCGCCGTGACCAAGCCCGGCGCGCTGATGCCCGGCATGGCCACCAAGGAGGAGCTGGCCCGGCTGGACACCCTGCGGGACCGGGACGCCGAGGTGCTCTACCTCCAGCTGATGACCGACCACCACAAGGGCGGGGTGGCGATGGCGCTGGGCTGCGCGCGGCTGTGCCGGACCCCGGCCGAGCAGAAGCTGGCCCAGGGCATGGCCGAGGCGCAGCGTTCGGAGCTGTCGCTGATGGCCGACATGCTCGGCAAGCGCGGGGCCGCGCCGCGTCCCTGAGGGACGCCGCGCGACGTCACCCGTTCGGCCCCGCGTGCCCGCACCCGGCGGCGCGCGCGCCGTCGGCCGCCGGCGCGTCCAGGACCGCCCGGGCCACCTGGTCCGGGCGGTCCAGCATGACCATGTGACCCGAGGGATCGGCGACCTCGAAGCGCGCGCCGAGGCGCTCGGCGAGGTCCGCCTGGCGGCCGAGCCAGCGCCGCGCGGCGGGCCGCTCGCAGCCGTCCGCCCCCGCGAGGACGGTCGCGGGGGCCCGCAGCGGGTGCGCGGCGCGCAGGGCGAGCACCTCGGCGGCCTGGTCGCGGTAGCGGGCGTTCTCCCGCAGGGTGCCCTGCCAGACGCGGCCGGTGCGGTAGCAGCGGCGTACGGACTCCCGCGCGGCCGGGTCGGCGCCGCCGGTCCGGGAGGCCCGTACGCCGGCGCCGCGCAGCAGCGGGCCGAGCGCGGCCGGCAGCCCGGCGGCCGTGAGGGCCCGCCCCAGCGCCCCCGCCGCGACGTCGCGCACGGCGGCCGGGAGCAGCGGCGGCCGGGCGCTCTCCTCGACGCTGCTGTCGAGCAGGACCAGCGCGGCGGTGCGGGCCGGGTACAGCCGGGCGAAGGCCTCGGCGTGGAACCCGGCGATGGAGTGGCCGACGACGGTGGCGGGGGCGCGGCCGGCCGGGCCGAGGGCGTCCAGCAGGGCGGCGATCCGGCGGGCCTCCCCCGCGGCGGTCGGCGGCGCGGCGGCGGGAGCGCTGAGCCCGTGGCCGGGGCGGTCGAAGCGGACGACCGTGCGGTGCGGGGCCAGCAGGGCGGCCACCGGGTCCCAGTCGAACCAGCCGAGCCCGAGTCCGGCGGCGAGGACGCAGAGCGGGCCGGCGCCCTCGACGACCACGTGCAGGGGCACGCCGTCGGCGGGCCGCACGAAGCCCTCGTACCGCGCCGGCGGCCGGCCGCTCACGTGCGCCGTTCCCGGTGGACGGAGTACGCGAGCAGGCCGAGCCAGAGCGCGACGAACAGCACCTGGAGCCGCTGGCCCGCGCCGAGCGCCCAGGTCCCGCGCCCGGCGGTGAACAGGGCGATCGCGCTCAGGGTCCAGACCGTGGCGAGGAGTTCGAGCGCCACCAGCATCGGGCCGTAGCGGGCGAGCGGGGCCCACCAGCCGTGGCGGCGGGCGGTGACGGTGAGCGCCACCAGGGCGACCAGGGCTCCGGTCATGGCGAGGCTGCTGCTGATGGCGTGGGCCTGGTGGGTGGCGGGGACCAGGCCGGCGGTCTCCCGGGAGGCGCACACCGGGTCGGCCGTCGGGGTGCAGCTGAGCGGCAGCCAGGCGTCGGCGGCGGTGGCCGCGCCGAAGAGGGCGACGCCCACCCAGCCGATGACCGCCCACGGGCGGCGGGATCCGGGATGGGAGCGGATCCGCAGGAGGGCGAACAGGCCGCCCGCGAGGGCCAGCAGGCCCGCGGTGAAGTCGGTCGCCCGGAAGAGGCCGCCGAGCGGCTGGTCCTGGGCGGCGAGTTCGCTGACGTAGGTCTCGACGGGGTCGAGGCCGGTGGACAGGACGACTTCGAGCACCCATGCGGTGTAGGCCGCGGCGCCGAGGCCGAGGAGGGCGGCGACCCGCCGCGTGCCGTTGGTGGACATGGTGGGACCAATCCTAAGCAGGGCGGGGCCGATCGACCGGACGCATACCCACCCGGGGTAAGCTGCCGCGCATGACGGACGCCGCCCGCAGGACGCAGCGAGCCGCCCGGTGGTCCCGGGTGCTGCTGCTCGCCGCACTGCTGCTGGGCATCGTCACCATGCACACGCTGGGCCACCCGGACGGCTCCCCCGCCGGACGGGACGCTCCGCCCGCCCACTCCGGCGCCCACGCGATGCCCGCGCCGCCCGCCGACGCCCCGGCCGTCGCGCCCGCCCCCGAGGGGGACGCTGCGGCCCGCGGGCGCCTGCTGGGCGATCCGGCGGACGGCCGGATGGCCATGGACCCGATGTCCGTGTGCCTGGCCGTGCTGCTGACCGGGATCACCCTGCTGGGCGCGCTCGCGCTCGCGCGGGCCGCCGCCGGGTCCGGTCCGGCCGCGCGGCGCGGGGTCCGGGGCGGCCGCGTGCGCGGTGGGCCGGACCCGCCCGGGGGCCGGGAGCTCCTCACCCTGCTGGCGGTGCTGCGCGTATAGGACGGGCCCGCCGCCGCTCCCGCGCGCCCGCGGGAGGCGGCGGACCGCGCCCGCCCGTCCACGCGACACCACACCACGAGGTGCACTTCCATGCGCGCTCCCACATCGACGACCCCTCCTTCCCCCCGGCCCTCCCCCTCCCCCTCGGGCCTCCCCTCCCGGCGCGCGGTGCTCGGCGCCGGCGCGGCGGTGGCCGGATCCGCCCTGCTCGCCGCCTGCTCCGGCGGTTCAGGCACGGACCACGGCTCCATGGACCACGGCTCCATGGGCCACGGCTCCCCGGACAGCGGCTCCTCCGCCCGCCCGGCGCCCGGCGGTTACGTCGACCCCGCCGGGCCCGAGGTCCGGGCGGCCGAGGCGGCCCGCCGGGCCACCGGCCCGGTCGCCGAGGTCGCCCTGACCGCCACCGCGGGCCCGCTGGACCTCGGCGCGGGCCGCACCGTGCGCTCCTGGGCGTACGGCGACCGGCTGCCCGGCCGGGAGGTCCGGGTCACCGCGGGCGGCACCCTCGCCCTGACCCTGGCCAACCACCTGCCCGCGGCGACCTCCCTGCACTGGCACGGCCTGGCCCTGCGCAACGACATGGACGGGGTGCCGGGGCTCACCCAGCGGGACATCGCCCCGGGCGCCTCCTTCACGTACCGCTTCGCCGTGCCGCACCCGGGGACGTACTGGTTCCACCCGCACTCCGGGGTCCAGCAGGACCGCGGGCTGTACGCCCCGCTGATCGTCGAGGACCCCCGGGAGCCCCTCTCCTACGACAAGGAGTGGGTGGTGGTCCTGGACGACTGGCTGGACGGGGTCGACGGCTCCACCCCGGACGCCGTCCTCGCCGAACTCCGCGGGGGCATGCGGGAAGGAGCCGGTCACGGTGGCCACGGCGGCCACGACGCGGGTGCCGGGGCGGCCTCCCCCACCGCTCCCGCCGGGCCCTCGCGCATGCTCATGGGCGGCGGGGGCAGCTCCGTCCTCGGCAAGGACGCGGGTGACGTCGGCTACCCGCACTACCTGGTCAACGGCCGCCTCCCGGAGGACCCTTCGGTCTTCGCGGCCCGCCCGGGCGACCGGATCCGGCTGCGGATCGTCAACGCGGGCGGCGACACCGCCTTCCGCATCGCCCTCGGCGGCCACGAACTGACGGTCACGCACACCGACGGCTTCCCGGTCGAGCACGCGAAGACCGGCTCGCTGCTCCTCGGTATGGGCGAGCGGTACGACGTCCTCGTCACGGCCGGGGACGGGGTGTTCCCGCTCACCGCGCTGGCCGAGGGCAAGGGAACGGCCGCCTCGGCGCTCGCGCTGCTGCGCACCGGGAGCGGAGCGGCGCCCACCGCCGCGACCCGGCCCGCCGAACTGGCCGGACCGCCCCTGACCGCGGACCGGTTGCGGGCGGCCGAGGGCGCGGCCCTCGCCGCCCGGGCCCCCGACCGGACGGTGCGGATCAAGCTGACGGGCGGCATGGCGGCGTACGACTGGGCCTTCGACGGGGAGCCGTACGCGCCGGACCGGCGGCACCCGGTGAAGGCGGGCGAACGGGTCCGGCTGGAGTTCACCAACTCCACAACGATGTGGCACCCGCTGCACCTGCACGGCCACACCTTCGCCCTCGGCGGGCAGCCGGGCGGGGTCCGCAAGGACACCGCGGCGATCCTCCCCGGGGCCACCTTGACGGCCGACTTCGACGCCGACAACCCGGGCCTGTGGATGGTGCATTGTCACAACGTCTACCACGCGGAGGCCGGGATGATGACGGTGCTGGGCTACCAGCGCTAGCGCTGCGGGGACCGGCTCCCGGGCGCTGAACCGGGAGCCGGCAATCCGGTTGGCCGGGGGTGCGGCGCGTGGCAGGGTGGAAGATCACCGCGCCGCCATCCCTACATGAGGATTTTCGTTGGATCTGAGCAAGCCCTCGCACCCGTCGGCCGACCGGCCGGCCCCGGCCGACGACAGGCCGTCCGCGGCCGTCCCGTCCGGACCCCCGACGGAACCCGAGGGCACGCCCACGTCCGCGGACGCGCCCGCGGACGCCCCCACCGACACGCCCGTGCACGACGCGGCGACCGTGATCGGCACCCCGGCCGTCCCGCCGCAGGCCGCACCGGCTCCGCAGACCGCGCAGACGTTCGCACCCCCGTCGCCGTCCCCGTCGCCCTTCGCCGCCCACGGCGCGCCCGGCGCGCCCCCGTACGGCCCGCCGCAGCCGCCGTCCGCGAACCCGTGGGGCCCGCCGCCCGGCGGGTACGTCAACATGCCCTACCCGGGCGCCCCGGCTGCCCCGCAGAACAACGGCATGGCGATCGCCGCCCTCGTCCTCGGCATCGTCGGCATCCCGCTCGGCTTCACGCCGTTCCTCTTCTGGGGCGGCGCGCTGGTGGCGCTGGTCGCCATCGGCCTCGGCATCGCGGGCATGGTCCAGGCCTCCAAGGGCGCGCCGCGCAAGGCGATGGCCGTCGCCGGCACGGTGCTCGGCGTGCTCGGCCTGTGCGCGGGGACGTACTTCACCGGCCGGATCCTCCACGAGATCAACGACCGGGTGAACAAGGGCCTGCCGCCCTCGCACAGCAGCCCGTACGACGACGAGTACGACGACGACTACGACGACGAGAGCCCGAGCCCGCGCCCCAGCGACGTCCCCGGCAAGACGTCCCCGCTGCCCTTCGGCCGGACCTTCACCTACGACGACGGCGTCGAGGTCACGGTGAAGGAGGCCACCGGGTACACCCCGGAGCCCAACAAGTACGACCCGGGCCGCCCGAAGTTCGCCGCGAAGGTGACCGTCACCATCACCAACAAGACGAACGAGAAGGTCGAGCTGCGCGCCGCGCTGCCCTCCGCGCGCGACGACAAGGGGCTGGAGTCGAAGCGGATGTACGACTTCACCGTGGAGCACCCGTTCTCGGGTTCGCTGCTGCCCGGGCAGTCGGCCACCGGCGTCTTCGCCTTCGGCCTGCCCGAGGGCACCAAGGGGATCCAGTTCGAGATCGCGCCCGGCATCGGCAAGTACGACGGCGCCATCTGGAGCGGCACCCTGGGCTGAGCGGGCTCCGCTTCCCCGGCGCTCCCCCCGGCGCGATGTCCCGGAACACCCCGCGTTCCGGGACATCGCGTCAGAACGACGATTAGTGGCTAGAGTGGGGACGTGCCTCAACTTCGTCTCGCTCTGCTGCAGATCGACGCGCACGTCGGCGACATCGCCGCCAACGCCGAATCGATCGTCCACTGGACCCGGCACGCCGCCGAACAGGGCGCCCACCTGGTGGCGTTCCCCGAGATGGCGCTGACCGGATATCCCGTCGAGGACCTCGCCCTGCGCGGTTCCTTCGTCGAGGCCTCGCGCACCGCGCTCCTCGCGCTCGCCGAGCGGCTGGCCGCCGAGGGCTTCGGTGAGCTGCCGGTGGTCGTCGGCTACCTGGACCGGACCGGCCACGCCGTGCCGCGCCTCGGCCGCCCGGCCGGTTCCCCGGAGAACGCGGCGGCCGTCCTGCACGGCGGACGGGTCGCCCTGCGCTTCGCCAAGCACCACCTGCCCAACTACGGGGTCTTCGACGAGTTCCGGTACTTCGTGCCGGGCGACACCCAGCCGGTGATCCGGGTGCGCGGCGTGGACGTGGCCCTGGCCATCTGCGAGGACCTCTGGCAGGACGGCGGCCGGGTCCCGGCCACCCGGTCCGCCGGGGCGGGCCTGCTGCTCTCCGTCAACGCCTCCCCGTACGAGCGCGACAAGGACGACGTGCGCCTCGAACTGGTGCGCACGCGCGCCCGGGAGGCCGGCTGCACCCTCGCCTACCTGGCGATGATCGGTGGCCAGGACGAGCTGGTCTTCGACGGCGACTCGATCGTCGTCGGCGCGGACGGCGAGGTGATCGCGCGCGCCCCGCAGTTCTCCGAGGGCTGCGTGCTGGTCGACCTGGAGCTGCCCGCCGCCTCCGCGACCCCGGTCGAGGGCGTGGTGGACGACGGCCTGCGGATCGACCGGGTGATCCTGTCCGAGGAGCCGGTGGAACCGTACGAACCGGTGGTCGCGGGCGGGTACGCCGAGCGGCTCGACGACGACGAGGAGGTCTACGACGCGCTGGTCGTGGGGCTGCGCGCCTACGTCCGCAAGAACGGTTTCCGCTCGGTCCTGATCGGGCTCTCCGGCGGCATCGACTCCGCGCTGGTCGCCGCGATCGCCTGCGACGCGATCGGCGCGCAGAACGTGTACGGCGTCTCGATGCCCTCGAAGTACTCCTCCGAGCACTCCAAGGGGGACGCGGCCGACCTGGCCGAACGCACCGGGCTGCACCTGCGGACCGTCTCGATCGAGCCGATGTTCGACGCCTACATGGGGGCGCTGGGACTGACCGGCCTCGCCGAGGAGAACCTCCAGTCCCGGCTGCGCGGCACGACGCTGATGGCGCTGTCCAACCAGGAGGGCCACATCGTGCTCGCCCCGGGGAACAAGTCGGAGCTGGCCGTCGGCTACTCGACCCTGTACGGGGACTCCGTCGGCGCCTACGGCCCGATCAAGGACGTCTACAAGACGGACGTCTTCCGCCTGGCCCGCTACCGCAACCGGGCGGCCGCCGAGCGCGGCGAGACCCCGCCGATCCCGGTCTCCTCGATCGAGAAGCCGCCGAGCGCCGAGCTGCGCCCGGGCCAGGTGGACACGGATTCGCTGCCCGACTACCCGGTGCTGGACGCGATCCTGGCGCTGTACGTCGACCGGGACCAGGGCCTGGAGGCGATCGTGGCGGCCGGGTTCGACCGCGCGCTGGTCGCCAGGATCCTGCGGATGGTGGACACCGCCGAGTACAAGAGGCGCCAGTACCCGCCGGGCACCAAGATCTCCGCGAAGGGCTTCGGCAAGGACCGGCGGCTGCCGATCACCAACGGCTGGCACGAGCGGGGCTGAGCCCGCGGCCGCGGCTTCCCCCTCGGGCCGTACCCGCCGAGGGGAAAGCCGCGGGCAGCGGTGTTACGGCCGGACCGTGAGCCGGGCCGCGATCGGCAGGTGGTCGCTGCCGGTGCGCGGCAGGGTCCAGGAGGCCTCGGGCTTGATGCCGCGGACCATGATCTGGTCGATGCGGGCCATCGGGAAGGCGGCCGGCCAGCTGAAGCCGAAGCCGTCGCCCGCCGCGCCCTGCGTGGAGCGCATCTGCGAGGTGACCTCGGACAGGGCGCGGTCGTTCATCGTGCCGTTGAGGTCGCCGAGCAGGACGACCTTCTTCAGCGGTTCGCCCGCCAGCGCGGCGCCGAGCGCCCCGGCGCTGTTGTCGCGCTGGTTGGCGGTGAATCCCGCGTTCAGCTTCACCCGGACCGAGGGCAGGTGCGCGACGTAGGCGGCGACCTGGCCGGAGGGGGTGTCGACGGTGGTCCGCATGGCGCGGGTCCAGCCCATCTTGATATCGACGGGCCGGCTGGAGGACAGCGGGTACTTGCTCCACACGCCGACGGTGCCCTCGACCGCGTGGTACTTGTACGTGCCGGCGAGCACCTCCTCGTAGGCCGGGACGGCGCCCGCCTTCAGCTCGGTCAGCGCCAGGACGTCGGCGCCCGACTTCGCGACCGAGGCGGCGGTGCCGCGCGGGTCGGCGTTGTCGGCGTCGACGTTGTGGCTGGCGACCACGAGGTTGCCGCCGGAGCCGGACTTGTCGCTGATCAGCCCGCCGAAGAGGTGCACCCAGACCACGGAGGGCAGGACGAGCGCGATCAGCGCGGTCGCGGACTTGCGGACGACGCCGATGACCAGCAGCACGACGATGAGCACGCCCAGCCAGGGCAGGAACGTCTCGATGAGGCTGCCGAGGTTGCCGACGTCGTTGGGCAGCCGGGCGTGGAAGATCATCACGAGGGCGATCAGCAGGGCCGCGGCGGCGGTCGCGATGCCGCGCCGCCAGATCCCCGGGTCCTTGCGCAGGGCGGCCAGCCGGCTGCGGGGCCCGGATCCGGAGGGCTCGGGCTCCGGACCGCCGTTCCCCGTCTCCGCCACGTACGCCTGTGCCATGCCATGCCCTCACTGCCGTGCTCGCGCTCCGTCCCCGCCCCTTGACCCTAGGCGATGACCGAAGCCATGCGCGCCGTCCTTCCCGGCACGCACAACCCGGAGGACGAACGGCCGTACGGGGAAGGTTCCGCTTGTCACGAAACGCGCACATAGGCTCGGGCGTGCCTCGCGGGCGGCCGGTGCGGCCGCGGGACCCCGGAGCGGGTGTGACGGACCGCGCGGCGCAGCACTACCGCCCCGGGCCGCGATGGTGCCACCATGGTGGGTGAGTCCGGGGACGCCGTGAGGGTGCCTCGAGATGACACAAGGAGCAGTTGCCATGACGCATGCCGTTTCGCCTGCCCGCGAAACCTCCGCCCCGACCCTGTACGGGGGCAAGGGCAGCCGCCGCATCACGGTCCGCGACCTCGGCCTCGCCAAGGAACGCGGCGAGAAGTGGCCCATGCTCACCGCTTACGACGCGATGACGGCGTCCGTCTTCGACGAGGCCGGGATCCCGGTCATGCTCGTCGGCGACTCGATGGGCAACTGTCACCTCGGCTACGAGACCACCGTCCCGGTGACGATGGACGAGATGACCCTGCTGTCGGCGGCGGTCGTCCGGGGCACCAGCCGGGCCCTGATCGTCGGGGACCTGCCCTTCGGCTCCTACCAGGAAGGCGCGGTCCAGGCGCTGCGCAGCGCGACGCGCCTGGTCAAGGAGGCGGGGGTCGGCGCGGTCAAGCTGGAGGGCGGCGAGCGGTCGCTGGCCCAGACCGAGCTGATCGTGCAGTCCGGCATCCCGGTCATGTCCCACCTGGGGCTGACCCCGCAGTCGGTGAACGCCATGGGCTACCGGGTGCAGGGGCGCGGTGACGAGGCCGCGCACCAGCTGCTGCGGGACGCGAAGGCGGCGCAGGACGCGGGCGCGTTCGCGGTGGTGCTGGAGCTGGTGCCGGCGGAGCTGGCCGCGGAGGTCACCCGGTCGCTGCACATTCCGACGGTCGGCATCGGCGCGGGCCCGGAGTGCGACGCGCAGGTGCTGGTCTGGACGGACATGATGGGCCTGACCGGCGGGAAGATGCCGCGCTTCGTGAAGCAGTACGCGAACCTGCGCGCGACGATGTCCGACGCGGCGAAGGCCTTCGCCGAGGACGTCGTGGGCGGAACGTTCCCGCTGGAAGAGCACAGCGTCCACTGATCCCGGCGCCACCGACAGCCGGCCGACGGCCCCCCACGGGCGCTGTCGGTCGGCTGTCGGTGCTTTGTCAGTGGCCTCTGGTCCCCTGTGGGACATGACGCGAAACGACAACACCCCCGGCCGTGGGGCACACGGCACCCACGCGGTAGAGGTACGGGGACTGGTCAAGCACTACGGCGAGACCAAGGCCCTGGACGGCGTGGACCTCGATGTCCGCGAGGGCACGGTCCTCGGGGTCCTCGGCCCGAACGGCGCCGGGAAGACCACCCTGGTCCGCTGCCTCTCCACCCTGATCACCCCGGACGCGGGCACCGCGGTCGTCGCGGGCTACGACGTGGTCCGCCAGCCGCGGCAGCTGCGCCGCACCATCGGCCTCACCGGCCAGTACGCCTCGGTCGACGAGAAGCTCTCCGGCTGGGAGAACCTCTACATGATCGGGCGGCTGCTGGACCTCCCCCGCAAGGACGCCCGCCGCCGCGCGGACGACCTGCTGGAGCGGTTCTCGCTGACCGAGGCGGCCAAGAAGGCCGTCATGAACTACTCCGGCGGCATGCGGCGGCGCCTGGACCTCGCCGCGTCCATGATCGGCAGCCCGGCGGTCCTGTACCTGGACGAGCCGACCACCGGCCTGGACCCCCGCACCCGCAACGAGGTGTGGGACGAGGTGCAGCGGATGGTCGCCGAGGGCGCCACCGTCCTGCTCACCACCCAGTACATGGAGGAGGCCGAGCAGCTCGCCAGTGAGCTGACGGTCATCGACCACGGCAAGGTCATCGCCAACGGCAAGGTGGACGAGCTGAAGGCGCGCGTCGGCGGCCGCACCCTCAAGATCCGCCCGGCGGACCCGGCGGACCTGCCCGCGATGGCCCGTGCGCTGGCCGAGACCGGCCTGGACGGCGTCGCCGGTTCCCAGGCGGTGCCGGACGAGGGCGTCCTGCTGGTCCCGATCCTGAGCGACGAGCAGCTGACCGCGGTGGTCGGGCTGCTGGCCGCCCGCGGCTACGCCATCGCCGACCTGGGCACCTACCTGCCCAGCCTGGACGAGGTCTTCCTCGCCATCACCGGCCACAAGGCCACGCCCGTCGACGCCCACCAGACCGAGGAGGTAGCGGCATGAGCACCGTCACCACGAAACCCGCCCCCACCCGCTCCGCCCCGGCCTCCGGTCCGGCGGCGGTGAGCGACGAGGGCCGCCTGGGCCTGCGCGCCCACCTGCGCCACATCGGCGCGCTGGCCCGCCGCAACGTCCTGCAGATCAAGCAGGACCCCGAGTCGATGTTCGACGTCCTGCTGATGCCGATCATCTTCACGCTGCTCTTCGTGTTCGTCTTCGGCGGCGCGATCTCCGGCAAGGGAAACCAGCAGGAGTACGTCAACTACGTGGTGCCCGGCCTGATGGCCATGATGGGCATGAACATCGCGATGGGCGTCGGGACCGGCGTCAACGACGACTTCAAGAAGGGCGTGATGGACCGCTTCCGGTCCATGCCCATCGCCCGGTCCTCGGTGCTCATCGCCAAGATCGTGGTCGAGGTCGGCCGCATGATGGTCGCCATCGCGATCCTGCTGGCCGTCGGCTTCATGCTGGGCCTGTCCATCAAGACCTCGGTCCTGGACCTGCTGGCGTCCATCGGTCTGGCGGCCGTCTTCGGCGCCTCCCTGATGTGGATCTTCATCCTGCTCGGTCTCACCATGAAGACCGCGCAGGCCGTGCAGGGCATGGCGATGCTGGTCCTGATGCCGCTCCAGTTCGGCAGCTCGATCTTCGCCCCGCCGACCACGATGCCCGGCTGGCTGCAGTCCTTCACCGACTACAACCCGCTGTCCAACCTGGCCGACGCCGCCCGCGCGCTGATCAACGGCACGCCGATCGGCAACTCGGTGTGGATCACCCTGGCCTGGTCGGTGGGCATCACCCTGGTCACCATGCCGATCGCCGTCCGCAAGTTCCGCGACAAGACCTGACGACCTGATCCGGGCGGGACCGGATCGCGTCCCGGACCCGCAGCGGGTCAGACCAGGGCGGTGGCCTCCTCCAGGGTGAGGCCGCCGCCCTCGGCGTGCGCCGCCTCGTAGGCGGCGTCGCCCAGCACCGCCCGCGCCCGCTCGTCGGCCCGGGCGACGCCCGCGCGTTCCGTGCCGACGGGCACGTGGGCCGGCGGCAGCAGCGCCCGGTAGGCGCCGACCAGCAGGGCCGCCGTACGGGCGTGCTCCGCGCCGCCGAGTCCCGCGTGCGCCTCGGCCGCGGCCAGCAGGTACACGGCGGGCATCTGCGGCGCGATCATCATGGACAGCGGTTCCCCGGCGGCGCCGAGGGCGATCCTGACCTGCGCGAGGGCGTCCTCGTACTTGCCGTCCTGGTTGTCCAGCCACGCCATGAGGCCCTGGAGGAACCCGTCGAAGATGGCGTAGGCGCCGTGCGTGAACTCCTCGCGCAGCGCCTGGATCTGGAGGCGGGCCTCGGGGATCCGGCCGGTGGAGCCGAGGCGGGTCGCCAGGAACATCCGGCCGGCGGGCACGGCCTCGTCGCCGAACCGCTGGTCGGCGCCCAGGACCTCGGTGAGGATCTCCTCGGCCTGCTCGCCGCCGCCGTCCTCCAGCAGGGCCCCGGCCATCCGGACCCGCAGCACCAGCACCTGGCCCTTGGCGCCGAGCCGTTCGGCGTGCCCGATGGCCGCCCGGTAGTCCTCGGCGGCCAGGGCGTACTCGCCGCGCTTCTCGCGGGATTCGGCGCGGGCGGAGAGCGCCTCCGCGCAGCCCCAGTCGTCGCCGAGGTCCTCGAAGATGGCCAGGCTCTCCTCGGCGTCGCGGGCCGCGTTGCCGGCCCAGTCGGCGCGGTTGGCCAGGACGTTGGCGCGCAGCTGGAGCGCGGAGCCCAGCTCCCAGCGGTAGCCGAGTCTGCGGGCGGTCTCCACCGTGGTGTCGGTGATCTCCCGGAGCAGCCCGGGGTGTCCGCCGATCATGGCGGCGTAGATCCACAGGGATCCGGGATACCGGCAGGTCTGCGGCAGGCCCGGGTCGTAGACGGCGGCCATGCCGTCGATCAGCGGGCGGACCTCCGGTGCGAACCAGCCCTCGTTGGACTGGTCCAGGGCGGCGAGCTGGAGCAGCCTGATGCCGCGCCAGGCCTCCGTCAGCCGCTCGCCGGTGTACGGCGGGGGCGTGTCCACGATCTGTTCGTACACGGGCCGCGCGCGCTCGGCGGGCGCCGCGAAGGGATCCGGTCCCAGGGCCGCCACGGCGTCGGTCCAGTGGCGCATCTCGGTGCGCAGGTCCCGCATCTGCCAGTACCAGACCAGCGCGTGGACCAGGCACAGCGCCTCGCCCGTGTCGCGGGTGGCGACGGCGCGGCGCAGGGCGGTGCGCAGGTTCTCGTACTCGGTGGCGAGCCGCCGGGCCGCCTCGCGCTGGCCGCGCCCGCGCAGCAGGGGGTCGGTGGTGCGGGCGAGTTCGCGGTAGTGGACGAGGTGGCGGCGGCCGGTGGCCTCCTGGTCGTCGGCGGTCGCCGCGAGGCGCTCGGCGGCGTACTCGCCGACGGTCTCCAGCAGCCGGTAGCGCATGTCGCCGTCGGGTCCGGGGGCGGCGACGACCAGGGACTTGTCGACGAGCGAGCCGAGCACGTCGGCGACGTCGCCCACGTCGCCGGCGCCGTCCTCCCCGTCGCCGTCGTCGGCGCAGACGGCTTCGGCGGCGGTGAGGTCGCAGCCGCCCGCGAAGACGGACAGCCGGGCCAGGACCGTACGTTCGGACGCGTCCAGCAGCTCCCAGGACCAGTCGACCACCGCCCGCAGGGTCTGCTGGCGCGGCAGCACCGTACGGCTCCCACTGGTCAGCAGACGGAAACGGTTGTCCAGCCGGTCCGCGATCTGCCGCGGGGTCAGCAGCCGCAACCGCGCCGCCGCCAGCTCGATGGCCAGCGGCAGACCGTCCAGACGACGGCAGATCTCGGCGGCCGCGGCCGGATCGTCGGCGACGGCGAAGCCGGGCCGGGCAGCGGCCCCGCGCTCCGCGAACAGCCGCACCGCCATGGGGTCCGGCAGCGGTTCCACCGGCCGCAGCAGCTCCCCCGGCACGCCGAGGGGTTCGCGGCTGGTGGCCAGGATCTGCACGCCGGGGCAATGGGTGAGGAGCCGCTCGGCCAGTTCGGCGGCGGCGCCGATGACGTGCTCGCAGTTGTCCAGGAGGAGGAGCATGCGGCGCCGGGAGCAGTGTTCGGTGAGCCGGTCCAGGGGGTGGTCGCCGGTCTGCCCGGTGAGCACGCGCAGTTCCTCGGCGGCGGCGCCGCGCAGCTTGGTCTCGCGGGCGCCGAGCGCGGCGAGCGCCGCTTCGACGACGCCGTCCGGGTCGTCGACGGGGGCCAGTTCGACCATCCAGACCCCGTCCGGCCAGTCGGTCGCGGCCGCCGAGTGCGCCTCCGCGGCCTCCTGGGAGAGCCGGGTCTTGCCCGCGCCGCCGGGCCCGAGCAGGGTGACCAGCCGGGCTCCGGCGAGGTCCGATCCGATGACCCGGATGTCCTCCTGGCGGCCGACGAAGGTGGTGAGCCGGGCCCGCAGGTTCCCCGTGGGGGCGGCCGCCACGGGTGTGGGCGGCGGGGCGGCGGCGGGGGCCCGGCCGGCGGGCGCCGGGGCCAGCAGCTGCGTGTGCAGGGCCCGCAGGGCGGGTCCCGGGTCGGCGCCGAGCCGGTCGGCCAGGTCCCGGCGCACGCCGTCGTAGGCGGCCAGCGCCTCGGCGGCGCGGCCCGCGTCGCGCAGGGCCCGGATCCGCAGCACCTGGAGGGGCTCGTCCAGCGGCAGTTCGGCGCACAGGGCGGTCAGCTCGGGCAGCACCCGCTCCGCCTCGCCCAGGGCGAGGGCCGCGCCGAGCCGGCCCCGGCGCGCGTCCAGCCGTACGGTCTCCCAGCGCGCGGCCTCGGCGGCCCCGTCCGGCAGATCCGCGAGGGCGGCCCCGCGCCACAGGGCCAGCGCCTCGTCGTACAGGCCGGCGGCCGCGCCCGGGTCCCCCGCCTCCAGGCGCTGCGCGGCGGTGCGGGCGAGGCGCTCGAAGCGGTAGAGGTCGATGTCGTCGCGCCCGGCGGCCAGCCGGTAGCCGCCCTCCTCGGAGACGACGGCCGCGTGCCCGGCGGCCCGGCGCAGCCGCGCGATCAGGGCCTGCAGGGCGCCGGACGCGTCCTGGGGCGGTTCGTCGCCCCAGACCTCGTCCACCAGGAGCTCGGCCGGCACCACCCGCCCGGGGCGCAGCGCGAGCGCGGTCAGGAGCGCGCGCAGGCGTGCTCCGCCGAGGGCGACGGGGGTCCCGTCGCCGCGGACTGCCTGGGCACTGCCGAGAATCGCGTAACGCACCGGCCCATTGTGACCGCACCGGAGCCCGGACCCACCGGGATTTCGCGGCGGGCCGATGCCCGCGGCCACGGCGGCGGTCCCCGGGGCGGGGCCCCGGACCCCCTGGGATAGGTTTCGGAGCATGGATCATCAGGGCGGCCGCGGCGAGCGGCGGATCAGCGCGGTCTTCCTCGGGATCGCCGCGGTGATGGGCGTCACCGGGTGGGCCGTGTGGACGGGGTACTCGACCAGTACCGGACTGGCCGTCTTCCTCTTCGTCACGTCCGCGTGGATCGTCTCGCTGTGCCTGCACGAGTACGCGCACGCCCGGACCGCCCTGCACGGCGGCGACCTGTCGGTCGGCGCCAAGGGCTATCTGACGCTCAACCCGCTGAAGTACACGCACGCCCTGCTGAGCATCGTGCTGCCGGTGGTCTTCGTGATCCTGGGCGGGCTCGGCCTGCCCGGCGGGGCCGTGTACATCGAGCGCGGGCGGATCCACGGCAGGTGGAAGCACAGCCTGATCTCGGCCGCCGGGCCGCTGGCCAACGTGGCGTTCGCCGTCGTATGCACGGCGCCGTTCTGGCTGGACGCGCTGGACGGGGTGCCGACGGCCTTCCGCTTCGCGCTCGGGTTCCTGGCGCTGCTCCAGGTCTCGGCCGCGATCCTGAACTTCCTGCCGGTCCCGGGCCTGGACGGCTACGGCGTGATCGAGCCGTGGCTGTCGTACCGGGTGCGCCGCGAGGTCGAACCGCTGGCGCCCTTCGGGCTGATCGCGGTCTTCGCCCTGCTGTGGATCCCGGGGGTCAACGCGTTCTTCTTCGACGTCGTGAACGGCGTCCTCGGCGCGCTCGGCGTCTCCGACTTCGAGACCTACTGCGGCCGCGACCTCTACACCTTCTGGCGGGAGGCCGCTGCGGTCTGCTCGGTCAGTTCGCCGCTCGCCGGCTGAGCCGGTCCTTGCGCAGGTAGAACCACGCCATGTTCGAGGTCACGCCCGCCAGCAGCACCCAGACGATGCCGAGGAAGCTGCCCTCCACGAAGGCGACGACGGCCGCGGCCACGGACAGGGCGCAGACGATCAGGGCGAACACGGCAAGGCGGGGCATGGGCCGAACTCCTCGGGGACACTGAACGGGGCCGATCCCCTCCAGTGTCCCCCATGGTGGCGGGCGCTCATATCCGGACCTTTTTCGGCCGAACCCGCGCGTTTCGCGCGACGGCGGGTCTACGGTGCGCCCAGCGCGCCTCTCAGCGCGCACGAACAGAGCGACGGCCCGGCCCGCTCGGCCCGGTGACGGACGGCACCGGGCCAGTGGGGGGACGGACATGCAGGAGATCGCCAAGGGCGCGAACGTCAGTCTGACGGCGCTGAGCGAGGACGTCGGGGCGGTCGTGGTGAGCCTCGGCTGGAGCAGTGCCTCGGGGGCGGGGGACGCCGACGTGTCGGTCCTGCTCGTGGACGAGGACGGCAAGGTCCGCGACGAGAACGACTTCTACTTCTACAACCACACCGCCGCCGCGGACGGCAGCGTGCAGCTGCTCGGCAAGACGCCGACCGACAACGGCGACGAGGACCGCATCAGCGTGGACCTGACCGCGGTGCGGGCGGACGTCGCGCGGATCGTGATCGCGGCCAGCCAGTACGGCGGGACGTGCTTCGGGGACCTGGACGACCTGCGGATGACGGTCGCGGACCGCTCGGGCGAGCCGCTGGTCGGGTTCTCCATCAAGGACGCGAGCGTGGAGACGGCCTTCATCTTCGGCGAGCTCTACCGGCGGGGCGAGGAGTGGAAGTTCCGCGCGGTGGGCCAGGGCTACGAGACCGGGCTGACCGGGCTGACCAACGACTTCGGCCACGCGCTCCCCGAGGACCCGGACGAGCAGGCGGGCCCCTCGGACGCGGAGGAGGCGCAGGCGGGCGCCGTGGCGGTGGGCGTCGTGGAGGCGGGCGTCGCACAGGGCACGGCGGTCGGCCCGGCAGCGGCGGACGCCGGGGCGACAACGGATCCCACCGGGACGGCGGACCCGGCGGTTCCGGCCGCGGCGGTCGGAGCGGCAGGCGGCGCGGTCGCCCCCGCGGCGGCCGACGCCGTGCCCGCCCAGACCCGCGGCCGGGCCCCGCGCACCACCAAGAAGAAGATCACGCTGCCGCGCGTGCCCAGGACCACGCTCGCCGAGAACGAATCCTGGCGCCCGGCCCGGCTGTTCCCCGTCCCCTCCCTGAAGAGCGACGCCGAGCGCGAGGTGCGGGCCACCTCGGTGCTGCTGTCCGTGATGGCGCAGGTACCGGAGCTGGGCCGCAGGCTGACGGCCGGCTTCGGCGCGCCCGCCGGGCGGATGGAGACCTTCACCGAAGTGTCCCTGCCGCACGGCGACTCCCCGAAGCGGCCGGACGGGGTGATCCGGGTGGAGCGCGCGGGCAAGCTGTGGACGGCGCTCGTGGAGACGAAGACGAACGGCAACCCGCTCAAGGCGGAGCAGGTGCAGCAGTACATGGACATCGCCGCGCGGCGCGGCTACGAAGCCGTGATCACGCTCTCCAACGACGTGGCCCTCGAAGGCGCCGCCATGGTGGACGTCAAGATCGACGGGCGGCGCAAGCACAAGGTCGGCCTCTGGCACCTCTCCTGGGCCGAGGTCGCCCACCAGGCGCAGATGCTCATCCGGCACGAGGGCGTGGGCAACGCCGCGCACGCCTGGCTGCTCCAGGAGCTGCTGGAGTACCTCCGGCACGAGAACTCCGGCTGCCACGGCTTCCAGAACATGGGGCCCGCCTGGGTGCCCGTGCGCAAGGGCATCGAGGACGAGACCCTCGGCGCGGACGACCCGCGGGCCGTCGAGGTGGTCGGCAGCTGGGAGCGGCTGATCCGCCAGGTCTGCCTGCGCCTCGGCGGGGAGCTGGGCCAGAAGGCGCTGCCGGTGCAGCGGGCCCGCCGGGGAAGCGATCCGCAGGCGCGGCGGGCCGCCGCGGCCGCGCGGCTCGCCGCGGAGGGCCGGCTGGCGGCGGAGCTGCGGATCGACGGGACCAGCGTGGTCATCGCGGTCGTCGCCGACCTGCGCACGGCCAAGGTGCGCACGTCGGTCGAGGTGCCGGCGCCGGAGGCCGCGTACCCGCTGGTGGGTGCGAAGCGGCTGCTGAAGCTGCTCGCCGACTCCCCGGCGGACCTGCACGTGGAGACCCTGACCGACGGTGCGGGTCCGGGGCCGCGCGGCACCTTGGAGCGGCTGCGCCCCGAGCCCGGAGACCTGCTGCCCCGGGACGGCGCGGCCGTCACCGGCTACCGGCTGTCGCTGGTCAAGGGGATGGGTAGCACCCGGGGCAATACGGAGTCGGGCTTCATCCGCAGCGTCGACGACGCCGTGGCACGCTTCCACCAGGCCGTCGTGGCGCCCCTGGGCGCCGGGGAGGGGCGTACGGGCCGCCGCGGCTGAGCCGGGCGCGGGCGTACGGGCCCCCGGCCGCCGCCGTGTTCGGGCGGCCGGGGCGCCCGTACGCCCCGGGCGCTCAGACGTCCGTGACGCGCAGGCCCGCGTGGGCCTTGTAGCGGCGGTTGACCGAGATCAGGTTGGCGACCAGGGACTCCACCTGGTGGGCGTTGCGCAGCCGCCCGGCGAAGACGCCGCGCATGCCCGGGATGCGGGCGGCGAGGGCCTGGACGATGTCGGTGTCGGCGCGGACCTCGCCGAGGACCATCACGTCGGTGTCGATCTCCTCCACCGACGCGTCCTGGAGCAGGACGGCCGACAGGTGGTGGAACGCGGCGGTTACCCGCGAGTCCGGCAGCAGCAGCGCGGCCTGCTGCGCGGCGCTGCCCTCGTCGGGCTTCAGCGCGTAGGCACCCTGCTTGTCGAAGCCGAGCGGGTTGACGCAGTCGACGACGAGCTTGCCCGCCAGCTCCTCGCGCAGCGCCTCCAGGGTCTTGGCGTGGCCGTCCCACGGCACCGCGACGATGACGATGTCGCTGCGCCGGGCGCACTCGGCGTTGTCCGCGCCCTCCACGCCGAGGCCCAGTTCCGCGGCGGCGGCCCCGGCCCGGTCGGCGGCGCGCGAGCCGATGATCACCTTCTGGCCCGCCCGGGCGAGCCGGTAGGCGAGGCCGCGGCCCTGGTCCCCGGTGCCGCCGAGGACGCCGACGACCAGGCCGGAGACGTCGGGCAGGTCCCGGGGGTCCTTCGCCGGAGCCTTCTGGGTGCTGTCTGTGGAAGTCATGAGGGCGAGGGTACTGCCGGGTAGCTCAAGGCCGAACGGGTGAGCGTGCGCCGGACGCCCCCGGTTGCTCCGTCCGTGGTGCAGGATGCCGCCCATGGATGCCGTCAGAGTCTCCCTGCTGCGCGACGTGCTCGCCGGCACGCAGTGGCCCGCCGCCGCCCGCCGCTTCGCGGGAGCGCTGCGCGCCTCGGTGGTCCCGGCGGGCGGGAACCTGCTCCTGGTGGGCACCGAGGAGTACGAGCCCTGGCACCTGGCCGCCCACCTCGTCGACGAGGCGGCCTGGTCGGGACTGCCCGCCCTGGCACCGACGCTGGTGCGTCACCGGGTGCTGCCCGGGGAGCCGCCGCACCTGTCGGTGGGCCTGGGGCGGCTGGCGGCGGCCCGGCGCGGCCACACGCTGCTGGTGGTGGCTCCGCAGCGGCCCGGCGCGGGGCTGCTGGAGCGGGTGCACGACGCGCGGCGCGCGGGGGCGACCGTCCTGTCCCTGGACGGCGGGGACCGGGAGCTGGCCGCGCTGGCGCACGACGCGCTGTCGGTGCCCGACGGCGCGGAGCTGGACCTGGACACGGCGGCGCACCTGGTCAGCGCGGCGGCCGGGGAGAACAGCGTGCCCGCGCAGCGCACCCCGCGCCGCTTCCGGGACCGGCTGGCGCGGCTGGCCGAGCAGCTGACCGCGCCGCCGCCCAGCCGCTGGTAGCCGGGCGGCGCGGGTCGGGCCGGGTCCTGCGGGAGTTCCGGGACCTACGGCGCGCTCCGGGCCTCTCCCTCCCCTTCCTCCCGGGACGCGTCGTTCCACTTGGGGTCGTTCTGCCACTCCAGGTTCCGCTCCTGGGCGGTCTCCATCGCGTGGTTGGCCTCTTCGGGCGTGGCGTAGGGCCCGAAGCGGTCCTTGGCGGGACAGTCCGGCCCCTCCTCGACCTTCTTGTGGACGAGGCAGTAATACCATTCGCCCGGTTTGCCCACTTGACGCTTCTTGAACAGAGCCATTCGGCGCTCCTTCCTGTGCCGCCATGCTGCCCGATCCCCGCTGGATACACTCGTTCGCATGTCTGGCCAGTCACTGCTCGTTCCAGGCGAGCTCTCCCCCGCCCTTTCCGTTCCCGGAAACATCCGCCGCCCCGAGTACGTGGGCAAGCCCGCGCCCACTCCGTACACCGGGCCCGAGGTGCAGACGGCCGAGACCATCGAGGCGATGCGCATCGCCGGCCGCATCGCCGCCCGGGCGATGGAGGAGGCCGCCAAGCTGATCGCCCCCGGGGTGACCACCGACGCGCTGGACCGGGTCGCGCACGCGTACATGTGCGACCACGGCGCCTACCCGTCGACCCTGGGCTACCGCGGTTTCCCCAAGTCCCTCTGCGCCTCCGTCAACGAGGTCATCTGCCACGGCATCCCGGACTCCACGGTGCTGCGCGACGGTGACATCGTGAACCTCGACGTCACGGCGTACATCGGCGGCGTGCACGGCGACAACAACGCCACCTACCTGTGCGGCGACGTCGACGAGGAGTCGCGCCTGCTGGTGGAGCGCACCCGCGAGGCGCTGAACCGCGCCATCAAGGCCGTCAAGCCGGGCCGCCAGATCAACGTCATCGGCCGGGTCATCGAGTCGTACGCCAAGCGCTTCGGCTACGGCGTGGTCCGGGACTTCACCGGGCACGGCATCAACTCGTCCTTCCACTCCGGCCTGATCGTCCCGCACTACGACAGCCCGCACGCCACCACCGTCATCGAGCCCGGCATGACCTTCACCATCGAGCCGATGCTGACGCTGGGCACCCACGAGTACGACATGTGGAAGGACGGCTGGACGGTCGTCACGAAGGACCGCAAGCGCACGGCGCAGTTCGAGCACACGCTGGCGGTGACGGACACCGGCGCGGACATCCTCACGCTGCCGTAGCCGGGCGCGCGGCAGGCGCCGGTGACAGGGCGGCGGGTACGGCGTACCTTTTTACCGACAGGGCGTCGGCAACCGACCGGCTCGGGTCAGCCCGAGCAGGAGGACCCGGCGCACGCCCGCCCGCCCCCGGCCCCCGGAGGTCCGCCTTGGACACCTTCTCCACGGTCATCCGCGTCGCCTCCCACGCGCAGCACACGGAGGCCGAGACCTCGTCCTTCATGAGCGACCTGCTCGGCGGCCGGCTCGGTGTGGACGCCTACGCGCGCTACACCGAGCAGCTCTGGTTCGTGTACCGGGCGCTGGAGGACGCGGCCGGGTCCCTTCAGGACGATCCGGTCGCGGGCCCGTTCATCCGGCCCGAACTGATGCGCGTCCCCGAGATCGAGCGCGACCTGGCCCACCTCCTCGGCCCCGGCTGGCGCGAGCGCGTCGCGGCGCTGCCCGCGACCCGCGCGTACGCCGACCGGGTGGCCGCCTGCGCCGCCGAGTGGCCCGGCGGGTACGTCGCCCACCACTACACCCGCTACCTCGGCGACCTCTCCGGCGGCCAGATCATCCGCGACAAGGCGGAGCGCACCTGGGGCTTCGCACGCAAGGGCGACGGCGTCCGGTTCTACGTCTTCGAGGCCATCGCCAACCCGGCCGCCTTCAAGCGGAGCTACCGCGAACTCCTGGACGCCATCGACGCGGACGACCTGGAGAAGCAGCGGATCGTCGACGAGTGCAAACGGGCCTTCGACTTCAACGGGGCCGTCTTCCGCGAACTGGGCGAACGCTTCCCGCTCAGCGCCTGAGCCGCTCAGCGCCCGAGCCGCCCGCCGCGGGGCGGCGCCGGTGCGCGGCGGCCGCCCGGGCGGGGGCTCAGTTCCCGCCCGGCGACTGCGCGGCGAAGCGCACCCGGCCGCCGATGTCGATCGTGCCGTCCGGGCCCGGGGCGGTGAGGATCTGGGAACCCGCGCCCTGGGTGATGTTCAGCGCCCGGTTCAGCTGGGCCGTCAGCAGCAGCGCCGCCGAGCCCGTGGCCTCGTCCTCCGCGATCGCCCCGTCGGGGCGGCGCGGGAAACCGCGGGCGCGGACCCGGCCCGCCGGCTCGTCCTCCCAGGCCCACGCGTACAGCCAGCCCTCGCCCGGCGGCGGGGCGGGCAGCGCCTCGACCTCGGCCGCGCTCGCGTACTGCTCGGTCCGCTTGCCCTCGACCCATTCGGCGCGGGCGGTGATCCAGGTGAACTCGCCGTCGTCGCGCGCCCACACGGCGCCCGCGGGCGGCCGCAGCTCCTCGATGTCCAGGAGCCAGGCGACCCCGACGAGCGGGTGCCCGGCGAAGGCCATCCGGGTGCCGGGGGTCCGGATGTCGACGATCCCGCGTTCGGGGTCGTCGACGAACACCGTTTCGCTGTAGCCGAGTTCCGCCGCGAGCGCCTGGCGGGACGCGTCGTCGGGACAGCTGCCGCCGTCGCGCACGACGCCGAGCAGGTTGCCGAACCGCCCGTCACCCGCGCAGAACACCCTGAGTACGTCGAGATCGTTCACGACGGCATTCAAGCACGGGCGCGGGCCGCCGCCCGCCCCCCGGCGGCAGCTCCGGCGGCGCCTCGGACGGTGCCTCGGACGGTGCCTCGGACGGTGCCTCGGGCGGTGCCTTCGGCGCCCTGACGCGCCCGTCGGACTTGACCCGCACTTGACCCGGCCATGGGGTACCCATGGGGGCGTTGTGACGGCCCCGTGTCCGGCATCGGCCAATGAGAGCTGAATCACTGGACGAGCGGGCATCGGTCAGGTAAGCCTCGGTTAAGTTAGGTCCGCCTCACCCAGCCTTCGCCTTTTCGCCAGGAGCCTCCATGCGATCCGCCGCCCGCTTCACCGTCGTCACCGCGGCCGCCGCCGTGGCCGCGCTCACCGCCGTCACGGGCTGCGCCCAGAAGAACGACGCGGGCGACGGTGCGATCAAGGTCGCCGCCTCGGACACCGCCTGTGACGTCTCCAAGAAGGAGACGCCCTCGGGCAAGGTGCAGTTCGAGGTGGAGAACAAGGGCTCCAAGGTCACCGAGCTGTACGTCTTCTTCCCGGACGGCCGCATCGTGACCGAGAAGGAGAACATCGGCCCGGGCACCAAGGCCTCCATCACCGCCGAGATCAAGCCCGGCGACTACGAGGTCGCCTGCAAGCCCGGCATGAAGGGCGACGGCATCCGCCAGAAGCTCAAGGTCACCGGCGAGGGCGCCGTGAAGCGCAGCCCCGAGCTGGACGCGGCCGTCGCCGAGTACCGCAAGTACGCGCAGGCGCAGGCCGACGAGACCCTCCCGAAGACGCAGGCCTTCGTGGACGCGGTCAAGGCCGGCGACGTCGAGGCCGCGAAGAAGGCGTACGCCCCCTCCCGCATCGGCTGGGAGCGCACCGAGCCGGTCGCCGAGTCCTTCGGCGACATCGACCCGAAGGTCGACGTCCGTCAGGACGGCCTGGAGGCCGGGCAGAACTGGACCGGCTGGCACCGCCTGGAGAAGGCCCTGTGGGCCGACAACAAGATCGGTGACGAGGAGAAGAAGCTCGCCGACCAGCTGATCACCGACCTCACCGACTGGCAGAAGCGCGTCGGCACCGCGGAGATCACCCCCACCTCGATGGCCAACGGCGCCAAGGAGCTCCTCGACGAGGTCGCCACCGGCAAGGTGACGGGCGAGGAGGAGACCTACAGCCACACCGACCTGGTCGACTTCAAGGCCAACGTCGAGGGAGCGCAGAAGGCGTACGAACTGCTGAAGACGACCGCCGCCAAGAACGACCCGGCGCTCGCCCAGCAGCTGGACACCCAGTTCGCGGCGCTGAACACGCTGCTGGACAAGTACCGCGCGGACAAGACGGGCTACGAGTTCACCTCGTACGACAAGGTCGGCGCCCCCGAGCGCAAGGAGCTCTCGGACGGCGTGAACGCGCTGGCCGAGCCGCTCTCCAAGCTCGCCGCCGCCGTCACGAAGTAAGGGAGGCCCCGATGACCGACCCGACCCCCGACCAGGCACCCGGCTCCATGAGCGCCGCTGACGCCGCCCCGGCCGCCGACACCGCCACCGGCAAGGGCGCGGCGCCCTCGCGCCGTGCCGTCCTCGGCTGGGGCGGTGCCGGGCTCGCGCTCGGCGCCGCCGCGGCGGGCGGTACGGTCGCGGCCCTGAGCGGCGGCTCCGACGCCGTCCCCGCGGCCGCGGCGGGCGCGGCCGTGCCCTTCCACGGCGAGCACCAGGCCGGTATCGCCACCGCCGTCCAGGACCGGCTGCACTTCGCCGCGTTCGACGT
Source organism: Streptomyces sp. NPDC043876 (assembly GCF_056435825.1). Classification (NCBI taxonomy): domain Bacteria; kingdom Bacillati; phylum Actinomycetota; class Actinomycetes; order Kitasatosporales; family Streptomycetaceae; genus Streptomyces; species Streptomyces sp. NPDC043876. The sequence goes on along the minus strand of NZ_JBWKDV010000002.1, from coordinate 649,233 downwards.
GACGACGAAGGACCGCGCCGAGCTGGTCAAGCTGCTCAAGGACTGGACCGAGGCGGCCCGCCTGATGACCGCCGGCCAGGCGGTCGGCGAGGGCGCCTTCGGCGGCCTCGCGCAGGCCCCGCCGGACGACACGGGCGAGGCCGTCGGCCTCAAGCCGTCCCGGCTGACCCTGACCATCGGTTTCGGCCCCGGCCTGTTCGCCAAGGACCGCTTCGGACTGGAGGGCAGGCGCCCCGACGCCCTGGTGGACCTGGAGCTGTTCCCCGGCGACAACCTGGACCCGGCCCGCTCCGGCGGCGACCTGTGCGTCCAGGCCTGCGCCGACGACCCGCAGGTCGCGGTGCACGCCATCCGCAACCTCGCCCGGATCGGCTTCGGCAAGATCGCGGTGCGCTGGTCGCAGCTGGGCTTCGGCAAGACCTCCTCCACGACGCCCGACGCGCAGACCCCGCGCAACATGATGGGCTTCAAGGACGGCACCCGGAACGTCTCGGGCACCGACGAGAAGGCGCTCGCCCAGCACGTGTGGGCGGCCGCGGGCGACGGCAGCGACTGGATGGCCGGGGGCTCGTACCTGGTGGCCCGCCGCATCCGGATGCACATCGAGACCTGGGACCGCACCTCCCTCCAGGAGCAGGAGGACGTCTTCGGCCGCGACAAGGGCGAGGGCGCGCCGGTCGGCAAGGCCAAGGAGCGCGACGAGCCGTTCCTGAAGGCCATGAAGCCGGAGGCGCACGTGCGCCTCGCGCACCCGGACAGCAACAACGGCGCGACGATCCTGCGCCGCGGCTACTCCTTCACCGACGGCACGGACGGGCTGGGCCGGCTCGACGCGGGCCTGTTCTTCCTGGCCTACCAGCGCGACATCCGCAAGGGGTTCGTGCCGGTGCAGCGGAGCCTGTCGAAGAACGACGCGCTCAACGAATACATCCAGCACGTGGGTTCGGCCGTCTTCGCCGTCCCGCCGGGCGTCCGCGACAAGGACGACTGGTGGGGCCGGACGCTGTTCGCCTAGGGCCGGGAAGGAACCGACGTGTTCAGCAACTACCTGATCGGGCTGCGCGAGGGGCTGGAAGCCAGCCTCGTGGTCTGCATCCTCATCGCCTACCTGGTGAAGACCGGCAACAAGGACAGGCTGGGGCCGCTGTGGCTCGGCGTGGGCCTGGCCGCCGCACTGTCCCTGGCCTTCGGCGCGGGGCTGGAGTTCGGCACCTCGGAGCTGACGTTCCAGGCGCAGGAGGCGATCGGCGGCAGCCTCTCGATCATCTCGGTGGGCCTGGTGACCTGGATGGTCTTCTGGATGAAGCGCACCGCGCGGCACCTGAAGAGCGAGCTCCAGGGCAAGCTCGACGCCGCGCTCGCGATGGGCACCGGCGCGCTGGTGACGACCGCGTTCCTGGCGGTCGGCCGGGAGGGCCTGGAGACCTCGCTGTTCGTGTGGCGCTCGGTGCACGCGGCCGGTGACGGCGCGGGCCCGCTGATCGGCGTGCTCCTCGGCATCGGCACGGCGATCGTGCTGGGCTGGCTGTTCTACCGGGGCGCGCTGCGCATCAACCTGGCGAAGTTCTTCAAGTGGACCGGCGGCATGCTCGTCGTCGTCGCCGCGGGCGTGCTCGCGTACGGCGTCCACGACCTCCAGGAGGCGGACTTCCTGCCCGGCCTGAACAGCAGGGCGTTCGACGTCACCGGGGCGGTCCCGCCGGACAGCTGGTACGGCACCCTGCTGAAGGGGACGTTCAACTTCCAGCCGGACCCGACCGTGCTCCAGCTCTGCGTGTGGGCGCTGTACCTGGTGCCCGTCCTGGCGCTCTTCCTCTACTCGGCGAAGTCCCCCGCGCCGGGGAAGACGCCCGTGGGCGCCGACAGGTAGCACCACCGGAGCCGGTCGGCCGCGGCTACCAGAGCCGGTCGACCGTGCCCGGATACAGGCCGATCCGCGTCCCCGCGAAAGCGGCGGCCGGGTCGGCCTCGTGCGTCGGGCCGAAGAAATCGGCCAGCACCACCTTGTCGAAGCCCGGCGCGTCCGTGGCCAGCGGGTCCTGCGGGGTTCCGCCGACCAGCACGGCCCCGGGCAGCCGCCGGAAACCGGCCGCCTCGTAGAAGGCGGCCAGGCCGCGGTCGCAGCTGAACAGGGCCAGGTCCGGCCCCGGCCGCAGCGCCAGCGCGGACCGCGCCGCCGCCACCAGACGGCCGCCGTGGCCGCGCCCGCGCACGTCCTCCCGGGTCACGACCGCGCTCAGCCCGGCGGCCCGGTACGTGCGCCCCGCGTGCCGGATCTCCTTGTGCAGCAGGGTCAGGGCCGCGGCCACCGCCCCCGCCGCGTCCAGGAGCAGCATCGTGCGGGGCGCCAGCGCGGGGTCGTGGCCGGGCGCGGCGCCGGGCCAGGCCCGCGCCTCCAGGGCGGCGGCCTGCGCGGCGAGCGCGGGCGGCAGGTCGGCCTCGGCGTAGGTCGCGATCGTCACGGGATGCGGGCTCCGGTGCCGCCGACCCGGACGCGGGGGTCGCCCGCCCGCAGCTCGACGCTCAGCACGCCCGGGCGGCCCATGTCGGCGCCCTGGTGCAGGGTCAGGACGGTGTCGGTGTCGGCGGGGACCAGGCCCAGCTCGCGCGCGTACGCCCCGAAGGCGGCCGCGGCGGCTCCGGTGGCCGGGTCCTCGACCACCCCGCCGACCGGGAACGGGTCGCGGACGTGGAAGACGTCGGGTGCGGCGCGGTGCACGAGCTGGACCGTGGTGAGGTCCAGGCGGCGCATCAGCGCCTCCAGCCGGGCGAAGTCGTACGAGAGGTCCGCGAGGCGGGCGCGGGTGGCGGCCCCGAGCACCAGGTGCCGGGCCCCGGCGTAGGCGATCTTCGGCGGGAAGGCGGGGTCGAGGTCGGCGGCGGGCCAGTCCAGGGCGGCCAGCGCCTCGGCGAGATCGTCCGCGGTGATCTCCTCCAGGTGCGGCTCGACGCTGGTCAGGGTGGCGCGCAGGCCGCCGTCGACCGCCTGCACCGAGACGGGGACGGTTCCGGCCGGGGTCGCGAACACCAGTTCGCCGGGGCCGGTGCGTTCGGCCAGGGCGATGGCCGCGGCGATGGTGGCGTGGCCGCAGAAGGAGACCTCCGCCTTGGGGCTGAAGTACCGGACGGTGAAGGCGCGGCCGTCGGGGGCGGCGAGCGACTCGGGCGGGGCGGTGAGGAACGCCGTCTCGCTGTACCCCAGCTCGGCGGCGATCTCCAGCATCCGCGCGTCCCCGAGCCCGGTCGCGTCGAGCACGACCCCGGCGGGATTCCCCCCTGCGGGGTCGGCGGAAAAAGCGGTGTACCGAAGCACTTCGTTCGTCATGCCCGCCTCAACCCCCCACCCCGACCACGCATTCCCGCCCCAGGTGCCTCCGGCGGGCCCTCAAACGCCGGGCGGGCTGGACTTCAGCCCCGCCGGCGTTTGAGGCGCGGGTCCGGGCAGCGCCCGGGAAGCCGAGCCGCAGGCAGAGGTCAGCCGCGCCCGATGTACGGCATCGCGGTGGCCATCACCGTCGCGAACTGCACGTTCGCCCCCAACGGCAGCTCCGCCATGTGCAGCACCATCCGCGCCACATCCCCCGCATCCATCACCGGCTCGACCGCCAGCCGCCCGTCGGCCTGCAGGATCCCCGTCCGCATCCGCTCCGTCATCTCGGTCGCCGCGTTCCCGATGTCGATCTGCCCGCAGGCGATCCCGTACGCCCGCCCGTCCAGCGACAGCGACTTCGTCAGCCCGGTCATGGCGTGCTTCGTCGCCGTGTAGGCGATCGAGTTCGGCCGCGGCACGTGCGCCGAGATGGAGCCGTTGTTGATGATCCGGCCGCCCTGCGGGTCCTGTTCCTTCATCATCCGGAAGGCGCCCTGCGCGCAGAGGAAGGACCCGGTGAGGTTGACGTCGACGGCCTGCTTCCAGGCCTCGTAGGTGATGTCCTCCAGCGCGACCCCGCCCGGCCCGAAGGTGCCCGCGTTGTTGAAGAGGAGGTCGAGGCGCCCGTACCGCTCGGCCACGGCGGCGTACAGCGCGTCCACCGCACCGGGGTCACTGACGTCCGTCGGCACGCACAGGACGTCCGCCCCGGCCCCCGCCGCCGCGGCCGTCTCCTCCAGCGCCCCGGACCGCCGGCCCGCCAGGGCGAGGCTCCAGCCCGCACCGGCCAGGGCGAGGGCGACCGTACGCCCGATGCCCGAGCCCGCCCCGGTCACCACGGCGGTCTTCTTCGTGCTTGCGTTCATGAAGCCGCAATGTACGTCAGCCCCCGCTCCGTCCCCCGGACGTTCCGACAGCTGAGAACATGGAGCGGCCAGGGTGTGATGAAACGACAAGAAGAGCGACGAGAAGACGGAGTTTCGTATGCCGGAGAGAGGTCCCGCGACGGTCCCCACACCCACCGGCGGCCCCGCGGCCCCCACGACGGCCGCCGTCGCCGCCGCCCGCCGGACCGGGCTGCTCGTCACCTTCGTCCTCGGCGGGCTCACCGCCCTCCCCCCGCTGTCCATGGACATGTACCTGCCGGCCCTGCCCGCCGTCACCAGTTCCCTGAGCAGCCCGGCCGCCACCGTCCAGCTCACCCTGACCGCCTGCCTCGTCGGCATGGCGCTGGGCCAGCTGGTCATCGGCCCGATGAGCGACAAGTGGGGACGTCGCACCCCGCTGCTGACCGGCATGGTCGTCTACGTCCTGGCCACCGCCGCCTGCGCCTTCGCGCCCACCATCGAGCTGCTCATCGGCTTCCGGCTGCTCCAGGGCCTCGCCGGGGCCGCCGCGATCGTGATCGCGCGGGCCTCCGTGCGCGACCTCTACGACGGCGTCGAGATGGCCCGGTTCTTCTCCACCCTGATGCTCATATCCGGCGCCGCCCCCATCGTCGCGCCGCTCGTCGGCGGCCAGGTGCTGCGCTTCGCCGACTGGCGCGGGGTCTTCCTCGTCCTGACCGGCGTCGGCGCCCTGCTCACCGTCCTGGTCTGGCGCGGCCTCGGCGAGACCCTGCCGCCGGAGCGCCGCCAGACCGGCGGCGTCGGCGCGGCCCTGCACACCATGCGCGGACTGCTCGCCGACCGGGTCTTCGCGGGCTACACCCTGGCGGGCGGCTTCGCCTTCGCCGTCCTCTTCTCCTACATCTCCGCCTCGCCCTTCGTGATCCAGGAGATCTACGGCGCCTCCGCGCAGGAGTTCAGCCTCCTCTTCGGCGTCAACTCCGTCGGCCTGATCATCGTCGGCCAGATCAACGGCAAGCTGCTGGTGGGCCGGGTCAGCCTGGACAAGGCGCTCGCCGTGGGCCTGGCGGTCATCACGGCCGCCTCGGTGGCGCTGCTGGTGATGTCGAGCGGGGTCTTCGGCAAGGCCGGGCTCCTCCCCGTCGCGGCCGCCCTCTTCGTGCTGATGTCCGCGATGGGCCTGCTGCTGCCCAACACCAACGCGCAGGCGCTCATGCGGACCCCGCACGCGGCGGGCTCCGCCTCCGCCCTGCTGGGCACCTCCTCGTTCCTGGTCGGCGCGGTCGCCTCGCCGCTCGTCGGGATCGCGGGCGAGCACACGGCGGTGCCGATGGCCGTCGTCCAGCTGGCCTGCTCGCTGCTCTCCGCCGCCTGCTTCCTTGGCATGTGCCGGCCCTGGCGGCCGCGGGAGCCCCTGGTCGCGGTGGCGCCGTAAACTCAGCGGGTGAACCCCTCCGTACCCACCTCCGCCGACACCCTCCGCTCCGCACTGGGCGGGCTGCTCGACGGTCTCCCGCCGAAGCAGGCCACGGCCGCCGTCGAGCGGCTGATCGCCAACTACCGCGGGCAGACGCCGACGAACGCCCCGGTCCTGCGCGACCGCTCCGACGTCGCGGCGTACGCGGCGTACCGGATGCCGGCGACCTTCGAGGCGGTACGGGCGGCCCTGGACGCCTTGGCGACGGCGGCCCCGGGCTGGGCGCCCGCCTCGCACGTGGACGTCGGCGGCGGCACCGGGGCGGCGGCCTGGGCGGTCGACGCCACCTGGGAGGGGCCCCGCACGACCACCGTCCTCGACTGGGCCGAGCCCGCGCTGACCCTGGGCCGGGAACTGGCCGGATCCTCCTCCTCCGAGGCGCTGCGCGGCGCCGAGTGGCGGCGTGCGGTGATCGGGGCGGGACTGGAGCTGCCCGACGCCGACCTGGTGACGGTGTCGTACGTACTGGGCGAGCTGACCCCGCAGGCGCGCGCCGCCGTGGTCACCGAGGCGGCCCGGGCGGCGGGCACCGTGGTGATCATCGAGCCGGGCACGCCCGACGGGTACCTGCGCGTCCGCGAGGCCCGCGACCTGCTGATCGCGGCCGGCCTGCGGGTCGCGGCCCCCTGCCCGCACGACGGGACCTGCCCGGTCGTGGTCGGCGAGGACTGGTGCCACTTCTCCGCGCGGGTCAGCCGCTCCTCCCTGCACCGCCAGGTCAAGGGCGGTTCGCTGGCCTACGAGGACGAGAAGTTCAGCTACGTCGCCGCGACCCGGGTCCCGGCGGTCCCGGCCACCGCGCGGATCACGCGCAGGCCGCAGATCCGCAAGGGGCTCGTCCTGCTGGACCTGTGCGGCGGACCGGCGGCCTCCGACGCGGCCTCCGACGCGACCGTCGGCGCGGCCGTCGAAGCCGCCGCGCCGGGGCCGGGCCTGTCCCGGGTCACCGTGACCAAGCGCCACGGTGACCTGTACAAGGCGGCGCGGGACGCCGACTGGGGCCAGGAATGGCCGCCGGTCCAGCCGGGCTGAGCCGGGCTGAACCGGGCTGGGACGCCCTGAGCCGGCTTAGGCAGGCGCCTCCTCGACCGCCGGGCGCAGCTCCTGGGTGCAGCACTTCACGCTGCCGCCGCCCTTGAGCAGTTCGGTCAGGTCCATCGGGACCGGCTCGAATCCCCGGGCGCGCAGCGGGGCCAACAGGCCCGCCGCCGCTTGCGGGAGCAGGACGTGCCGGCCGTCGGAGACCGCGTTGAGCCCGAGGGCCGCCGCGTCCTCGCCGGACGCGAGCAGCGCGTCCGGGAAGAGGCGCCGCAGGACGGACCGGCTGCCGGGCGAGAAGGCCTCCGGGTAGTACATGACCTCGTCGCCGTCCAGGACGCAGAGCGCGGTGTCCAGGTGGTAGTAGCGCGGGTCGATCAGGTCGAGGCCGATCACCGGGCGGCCGAAGAACTCCTGGGCCTCGTCGTGGGAGAGCGGGCTGGAGCGGAAGCCCCGGCCCGCGAGGATGTAGGACCGGGTGACCGCGAAGTCCCCCTCGCCCTCGTTGATGTGGGAGGGCTCGTGCACCTGCGTGAAGCCGTGTTCCCTGAACCAGTCCAGGTGCGCCTGGGCCTCGGCGGTGCGTTCCGGATAGGCGAAGCGGGCGCCCAGGACGCGGCCGTCGATGACGGTGGCGCCGTTGGCGGCGAAGACCATGTCGGGCAGGCCGGGTTGCGGCCGGAGCGTCTCGACGGTGTGGCCGAGGGACCGGTAACGGTCCCTCAGGTCTTCCCACTGGGCGAGGGCGAGGGGCAGGTCGACCGGTTTCGTGGGATCCATCCACGGGTTGATCGAGTACGTGACCTTGAAGTGCGCGGGTGGGCACATCAGGTAACGCCGGGGTGTGGCGTCTCTGCGCAAAGAAAGCTCCTCACGGCGGACGTGATCCGAGTGTGAAGAGAATCGTCTCTCCTCGGGGAAGGGCGCGCAGTGGACCGATGGGGTGGTTTTCCGGACGCGTGTCCGTGGCGCGGGCGCCGGAGCGGGGTGGTGGCGAAAGTCACCGGGGCGTACCTGTGCGCGAACGGCCGGGAACCGATGGCTCGAATGAGCCGTTCTGTGGCGGTTCTTGACGGAACGGAGGCCCTCGTCCGGTGACCCCCGGCCGGGGAGCGCGGTCATCCGGGGCGCAGGATGGTGGGACCATGGTGGGATCTGCCGGGGTAACGGTGAGGTGAGGGGATAGATGGGGTCAGAGTCCGACCGCGTCACGCGCGGTCCGCAGAGCAGGATGTCCCGGTGGCTGCGCCGCCGGTCCAAAGCGGCCGCCGAAGATCCCGGGCGCGAGCGTGAAGCGCTGCTCCTGGCCGTCGCCGCCGCGGGTCTGCCGCTCTCCCCCGCCGCCCATCCCGCCGGGTACCGGTGTTCGTGCGACCGCGTCGGCTGTCCGACCCCCGCGCGCCACCCCGTCTCCTTCGCCTGGCAGACGCAGTCGACCACCGACCGCGCGCAGGTCGAACGCTGGGCCCGGAACCAGCCCGAGGCGAACTTCATCACCGCGACCGGCATGGTCCACGACGTGCTGGACGTCCCCCTCGAAGCCGGGCGCAGCGCGCTGGAGCGGCTGCTGGCCGCCGGGGTCGACGTGGGACCGGTCGCCGAGTCCGGCGGTACGGGCGACCACGCCCGGATGCTCTTCTTCACCGCGACGCGGGGGACGCCGGAGGACGAGGACGAGTGGTGGCCGTGCGAGCTGGACTGCCATCCCGAGACCATGGACGAGCACCCCGGGCTGCGGTGGCACTGCCGGGGCAGCTACGTCCTGGTTCCGCCGGCCGTCCTGCCCGGTGACTTCGCGGTCAGCTGGATCCGCGGCATGGAACACGGCCTCCCGGACCCCCTGACCCTCCTGGAGACCCTGACCGACGCCTGCGCCCAGTACGCGGGCACCACCCCCCACACCCCCCAAGCCGTAGCCTGGCCCCTGGGCCGCTGACCCCACCCCCGGGCAGCCACCTCCAGCCCCGCCGGCGTTTGAGGCGCGGGTCCGGGCGGAGCCCGGGACGACAGCCCGCGGCCGAGGACCAACGCCGCCTGCCGCCCGTCGTCCTGGGCTCCGCCCAGACC
>NZ_JBWKDV010000002.1:589385-640335 GCF_056435825.1 Streptomyces sp. NPDC043876 | reverse complement strand
CCCGGTCCTCAAACGCCGGACGGGCTGAACTTGCCCCGCATGACCAACCCGCGAATCCAGCCCCGCCGGGGCGGGTCCGGGCGGAGCCCGGGACGACGGCCCGCGGCCGAGGACCAACGCCGCCTGCCGCCCGCCCTCCTGGGCTCCGCCCAGACCCGGTCCTCAAACGCCGGACGGGCTGAACTTGCCCCGCATGACCAACCCGCGAATCCAGCCCCGCCGGGGCGGGTCCGGGCGGAGCCCGGGACGACAGCCCGCGGCCGCGGACCAACGCCGCCTACCGCCCAGCCTCCTGGGCTCCGCCCAGACCCGGTCCTCAAACGCCGGACGGGCTGAACTTGCCCCGCATGACCAACCCGCGAATCCAGCCCCGCGGCCGCACAACCGGGAACCGGGCCACACAACCAGCCCAGCCACCTCCAGCCCCGCCGGCGTTTGAGGCGCGGGTCCGGGCAGAGCCCGGGACGACGGCCCGCGGCCGAGGGGCGGCGCCGCACCGCACCCCGCGGGTCCGGGCGGAGCCCGGGGGTCAGTGGATCTGGGTGACGATCACGTCGAGGGACCACGCCCGGCCCGGCTTCGTCGGCGGCTCCGCCTCCACCGTGAAGCCGAGGTCCCGCAGGGCCCCCACCAGCTCGGCCGGCCCACCCGGCACCACCCCCGCCAGCAGCAGATCCCGCACCAGCCGCCCCTTGGTCGCCTTGTTGAAGTGGCTGACCACCGACCGCTTCTCGACCCCGTCCACCACCTGCGCGTGCAGCACCCGCACGGTGGCCGTCCGCCCCGCCACCTCCCCCTTCGGCTTCCACGCGGAGCCATAGGCCGCGGACCGCAGGTCCAGCACCAGCCCCTCCCCCGCCGCCTCCGGCATGACCTGCGCCATCGGCGCGCGCCAGTACGCCCCCAGCGCCCCCAGCGCCGGCAGCTTCACGCCCATCGAGCAGCGGTAGGACGGGATCCGGTCCGTCATCCGGACGGCGCCCCACAGCCCGGAGAAGACGAGCAGGGAGCGGTCCGCCAGCGCACGCGCCCCCGCGGGCAGGTCCGCCCAGCCGAGGGCGTCGTACAGCACCCCGGTGTAGATCTCCCCGGCCGGCCGGGCGGCGGCCGACCGCAGCCCCGCGTTCTTCGCGACCTCGCCCCGCAGCCCCTCGCTCAGCCCGAGCACCTCGCGGGCCTTGTCCTCGTCGGCCGCGCACAGCTCGACCAGTTCGTCCAGCACCGCCGCGCGGGCGGGCGCAAGCCCCGGCAGGGACAGCCCCTCGGCCTTCAGGGGTGCGCCGGAGCCGCCGGCGGCCTTTCCTTCGGACGGCGGCAGCAGCACGAGCACGGTGGTTCTCCTTCGGTACGGCCGGGACGGCGCGCGGCGGGGGGTGCGGCCCCCCGGCCAGCGTAGTGGCCTCGCCGCGACACGCGGCCGCACCGGCTCTAGGCTTCGGTCCATGCCACGCCGTCACCTGCACATGACCGGCGCAGACGGGGCTGCTCTGACGGCCGCGCTGCGTGACCTGCGGACCAGGCTGGAGGTGCCGCAGGACTTCCCCCCTGCGGTCCTGGCGGAGGCCGAGCAGGCCGCGAAGGCGCCCCGGCCGCCCGCCGGGGAGGCCGTGGACGCCACCGGCCTGCCCCTCTTCACCATCGACCCGCCGGCCTCCACCGATCTGGACCAGGCCATGCACCTGGCCCGCCGCCCCGGCGGCGGCTACCGGGTGCACTACGCGATCGCGGACGTGGCGGCCTTCGTCACCCCGGGCGGCGCCCTGGACGCGGAGGCCCACCGCCGGGTGACGACCCTCTACTTCCCCGACGGCAGGGTCCCCCTCCATCCCCCCGTCCTCTCCGAGGGCGCGGCCAGCCTGCTGCCCGATCAGACCCGCCCGGCCCTGCTGTGGCGCCTCGACCTGGACGCGGACGGCCGGGTGGGGACCACCGAGGTCCGGCGGGCGCTCGTACGGAGCCGGGCGAAGCTGGACTACGAGGGCGTCCAGAAGTCCATCGACGCCGGGACCGCCCCGGAGTCCCTCGCCCTGCTGAAGGACATCGGAACGCTGCGCGAGGCACTGGAGGCGGAGCGCGGCGGGATCTCGCTGAACGTGCCCGAGCAGGAGGTCGTCGAGCAGGACGGCTCGTACTCCCTGGCCTATCGGGCCCCGCTCGCCGCGGACGGCTGGAACGCGCAGGTCTCGCTGATGACCGGCATGGCGGCCGCGGACCTGATGATCGCGTCGGGCACCGGCATCCTGCGCACCCTCCCCTCGGCGCCCGACGGCGCGGTCGGGCGGCTGCGGCGGACCGCGCGGGCGCTGGGCATCGACTGGCCGCACCACGTGCCGTACGCGCAGCTGATCCGTTCGCTGGACCCGCACCGCCCGGCGCACGCGGCGTTCCTCCAGGAGTGCACGGCCCTGCTGCGCGGGGCCGGGTACACGCCGTTCACGGACGGCGAGGTGCCCTCCCCTGCCCTGCACGCGGCGGTCGCGGCGCCGTACGCCCACTGCACGGCCCCGCTGCGGCGCCTCGTCGACCGCTACGCGGGCGAGCTGTGCCTGGCCGCGGTGGCGGGGCAGGCCCCGCCGGAGTGGGCCGTGGCGGCCCTGGCCACCCTCCCGAAGGAGATGGCGGACGGCGGCCGGCTGGCCAACGCGGTGGAGCGGGGCTGCGTCGACCTGGTGGAGGCGGCGCTCCTGAAGGACCGCGTGGGCGAGACCTTCGAGGCCACGGTGATCGACGTCAAGGACCACGAACCGACGGTCGGCACGGTCCACCTGGAGGACCCGGCGGTGGTGGGCCGCGTCGAATCCCCCGCGGCCCCCCTCCCGCTCGGCTCCCGCATCCGCGTCACCCTGACCTCGGCCGACCCGGCCACCACCACGGGCGTGCAGTTCACGACGGCGTGAGCCGGGCCCGCTGACGCAGGGCGGCGTCGCGCACGTCCGCTGCGGCAAGGTCAAGCACCCGTGGGTGGCCGGGTAGCATGGTCGGAGCGCAGAACGACACAAGCGGGCGGCCGCGTCGGGGTCTTCGGATCCCGCCGAGGAACGTCCGGGCTCCACAGGGCAGGGTGGTGGCTAACGGCCACCCGGGGTGACCCGCGGGACAGTGCCACAGAAAACAGACCGCCCGGGGCTTCGGTCCCGGGTAAGGGTGAAACGGTGGTGTAAGAGACCACCAGCGCCTGAGGTGACTCAGGCGGCTAGGTAAACCCCACCCGGAGCAAGGTCAAGAGGAGTCGTCTCCGGACGGCTCTGCGCGGACGTTCGAGGGCTGCCCGCCCGAGTCCGCGGGTAGACCGCACGAGGCCGGCGGCAACGCCGGTCCTAGATGGATGGCCGTCTCCCCGGTGATCGCGAGGTCACCGGGTGACAGAACCCGGCGTACAGCTTGTGTCGGTCTGCGCGCCTACGACGGCATGCCTGTGGCCCGCACCGTTCCGGTGCGGGCCACAGGCATGTCCACAGGCGTTCTCACCTCAGGTGCGAGGTGTCGTTCAGCAGCCGCAGCGAGGCGTTGCCGTCGGCGTAGTAGGCCACGGCCGAGAGCGAGGCGGCGGCCAGTTCCATCCGGAACAGGGATTCCGGCGGGGCGCCGAGGGCGAGCCGGACCAGGGTCTTGACCGGTGTCACGTGGGTGACCAGCAGCGCCGTGCGGCCCGCGTGCGCGGCGAGCAGCCGGTCGCGGGCGGCTGCGACCCGGCGGGTGACGGTGGCGAAGCTCTCGCCGCCGCCGGTGGGGGCTTCCTTCGCGGAGTTCAGCCAGGCGTCGAGGTCGGCCGGGTAGCGCTCGCGGACCTCGCCGAAGGTGAGGCCCTCCCAGGCGCCGAAGTCGGTCTCGCGCAGCCCTTCCTCGATCGTGACGGGCAGTCCGAGCCGGTCGGCGACGGCCTGCGCGGTCTCGCGGCAGCGCCGCAGCGGGGAGCTGACGACGGCCTGGACGGTGCCCCGGGCGGCGAGCGCCGCCGCGACGGCCTCGGCCTGGCGGCGCCCGGCCGGGGAGAGTTCGGGGTCGCTGCCGCCGCTGCCGGAGAAGCGCTTCTGCGGGGTGAGGGCGGTCTCGCCGTGCCGGAGCAGCACGAAGGTGGCGGGCGTCCCGAGGTCGGGCGCCCCCCACCCGGGCGCGCCGGCCGCAGGAGCCGGAGCCTGGGGAGCCGGAGCCTCGGCAGCCGCCGGAGCCTCGCCGAGCGCGTCCCCCAGCACGTCCGCGGCCGCGCCCCCGAGCGCGTCCACCGGCGCGTCCCCGAACAGCGTGTCCGCTCCGGCCGCCGCCGGAGCAGCCGTACGGGCCCCCGCGAGCGCGGCGCGGGCCGCGGCGGCGCCGGCCGCCGCGTCACCGGGCGGGCCCGGCGGCGGCGGGGTCGCGAGCGCGCGGGCCGCCCCGTGGTCGAGGGCGGCCGAGGAGGCGGACGGCTCCCACCGCTCGCCCCGCTTGCCCGCGTCCATCGCCTCGTTGGCGAGCCGGTCGGCGTGCTTGTTGCGCTCGCGCGGGATCCACTCGTACGTCACCTGCGCGCGCGGCAGGATCCGCGCGGCCTCGGCGGCCAGCGGCTTCATGTCCGGGTGCTTGATCTTCCAGCGGCCGGACATCTGCTCGACGACGAGCTTGGAGTCCATCCGGACCAGCACCGTGGCGTCGGGGAACAGCTCGCGGACCGCGGTGAGGCCCGCGACCAGGCCCTTGTACTCGGCGACGTTGTTCGTGGCGACGCCGATGTACTCCGCCCGCTCGGCGAGGGTCTCCCCGCTCACCGGGTCGAGGACCACCGCGCCGTAGCCCGCGGGTCCCGGGTTGCCCCGGGACCCGCCGTCCGCCTCGACGACCACGCGCGGCATCAGATGCCCGAGTCCGCCGTACGGACCAGGATCCGGCCGCAGTTCTCGTGCCGGACGACCTCGTCGCGGGCCGCGCTCTTGATCTCGTTGACCTCGGCCATGTCCAGCTCCAGGCGGCAGCCCTCGCAGCGGCGCTGGTACAGCTTGGCCGCGCCGACGCCGTTCTGCTTGGCGCGGATCTTCTCGTACAGGGCGATCAGCGGCGCCGGGATCGAGGCGACGATCAGCTCGCGGTCCTTGGCGACCTTCGCCGCGTCCGCGTCGAAGGCGGCGAGGGCGGCGTCGCGGCGCACCATGGCGTCGTCGGCCTTGCCCTGGAGTTCGGTGACGCGGGCGGTCAGCTCGGCGACGCGGGCCGCGGCGGCCTCTCGGCGCTCCATGACCTCCAGGACCACGTCCTCCAGGTCGCCCTGGCGCTTGGCGAGCGAGACCAGCTCGCTCTGCAGGTTCGCCAGGTCGCGGGCGGAGACGCCGACGCCGGAGTCGAGGCGGGCCTGGTCGCGGACCGCGCGGGTGCGGACCTGGTCCACGTCCTGCTCGGCCTTGGTCTGCTCGCGGGCCGCGTCGCTCTCCTGGGTCTGCGCGGCGACGAGGAGGTCGCGCTGCTGTGTCAGGTCGCTGGTCAGGGCTTCCAGTTCGAGGTGCTCGGGCAGCGAGTTGCGCTTGTGGTCGAGCTGCGACAGCCGCAGGTCCAGGGCCTGGACGTCGAGAAGTCGGATCTGGTCGGCGGGCTCGGCGTTCAGTTGGGGGCTCCAGGGAGAGAAGGGGCGGAAACGGACGGCGCGTGCGCCGTCCAGGGGTCGGTGACCGTGCGCGAGACGTGGGTCCGCAGACCCCAGCCCCGGCGCTCGGAGATCGCGTCGAGCTGCGCGGCGGCCTGCTCGCACCAGGGCCACTCGGTGGCCCAGTGGGCGGCGTCGACGAGGGCGAGCGGGGACTGCTCGCGGGCCTCGGACACCGGGTGGTGGCGCAGGTCGGCGGTGAGGAAGGCGTCCACACCGGCGTCCCGCACCCGGTCGAAGAGGCTGTCGCCGGAGCCGCCGCTGACGGCGACGGTGCGGATCAGCGCGTCCGGGTCGCCCGCGGCGCGGATGCCCTGCGCGGTGCGCGGCAGCCGGGCGGCGGCGCGCGCGGCGAACTCGCGCAGGGTTTCGGGGTGGTCCAGGACGCACACCCGGCCCAGGCCCCGGCGGCCGTCGGGGTCGGTGGGGTCGGGCACGAGCGGCCCGGTGATGCGCAGGTCCAGCGCGCCCGCGAGGGCGTCGGAGACCCCGGGGTCGGCGCTGTCGGCGTTGGTGTGGGCGACGTGCAGCGCGACGTCGTTCTTGATCAGCGTGTGCACGACGCGGCCCTTGAAGGTGCCCGCCTCGACGGTGGTGGTGCCGCGCAGGTAGAGGGGGTGGTGGGTGACGAGCAGGTCGGCGCCCAGCTTCACCGCCTCGTCGGCGATCTCCTGTACGGGGTCCACGGCGAACAGGACCCGGGAGACCGGGGCGTCGGGGTCGCCGCAGACGGTTCCGACGGCGTCCCACTGCTCGGCCCGCGAGGGGGGCCAGAGGGCGTCCAGCGCGGCGATGACTTCGGAGAGACGGGGCACGGGCCAAGGCTACCGTCCGTGGCGCACCCCCCGCCGACCAGCGGGGGGTGCGGGGGCGGCGGGGTTACTTGACGAGGAGGCCGCGGAGGTCGTCGAGGACCTTGTCGGCGGCGCTCACGCCGAGGCCGAGGTACCAGGTCTCGTCCGGTACGTCCTTGGCCCGGCCCTGCTTGACGGCGTCAAGGTTCTTCCAGAGCGGGTTGTCCTCGGCGGAGTCCCGCTTGGTCTTGTCCTTGGCCCCGTAGACGCCGGTGAAGATCCAGTCGGCGGCGGCCTCGTCCATGCGCTCGGGGCTGACCTCGACGGCCAGTTCCTCGGCCTGCTGGTTCTGCGGGCGCGGGATGCCGGTGTCCTTGAGGATGGTGCCGATGAAGGAGGCCCCGGCGTACAGGCGGGTCTTGCCGGGCATGTAGCGCAGCATCGTGACGGTCGGCTTGTGCGCGCCGAGGTCGTCGCCGAGCTTCTTCGCCTTCGCCTGGTAGGCGTCGAGCTTGCCCCTGGCCTCGGCGGTCTTGTCCAGCGCGGCCGCGTTCAGCAGGTAGTTCTCCTTCCACGGGAAGCCCGGGCGGATGGAGAACACGGTCGGGGCGATCTTCGACAGCGCGGCGTACTTGTCCGCGGAGCGCAGCTGGCTGCCGAGGATGAGGTCGGGCTTGAGGGCGTTGATCGCTTCCAGGTTGAGGCTGTTGACGGTGCCGACGGACCGGGGGGTGCCCGCGTCGTCCTTGAGGTAGCCGGGGATGCCCTCGTCGCCCTCGGTCGGGGCGTAGCCGACGGGCTGGAAGCCGAGGGAGACGACGTTGTCGAGTTCGCCGACGTCCAGGACGACGACCCGGCGGGGGGCGGCCTTGATCTCGGTGGTGCCCATCGCGTGGGTGACCGTGCGCGGGAACTGGCCGGCCGCGGCGGTGGTCCCGAAGGCCGCGGTCTTCTTCGCGGCGTCGGAGAAGTCCTTGCCGCCCTGGGCGACGGCCTTCTTGTCGCCGCCGCCGGGCTGCAGGGACGCCGCGCCGTCCTTACCGCCGCAGGCGGAGAGGGTGAGCGCGGCTGCGGCGGCGAGGGCGACGGCGGCCGTGCCGCGGCGACGGAAGGACATGTCACAACTCCTGGAATGGGGGAAGGAGTGCGGTTAGGCATACCTAACCACGCCGCCTCACCCTAAACGCCCCGGTATCGCACAGCACAATCGCCTCCGCGGCCACGGGAGAACCACCGGGCGGCCACCCGTACGTGTGAAGCCGAGGTGGTCGTGCCGTGGGGCGGGAGCTGCGAAAACTAGCTTCCTGACCGGAGGTGACGCAGCAATGACTGCCTGTGCTGTTGAGGAGCCCGTGACGCAAGCGGCGCCGGAGGGCGGGCCGGGGACCGCGACCGCGCCGGACGCCCCCGCCGAGGGGAGCGCGGAAGCCGCGCCAGCCGTGCCCGCGCCGACGGGACCCGCGCCGGCCGGACCCGGCGGGCCGTACGCGTCCGCGGGCCCCGGGTTCGTGCTCGCCGCGGACGGCTCGTACGCCGCCCGCCTCGCCGGGGAGGGCCAGGCCCGCTACCCCGAGCGCTGGACCCTGGACGGCCCCGAGCCGTACGCCGTCCCCCTTCCGCTGGGGCAGCCCGAGGAGGCCGACTCCGAGGTCCTCCCGCTGACCGACGGGCGGGTGCTGATCCACCGCCGGGTCGCCGGGCACCACGCCTTCTCCCTGCTGTACCCCACCGGTTCGCACGCCGGGCCGCACACCGGCCCGCGCACCGGCCAGCTCCCGCTGGGCGCCCTGGAGTGCGACGGCCGCCTCACCCTGTTGCCCCCCGCCCCGGACGGGCGCAGCGCCTACGCCCTGGCGGTGGACGGGCACTCCACGACGGTCTGGCAGGTCGCCGGGGGCGCCTTCGGGCCCGAGCGGGTCGCCGAACTGTCCGGGCGCTGCTCGGGGGGCGTCTGGCTGGACCGGGAGGGCCGGCTGCTGGCCCTGGACCGGGAGCGGGAGGGGCGCACGAAGACGGTCGTGGTGGACCTGGGGCGCGGGGGCGAGGTCTCGCCGCTGCTCCAGATCACCGAGGCCAGTGACGACCGGCTGCTGCTGGCCGACCCGGACAGCGGGCTGCTGCTGATCCGCTCCGACGCGCCGTCGCCGGGCGAGGGGGCCCGTATCGGCTGGGGGGTGCTGGGGAGTTCGCGTCCGGTGCGCTTCCCGGAGTGCCTGCGGGCGGAGGGGGCTTCGGCCGTGCCCTTCGCGGTGCAGCCGGGCCAGATGCTGATGCCGGAGAGCTGCGCGGTGGCGCTGCGGATCGGCGATCCGGGTCCCGGGGCCGCCGCGGGCGCGGCCGGGATCGCGCTGTGGCGTCCGGCGGACCGGCACGTCTTCCGGCTCGGGGCGCCGATGGGCTGGGTCGGCACCGGGCTGTGGTCGCGCGAGGGCCGTCTGCGGCTGCCGTACACGACCCCGTTCGTCCCCTGCGGGGTGGTCGGCCTGGGACTTCCGCCGGGTCCGCCGCCGCCGGTGCGCTCCGAGGCCGGGCCTGCGCCCGACGCGGCGCCCGCGCCCGCGCCCCGCCCCGTGCCGCTCCAGCAGGCACCGCTGCGGTAGCGGCCCTTCCGTCACCCTCACTGACCCACGGTCACACCGTGCCGGAGGGGTGTTGGGCGTGCCCGTTTATATGATAGGTAAGTTTCCTAACATTAGCGGAGCGCACCAACCCCCCCATGGAGGCGTTGTGTTCACCCCTCATCACCGCATCATCGGCTCGCGTCGTACGAGGCTGGCCATCGGGGCCCTGCTCGGCGCGGCGGTCCTCGCCGTCCCCGTCGCGGCCCACGCCTCGCCGGCCGCCACCTCCCCGGCAGCCGCCGCTCCCCACGCGGCGGCCGCCTTCGGCGCCACCGCGACCGGCCTGGACGACCCCGCGAAGAAGGACGTCGCGATGCAGATCGTGTCCAGCGCGGAGAACTCCTCGCTGGACTGGAAGGCGCAGTACAAGTACATCGAGGACATAGACGACGACCGCGGCTACACCGCCGGGATCATCGGCTTCTGTTCCGGCACCGGTGACATGCTCGACCTCGTCGAGTACTACACCAGCGTCAAGCCGGACAACGTCCTCGCCAAGTACCTCCCGGCCCTGCGCAAGGTCGACGGCACCCCGTCGCACAAGGGCCTCGACCCGAACTTCACCAAGGACTGGGCGAAGGCGGCCACCGACAGCACCTTCAGGAAGGCCCAGGACCACGAGCGCGACCGGGTGTACTTCAACCCGGCCGTCAGCCAGGGCAAGAGCGACGGCGTCGGCGCCCTCGGCCAGTTCGCCTACTACGACGCCATCGTGATGCACGGCAACGGCGACGACTCCACCAGCTTCCGCAACATCCGCAAGCGCGCCCTGACCAAGGCCAAGCCCCCGGCCCAGGGCGGCAACGAGACCACCTGGCTGAACGCCTTCCTCGACGCCCGCGTCTGGGCGATGAAGCAGGAGGAGGCCCACAGCGACACGAGCCGCGTGGACACCGCGCAGCGGGTCTGGCTCAAGAAGGGCAACCTCGCCCTGAACACCCCGCTGGACTGGAAGGTCTACGGGGACTCCTACCACATCGGCTGATCCCCCCGGATCGGCTGAGCACACGAGTGCCGGGGGCGGTCGACAGCCCCCGGCACTCGCGCGTCGCACCCCGGAAGGAGCACCGGCTTTACCGTTGGCACCCCGTCGCGACTGGGGAATTCCCTTCGGATCACGGTCCTCGATCCGAACCCTATCGATAGTGGACGGAGGAACTGTTCAACTGCGGCCGTCGACGCCCCCGAGCCGGTCGACTACCGTGGCGAATCGCCGATCCCCCGAAGGAAGCTGGTCTTCCACTGGTGGACGGCATTTCGAAGGTTCACTTGCCGTGCGAGGGGGCACAAATGAGAATCCGCAAAGCAATTTCCGCAGCGGTCGTCGTGGCGAGCGCTGCCGTCGCTACGATCACCGCAGCCGGCGCTCCGGCTCAGGCCGCCTGGGAGTCACCGTTCAGGAAATGCACGTCATTCGACAAGAGTGGCTTCAAGGGCGAGGTCTGTGCGGACCGGTTCGGCTGGGGAGCACAGGAATTCTGGGGCCAGGGCGCTATCCAGGCATTCCCCAGCAATTGCGCCAAATTCCGGGTCGACGTCGTTGACCCCGACGGCACGGCGGTGCATTCCGTGAACAACATCCCCTGCGCCGTCGGGGCTGTTGGTACCGCTCGATATCTCACCGAGCTGCATGTGAACGGCCGGGCGTATGCCCGCCTGGTCAGCTTCGACAGTGCAGGAAACACGCTGCTGTCGGTCAACTCTGAGATCATCGTCTCCCCGTACGACCACCACTGACGGGCCAGGGCGTGTCTTAAAAATCCCGCCCGGCCTTCGACGCCTGGCACCCGCACCTCGCCGCATCGTCGACAGGACGCCTCGGCGAGGTGCGGTGGCAGGACCATCGACAGGTCATCGACGCGATCGCGTTCAGGTACCGCACCGGCACACCGTGGACGGGCCGGAGGGAAACGCCCTAGCCGTGCTTGAGGGCCAGTACCTCGGACGCCGCGAAGGTCTCGTTCGCGGGCCGGTCCGCGTAGTGCGGGGTGAGGACCTCGTCCAGCTCCTCGTAGGAGAAGGCCTCCTTGGTGGTGTCGAACTTCGCGGCCACCTTCGGCCGTTCCATCACCACCACGATCCCGCCGTGCACGACGAAGAGCTGGCCGTTCGCCTTCGCCGAGGCGGGCGACGCCAGGTAGCCCACCAGCGGGGAGACGTGCTCGGGCGCCAGCGGGTCGAGCCGGCCCTCCTCCGGCACCTGGAAGCCCGCGAAGACGTCCTCCGTCATCCGGGTCCGGGCGCGCGGGCAGATGGCGTTGGCCGTGACCCCGTACTTGGCCAGCGCGAGCGCGGTCGAGGTGGTGAGGCCGACGATGCCGCCCTTGGCCGCCGCGTAGTTCGGCTGGCCCGCGGAGCCGCCGAGGAAGGCTTCGGAGGAGGTGTTGACGATCCGGCCGTAGACCGGCCCGCCCGCCGCCTTCGAGCGTTCCCGCCAGTGCGCGGCCGCGAAGTGGGTGGTGTTGAAGTGGCCCTTGAGGTGGACCCGGATCACCGAGTCCCATTCGGCCTCGGACATCGAGAAGATCATCCGGTCCCGCAGGATGCCCGCGTTGTTGACCAGGACGTCGAGCTTGCCGAAGCGGGCGACGGCCAGCTCGACCAGTTCGCGGGCCTGCTCGAAGTCGGCCACGTCACCGAGGTGCGCCACCGCCTGCCCGCCCGCGGCGCGGATCTCGGCCGCGACCTCCTCGGCCGGGGCGGCCGAGGCCTCGCCGGAGCCGTCGCGGCCCGGCTGGCCGAAGTCGTTGACGACGACGCTCGCGCCGAGGCGGGCGAGTTCGAGCGCTTCGGCGCGCCCGAGCCCGCGCCCGGCGCCGGTGACGATCGCGGAAAGTCCCTCTAGGGGGAGCGACATGGGGCCCGTTCCTCTCGGGTGCAGGGGTGCAGGGGTCAGAGTTCGATGCAGGTGCGCAGGGCGACGCCGGTGCGCATCTGGTCGAGCGCGTCGTTGATCTCGGCGAGCCGCACCCGGTGGGTGATCAGGCCCGCCAGGTCCACCCGCCCGGCCCGCCACAGGCCGATGGTCCGCTCGTAGGACCGCAGGACGTCCCCGCCGCCGTACATCGAGGGCAGGATCTTCTTCTCGTCGAAGAACAGCGAGAACATGTTGATGGAGTAGTTGTCGTCGAGCGCGCCCGCGCCGACCACCACGACCGAGCCGCCGCGCCGGGTCATCTCGTAGGCCGTCTGCGTGGTCTGGGACTTGCCGACCACCTCGAAGACGTAGTCGAAGCCCTCACCGGCGGTGATCCGGTTCTTGGCGTCGCCGAAGGCCTCCGGAGCGACCGCCTCGGTCGCCCCGAACCGCAGGGCCGCCTCGCGCCGCGACGCGACCGGGTCCACGGCGACGATCTGCGCCGCGCCCTGCACCTTGGCGCCCTGGATGACGGAGATGCCGACGCCGCCGCAGCCGATGACCGCGACCGAGGCACCGGCCTCCACCTTGGCCGTGTTGATGGCCGCGCCGAGACCGGTCGTCACCCCGCAGCCGATCAGGGCGGCGATGTCGAAGGGCACGTCGTCGGGGATCGGTACCGCGCAGCCCGCCGGGACCACCATCTCCTCGGCGAAGGTGCCGGTTCCGGCGAAGCCGAAGATGTCGCTGTCGCCGCGCCGGAAGTTGGGGGTGGCGACGTTGCCGAACGCCTCCAGGCACAGGTGCCCCTGGCCGCGGCGGCAGGACGGGCAGTGCCCGCAGGGCGGCAGCCAGCAGACCAGCACCCGGTCGCCGATCCGGTGGCCGGTGACCCCGTCGCCGACGTCCACGATCTCGCCGGAGCCCTCGTGACCGGGGATGAAGGGGGCGGGCTGCGGCAGCACCCCGCTCATCGCGGAGAGGTCGGAGTGGCACAGGCCGGTGGCCCGGATGCGGACCTTGACCTTGCCGGGGCCGAAGCCCACGGCTTCCATGTCCTCGACGACTTCGAGCTTGTCCTGGCCTATCTGGCTCTGGAGTGCTGCGCGCACGGTGCGGCTCCTCTGCTGGAGGTACGGGTGGTGTCGCTCGTACGGTCGTGACGCCTACGGTCGTTACGCGTGCTCGACCACGGTGTCCGCGAGGACCGGCGCGTCGTCCCGCTCCGCCGCGGTCACCGAGACCAGGACGCGGCCGGGCTCCCGCCACATCCGGATGCGGAGCGTCTCGCCCGGGAAGACGATCCCGGCGAAGCGGGTGCGGTAGGCGCGCACCCGCGTCACGTCCCCGTCGAGGACCGTGTCGACCACGGCCTTCAGCGTCATGCCGTACGAGCACAGCCCGTGCAGGATCGGCCGGTCGAAGCCGGCCAGCTTGGCGAACTCGGGATCGGCGTGCAGCGGGTTCCAGTCGCCGGAGAGGCGGTAGAGCAGCGCCTGCTCCTCGCGGACCGGCCGCTCCTCCACCCGGTCGGGGGCGCGCTCGGGCGCCTCGCCGCGGACGGAGGGACCGCGGTCGCCGCCGAAGCCGCCCTCGCCGCGGACGAAGATCTGCGCGTCGCTGGTCCACAGCGGGCCGTCGGCGTCTGCGACCTCGGAGCGCAGCACGATGACGGCCGCCTTCCCCTTGTCGTACACGGCGGCGACCCTGGAGGTGGAGGTGGCCCGCCCCTTCACGGGGATGGGCCGGTGCAGCTCGATGGAGTGCCCGCCGTGCAGGACGGCGGCGAGGTCGACCTGGATGCCGGGGGCGGCGAGGCCGCCGAGCATGGCCATGCCCGCGCCCGCGACGGTCGCGAAACTGGGCAGGACGTGCAGCTTGGATTCCAGGGTGTAGCGCAGCTCGTCGGGGTCGGTGGCCGGGAGGCCGGCGCCGAGGCCGAGGTGGTAGAGCTGGATGTCCTTGTGGTCCCAGGCGATCTCCCCCACGCGGGGGTCGGCGGCGAGGGCCTTCGCGGCATCGATCGGCATTGAGGATGCTGCTCCTTGTTCGTCGTTCCACACCGTGGACGGCAGTGGAAGACCTCGGTGCGACCGTCCGCACCGTCGGCCGCACCGAGGTCGTATGCGGGTCGGCCCCGCCGCAGTAGAACGCGTTCTAGGACCGATGAAGGAATGTATAACGCACGTCCCAGCACTTGGGAAGACTCCTGACCGCGCGTCAGTTTCCGCTTTGGCCGGGTGTGTTCCACGCGCCGGGGAGCAGCGGGGGGCCTACCCTGACCCCGTGAACGAAATGCCCCGGGAGCACCGGACCGCCAAGTCCCTGCGGGTCCTGCTGGTCCCCGCGGACCCGGCGCTGGCCCTGCGGCTGGGCCTGCGGCCGGACATCGAGGTGGTGTCCTCGGCGACGGCCCGCCCGGCGGTGGCGCTGGTGGACACGCCGGACGCGGTGGCCGCCGTACACGAGGAGGACCCGGAGTGCCGGGTCCTGGTCGTGACGGGCTCGGCCCGCCCCGGCCTCCTGGACGCGGCCCTGGCGGCAGGCGCCGCGGGCCTCATCCCCCGCGACCTCCCGGACGAGTCCCTGGCAGAAGCCCTCCGCCGCACCGCCACAGGCGAAACGGTCATCGACCCGGCACTCAATCCCGCCCCGGGCAATCCCAGCCCGCCCGACGCTTGAGGGCGCCTTTCCGCCTTCCAGCCCGCCGGCACCGAAACCAGCCGCACCTGCGCTCAAAGCGGCACCAAATCAAGCCCCGCCCGGGGGCCCCTCCCAGCGGTAGCTGGGGGAGATTGAGGCGCCCCCGGAGGGCCCACTACCTGCGGAGCATCGTCACCACGGCAGCCCCCCCGAGCCCAATATTGTGCGCCAGCCCAACCCGCGCCCCCGGCACCTGCCGCACCCCCGCAGCCCCCCTCAACTGCCACACCAATTCAGCCGCTTGCGCCAGCCCAGTGGCCCCCAGCGGATGCCCCTTCGAGATCAGCCCCCCGGACGGGTTCACCACCCACCGCCCCCCGTACGTCGTCGCCCCGCTCTCCACCAGCTTCCCGGACGCCCCGTCCGCGCACATGCCCAGCGCCTCGTAGGTCAGCAGCTCGTTGACCGAGAAGCAGTCGTGCAGCTCGATGACGTCCACGTCCTCGATCCCGAGCCCCGACCGCTCGTACACCTGCCGGGCCGCCGCCGCCGTCATCGGCTTGCCGACCACGTCGATGCACGACCCCGACGCGAAGGACTCACCGGTGTCCGTGGTCATCGCCTGCGCCACGATCTCCACGGCCTGCTCCCCCAGCCCGTGCGCCTCCACGAACCGCTCCGAGACGACCAGCGCGGCCGCCGCCCCGTCCGAGGTCGGCGAGCACTGGAGCTTGGTCAGCGGCCGGTGGATGGTCTTGGCCGCCAGGATCTCCCCGACCGTGTAGACGTCCTGGAACTGCGCGTTCGGGTTGTTCGCCGAGTGCCGGTGGTTCTTCTCGCCCACCGCCGCCAGCTGCGCCTCGGTGGTCCCGTACCGCTCCATGTGCTCGCGCGCCGCGTTCCCGAAGATCTGCGCGGTCGGCGGGGTCATCTCGAAGCCGTGTCCGGCGGACATGATCCCGTAGTGCCGGGCCACCGGAGAGGTCTTGAAGTCGCCCCCGTCGGCCCCGCCGCCCAGCGCGCCCCTCTTCATCTTCTCGAAGCCCAGCGCGAGCACGCAGTCGTTCAGGCCGCCCTCGACGAACTGCCGGGCCAGCATGAGCGCGGTCGAACCGGTCGCGCAGTTGTTGTTCACGTTGTAGACGGGCACCCCGCTCAGGCCCAGTTCGTACGCGGCCCGCTGGCCCGCGGTGGAGGCCTGGAAGCAGTACCCCACCGGCACCTGCTCGACCAGGCCGTAGTCCACGCCCGCGTCGGCGAGCGCCGCGCTCCCGGCCTCCTTGGCCATGTCCCAGTACTGCCAGTCCCGCGACTCCGGCTTCTCGAACTTCGTCATGCCGACGCCCACGATGTACGACTTCATCTGACGCAACGCCCCTTCAGTCCCTGGGAAGGCCGAGAATGCGCTCGGCCACGACATTGAGCTGGACCTGCGTGGTGCCCCCGGCGATGGTCAGGCAGCGCGACATGAGCATCCCGTGCACCGCCCGCGCGCCCGCCCCCTCGCGGACCGCGCCCGCCGGTCCCAGCAGTTCGAGGGTCAGCTCGGCGGTCCGCTGCTGGTGCGGGGTCTGGACGAGCTTGCGCACGGAGGCACCCGCGCCCGGCTCCAGCCCGGACACCTGCTGGAGGGTGGTGCGCAGCCCGATGCAGGCCAGGGCGTGGGCCTCGGCGGCGAGCGCGCCGATCCGGGCCCGGCCCGCGCCGTCGAGGTCGGCGCAGCGGGCGATCAGTGCTTCGAGGCCGCTGTCGAAGGTCATCTGGTCGGCCATGTGGACGCGTTCGTTGCCGAGGGTGTTGCGGGCGACCTTCCAGCCTCCGTCGGCCGCGCCGACCAGCGCGTCGGCGGGCAGCTCGACGTCGTCGAAGTACACCTCGTTGAAGAGGGCGTCCCCGGTGATCTCCTTCAGGGGGCGCACGTCGATCCCGCGCGCCGCCTTCATGTCGACGACGAAGTACCCGAGCCCCTTGTGCTTGGGCGCGTCCGGGTCGGTGCGGGCCAGCAGGATCCCGAAGTCGGCGCTGTGCGCGGAACTCGTCCACACCTTCTGTCCGTTGACCTTCCAGGTCCCCCGCGCCGTCCGCTCCGCCCGGGTCCGCAGCGAGGCGAGGTCGGAGCCCGCGTCCGGCTCCGAGAAGAGCTGGCACCAGGTGACGTCCCCGCGCAGGGTCGCCGGGAGGTAGCGGTCCCGCTGCTCGGGGGTCCCGTAGGCCAGCAGGGAGGGCACGACCCAGGTGGCGATGCCGAGGTCGGCGATCTTGATCCCGGCCGCCCTCAGCTCCTGCTGGACGACGAGCTGCTCGACCGGCCCGGCGCCGAGGCCGTAGGGCGGGGGCAGGTGGGGAGCGGCGTAGCCGGTGGGGGCGAGGACCCGGCGGGCGGCGGCCGGGTCGAGGCCGCGCGCCGGCGCGAGGGCGGTCCGGGCCCGCTCGCGGTGCCGTTCGGCCTCGGCCGGGAGCTCCAGGCGCAGTTCGCGCCGGGCCCCGCCCGCCGCGAGCCGCACGGCCCGCACTCGGTGGCCGTCGCCGGAGCCGAGCAGCTGGCGCGCGACCAGGGCGCGCCGCAGGTAGATGTGGGCGTCGTGCTCCCAGGTGAAGCCGATGCCGCCGAGGACCTGGATGCAGTCCTTGGCGCAGCTGTAGGCGGCGTCCAGGGCCGTCGCGGCGGCCAGCGCGGCGGCCAGCGAGCGGACGTCGGGGTCCTCGTCCATCGCCTGGGCGGCGTCCCAGGCGAGCGCCCGGGCCTGTTCGAGGCGGACCAGCATGTCGGCGCACAGGTGCTTGATCCCCTGGAACTGCCCGATGGGCCGCCCGAACTGCTCGCGCACCTTGGCGTGTCCGGCGGCCGTGTGCAGCGCCCAGGCGGCGGTGCCGCAGGCGTCGGCGGCGAAGAGCGCGCAGGCCGCGTCCCGGACGAGGGCCGCGTCCAGCGCCAGCAGCCGCCCCGGCGGTACGGAGACCCCCCGCGCCCGCACCTCGGCGGTCGGCCGGGTCGGGTCGGCGCTCTCATGGGTGCGGATGTCGAGCGCGGCGGCGTCCACCGCGAACCACAGGGTGCCGTGCGCGGCCTCGGCGGCCAGCACGACGAGGTCGGCTCCGCCCGCGCCGAGCACCGGGGGCGCGGTCCCGTCGAGCAGGTGGCCCCCGCCCTCGACGGCCACGGCCGTCAGCGTCCCGGCCGCCAGGGCCACGGCCCCGGTCCGCCCCTCCAGCGGCTCGGCCCCGGCCCGCTGCAGGAGTACGGACGCCAGCGCGCTCGGCAGGTACGGCCCGGGCAGGGCCGCCCGGGCGGCCTCCTCGACGACGACGGCCAGGTCGAGCAGGGTGCCGCCCTCCAGGTGCGGCGCGAGCAGCCCGGAGGCGGCGAGCGCGTCCCAGTAGAGGGGGCGTCCCGTGGCGTGCGGGGCGGTGTCGAGCAGCTTGCGCACTTCCTCGGGCGGCACGGCGCGCGCCGCCCAGCCGCGCATCGCGTCGGCCAACTCCCGCTGTTCCTGCGTGATTCCGATGCCCATGCGCGGCAGAGTAGAACACGTTCCATTCTGACGGAAGGTCAGAAGTGAAACGTGTTCTTCCCCCGCGACGGCCGCCCGGACGGCCATCCGGACGGCCGCCCGGGCCCGCCGGATCAGGAGCGCTGGTAGTAGTACCCCTCACCGTGCGAGGGACCCACGTTGTGCTGGATCCCGGACGGATCGCTGCGGGTGAAGAACGACGGGTCCAGGGGCTGGCAGAAGCTGCCGGTGGACTTGCTCTTGTCCACCGCCGCCGTGCCGACGTTGATCCGGGCCCCGCCGGAGCCCACCGAGACCACCTTGGCGATGTACTCGCAGTGACCCATGCTCGCGTCGCTGATCAGCCGGACGCCCCCGGACCGCGCGATGACCACCGTCTCCGGCTGACCGATGTTGAACTGCCCTGCGTAGGTCCATGAGCCCGCGAAGTACGAGGGGACCCCGTCACCGGCGGAACCCCCGCCGCTCGGCGCGCCGGAGCCGCCCGGGGTCGCGCCCGAGCCGCCGCCCGGCACGCCGCCCCCCGCGCCGCCCGCGCCGGAGCCCTTGGCCGGATCGCTCCCCGTACCGCCGGCCCCGCCCGGGATGCCCGAGCCGCCGCCCGGCGCACCCGCTCCCGAGCCGCCCGCCGCGGCCGCGCCGCCCGCCGCCGCGGCCCCGCCGCCCTGGGCCTGCCCCGGCACGGAAGGACTCGGCGAACCGGACGCGCCCGCGGTCGGCGAGCCCTGCGCCGTCGAAGGCGCGCCCACCGCGCCGCCGGACGTCACCGGAGCGCTCGCGGCCGGGGGCGAGGCCTTCGCTGCGTCCCCGCCGTCGCTGCCGAAGGGCTGGATCAGCGCCACCGTCCCGCCGCCGACCGTGAACACCAGCACCGCCGGCACCGCGACCGTCCACCGGCGCTTCCCGCGCCGCTCCCCCGCGGCGCTGGTGCCCCCGGCCACCGGCGCGACCAGCGGTCCGGCCCCCGGATCTCCCGCCGTGTCCGCCGCGCCGCCGGAGCCGCCCTTCGCCCCCAGGTCCAGCGTCGCCCGGTCGACGGGCCCCGCGGCCTCCGGCGCCGCGCCCTCGCGCCGGGGCTCCGCCTCGGCGTCGAGCAGCCGCGCCGCCTGGCTGGCCAGCCGCGCCACCACCTTGGGCGGCAGCCACGCCCCGCCGCGCTCGGTGGGCCGGACCCGATCGGGGTCCGCCAGCAGCGCGTCCACCCCGGGCCGTTCCCCGATGTCCTTGACCAGGCAGCGGGCGATGAACGCGCGCAGCGCCTCGTCCCCGACCTTCTCCAGGTCCGGCTCGCCCTCCACGATCTGGAACATCACCGCGTGCTGGTTGCTCGCGCCGTGCCCGAAGGGCAGCGCGCCCGTGGCCGCGTACATCAGGACGCAGCCGAGGGTGAACACGTCGCTCTTCGCCCCTGCGCGCTGCCCGCGGACCTGCTCGGGCGACATGAACCCGGGCGAGCCGACGGCCATGCCGGTGCTGGTGAGGAGCGACTCGACGGAGGTCTCCAGCGCGCGCGAGATGCCGAAGTCGATGACGCGGGCGCCCTCGACGGTCAGCATCACGTTCGACGGCTTGAGGTCGCGGTGCACGATCCCGGCCGCGTGGATGTCCTGGAGCGCGCGCAGCAGCCCGTCGGCCAGGGCGTGTACGGAATCCACCGGCAGCGGGCCGAAGCGGCGCACGATCTGCTCCAGCGAGAGCCCGGGCACGTACCCCGTGGCCACCCACGGCAGGTCGGCGTCGGGGTCCGCGTCGAGCACGGGCGCCGTGTACCGCTCGCCGACCTTGCGCGCGGCGTCGATCTCGCGCCGGAACCGGGCCCGGAACTGCGCGTCCGACACCAGCTCCTCGTGCACCACCTTCACCGCGACCGTCCGCCCGCCCTCGGACCGGGCCAGGAACACCCGCCCCATGCCCCCGGCCCCCAGCCGCCCGAGCAGCAGGTACGGCCCGATCCGGCTCGGGTCCCCGGCCGCGAGCGGCTTTATGCCCCCCTCGACATTGTCGTCGTCACTGCGCGCACCGCTGCTCATGCTGCCCGTCCCCCGCTGGTCCCTGTGGTCATGCCGGTCGAACCCGCCACAGAATAGGGGGATTTGCATGCAGGACGAAGACAAGGCCGCGGCCCGCCGACGGCCTCCGCTAGATTCCTGGCGTGGACTCGCTCACCCCCGAAGACCCGACGCACATCGGCCCCTACCGCCTGATCGCCCGCCTGGGCGCCGGCGGCATGGGCCTGGTCTACCTCGGCCGCTCCGACGTCGGCCGCACGGTCGCCGTCAAGGTCGTGCAGACCGAGTACGCCGCCCACCCCGAATTCCGCAGGCGCTTCGCCCGCGAGGTGGCCGCGGCCCGCCGGGTGGGCGGCAGCTGGACCGCGGACGTCCTGGACGCCGACACGGACGCCGACGTGACGGTGCCGTGGGTGGCCACGCAGTACATCGCCGGGCCCGACCTGACCCGGGTCGTCGCCCGGGACTTCGGCCCGCTGCCCGAGCAGTCCGTCCGCGTGCTCGCCAACCGGCTGTCCCTCGCGCTGGAGGCCGTGCACGCCGCGGGGCTGATCCACCGCGACCTCAAGCCGTCCAACGTCCTGGTGACCGTCGACGGCCCCCGCGTCATCGACTTCGGCATCGCCCGCGCCATGGACAGCCTGAGCGGCGACAGCCTGCACACCCGCACCGGCATGCTCATCGGCTCGCCCGGCTTCATGTCGCCGGAACAGGTCCGCGGCCTGGCCCTCACCCCGGCCAGCGACGTCTTCTGCCTCGGCGCCGTCCTCGTCTACGCCGCCACCGGACGCCTCCTCTTCGGCGCCACCGGCACCGGCCTGAACGCGCACCTCTTCCGGATCGCCGAGGAGGAGCCCGACCTCACGGGCGTACCGGAACCGCTCCTCGATCTGGTGCGCGCCTGCCTGGAGAAGGACCCCGCCCTACGGCCCACCCCGGCCCAGATCGCCGAGCGCACCGCCGGGGACGGCCCCGGCGTCTGGCTGCCCGGCGAGGTGCTGGCCCAGCTGGGACGGCACGCGGCCCAGCTGCTGGACTACGTACCGGCGGCCCGGCCGCAGCCGCCCGCCGCGGCCCCCGCGACGGAGACGGCCCCCCGCGACGCGGCGCCCGCGCCCACCGAGGCCGCCGCCCCCACCCCCACCACCGCGGACCCCGCCCCCGCCCCCTCGCCCCGCCGCCGGTGGCACCTGGCCGTGCTCGTCCTGGCCCAACTGGCGGTGCTGCTCGGGCTGGGAGACCCGGAGTCCTTCCGCGCGGGGCGGGTCGCCCCGGTCTTCGTCATCTGCTGTGTGGTCCCCTTCGCGGCGCTCCTGCTCCTCGGCGGCCACGTCGTCGACCGCATCGGAGGCAAACGCACCCTCATCACCGGCCTGGCGGGACTCGCTGCGTCCTCCGCTCTCGGCAGCGCGGTCGACGCCTTCACCCCCGAGCCGCTGCTCCTGGCCCGCTTCGCACAGGGCGCGTCCGGCGCCCTGGTGACCGCCGCGGCACTGACCCTGCTCGGCACCGGTTTCCCCGAACCCAGGCAGCGCACCAGGGCGTTGGGAATCTACGCCACGGTTTCCGTCGCCGGACCGGTGCTCGGCCTGCTCCTGGTCGAAGGGACGAACTGGGGGCCGCTCCTGGGGATCGTCACGCTCCTCGCCCTGATCGCCCTGGCGGGCACCCGCGTCCTGCCGCACGACCGCCCGGAGCGCCCCGGCCGCTTCGACCTGCCGGGCGTCCTGCTCGGCGCCCTGGGCATCGGCGGCATCGCCCTCGGCTCCCTGGGGGTGTCGCAGAACCGGAGCGAGCCCGCCGAGATCTGGGGCAATCCCGTGGTCTTCGGGCCGCTCGCCGGGGGCGTCGTCCTGTTCCTGGCCTTCCTGGTGTGGCAGCGCAGCGCCTCGGCCCCGCTCCTGCCGCCGTACGTCCTCGCGGACCGCGGCAGGCTCGTCGGCTTCCTCGCGATGCTGCTCGCCGGGGCCGCCTTGCCCTCCCTGACCGGGCTGCTGGGGCAGACCCTCGGCTACTCCACGGCCGGCGCCGCACTGGCCATGCTGCCCGTGGTGGCCGGTCTCGTCATCGGCTCCACGCTGGTCGCGCCCCTGCTGCTGCGTCGCGGCGTGGCGCCGCGCGTCCTGATCGTGACGGGACTGCCGGTCACCGCGCTCGGCGTGGCGATGACCATTTTCGGCATCGGTGGCGGCGGCGGATACCCGTCCCTGCTGCCCTTCATGGCCCTCGCGGGCCTGGGCCTCGGCCTCGCCTTCGTGCCGGTCCTTGCCACCGCGACGGCCACCGTCCTCCCCTCGCACGCGGGGGCGGCCTCGGCCGTCGTCATCACGGCGCAGGCCGTGGGCGTGGGGATCGGCACGGCGCTGGTCAACAGCCTCCAGGTCATGCCCTGGTGGGCGGTCGGCTGCCTGCTCCTCGCCACCCTGATCGCCCAGCTGACGGCGCCGTCCACGGCCCCGGCCGCGACTCCTCGTCACGGCTAGGGCCGCTCGGGCCGCGCGGTCAGAGACCGCGCACGAACTCCGCGAAGGCGGCGGGGCTCACGGTGAAGGCGGGCAGCTCGGGGTTCTTGGAGTCCCGCACGGCGATCCGGTGGGGCTGCGCGGCGACCTCGACGCACTCGCCGCCGGTGTCGGAGCTGTACGAGGACTTGTACCAGTCGGCCCCGCCGAGGGGTGCGCACTCGACGCACTGACCGCCGGTGTCACCGCTGTACGACGACTTACGCCACCGAGCGCCCGACAGGTCCTGGATGGTGTCCATAGCGTTCCTCCATTACACGGGCGATCCGCGCCGCCGAGTCCTCCACGGAGAGGGCGGCGGCCTGCAACTGATCGTATCGGAGCGAACCCTCCTTGAAGGATTGCGGATTGACCGTCATGTGGCCCTGGACGAAGTCTTCCGTGTAGACGAGATCATGGTCGTTCTCGAACCGCAGCAGGTTGAACGACCCCATCACTCCGGCATGGGCACCCACCTCGAAGGGCAGGATCTGTACCTTCACCCACTCCCTCTCTTCCACTGCCAACAAGTGGGCGAGTTGCTCCCGCATGACCTCCGCGCCGCCGATCTCCTGATGAAGCGCGGCCTCGCTCATGACCACCCACATCAATGGCGGATGCTCACGTTGGAGGATGCGCTGGCGGTCCATGCGGGCCTCCACTTGCGCGTCGAGCCCTTTTACCGACCGCCCGCCCAGCAGGGCCCGCGCGTAGCCAGGGGTCTGCAACAGCCCATCCACCAACTGCGACTGGAACGACGAGATGTACGCCGCCCTCGCCTCCATCTCGGCGTACGCCTGGAACCACACCGGGAGTTGGCTCCGCAGCACCAGGCCCACCAGCCGGGAGAACATCCCGTCCGTGCCCAGCGCCGCGTCCACCCGTTCCGAGAAGTCCCTGGTCGGGACCTTGTGCGCCGTTTCGATCTGCCCGATGAGCGAGCCCGTGCAGAAGATGATGCTGCCGAGCGCCTGCTGCTTCAGCCCGGCTTCCTGCCGTAGGCGGCGCAGCTCGGCGCCGTAGTAGTCCAGCGGAGAGGCGCTGGGATCCAGATCGCGGATGTTGACCATGAAGCGGTCACCCCCAAGTACACGCCGTGAGGCGTTCGTTTCGGTCCGTAGCCGAGCGTAGTCAGATCGCCCCACTCTGGTGCCGTGAATCACGTAACTGACTTCTCCGCCGCCGAAGTTGACGGGACCTACCGGATGGGCTTCACCGTGGGTGAGCACTCCGCCCGGCACATGCGGCGGATCCTGCGGATACTGCTGGGCCGCTGGGAGCTGGCGTCGCTGTCCGAGGCGGCCGAGCTGGCGCTGACCGAGCTGGTCGCGAACGTCGTCCGGCACGTGCCGGGGCGCGGCTGCGCGGTGGTGATCCTGCTGCGGCCGCAGGGGCTGCGGGTGGAGGTGGCGGACGGCTCCCCTTCTCCCCCGCGTCCGGATCCCGGCCCGGACCCGCTGGCCGACGGCGGGCGCGGGCTGCTGCTGGTCGAGGCGGTCACGGACCGCTGGGGCGCCGAGGTGGGCGCGTCGGGCAAGACGGTGTGGTTCGAGTGCGACCGGCCCGGGCCCCGCAAGGCCGCGCGCGGGACCCGGCCGTGGCGTCCTACCGGGCGGTAGGGCAGCATGGGCCGCCACCCGCCCCGCGGCCCCGCACGCGCAGCACCACCTGGAGGAACACCATGGCCAGCCCCAAGCCGGAGACCCTCGCCGCCTTCGAGGCGGCCAAGGGCTTCATGCCCGTACGGGAGGGCCTCGCGCTCCACGAGGCGGCCACGGCGGCCGCCGCGCTCGGGCTGCCGCTGCTGGAGGTGGGCACGTACTGCGGGCGTTCCACGATCCTGCTCGCCGACGCGGCCCGCGAGGCCGGGCTGTGCGCGATCACCGTGGACCACCACCGGGGCAGCGAGGAGCAGCAGCCGGGCTGGGAGTACCACGACCCGACGGTCGTGGACCCGGAGGTCGGACTCATGGACACCCTGCCCACCTTCCGCCGGACCCTGCACAAGGCGGGTCTGGAGGAGCACGTGATCGCGGTCGTCGGCCTGTCGCCGAAGGTCGCGGCGGCCTGGGGCGGCCCGCTGGGCCTGGTCTTCATCGACGGCGGGCACACCGACGAGCACGCCACCGGGGACTACGAGGGCTGGGCCCCTCACCTCGCGCCCGGCGGGACCCTGGTCATCCACGACGTCTTCCCGGACCCGGCGGACGGCGGGCAGGCGCCGTACCGGATCTACCTGCGGGCGCTGGCCTCCGGGGCCTTCGAGGAGGTCTCCGTGACGGACTCCCTGCGCGTCCTGCGCCGCACCGGCACCGGCATCTGACCTGCGCGGACGGGGGGCGCGGGGACTCCATCCGGGCGTGCGCCCGGCCCTCGGACGGGTCAGGGTCCGGACGCGGGGCCGGCCCGGGGTCTAGCATCGCCGACGTGCCGTACGACGACAGTGCCCCGCAGCCCGAGTCCGCCTCTTCGGTCAGCCCCGACCGGCCGTGGTTCACGCGCCGTTCCACGCTGGCCGTGGCGGTCGCCGCCCTCGCACCGATCTGCCTCGCCGGGTGGGTGCTGGTGGAGGTGACGACCGGGGCGGGCGCCGACGACGGCCGGCCCCCGGCCGCCGCGCGTCCGCCGGCCGCCCCGCCGTCCTCCCAGGCGCGCGCCCAGGGCAGCGCCTCCGCCACGGCCGGCGCCTCCCCGTCTGCATCCGCTTCCGCTTCGGCTTCCGCGAGCGGGTCCCCGGCGGCGGCTCCCGGCAAGGGGCCGGTCGCCGGACGGGTCGTGGTCATCGACCCCGGGCACAACGCGGGCAACTTCAAACACACGAGCGAGATCGACAAGCAGGTCGACATCGGCACCACCCGCAAGGAGTGCGACACCACCGGCACGACGACCAACGCCGGTTACCTGGAGGCCGACTTCAGCCTCGACGTCTCGCGGCGGCTGGGCGCGATCCTGCAAGCCCAGGGCATCAAGGTGGTGTTCACCCACCAGGCCGACCGGCCGTTCGGCCCGTGCATCGACGAGCGGGCCCGGATCGGCAACGCGGCGAACGCGGACGCGGTGGTCTCGGTCCACGCCGACGGCGTCTCCTCCGGCAACCGCGGCTTCCACGTGATCCTCCCGGCGAAGGTCAAGGGCGGCGCCGCGGACACCGCGAAGATCGTGGGTCCGTCGAAGGAGCTGGGCGAGCGGATCGCCGGGAACTTCACCCGGACGACCGGCTCCGCCCCCTCCAACTACGTGGGCGGCGGTACGGGCCTGGTCGTCCGCGACGACCTCGGCGGTCTCAACCTCTCCACCCGCCCCAAGGTGTTCATCGAATGCGGCAACATGCGCGACGCCAAGGACGCGGCGCTGCTGACCAGTCCGGAGTGGCGGGAGAAGGCGGCTCAGGGCATCGCCAACGGCATCGTCGGCTTCCTGGGCGGGTAACGGTCGGGTAGAGGAGGGGCCCGGGTACGGCCCCTGACCTCTCGGACGCGCGAAACGTCCGTACGATGGTGCCCGCCCGCCCCGCACCCGCGTCCGCACGCGGACCGCGGACCGCGGCACCGTCGGCACCACGAGACGACGAGACGACCGAGACCGAGAAGGACACACATCCAAGTGAACATCCGCTCCCTCACTCGAGGCGACGGCGTGGTGATCGGAGCAGCGGTGCTGCTGTTCATCGCCTCGTTCCTCAACTTCTACTCCGTCGACTGTTCCGGGCTCGCGGCCTGCGAGGCCCGCATCCCGAACGCGTGGGACACGGAACGGCTGAACATCGTCCTCCCGTCGATCTTCCTGACCGGCATCGCCGCCGCCGCGCTGATCATCACCACCCGGCTGCTGCCGTCGGGCCGCAAGGTCGCAGGTCAAGGCCTGGAGGTCTGGGGCACCGGCCTCGCCGTCGCCGCCGCGTGGTCCGCGCTGTGGGCGCTGATCGTCAGCCCGCCCGGAGCCGGTCTGGGCGCGGGTTCCGTGATCGCGTTCCTGGCGACCTTCGCGCTCGCCGGTGTCGCCATCGCCGGTACGAAGATCCCCGCGCTCGCGGGCCCGCTGGTGCCGGAGCCGAAGCCGCAGGCCGCGGCTCCGTACGGCGGCCAGCCGCAGCCGGGCGCCGGGTACGGCTACCCGGGCGGCCAGCAGCCCGCGCCGTACGGCACGACCCCGCAGCCCGCGCCGCCGTACTCCGGTCACGGCGGCCCGGCGCCCGCCCCGGGGCCGCAGGCTCCGCAGGACGCGCAGCCGCAGGCCGCGGGGCCCGCGCAGGGCGGCGAGTTCACCCCGTTCTGGTTCGCGGTGCCGGTGGCCCGCCCGCTCTTCGGCGAGGACGGCTCGCCGAGCCCGATCGCCGAACTGGCCCCGGGTACCTGGTACCTGGCCGTGGAGCAGCGCGGTCCGTCCACCCTGGTGGCCCAGACCCAGGACGGCCGCCGCGGCGTGCTGAACGACACCTCGGGCATCCAGCGCGGCTGAGCGCCCGGACACCCGTACGACCGACGGCCCCCCGCCCTTCCGGGCGGGGGGCCGTCGGTCTACTCTCTCCTGACGCTACTGACGCCCCGTCAGATCTAGCTCCGGGAGGGACCGTACATGCGCCTCGGACTCGCACTCGGCTACTGGGGCCGCGGCCCCAACCCGGCCCACCTGGACCTCGCGCGCGAGGCCGAGAACCTGGGCTACGACTCCGTCTGGACCGCCGAAGCCTGGGGCTCGGACGCCTTCACCCCGCTGACCTGGATCGCCGCGCACACCAGCCGGATCCGGCTCGGCACCGCCATCGCGCAGATGGCCGCCCGCACCCCCACGGCCACCGCGATGCACGCGCTCACCCTGGACCACCTCTCGGGCGGCCGGATGATGCTCGGCCTCGGCCTGTCGGGGCCGCAGGTGGTCGAGGGCTGGTACGGGCGCCCCTTCCCCGCGAGCCCGCTGACGGCCACCCGCGAGTACGTCGACGTCATCCGCCAGGTGCTGCGCCGCGAGGCGCCGGTCGCGCTCGACGGCCGCTTCCACAGCCACCCGTACCGCGGCGCCGACGGCACGGGCCTCGGCAAGCCACTGCGCCCCATCACCCACCCCCTGCGGGCGGACCTCCCCCTCCTGCTGGGCGCCGAGGGCCCGAAGAACATCGCGCAGACGACCCGGATCGCGGACGGCTGGCTCCCCCTGTACTGGTCCCCCACCCGCACGGACGCCTACCAGGCCTCCCTGACGGACCTCCCCCCGAACTTCATGATCGCGCCGATGGCCCGCGCCCACGTCTGCGACGACGTCGCGGAGGGCCTCCTCCCGGTCAAGGCCATGCTCGGCTTCTACATCGGCGGCATGGGCCACGCGGCCCGCAACTTCCACGCGGACCTGATGGCGCGCATGGGTTACGAGGAGGAGGCCCACCGCATCCAGTCCCTCTTCCTGGCGGGCCGCAAACAGGAAGCGGTCCTGGCCGTCCCGGACGCCTTCGCGGACGAGATCTCCCTGATAGGCCCCCGCGCCCGCATCGCGGAACGCCTGACCGAATGGCGCAAGGGCCCGATCACCGACCTCCTCATCACCTCCCCAGACCTCCCCACCCTCCGCACCCTGGCGGACCTGAACACCTGACCCCGAACGGCCCCACCCCCAGCCCCACCGGCACTCAAGGCGGCACCCCCTCCAGCCCCGCTGGCGCCACGCACCACGGACGGACCAACTCCAGCCCCGCCGGCGTTTGAGGCGCCCCCGGAGGGCCCACAAGCGCCAGCGTCCCCACGACCGCAAGGGCCACCCACCCCGCCCCGGAGGGGCGCCCAAACCCCCGGCGGAGCCACATGGCACCACCCCCAACCAAAGTGACACCACATTGGCGCCACAAACACTGGCAATGGCGCCACTCATGTGCCATTCTTAAGCCATGGACCTCACGCCCTACGTCGACCACCTCAGAAACGAACTGGCAACCGCCGCAGAGGCCGGCGGCCCGGAATCCCGCGCCCTGGCCGACCGCCTCACGGCCCCCCTGGAGTCGGCGGCCAGACTGACCCTCCTGAACGCCTTGTCCGCCGCCATGGGCGAGGTGACCCAGGACCTCGCCCCCGGCTCGGTCGACGTACGGCTCCGCGGCCTCGACCCCGAGTTCGTCGTCACCGCCCCCCCGGCCGCAGAGCCCTTCGCGTACGGCGACCCCACCGCCCCGCACCCCACCCAAGCCGTCCCCCCGGCCGCACCCCCCGCCCCCACGACCCCGCCCCCCGAAGGGGACGACGGCGGCACGGCCCGCATCAACTTCCGCCTCCCCGCGCACCTGAAGAACCGCGTCGAGGACGCCGCCGGCCAAGAGGGCCTCTCGGTCAACGCCTGGCTGGTCCGGGCCGTCGCGGCGGCCCTGGAGCCGACCACCCGCCCCGCCCCCGCCCCCGCGGCCCCCACCTCGGGCCGCTCCCGCGGCCCCCAGGGCTTCACAGGCTGGGTCCGCTAACCACCCACACCGCACCCCCACGCCCACACCCACACAGCCCCACCCACACCTTCCGCTCCACGAGCCAAGAGGACGGCACAGCCATGTCTCAGCCCCAGACCTCCCACAACTCGGAGACTTCCCACAACTCGGAAATCTCCGAGACCTTCAAGACCCCCGACCCCATCTCCGCCACCGTCGAGTTCGACCTCGGCACCCTCCGCGTCACCACCTCCCCCCGCACCGACACCGTCGTCGACGTCCGGCCGAGCAACCCGGGCGCGGAGGCGGACGTCCGGGCCGCCCAGCAGACCAAGGTCAG
The DNA here is from genome assembly GCF_056435825.1 of Streptomyces sp. NPDC043876. Classification (NCBI taxonomy): domain Bacteria; kingdom Bacillati; phylum Actinomycetota; class Actinomycetes; order Kitasatosporales; family Streptomycetaceae; genus Streptomyces; species Streptomyces sp. NPDC043876. The sequence continues at coordinate 611,050 of NZ_JBWKDV010000002.1, read as the reverse complement.
CTACGCGGCGGGCCGGCTCCTCGTCAAGGGCCCGCGCAAGCGCTCCCTCTTCGGCCGCAGCGGCTCCCTCGACATCACCCTCGCCCTGCCCGCCGGATCCGACCTCCGCGGCGACAGCCCCATGGCGGACTTCCTCTGCTCCGGACCGCTCGGGCAGGCCCGGATCAAGACCTCCCTCGGCGACATCCGCATCGAGGAGGCGTCCGCCGTACTCCTCTCCACGGGCCACGGCACGACGCACGTCGAAACCGTCACCGGCAACGCCGAACTGTCCGGCTCGGGCCGGATCCACGCCGAAAGCATCGGCGGCGCCGCGATCGTCAAGAACTCCAACGGCGACATCGTCGTCGGCGAGATCCAGGGCGATCTGAAGGCCACCACGTCCAACGGTTCCGTCAGCGTCGGCACCGCGCACGCCGGCGTCGAGGCCAAGTCCGCCAACGGCCACATCGAGGTCGGCGAAGTGGCCCGCGGCCAGGTCGCGCTCCAGACCGCCGCGGGGAACATCTCGGTCGGCATCGCCCCCTCCACCGCCGCCTGGCTGGACGTGAACACCCGCGTCGGCAGCGTGCGCAACACCCTCACCACCACCGACGGCCCGGCCGCGACCGACGAGACCGTCGAGGTCCGCGCCCGCAGCGGGGCCGGGAACATCGACGTCCACCGCGCCTGAGCCACCACCGCCCACCACCCCAGCAGCCCCACCACAGGCACCAGCCCCACCCCCGCCCCTCCCAGAGGAGAGAACGCCCCATGACCACAGCCGTCGCGACAGCGACCGGGCCCACCGCCGTCACCTCACCCGCGATCAGCGTCACCGGCCTCACCAAGTCCTACGGCGACAAGAAGGTCCTGGACGGCATGGACCTGCGCGTCGCCCCCGGCACCGTCTTCGCCCTGCTCGGACCCAACGGCGCGGGCAAGACCACCACCGTGCAGATCCTCACCACCCTCATCCCGGCCGACTCGGGCGAGGTCCGCGTCGGGGGCCACGACCTGGCCCGCTCGGCCGCCGCCATCCGCACCGTCATCGGCGTCACCGGCCAGTTCTCGGCGGTGGACAACCTGCTCACCGCCGAGGAGAACCTGATCCTGATGGCGGACCTGCTCCACCTCGGCCGCCGGGAAGGCCGTCGCCGCGCCGCCGACCTGCTGAGCCGCTTCGACCTCACCGAGGCCGCCCGCAAGCCCGTCTCCACCTTCTCCGGCGGCATGCGGCGCAAGCTCGACCTCGCGATGACCCTGGTCGGCGACCCGCGCGTGATCTTCCTGGACGAACCGACCACCGGACTCGACCCGCGCAGCCGCCGCACCATGTGGGAGATCATCCGGAACCTGGTCAGTGAACAGGGCGTCACGATCTTCCTCACCACCCAGTATTTGGAGGAGGCCGACCAACTCGCCGACCGGATCGCCGTCCTGGACCACGGGAAGCTGGTCGCCGAGGGCACCGCCGAGGAGCTGAAGCGGCGCATACCCGGGAGCCACATCCGCCTGCGGTTCGCGACCCTCCCCGAACTGGACGCCGCCGAGGCCCTGTTCGCCTGCCTCGCCGTCGACCGCGAGGCGCTCACCCTGGACCTCCCCGGCGACGGCAGCCCGGACACGCTGCGAGCCGTCCTGGACATCCTGGAGCACGCCTCGGTCCCCGCCGAGGAGCTGTCCGTCCACACCCCCGACCTCGACGACGTATTCCTCACCCTCACCGGCCCGAAGCGGGAGAACGCGCGATGACCACCCTGGCCCACTCCGTCGGCGACTCGGCGACGATGCTGCGGCGCAACCTGCGCCACGCCCTGCGCTACCCGTCGATGACCATCTCCGTCGCGGTCATGCCGGTGATGATGCTGCTGCTGTTCAACTACGTCTTCGGCGGCGCCCTCGGCACCGGCACCGGCTCGGAGCACTACATCGACTACATCGCCCCGGGCGTCATCCTGATGTCGGCGACCGCCGGCGCGGTGGCCACGGCCGTCGGGGTCAGCGTCGACATGACCGAAGGCATCGTCAACCGCTTCCGTACGATGCCGATATCCAGGGCCTCGTTCCTGACCGGGCACGTCGTGGGCGGGGTCATCCAGACCCTGATCAGCGTCGCGCTGGTGACCGGCATCGCCCTGCTCATGGGCTTCCGGCCCTCCGCCACCCCCGTCGAGTGGCTGGCCGTGGCCGGGCTGCTGACCGGGCTCGTGTTGGGCCTCACCTGGCTGGCCGCCGCCATGGGTCTGGTCGCCAAGACCCCCGAGACCGCCAGCAACATGCCGATGCCGCTCCAGTTCCTGCCGCTCCTCGGCAGCGCGATCGTCCCGGCGGACTCGATGCCGGCCGGCCTGCGCTGGTTCGCCGAGTACCAGCCCTTCACCCCGGTCATCGAGACCCTGCGCGGGCTGCTGATGGGCACAGGGATCGGGAACAACGGGATCATGGCCCTCGCCTGGTGCGTGGCGCTGACCCTGCTCGGCTACCTGTGGGCGCGGTCGGTCTTCAACCGCGACACGACGCGCTGATGCCGTACGCACCACGTGGTGATGACCCGCCGGTCGCCCGGCGGGTCATCACCATGTCGTGCGTCCGGGGTCCCCGGGGCTCAGCGACTCAGCTGGGAGGCGCTCGGAACCTTGTCGGTGACCGGGGCGCCCGCGCTCTTGCCGGCGTCCTTGACCCCGTTGATCATCTGCTCGAAGGAGCTGACGTCCGCGTCGTTCGCGTCACCCTTGCGGAGCTTGCTGCCCAGCCCCTTGAGGGATTCGATGCCCGAGGTGAGCGGACCCATCGCCTTGGACAGCAGCGGGTCGCCCTTGGCGTTCTCGGACGCCGCCTTGAGCCGGTTGTAGGCGAAGGCGCCCGCGAGGCCGGCCTTCACCAGGGCGAAGGTGCGACCGCTCGCGCCCTTCTTGAACTTGCCCGCGCGGTACGGCTTGATGATCCACTGGTAGGCGGCGCCGGCCGCGAGACCGGCGTTGGCGACGAAGCGCGTCTTGGCGAACTTCTGCTTCTGCGCCTCAGTGGACGGGCTGGGCGACGGTGCGGCCTCGGCGGCCAGCAACGCCTCCTCGGCCGGGTCGGCCGCGACCTGCTCCGCGGCGGCCGGGGCCCCGCGGACCTGGGCGTCCGTACGGCCGGCGCTCCGGTCGCCGCCGCTGCCGCAGGCGGTGGCGCCTCCGGCGAGCAGGGCGGTGGACAGGACCAGCGCCGTGACGCCACGGCGGAATCGGGCGGTTCTGGGTATGGACACGGTTTCCTCCGGGGAATGAGGTGTCCCCCGCAGCCTCACCCCGCCCCGCCGACTGCGCTACTCGGGGCACCCGTTCGGGTTTGGCCCCCACCGCAGCGGCAAGACGCATGACATGCCCACACACACCGGAGCACACATGCGAGCAAGAACCCGGGGAAGCAGCTCGGTCGGTCGCGCCGTCGCGATCGTGGCCGACGTCATGGCCTTCGTGATCATCGCTTGGATCCTGCTCTACCTGCTGGACGCCAACCGGGGCAACGCCCTGGTCGACCTCGTCCACGACGCCGCCACCTGGCTGGCGACCTGGTCGTACGACCTCTTCACCTTCGACCGTGACTGGGTCCAGGTCGTCGTCGGCTACGGCATCGCCGCCGTCGCCTACCTCTTCATAGGCCACGCCCTCGCGGGCTGGCTCTCGCGCCGCTGATCCACCGCTGATCCACCCGTCCGGGCGGATCAGCTAGCAGCAGTCGGGGTCGAGCCCGTCCGGCAGGGTGAGACCCCCGAAGACGGCCGTGGTCGGCTCGTCCCCGCCGAGCGCGGCCACGGCCAGCAGCAGGGACGCCGCCGTCCAGGTCGTCTGCTCCACCGGCCAGACCTTCTCGTCCTCGAAGACGTACCCGGTCCAGTACATGCCGTTCTCGGCCCGCAGGTGGGTGATCGAGCGCAGGATCTCCAGCGCCCGGTCGGACTCCCCCGTCGCCCAGAGCGCGAGCGCGAGTTCACAGCTCTCGCCGCCCGTCACCCACGGGTTGGGCAGCACGCAGCGCACGCCCAGTCCCGGCACGACGAACTCCTCCCAGCGGCTCTCGATCCGCGCCTGCGCCTCGCTTCCGGTCAGCGCCCCGCCGAGGACCGGGTAGTACCAGTCCATCGAGTAGTGGTTCTTGTCGAGGAACCGCTCCGGGTGACGGCGCACGGCGTGCCCGAGCGCTCCCGCGGCCACCTCCCAGTCGGGCTGCGGCTCCTCACGGCACTCGGCGATCGCCAGCGCGCAGCGCAGCGCCTGGTAGATGGAGGAGGAGCCGGTCAGCAGGCCGTCGGGGACCACCGTCCCGTCCGCCTCGCGCTTCCAGCCGATCTGGCCGCCGGGCTGCTGGAGCCCGAGGACGAACTCGACGGCGGCGAAGACCACCGGCCACATCCGGTCCAGGAACGGGTCGTCACCGGTGGCCAGGTAGTGGTGCCAGACCCCGACCGCGATGTACGCGGTGAAGTTGGACTCCTTGCTCGCGTCCTGCGGCTCCCGGGTGTCCACCCCGTCGGGCCGGTCGGCGTAGGCGGCGTACCAGGAGCCGTCCTCGTTCTGATGGGCCGCCAGCCACGCGTACGCCCGCTCCGCGGCCTCGTGCTCGCCCGCCACGTCCAGGGCCATCGCGGCCTCGGTGTGGTCCCACGGGTCGAGGTGGTGCCCGCGGAACCACGGTATGGCCCCGTCCGCGCGCTGCGCGGCGAGGATCCCGGCGACGGTCTGCGCGGCCTGCTCGGCCGTCAGTACGCCGTCCAGGACGAGGTGCTCGGTGCGCCCGGGCGAGGTCACTTGGCCGCGCCGACGGGCAGGTGGGGCTTGGTCGCGTAGGCCACGAAGCTCTTGCCGATGACCGGGTTGAGGGCCTGCTCGGCGAGCCGGGTCGCGAGCGGCTTCTTCATGATGTCCCAGACCAGGAGCTTGTGGTACGCCTTCACCGGCAGCGCCTTGTCGTTGTCCACGCCGAAGGCGCACTTGAGCCACCAGTAGGGCGAGTGCAGGCCGTGCGCGTGGTGCGTGCCGTACGGCTTGAGACCGGCCTGCTCCATCTTGCCGAGCAGCTCGTCCGCCTTGTAGATGCGGATGTGGCCGCCCTCGACCTCGTGGTAGGCGTCGCTGAGCGCCCAGCAGATCTTCTCGGGGCCGTAGCGCGGGACGGTGATCGCGATGCGGCCGCCGGGCTTGAGCACCCGGACCATCTCGGCGAGCACGCCCTTGTCGTCGGGGATGTGCTCCATGACCTCGGAGATGATCACGACGTCGAAGGAGTCGTCGGGGAACGGCAGCGCGAGCGCGTCGCCCTCCATGGCGGTGGCCGTGGCCCCGGCCGGGGCCTCACCGGCCTCCTTCATGGCGGCGAACCACTTGGCGACCTCGCGGATCTCCTCGCCGTTGCGGTCCACGGCGACCACGTGGGCCCCGCGCCGGTAGCACTCGAAGGCGTGCCGGCCCGCGCCGCAGCCCAGATCGAGCACGCGGTCGCCCGCGGCCAGCGGGAACCTGGAGAAATCGACGGTCAGCACGCGGACCTGCCTTCGCGGTCGAGGTGTGGGGAGTTGACGGACTGCATGACGGAGTGCGGGGACGGGGGGTGCATGGCCTTCGTGAACCTCATCGACCGGCGCGCGCGGCCCGTTCGATGGCGGCCCGGTAGTGCACCACGGTGCCCTCGGCGGCTCTGGCCCAGGTGAACCGCTCCAGCACCCGTGCGCGCCCGGCGCTGCCCAGCCGGGCGCGCAGGGCGGGATCCTCCAGGAGCCGGCCCAGCGCGGCGGCCAGGGCCCCCGCGTCACCGGGCGGCACGGCCAGGCAGGTCTCGCCGTCGGCGCCGGTCACCTCGGGGATCGCCCCGCCGGTGGTGGCCACCAGCGGGGTGCCGGTGGCCATGGCCTCGGCCGCCGGGAGCGAGAAGCCTTCGTAGAGGGAGGGCACGCAGGCGACTTGGGCGCTGCGCACCAGGTCGACCAGCTCGGCGTCGGTGATGCCCTTGACGAAGCGGACGGCGTCCTGGAGCCCGTACGTCTCGATCGCCCTGGCGACCGGCCCGCGCTCGGCGCGCTTGCCGACGACCACGAGGTGCGCCCCGGGCTGCTCCGTGCGCAGCTTGGCGAGCGCTTCCACGAGGTGCACCAGGCCCTTGAGCGGTACGTCGGCACTGGAGGTGGTGACGATCCGGCCCGGGACCTCCGCGACGGAGGGGTCCGGCGACCACACGTCGGTGTCCGCGCCGATGTGCACGACGTGGATCCGGTCGCCCCGGACGCCGAGGTGGTCGGCGATCTCCTGCTGCGAGGAACCGGAGACGGTCAGGACGGTGGGCAGCCTGCGGGCGACCCGGCCCTGCATGCGGGTGAAGCCGTACCAACGGCGCACCGAGAGGCGCTTCCTGCGGCCCTTGGCGGCGGCGAGGTCGAGCCCCCGGTCCACCGTGATCGGGTGGTGGACGGTGGTCACCAGGGGGGCGCCGAGGTCGGCCAGGAGGCCGTAGCCGAGGGTCTGGTTGTCGTGGATGACGTCGAACTCGCCGCGCCGGGCCGCCAGGTGGCGGCGGGCGCGCAGCGAGAAGGTCAGCGGCTCGGGGAAGCCGCCGGTCCACATGGTCGCGACCTCCAGCGCGTCGATCCAGTCCCGGTACTCCCCGCGCTTGGGGGTGCGGAAGGGGTCGGGGTGGCGGTAGAGGTCGAGGCTGGGCAGTTCGGTGAGCGTGGCGCCGGTGTCGAGGACCGGGTAGGGCTGCGCGCCGATGACTTCGACGGAGTGCCCCAGGCGGACCAGTTCCCGCGCGAGGTGGCGGACGTAGACGCCCTGGCCACCGCAGAACGGGTTCCCCTTGTACGTGAGGAGTGCGATGCGCAACGGGCGGTCGCCGTCAGTGGCGGATCCCCTGAAAGGGCTCGTCACCATGGCCTCAGCGGTCACTCCCGGCCCCCTTCTCACTGCACTTTCGCCGGAGCGTAACCGCTCGGATAATGTAGAACAAGTTTCAGACTTGATCCGTTGAAGACCATTGAATCTACCGGCCGGAAACCACACCGTAAGAGCCGGAGCAGGTGATTCGCGCCACGGCTGCACTGCCTGCCATGCTGACCACGGAACAGCCTCGGAGCGGTGCGGATGCATATTTCGGAACGCCAGGGAACGGGACACATGACAGCGGAAGCCAAGGCCCTCGCCACGTCGGCGTCCCCGCCCCTGACGGAGCGGCAGGAGGCCCGCCGCCGCCGGATCCTGCACGCCAGCGCCCAGCTGGCCAGCCGGGGCGGGTTCGACGCGGTCCAGATGCGGGAGGTCGCCGAGGCGGCCGGTGTCGCGCTGGGCACGCTGTACCGGTACTTCCCCTCCAAGGTGCACCTCCTGGTCGCGACCATGCAGGACCAGCTCCAGCACATGCACACGACGCTGCGCAAGCGCCCTCCCGCCGCCGACACCCCGGCGGAAGCGGTCGCGGAAACCCTCATGCGCGCCTTCCGCGCCCTCCAGCGCGAACCGCACCTGGCCGACGCCATGGTCCGCGCCCTGACCTTCGCGGACCGCAGCGTGAGCCCCGAGGTGGACACGGTCTCCCGGCTGACCACGGCGATCATCCTGGACGCGATGGGCCTGGACGCCCCGCCCACGGCCGAACAGCTCTCGGCGGTCCGCGTCATCGAGCACACCTGGCACTCCGCCCTGATCACCTGGCTCTCGGGCCGCGCCTCGATCGCCCAGGTCAAGATCGACATAGAAACGGTCTGCCGCCTGATAGACCTCACGGCCCCACCGGGGTCGCCGACGTCGGCGGGCTGAGGATCGGCTGAAAGGCGCCGGGTGGGGGCTCCGCCGCGAGGGGGTAGGTTTCGAGCGTCGGGGTCGGGGTGGTTCCGGGGGCTGCCCGTCAGTTCCACTGTCTTCCCGTGCCGGGGCGTCCTGTCAAGAGCGCTCCTTCGTCGCGTCGCTTCGCGATGGCCTACGGCCACTCTTGACATGCCACCCCGTCCCGGAAAGCCAAGAACTGTCGGGCCGCCCCCGGGGGGAGGCAGGGGGGAGGGTCCCCGTTGCCTGAGGCCCGGCGCCCGGCCGAAGGCCGATTGGGGCCGATACGCCGCCCTTTGGGCGGAAAGAGCGCCCCTAATCGCTACGCGCTTCGCCGAGAGAAGCGTCAGCGGGCTGCGTGGGGCTGAGACTTCGGTCAGATGGGTGTTGGTCCGGGTCTGATGCCCGGCCGCCCCAGAAGTGGAGATAAAACCGCCACAAAAGGGACTTCTTGAGCGGCTGTTGAGTCTCGACGGCTCCTTGACCCTAGTGAACTCTCGTCAGGCCGAGCTTTGAGCCCCGCCGCACCCCTCACCAGCCCAAAACAACCCGCAGACGCCTCTCTCGGAGAAGCGCGTAGCGATTGACTGCGTTCTTGCCGCCCGCAGGGCGGGGCATCGGGCCCACTCGGCCTGCGGCCGGGCGCCGGGCCCCAGGCAAGGGGCAGCCTCCCCCATGCCTCCCCCCGGGGGCGGCCCGACAGTTCTTGGCTTTCCGGGACGGGGTGGCATGTCAAGAGTGGCCGCAGGCCATCGCGCAGCGACGCGACGAAGGAGCGCTCTTGACAGGACGCCCCGGCACGGGAAGACAGTGGAACTGACGGGCAGCCCCCGGAACCACCCCGACCCCGGACGCACGAAGCGAAACCCACGAGCGGCGCAGCCGCGACCCGACGCAGCCGGGCCCCCCACACCACACCACACCTCACTCCTCCGGCGGAAACACCACCTCCCCGCTCCCCGCCAAGGTGATCGTGATGGCCTCGACCGGGCAGCCCTCCGCTGCCGCCAGGACCGGTTCGCTGGCGTCCGTGTCCGGGGAGTTGGGGTGGGACTGGCGGGCCGTGTCCAGTGCGAACGAGGCCGGGGCGTGGTTCACGCACATGCCCGAACCGATGCACACGCCCCGGTCGACCTCGACGTGCCAGCGGTCACCCATCACTCACCACCCGACACACCGTCGGAGACACCCGCACCGGCACCCGCACCACTAGGCGGCTGGTACCCACCCGGCAGGCAGATCATCTTCGCCTCCAGGTACTCGCTCAGGCCCTCCGGGCCGAACTCGCGGCCCAGGCCGCTGTTCTTGTAGCCGCCGAAGGGGCCGAGCATGTCCAGGCTGAAGGTGTTCACGTTGAAGACGCCGGTCCGAATGCGTCGGCCGAAGTCGATGCCGTGCTCGACGTCGCCGGTCCACACGCTGCCGCTCAGCCCGAACTCCGAGTCGTTGGCGATCCGTACCGCGTCGGCCTCGTCGCCGTACGGGATCAGGCAGACGACCGGACCGAAGATCTCTTCCTGGGCGATCCGCATCGAGTTGTCGACGTCCCCGAAGAGCGTCGGCTCGACGTACCAGCCCCGGTCCATGCCCGCCGGGCGCCCGCCGCCGGTGAGGATCTTGGCGCCCTCCTCCTGACCCAGCTTGATGTAGTCCAGGGAGCGCTGCTGCTGCCGCTGGGCCACCAGCGGGCCGAGCTGGGTCGCCGGGTCCAGCGGGTCGCCGACCACCAGGGCTCCGGCCGCGGCAGCGAGCGCCTCGGCGATCTCGTCGTAGCGGGCGCGCGGGGCCAGTACGCGGGTCTGGGCCACGCACGCCTGCCCGTTGTTCATCCAGGCGGCCGGGACGATCCCGGCGATGGTGCTCTCCAGATCGGCGTCCGGCAGGATCACGGCGGCGGACTTGCCGCCGAGTTCCAGCGTGACCCGGGTGAGGTTGCGGGAGGCGACCTCCATGACGCGCCGGCCCGCCCCGACGGAACCGGTGAAGGACACCTTGTCGATGCCCGGGTGCCCGACCAGGTACTCGCTGACCTCGCGGTCGGCCGGCAGGATCGACAGCACGCCCTCCGGCAGCCCGGCCCCGCGGGCGATGTCGGCGAGGATGTACGAGTCGAGCGGGGCCTCCGGCGACGGCTTGAGGATGACGGTGCAGCCGCTCAGCAGCGCGGGCGCCAGCTTGGCGGCGGCCACGAACTGCGGGACGTTCCAGGGGATCACCGCCGCGACCACGCCCACCGGCTCGCGCCGGACCATGATCGGGCTGAGCGCTCCCTGCCGGTGCTCCTCGTACGGGAAGGCGCGGGCGACCGTGATGGCGGCGTCGTAGACCATCATCGGGCCGAGCGCCTGGGCGAGGACGCTCCAGGAGTACGGAGAGCCGTTCTGCGAGCTGATCGAGCGGGCGATCTCCTCGTGCCGCACGGCGATCGCGTCCTTGATCCGGGCCACGACCTCGATCCGCTCGTCCAGCGACATCCGGGGCCAGGGCCCTTCGTCGAAGGCCTTGCGGGCGACGGAGACGGCGCGGTCGACGTCGGCCCGGGAGGCGTGCGGGACGCGGCCGATGACCTGCTCGGTGTGGGGCGAGACGACGTCGATGGTGTCGCTGCCCAGCGGATCGGTCCACTCGCCGCCGATGAACAGCTTTCCGTGTTCCACGAGCTCGGTCATGGCTGATGCCTCCTGCGGTTCCGAACCGGATGCCAGAACTGATACCAGTTCTAGTTCCAGGAGTCCACGGCGCAGACAGAACGCCGTCCGAAGAGCCCGGAGCGAGCTACGACGTAGCCGACGACTGGTCAGGAAGCCCCGAAGATGGTCGACTTGGGCTACTACTGCAACAAGTTCTCGTTACCTGGGGGCCACCACATGTCAGCAGCCGCATCCGAGTCGCCCGGCGTCACCGATCACGGCGGCGGCGTGTGGGGGATCAAGGTCCCCATCCCCGACAACCCGCTCGGCCACACCCTCGTCCACGTCGTGGAGACCGGCCGCGGCCCCGTCCTCGTCGACACCGGCTGGGACGACCCGGACTCCTGGCACACGCTCGTCGCCGGGCTCGGCGCACTCGGCATCCCCGTCGCCGAGGTCCACGGCGTGGTCATCACCCACCACCACCCCGACCACCACGGCCTCTCCGGCCGGGTCCGGGAGGCCTCCGGCGCCTGGATCGCGATGCACGCCGCCGACACCGAGGTCGTCGTGCGCACCCGCGGCTCCGACCCCGCCGTCTGGCTCGACTACATGCGCGAGAAGCTCCTCGCCGCGGGCGCCCCCGAGGCGCACCTCGCCCCGCTGCGCGCCGCCCGCGAGAGCGGCCGCGCGCGCCCCCTGCCCGGGATGCACGCGGCGGTCCCGGACCGCGAGATCGTCCCCGGCGAGCTGCTGCCGCTGGCCGGGCGCAGGCTCCGGGCGATCTGGACCCCCGGCCACACGCCCGGCCACGTCTGCCTGCACCTGGAGGAGGAGCACCCCGCCCGCCTGCCCGGGAACGGCCGCCTCTTCTCCGGCGACCACCTGCTGCCCGGCATCTCCCCCCACATCGGGCTGTACGAGGCCCCCGAGGACCTGATGGCCACCGACCCCCTCGGCGACTACCTGGACTCCCTCGAACGCATCGGCCGCCTCGACCCCGCCGAGGTGCTCCCCGCCCATCAGCACGCCTTCACCGACGCCCCGGCCCGGGTGCGCGAGCTGCTCGCCCACCACGAGGAGCGCCTCGTGGGTTTGTGGGAGCTGCTCGCGCGGCCGCTGACCCCCTGGGAGCTGGCCGAGCGGATGGAGTGGAACCGCCCCTGGGCGCAGATCCCGTACGGCTCCCGCACCATCGCCGTGTCGGAAGCGGAGGCGCACCTGCGGCGGCTGGTGAAGCAGGGCCGCGCCGAGGCCGTCCCCGGCAGCGATCCGGTGACGTACCGGGCGCTGTGACCGCGAGCGGGGGCGGGGCAAGGGGTGGGGCAGGGCGGCCGGAGCGCGAGCGGAAGGCGCGCCTCCGCCGGAACCGGAGCCGGCCGGTAAGGGGCGCTACGGGCCGCCGCCCCCCGGTGCGCGGACGGCGGGCCGGTAGAGTGAGCAGGTCGTCAACACTTCCGTACGGGGGGAAGCCGGTGTGAATCCGGCGCTGACCCGCAACCGTGTCCCGCCTCCGGCAGCGCCGGGCGGGGAGCCGGATTGCCCCGTAGCGGAGGTGCGCGGCTCGCGCCGCCGGGTCCTCCGGTGGCCGGCACCGTCGAGGTAAACGGAGCCGGAGCCCGGTACTCCCCGTGCCCGTCTCCCGCTCCCCAGCAGGAGAGGCACCCGCCCCGCCATGAACGTCCGCCGTAGCGCCGCCGCGCTCGCCGCCACCGCCGTGCTCTGCGCCGGTGCCGCTCCCGCCGCCCTCGCCGCCCCGTCGCCCTCACCGGCTCCCGTGATCCCCTCCGGCCTGTTCGGCAAGGAGGACCCGACGTACGACGGCGTGTGGCGCCAGTCCTTCGCCCTGCTCGCCCAGCACGCGGTCGGCGTGTCCCCCGCGCCGCAGGCCGTCCAGTGGCTGGCCGGCCAGCAGTGCGCCGACGGCGCCTTCGCCGCCTTCCGCGCCGACTCCGGCGCGCCCTGCGACGCCAAGACCGTGCTCGACACCAACGCCACCGCCGTCGCGGTGCAGGCCCTCAAGGCGCTGGGCGGCCATGACGCGGCCGTCAAGAAGGGCGCCGACTGGCTGAAGTCCGTACAGAACGAGGACGGCGGCTGGTCCTACAACCCGGGCAGCCCGAGCGAGGGCAGTTCCACCGCCGTCGTGATCAGTGCGCTGGCCGTGGCCGGGGAGAAGCCGGCCGAGGTGAAGTCGAAGGCGGGCAAGTCGGCGTACGACGGCCTGCTCTCCTTCCAGCTGGGCTGCGCGGCCGAGCCCGCCGCCGACCGCGGCGCCTTCGGCTACCAGCCGCAGGCGGGCACCCTCCCCGCGAACGCCGACGCCTCGGCCGCGGCGGTCCTCGCCGCCCTCGGCACCGGCCCGGTCGTGACCCCGGCCGCCACGGACACCCCCGCCGCGGCCCTGGCGTGCCCGGCGGGAGCCGCGGACCCGGCGGCCGCCGCCCAGGGCGCGGCCGGTTACCTGGCCGAGGCCCTCAAGAAGGACGGTCACCTGACCGCGAAGACCCCGGGCGCCGAGACGGTCACCCCGGACGTCGGCAACACCGCCGACGCGGTGATCGCGCTGGCGGCCGCCGGGCACAAGCAGTCCGCCGCGGGCGCGCTGGAGTGGCTGAAGGGCAACACGGCCGCCTGGTCCAAGGGCAACCCGGCCGCCCTCGCCACGCTGGTCCTGACCGCGCGCGCGACGGGCACCGACCCGAAGTCCTTCGGCGGCGCCGACCTGGTGGCCGCGCTGAACGCGACCGGCCCGGTGGACGCGGCCGCGAACCCGAAGGGCTCCGCGTCGCCCGGCGCCGCGAAGTCCTCGGACTCGGCGGACTCCGACTCCTCGGACTCCTCGAACGGGAACGTCTGGTGGATCATCGGCGCGGGCGCCGCGGCCGGCGTCGGCATCGGCTTCCTGCTGAGCGGCCGCAAGAAGAAGCAGCAGCCGTGATCCGGGGCCGCACCGTACCGCCGGCCCGCCGGCTGACGCTGCCGGTGGGCCTCGTCCTGGCCCTCGGCATGGCGCTGACGCTGCTGGGCGGCGCGCCCGCGCTGGCGGCCGGTTACCGCTACTGGTCCTTCTGGGACGGTACGCGCGGCTCCTGGACGTACGCGACCCAGGGCGCCTCCCTGGTCCGGCCCGAGGACGGCTCGGTCCAGGGATTCCGCTTCGCGGTCAGCCAGGACGCTGCGGACCAGTCGGCGAAGCCGCGCGCGGCCGCCGACTTCGCGGCGGTCTGCTCGGACACCGCACCGGTCGGGGGCCGCAAGCGCGTCGCCGTGGTCGTCGACTTCGGCGTCCCGGCGGACGCCCCGTCCGGCGAGACCCCGCCGCAGGCCGCGCCCCGTACGGCGTGCGCCGTGGTGGCGCCGGACGCGACGGCCGCCGACGCGCTGGCGGCGGTGGCGAAGCCGCTGCGGTACAACAGTTCGGCGCTGCTGTGCGCGATCTCCGGTTACCCGAGGCAGGGCTGCGGCGACCAGGTCTCCGCGACCGGGACCGAGCCGTCGGATTCCGCTTCCGCTTCTGCCTCCGCGCCGGCCGCCGCCCCGGCCGCCGACGGCGGGGGCGGTCCCTCCGTGGGCCTCGTGGCGGGCGCCCTGGCCGTGCTCGTGCTGGCCGCGGCCGCCGTCTGGCAGTCCCGCCGCCGCGCCCGGTGACCCACCCCGCGCGGACGCCGTACGTCCGGGCCCGGCGGCGCGAGCGGTGGGCGGCTCCGGCGGCCGTGCGCCGCAACGCGCTGCACGCCGGCGCGTGGTGGCTCTGGGCGCTCGGGCTGGCCACGGCCGCGTCCCGGACCACCAATCCGCTGCTGCTGGGCCTGATCGTCGGCGTCGCCGGTTACGTCGTCGCGGCCCGCCGGACCGCCGCCCCCTGGGCCCGGTCCTATGGCGCCTTCATCAAGCTCGGGCTGGTCGTCATCGGCCTGCGGTTGGTCTTCTCCATGCTCCTGGGCTCGCCCGTGCCCGGCTCGCACACTCTCTTCACGCTGCCCGAGGTGCCGCTGCCGGCCTGGGCCCAGGGCATCCGCTTCGGCGGGAAGGTCACCGCCGAACAGCTGGTCTTCGCCTTCTACGACGGCGCCAAGCTCGCCGCCCTCCTCGTCTGCGTCGGCGCGGCGAACGCCCTGGCCAATCCGGCCCGGCTGCTGAAGTCGCTGCCCGCCGCGCTGTACGAGGTGGGCGTGGCCGTCGTCGTCGCCATGACCTTCGCGCCGAACATGGTCGCCGACGTGGTCCGGCTGCGGACCGCCCGCCGGCTGCGCGGGCGCCCCACCGGCGGGATCAGGGCGATCCTCCAGATCGGCCTGCCGGTCCTCGAAGGCGCCCTGGAACGCTCGGTGGCCGTGGCCGCCTCGATGGACGCGCGCGGCTACGGCCGTACCGCCGCGGTGCCGCCCGCCGTCCGGCACACCACCAACGCCCTCACCCTCGGCGGACTCCTCGGCGTCTGCGCCGGTACCTACGGACTCCTCGCCGCCCAAGGCGCCCGTTACGGGCTCCCGGTCCTCGCCATCGGCATCGCGCTGGCCCTGGCGGGCCTGCGCCTGGGCGGGCGGCGCAGCGTCCGCACCCGCTACCGGCCCGACCGGTGGGGGGCGCGCGCCTGGCTCGTGTCCGGGTCCGGTGCGGCCGTCGCCGCGCTGATGATCCGCGCCGCGTCCCTCGACCCCGGCGGGCTGACGCCGGGCGTGGTCCCGCTCGTCGCGCCCGGCCTGCCGCTGTGGCCCGCGGCGGCGGTGCTGATCGGTCTGCTCCCCGCCTTCGTGGCGCCCGTCCCCCCGAAGGAGGGGTAGTCGTGATCCGTTTCGAACAGGTCTCCGTCACCTACGACGGCCGCACCGAACCGTCGCTGCGGAACGTTGACTTCACCCTCCCCGAGGGCGAACTGACCCTCCTGGTAGGCCCGTCGGGCGTCGGCAAGTCCACGCTCCTGGGCGCGGTCTCCGGACTGGTCCCGCACTTCACCGGAGGCACCCTGAGCGGCCGGGTCACGGTCGCGGGGCGCGACACCCGTACCCACAAGCCGCGCGAACTGGCCGATGTCGTCGGCACGGTCGGCCAGGACCCGCTGGCGCACTTCGTCACCGACGTGGTCGAGGACGAGCTGGCCTACGGCATGGAGTCCCTTGGCCTCGCGCCCGCGGTGATGCGGCGCCGGGTGGAGGAGACGCTGGACCTCCTCGGCCTGAACGAACTGCGCGACCGGCCCATCGCCACGCTGTCCGGTGGCCAGCAGCAGCGCGTCGCCATCGGCTCGGTCCTCACCCCGCACCCCAGGGTCCTCGTCCTCGACGAGCCGACGTCCGCGCTGGACCCGGCGGCGGCGGAGGAGG
Source organism: Streptomyces sp. NPDC043876 (assembly GCF_056435825.1). Classification (NCBI taxonomy): domain Bacteria; kingdom Bacillati; phylum Actinomycetota; class Actinomycetes; order Kitasatosporales; family Streptomycetaceae; genus Streptomyces; species Streptomyces sp. NPDC043876. The sequence goes on along the minus strand of NZ_JBWKDV010000002.1, from coordinate 595,318 downwards.
TGCTGGCGGTGCTCCAGCGGCTGGTGCACGACCTGGGCACGACGGTCCTGATGGCGGAGCACCGCCTGGAGCGGGTGGTCCAGTACGCCGACCAGGTCCTCCTGCTCCCGTCCCCGGGCGCGGCCCCCGTCCTCGGCCCCCCGTCCGCCGTCATGGCCGTCTCCCCGGTCCACCCCCCGGTGGTCGCCCTGGGCCGCCTGGCCCACTGGTCCCCCCTCCCCCTCTCCATCCGCGACGCCCGCCGCCAATCCACCCCCCTCCGCACCCGCCTCTCCAACCCGGCGGCCTCCGGCGGGCCCTCAAACGCCGGGCAGGCTGATAACCAAGATCCAGCCCCGCCGGCGTTTAAGGCGCAGCCAACTCCAGCCCCGCCGGCGTTTGAGGCGCAGCCAACTCCAGCCTCGCCGGCGATTGAGGCGCCGCCGGAGGCACAGCAAGCCGCACCGGCCCACGCACCGCACCCAAACCCAGCCCCACCGGCAAGCGGCCCCCACCCAAATCCAGCCTCGCCGGCGTTTGAGGCGCCGCCGGAGGCACCGGAAGCCGCACCGGCGAACAAGGCGCGGGCCCGGGCGGCAGCCCGGAAGAGGGGCCGGGGGCTGCGCGGCCTGCTCCGCCGGACCACCGGAGCCGGGTCCGGGTCCGGGCCCCGGCCCGGCGAAGCCACCGCCCCCGGAACCCCTGCCCCCGCAACCGCCACCCACCTCACCCTCAGACGCCAGGGCCAAGACGTCCTCCACGACATCACCCTCACCCTCGCCCCCGGCGAAACGGTCGCCCTCATGGGCCGCAACGGCGCCGGCAAGTCCACCCTCCTGGCCACCCTCGTCGGCATGCTGGAACCCACCTCCGGCCACCTCCACGTAGGCGGCGTCCCCCCGCACCGCACCCCGCCCGCGGACATGGTCCGCCGCGTCGGCCTCGTCCCGCAGGACCCCCGGGACCTCCTGTACGCCGACACGGTGCGCGCCGAGTGCGAGGCGGCCGATGCCGACGCCGGGGCGCCCCCCGGCACCTGCCGCGCCCTCGTGTCGGCCCTGCTGCCGGACGTCCCCGACGACACGCACCCCCGCGACCTGTCCGAGGGCCAGCGCCTGGCCCTCGCCCTGTCCCTCGTGCTGACCGGCCGGCCCGCCCTGCTACTCCTGGACGAACCGACCCGCGGCCTGGACTACGCCGCGAAGGCCCGCCTGGTAGGCACCCTGCGGGACCTCGCCGCCCGCGGCCACGCGATCGTCCTGGCCACCCACGACGTGGAACTGGCCGCCGAGCTGGCCCACCGCGTCGTGATCCTGGCGGGCGGCGAGATCGTCGCGGACGGGCCGACGGCCGAGGTGGTCGTCTCCTCCCCCGCCTTCGCCCCGCAGGTCGCGAAGATCCTGGCCCCGGCCCGCTGGCTCACGGTCTCCCAGGTCGCCGCGGCCCTGGCCGCCCAGGAGACCCCGGGGGCCACGACGTGAGCGGCCGCCCCGTCCGCATCGGCCCCCGCGGCGCCGCCGCCCTGGTCCTCGTCACCCTCGTCGGCATCGCCGCCTTCGGCTGGCCGCTGCTCGCGGACCGCGGCTCCGGGCTGGCGCACTCCCAGGACGCCCCGTGGCTGTTCGCCGCGCTGCTCCCGCTGCTGGTCGCCGTCGTGGTGGCGACGATCGCCGACAGCGGCATGGACGCGAAGGCGGTGGCCATGCTCGGCGTGCTGGCCGCGGTGGGGGCCGCGCTCAGGCCCCTGGGCGCGGGGACGGCCGGCCTGGAGCCGATGTTCTTCCTGATGGTGCTGAGCGGCCGGGTCCTCGGGCCGGGCTTCGGCTTCGTCCTGGGCTCGGTGACCATGTTCGCGTCCGCGCTGCTCACGGGCGGGGTGGGGCCGTGGATGCCGTTCCAGATGCTGGCGCTGGGCTGGTTCTCGCTGGGCGCCGGGCTGCTTCCATGTCCGGAGCGGATCCGGGGGCGGGCGGAGCTGGTGATGCTGTCGGCGTACGGGTTCGCGGGGGCGTTCGCGTACGGCACGATCATGAACCTCCAAGGCTGGGTGATCCTTCAGGGCATGGGCCAGGGGGTCTCCTTCCACCCCGGCGACCCGGTGGGTGCGAACCTCGCGCGGTTCCTCGCGTACTGTCTGGCCACCTCGCTGGGCTGGGACCTGGGCCGGGCCGCGCTGACCGTCGTACTGACCATGACGCTGGGGGCCACCCTGCTGAAGGCACTGCGCCGGGCGACGAGGAAAGCTGCCTTCGACGCGCCCGTTTCCTTCGATCCCGGGGCCGAAAGTGCGCTGGGACACACACCTCAAAGGGATACGGGCGACCACAGAGCGTGAGATCCGGGCCCTGTAGCGGTGACCCGCCCCACAGGACCTCGGTCACATACGGCCCGGAATAGTAGCCCTCGCGCCATGCCCACCCACCCCCTCAAACCGCCTCCGACCTGCCCCGATCCCTCCCTTCCCGGATAGGGGCCGTGGACCCCCGGCTGCGATGGCGGCTAGTAAGAGCGGGCGTTGCCAGGCCCTCGGCGGCCTGGCTAACTGGTGATGTCGCCAAGGCGGCAGGGGTGCTTCACCCCCCGCCGACGAACCCCCCACCTCCGCGTGAGTGGCTCCCGCACGCTTCGGCGTGTGAGCGACCGTCCCCCGTTCCCTACGGAAGGTTTTCCGTGTCCAACGCCGTCATCCGCCGCATCGCCGCCTCCAAGAAGACCTTCGCCGGTTCCGTGCTCGCCCTGGGCGTGGCCGGTTCCATGCTCGCCGCGATTCCCGCTCAGGCGGCCCCGATGGACGCGAAGTCCATCGCGCAGCAGATGATCAAGGACCCGGCCCAGTACGCGGCGTTCGCCAAGATCGTCTCCCGCGAGAGCGGCTGGGACCACACGGCCACGAACTCCTCTTCCGGCGCGTACGGCCTGGTCCAGGCCCTGCCGGCCTCGAAGATGGCCTCGGCGGGCTCGGACTGGAAGACCAACCCGGCCACCCAGATCAAGTGGGGCCTGGACTACATGAACTCCCGCTACGGCAGCCCCGTGGGCGCGTGGAACTTCTGGTCCAGCCACCACTGGTACTAAGCCGGCACAGGCAGCGCAGCACCGCGCGCCGCCCCGGCGCGTGCGAAGGCCCCGACGGCCGACCTCCCCAGGTCCGGCCACCGGGGCCTTCTGTTTCCCATCCCACGGGGGCGCGAAGCCCACGGGGCTCAGAGGCGCTGGATGATCGTGCCGGTGGCGAGCGCGCCGCCCGCACACATCGTGATCAGCGCGAATTCCTTGTCGCGGCGCTCCAGCTCGTGCAGCGCGGTGGTGATCAGGCGGGCGCCGGTCGCTCCGACCGGGTGGCCGAGCGCGATCGCCCCGCCGTTGACGTTGACCTTCTCCATGTCCTGGCCGAAGACCCGCCCCCAGCTGAGCACCACCGAGGCGAAGGCCTCGTTGATCTCGACGAGGTCGATGTCCTTCAGCGACATCCCGGCCTTGCCGAGGACCGCCCGGGTCGCGTCGATCGGGCCGTCCAGGTGGTAGTGCGGGTCGGCGCCGACCAGGGTCTGGGCGACGATCCGGGCGCGCGGCTTGAGCTTGAGCGCGCGGGCCATCTTGCGCGAGGCCCACATCACGGCGCAGGCGCCGTCGGATATCTGCGAGGAGTTCCCCGCCGTGTGCACGGCGGTCGGCATGACCGGCTTGAGCCGGGCCAGCGCCTCCATGCTGGTGTCGCGCAGGCCCTCGTCCCGGTCGACCAGGCGCCACATGCCCTGCCCGGCGGCCTGTTCGTCCTCGGTGGTCGGCACCTGGACGGCGAAGGTCTCGCGCTTGAAGCGCTCCTCGGCCCAGGCGGCGCGGGCCCTTTCCTGGGAGAGGACGCCCAGGCGGTCGACGTCCTCGCGGGTGAGTCCGCGGTGGCGGGCGATCCGCTCGGCCGCCTCGAACTGGTTGGGGAGGTCGACGTTCCACTCGTCCGGGAAGGGCTTGCCCGGGCCGTGCTTGGAACCGGAGCCGAGCGGCACCCGGCTCATGGCCTCGACGCCGCAGGCGATGCCGATGTCCATGACCCCGCCGGAGATCATGTTGGCGACCATGTGGTTGGCCTGCTGCGAGCTGCCGCACTGGCAGTCCACGGTGGTCGCGGCGGTCTCGTACGGCAGGCCCATCGCGAGCCAGGCGTTGCGGGCGGGGTTCATCGACTGCTCACCGGCGTGGGTGACGGTGCCGCCGACGATCTGCTCGACGCAGTCGGGCTGGATCCCCGTACGGGCGAGCAGCTCGCGGTAGGTCTCACCCAGCAGGTAGGCGGGGTGGAGGTTGGCGAGCGCGCCTCCCCGCTTGCCGATGGGCGTGCGTACGGCTTCGACGATGACGGGTTCCGCGGCCATGAGCTCGTCCTCTCCTTCACAGCGGCGGCCGTCCCGGCGGCGCGCCTGAACTAGTACGCGTTCTAGTTCTCTGGCAGTTTTATGACCTGTGGGCCCCGCACGCAAGGGTCTTGCACACGCCTTGCACGGATTCCACACGCAACAGTTGCCGCGCCGACCCTTGTCACTTGTAGAACTCGTTACTACCTTCGAGCCAACTTCTGATGGGCCGTCAGACCTTGGAGTTGCCGAATGTCCTGCCCCGCGCTGCCCGACGGCTTCGACGCCACCGACCCCGATCTGCTCCAAGACCGCGTCCCGCTGCCGGAATTCGCCCAGCTCCGGCAGACCGCTCCGGTGTGGTGGTGCCCGCAGCCCCGGGGCATCACCGGCTTCGACGACGAGGGCTACTGGGTCGTCACCCGGCATGCGGACGTCAAGTACGTGTCCACGCACCCGGAGTTGTTCTCCTCCACCACCAACACCGCGATCATCCGCTTCAACGAGCACATCCAGCGCGAACAGATCGATGCCCAGCGCCTGATCATGCTGAACATGGATCCGCCGGAACACACCCGGGTCCGCCAGATCGTGCAGCGCGGCTTCACCCCGCGCGCGATCCGCGGCCTGGAGGCGGCCCTGCGCGCCCGGGCCTCGAAGATCGCCGAGGAAGCGGCCGCGGCGGCGGGCGCCTCGGCGGACGGGAGCTTCGACTTCGTCACCCAGGTCGCCTGCGAACTGCCGCTCCAGGCCATCGCCGAGCTGATCGGCGTACCGCAGGAGGACCGCGCGCGGATCTTCGACTGGTCGAACAAGATGATCGCCTACGACGACCCCGAGTACGCGATCACCGAGGAGGTCGGCTCCACGGCGGCGATGGAACTCATCGGCTACGCCATGAACCTCTCCGCCGCGCGCAAGGAGTGCCCGGCCAAGGACATCGTCACCCAGCTCGTCGCCGCCGAGGGCCAGGGCAACCTGGGCTCGGACGAGTTCGGCTTCTTCGTGCTGCTGCTCGCGGTGGCGGGCAACGAGACCACGCGCAACGCCATCAGCCACGGCATGCACGCCTTCCTCACCCACCCCGAGCAGTGGGAGCTGTACAAGGCGACCCGGCCCTCGACGGCGGCCGAGGAGATCGTGCGCTGGGCCACCCCGGTGGTGTCCTTCCAGCGCACCGCCACCCAGGACACCGAACTGGGCGGCCAGAAGATCTCGGCGGGCGACCGGGTGGGGCTGTTCTACTCCTCCGCCAACCACGACCCCGAGGTCTTCGAGAACCCGGACGCCTTCGACATCACCCGCGACCCGAACCCGCACCTCGGCTTCGGCGGCGGCGGCCCGCACTTCTGCCTGGGCAAGTCCCTGGCCATCATGGAGATCGACCTGATCTTCAACGCCCTGGCCGACACCCTCCCGGACCTCCGCCTGGCCGGCCCCCACCCCCGCCGCCTACGAGCCGCCTGGCTCAACGGCATCAAGGAACTCCGCGTAACCCACCCCTGACCCCACCCCCGGGCAGGGACCCCAAACCCCTGCCCGGGGGGCACATCTAGCCCGCCCGGCGCTTGAGGGCAATCCCACCCCGCCACATCCAGCCCG
>NZ_JBWKDV010000002.1:462670-589288 GCF_056435825.1 Streptomyces sp. NPDC043876 | reverse complement strand
CCGCCCGGCGTTTGAGGGCCCGCCGGAGGCACCAACAACCGGCACCCGCCCTCCCCCGCCAGCCCGGCACATCCAGCCCGCCCGGCGCTTGAGGGCAATCCCACCCCGCCACATCCAGCCCGCCCGGCGTTTGAGGGCCCGCCGGAGGCACCAACAACCGGCACCCGCCCTCCCCCGCCAGCCCGGCACATCCAGCCCGCCCGGCGCTTGAGGGCACAGCCCAGGCCGCCCCGCCGCGCAACGGCACACCCGGAGCCAAACCGGACCTCAGGCCCGGCCCCGCCCCCCGGCCCCGGCCCCGGCCCCGGCCACCCGCTCCGGCACCCGCGGCCCCGGCACGGCCCCGGCCCCGGCCCCGGAACCGGACCCCCCCGCCACCCCCAAAGGCACGGCCGCCCCCCGCGCCCCCGAAAGCACGTACACGAGCCCGAACCCGGCCCCCACGACCACCGCACCGCCCACCGCGTCCAGCACCCAGTGGTTGGCCGTGGCGACGATCGCGCACACCGTGATCACCGGATGCAGCGCCCCGAGCAGCTTCTGCCACCCCTTCGGCGCGAGCACGACGATCACGACGCCGCACCACAGCGACCAGCCGAAGTGCAGCGAGGGCATCGCCGCGTACTGGTTGGAGATCGCGGTCATGGCCCCGTACTGCGGGTGCGCCAGGTCCTGCACGCCGTGCACGGTGTCGATGAACCCCAGGTCGGGCATCAGCCGCGGCGGCGCCAGCGGGTACAGCCAGAAGCCGAAGAGGGCCAGGACGGTCGCCAGCCCCAGCGAGGCCCTGGCCCACCGGTAGTCGGCGGGACGGCGCCAGTACAGGACGGCCAGGATGGTCAACGGCACCACGAAGTGGAAGGACGTGTAGTAGAAGTTGAAGAACGCCTCCAGCCAGCGCACCCCGACCACCCCGTGGTTCACGGCGTGCTCGATGTCGATGCCCAGGGCCCGTTCGATGGACAGGATCTGGGCGCCGTTGCCCTCGGCGAGCGAGCGGCTGGTGGGCGCGGCGGCGCGGATGTGCGAGTAGAGCGAGTACCCGACCCGTATCAGCAGGAGTTCCAGCAGCAGGTTGGGCCGGGCCAGGACGCGCCGCCAGAACGGCAGCAGCGGGATGCGCGACCAGCGCGCGGCGGCGGGCCGGGCGTAGGCGGTGGGCACGGGGTCGCGCCAGTACGGCGAGGTGCGCGGCAGGAACGGCACCGCGCAGGCCGCGGCGAGGGCCGCCAGCAGCGGCACGTTGTCCCGTACGGGCGCCAGCGCGGCCAGGTTCGGCAGCAGCATCGCGCTGGGCAGGGTCATGGCGAGGATCACCGCGACCGGCCACACCGCCCGGTCCGCGGCCCGCTTGCCCACCTTGCCCGCCACCGCGAGCAGCACCCACAGCAGCTGGTGGCGCCAGCCGGTCGGCGACACGGCGACCGCGACGCAGCCGGTGACGGCGACGGCGAGCAGCAGCTGCCCGTCGCGGGCGTAGCGGGCGGCGCGGCGCATGCCGAGCCAGGCGATCCCGGCCGCGAGGGCGACGTACAGCAGGATCTCGGCCGGCCCCGACAGGCCGAGCCGCAGCAGCGCGCCGTGGACGGACTGGTGGGCGAGCCCGCCGGGGCTGCCGCCGAGCCCGGTCCCCGCGAGGTGCCGGATCCAGTACGTCCAGGAGTCGTGCGGGAGCGCGGCCCAGGACAGCAGCGTGCAGGCGGCGAAGGTGGTCGTGGCGGTGCGCGCGGCGCCGCGGCGGCCGGTGAGCCACAGCAGCGGCGCGAAGAGCAGCAGGGCGGGCTGGAGGGCGGCGGCGAGGCCCATCAGGAAGCCCGCCGGACGTTCACCGGGCACCCGGAAGAAGGCGAGCAGCACCAGCAGCACCGGCAGCACGGCGGTCTGCCCCGGGGAGGCGGCCTCGCGGACGGGCAGCGAGACCATCATCAGGGCGACCAGCACGGGCGCGGCCAGCAGCGCGGTGCGCCGGGGCACCGGATCGGCCAGGCCCCGCGCGGCCACCAGCCCGATGGCGGCGACGAAGAGCAGGGTCACGCAGGTCCAGGCGAGCTCCAGCGACTGGTCGGCGAACCCGACCAGCGGCTTGAGGACCAGACCCGCGAAGGGGGTCCCGGTGAACTGCCCGGTGTCGTAGAGCGAGCCGGGCAGGCCGGGCAGATAGAGCCCGGTGAGCCATTCGCCGGGCGGCACGCGCAGCACGGCGGACGCCTGTCTGACGGCCAGGAGGGCCGCCAGCGCCCACAGCAGGAGGCGCGCGGCCCCCAGCCTGCCACCGCTCCCACCACCGCCTATGACTCCGGCATGTCCGTTGACACCGCTGTGCTCCGCCGCGTTGGCCACGCCCCGCCGGCCTCCCGCCCTTGTTGACTGCAACCGTGACTTCGCCTGGCTGCCGCGATGAATTACCCGGGACGACGATATCCCGCGTGGGATACCTAGGATGGCGGGCATGAGCATCGTGAAGATCAACGCACTGTCCGTGCCCGCGGAGCAGCGCGAGGTACTGGAGCAGCGGTTCGCCTCGCGGGCGGGTGCCGTGGAGAACTCGGACGGGTTCGAGTGGTTCGAGCTGCTGCGTCCCGTCGAGGGGACGGATCAGTACCTCGTGTACACCCGGTGGCGTTCGGAGGCCGACTTCCAGGCGTGGATGGAAGGGCCGATGAAGGCGGCGCACCAGGGCGGCGCGGAGCGGCCGAAGCCGGCGGCCACGGGGTCCCAGGTGTGGTCGTTCGAGGTCGTACAGCAGACGGCGCCGAAGCAGGGCTGAGGGCTGGGGGGCGGGGGCTCTGCAGCGGCCTCCGGCCAGGGGCTTCGCTCCCCGGCCGGGGCGCGGGGCCGCTCAGCTCCAGAAGGCGTCGGACTCGTCGATGTCGGCGACGCACTCGTCGATGTCGGTGATCTTGTGGCCGACGAGGGTGAAGAAGAGCCCTCCGCGCATCTCGATGCCTCGGTCGCCGCGGTCGGCGCGCGAGTGGTGGACCGCCATCACGTGCCCGCGGCCGTCAGGGAAGACCGCGTCCAGGTCCACCCGCAGGGTGCCGTTGGTCTCGGCGCCGAGCCGCCGGTAGTGGTCGAGGACGGCTTCCCGGCCCTTGTGGTGCCCGGACAGCGGACTGCTGCCGGGGACGTGGTGGATGACGTCGGCCGTCATCAGTGTGGCCAGCGTCTCCATGTCGCCCGCGCCGAAGGCTTCGTAGCCGCGGCGGACCAGTGCGCAGTCGGGGTGCTCCGACATGGCGTTCACGCCCTTTGATGAGGGGAGGGAGGGGAATTGCCCTTTTTCCTATCATCGGCCCGGCGGTGTGGATATTCCATGCGGCGCGGCGCCCGGGGACCCGAGAATGACGCCATGGAGAGCACGAAGAGCGGTGGCGGACAGAACTGGTCGGTGCGTCCGGAGCGGTACACGGACGCCGACTCGGTCGTCCTGCGCCGCGCGTACTACGCGGAAGTGGCCGGGCGGTACTACAACCGCACGATGACCGAGGCCGAGATCGACGAGGGCCTGACGGTGGACTTCCCGGACGACGACCTCGTCGCGCCCACGGGAGAGTTCCTCGTCGGGCGACTGGGCGGCGAGGCGCTGGCCTGCGGGGGCCTGCGACTGCTGGACCCGGAGACCGCCGAGCTGACACGGGTGTACGTCGACCCCCGCACCCGGGGCACGGGCGGCGGCGCGGCGGTCATCGCGGCCCTGGAGGACCTGGCATGGTCCCTCGGCGCGCGGCGGGTCATCCTGGACACCCGGTCCGACCTGGTGGAAGCCCGAGGGCTGTACGCGAAGCACGGGTACGACGAGATACCCGCGTACAACGACAGCCCGTACGCCGAGCACTGGTTCGGCAAGCAGCGCCCCTGAGGGGGAGGCCGGCGCCGGGTCAGCGGGCGTCGTGGTCCCGGCGCGGCTGCCTGTCGTAGGGCTCCTCCGCGTCGGAGCCGCACAGCTCGGCGTTGAGCTCGCCGACCAGTTTGATCAGGTCGGTGGGCCGCTCCGGGCCCCACCAGTCCCCGAGGAGTTCGGCGAGCGACTCCTGGCGCGCGTCGGCCAGTCGTGCGGCCGCCGCGTGCCCGGGCCCGGTCAGGACCAGCGGCATCCCCTCCCGGACGGCGAGCCCGCGCTCCTCGACCTGGCGGGCGGCGTCGGTGATGGCCTTGAGCGGCACGCTGGTGCGTTCCGCGAGCATCGCCGGCTCGACCGAGCCGTACTTCTTCATCCGCAGCAGCAGCCAGCTGGCGGCGGGCAGGAGGTCGAAGCCCGCTTTCTCGGTGATGTTCTCGTAGACGTGCCGGCGGCCCTCCCGGGTGCCGAGGACCGACAGCGCCCGGGCCACCTCGTCGTGCGAGGAGCGCTGGACCGGGTTGGAGGCGAGGGTCTCCGTCACGTCGGGGGCGGTCACCGAGCCGCGGAGCTTGTCCTCCTTCAGGAACCAGGCGACGAGGAAGGCGAGCAGCACGACGGGGACGGCGTAGAGGAAGACGTCGGTGATGGAGGTCGCGTAGGCGTCCAGGACCCGGGGCCGCAGCGCCGGGGGCAGGGTGGCGATGGCCCGTGGGTCGCCCTTCAGCGCGGCCGCCGTGCCGGGCGGCAGCTGGACACCGGCGAGGGCGGAGACGAGCTTCTCGTCGAGCCGGTTGGTGAAGATCGTGCCGAAGATGGCCACGCCGAAGGAGGCGCCGATGGAGCGGAAGAAGGTCGCGCCGGAGGTGGCGACGCCGAGATCGGCGTAACCGACCGAGTTCTGTACCGCCAGCACCAGTACCTGCATGACCAGGCCGAGGCCGACGCCGAAGACGAAGAAGTAGGCGCTCATCTCCCAGGTGGAGCTGGTGCGGTGCAGCTGGTGCAGGAGCAGCAGGCCGACCGCCGTGATGGCGGTGCCGACGATGGGGAAGACCTTCCACCGTCCGGTGCGGCTGACGATCTGGCCCGAGGCGGTGGAGGAGAGCAGCAGGCCGAGGACCATCGGCAGCATGTGGACGCCGGACATGGTGGGCGAGACGCCCTGGACGACCTGGAGGAAGGTCGGCAGGTAGACCATCGCGCCGAACATCGCGAAGCCGACGATGAAGCTGATCAGCGAGCAGAGCGTGAAGGTCCGGACCCGGAAGAGCTTCAGCGGCAGTACGGGTTCGGCGGCCCGGCGCTCGACGAGCAGGAACGCGGCGAGCAGCACCAGGCCGACGACGGCGAGGCCGATGATCCGCGCCGAGCTCCAGCCCCAGGTCCCGCCGAAGGAGGCGACGAGCACCAGGCAGGTGGCGACGGAGGCGATGAGGAAGGTGCCGAGGTAGTCGATCGTGTGCCGGGAGGAGCGCCTGGGGATGTGCAGGACCGCCGCGATCACGGCCAGCGCGACGAGGCCGATGGGGAGGTTGATGTAGAAGACCCACCGCCAGGACAGGTGGTCCACGAACAGGCCGCCCAGCAGCGGCCCGAGGACGCTGGTCGCGCCGAAGACGGCCCCGAAGAGCCCTTGGTACTTGCCGCGTTCCCGCGGCGGCACGATGTCCCCGACGATGGCCATCGACAGCACCATCAGCCCGCCGCCGCCCAGCCCCTGGAGGGCCCGGAAACCGATGAGCTGCGGCATGTCCTGGGCCAGCCCGCAGAGCGCGGAGCCGATCAGGAACAGCACGATGGCCGCCTGGAAGAGCTTCTTGCGCCCGTACTGGTCGCCGAGCTTTCCCCACAGGGGCGTGGCGGCGGTGGAGGCGAGCATGTAGGCGGTGACGACCCAGGACAGGTGCTCCATGCCGCCGAGGTCGCTGACGATCGTCGGCAGGGCGGTGGAGACGATGGTCTGGTCGAGTGAGGCGATGAGCAGCCCGAGCAGGAGCGCGCCGATGGAGACGAGGACTTCACGGGAGGCGTGTTCGTCGCCGGGGCCGCGCGCGGGATCAACGGCCGACGTGGTCACTTCCTGGGCCATCATCGGCTCCTCCTCGGGGACCGGCCGGTAGGACTTCTCCATCCTGAGCGGTGTGCGCCGTTCCGGCCTGTCGGGAGACCTCGGTCACTGGAGTGGCCCAAGGGCCGAAATCTTTTGTATCCTGATGAAACAAAGTGGCTCCGCCTGCATACCCTGACCGGTAGGCGGAGCCACTTGTTTCATTTCCCGACCGTTCCCCCGCCGCGCAACGTCTGGAGACCCCCGATGCCGGCCAGCACCACCGCCACGACGGCCACCGCCCCCGCCACCGTGACCCTGAGCGCCAGAGCGCTCCTCCTGGACATGGACGGCACCATCGTCAACTCCGACGCGGTGGTCGAGCGCTGCTGGAGCGAGTGGGCGGTGGCGCAGGGGCTGGATCCGCGCGAGGTCATCAAGGTCGTCCACGGCCGCCAGGGCTACGCCACGATGGCGATCCTGCTCCCGGAGCGCCCGATGGCGCAGAACCACGCGGAGAACGCCGAGATGCTCGCCCGGGAGACCGCCGACACCGACGGCGTGGTCCCCGTCGGCGGCGCCGAGGCCTTCATGGCGGCCATCGCGGCCTTCCCGCACGCCCTGGTCACCTCCGCGGACCTGACCCTGGCCACCGCCCGCATGACCGCGGCGGGGCTCCCGATGCCGCGCGTCCGGGTGACGGCCGAGTCGGTGTCGGCGAGCAAGCCGGACCCGGAGGGCTTCCTCAAGGGCGCCGCCGCCCTGGGCGTGGACCCGGCCGACTGCATCGTCTTCGAGGACTCGGAGGCGGGCATAGCGGCGGGCCTCGCGGCCGGCATGCGCGTGATCGGCGTCGGCCCGCGCGCCGCCGCTTACGGTCCCACGGCCCACGTGCCCGACCTCGCCGCGCTGCGGGTCGACACCAGCACCGCGGACACCGTCCGGCTCACCGTCCCCGCGGGGGTCTGAGCCACAGCCGGGCCCCGGGTCGGGTCGGCCGACGGCCGCCCTGGCCCGGGGCCCCGTGCCGCGTTCCGGGGGCCGCGTTCCGGGGGCCGGGGCCCCCACAACCCCTCAGCCCGCGATCGCCTCGTACAGCGAGAACACGGCCAGGGCGGCCATCACGCACGCAGCGACCTTCGTGATCAGCCGCAGCGGGATGTACTTCATCAGCGTGCGCCCGCCCAGGATCCCGATCCCCGCGACCGCCCACAGCGCCAGCACCGCTCCGATGCCGACCGACACCGGGTCGTCGTAGCGGGCCGCGAGGTTGGCGGTCATGATCTGCGTCAGGTCACCGAACTCGGCGACCAGGATCAGCATGAAGCCCGCCCCCGCGACCTTCCAGAAGGACTGGTCGGCGGGCTCCTTGACCTCCTCGTCCTCCTCGTTCTTCTTCAGCAGCAGCATGGCCGCGCCCGCCAGGAACAGGACGCCCACGACCGCCTGCACGAGGCGGTGCGGCAGCAGGGTCAGGACGCTGGCGGCGGCGATGGCCAGCGCCACGTGGACCGCGAAGGCCGCCGCCACGCCCACGAAGACGTAGGACGCGCGGTAGCGGGTGCCGAGCATGAGACCGGCCAGAGCCGTCTTGTCAGGGAGTTCGGCGAGGAAGACGACGCCGAAGGCGATCGCCAGGACGCTGAAGCTGATCACGGGGTGAAACCTCGATCGGTCGGGCAGGACGCCATCGGAACCGAGAGACCAGGGTGTTCAGGGGTCGCTTCGGCACGGCGGCGCCCTGTGTGCAAACAGGACACTGCGGCCGAAGGTCTCGCTGGCCGACCGCTCGCGCGGCCTGCCTCCGGGCGCCGGCTGGGATGACCCAGCAGTATGTCGACGGTCCGGCGAAGAGCTACTCCCCTTCTGCTCGATACAGCGTACGCGACCCCGGGCGCCGCCTGAAATGGGCCCTTGGTCCCGACTCCGGGCTCCCCTTCCCCACCTCCCGCACCCGGCGACGCGCCGACCCACCCCGGAATCACAACCTCCGCTTTCTTTGGGGCAGTTGTACGTCTTGATGTGACGTGCTCATGTCGCCAGGCTGTCACCTGGCGCCCATCCCCGCGAAACCCGGCGCCGCCACCATGGCCGGGCCCCAACCGGGGCGCACGGCCCGTCCCCCCACCCCAAGGGAGCCCTCCATGCCCGCCGTCTACGCGCGTCGCACTGGCATGTTCGCCTCAGCCGCAGCCCTCGCGGCCCTCGCCGCCCTCGTGAACGCGCCGACCGCCCAGGCCGCCCCGCCCGCGCCGATCAGCGCCGCCGCGGCACGGTCGTACCTGGCCACGGTGACCCCCCGGGCGGAAGGTTCCTCCAGCGGCTACAGCCGCGACCTCTTCCCGCACTGGATCACCCAGTCGGGCGCCTGCAACACCCGCGAGGTCGTCCTCAAGCGCGACGGAGTCAACGTGGGCCAGGACTCCGCCTGCGCCGCCGTCAGCGGAAGCTGGTACTCCGAGTACGACGGCGCCACCTGGACCGCCGCCTCCGACCTGGACATCGACCACATGGTGCCGCTCGCCGAGGCCTGGCGCTCCGGGGCCAGTTCCTGGACCACCGCCAAGCGCCAGCAGTTCGCGAACGACCTGACGCGCCCCCAGCTGATAGCCGTGACCGACAACGTCAACCAGGCCAAGGGCGACAAGGACCCGGCCGCCTGGCTCCCGCCGCGGACCGCCTACCGGTGCACGTACGTCCGCATGTGGGTGAACGTGAAGCAGTACTGGGGCCTGAGCATCGACTCCGCCGAGAAGACCGCCCTGACGAACGTGCTCAACGGCTGCTGAGCCTCCCCCGGCGGTTCAATCGATCTCCCCCGCCAGGGGGAATCGCTCTCCCCCCTCCACGCCGTACCTTGTGATCCAAGGGGACATGGAGGAGGGGGAGTTCGATGGCCGGACTGCGTCTGGGACCACTGCTGCGGTATGTCGACTGGGATACGGGTGCCTCGGCGACGATATGGGTCGAGTCCGACCGCCCCGCCACGGCCGAGGTGCGCTGCGCCGACGGCGCGAGCGGGAGCGCGGACACCTTCCAGATAGCCGGCCACCACTACGCCCTGGTCCCGGTGACCGGCCTGACCCCGGGCGCCACCACGGAGTACGAGGTCCTGCTCGACGGTGTCCTTGTATGGCCGCAGCCCGACAGCGGCTTCCCGCCGAGCACCATCAGCACCCCGGTCCCGGCGGCCCGCGGGCGGTCCGGACCGGGCCCGGGGCTGCGGGTCACCTTCGGGTCCTGCCGGCAGGCCGCCCCGCCCGCCGGCCGCCGCGGCCCGCACGGCGCGGACGCGCTCGACACCCTGGCCGCGCGGCTCGCCGCCGATCCCGGGGCGCAGCGGCCCGACCTCCTGCTCCTGCTGGGCGATCAGGTGTATGCCGATCAGCTGTCCCGGCAGACCAGGAAGTGGCTGGCGGCCCGCCGGGACCTGCGCGAGGCACCGGGGGCGCAGGTCGCGGACTACGAGGAGTACACCCGGCTCTACTACGAATCCTGGCTCGACCCGGAGATCCGCTGGCTCCTGTCGACCGTGCCCAGCCTGCAGATATTCGACGACCACGACGTGTGCGACGACTGGAACACGAGCGCCGCCTGGCTGGCCGAGATGCGGGCCACCCCGTGGTGGCGGGAGCGGATCCTGAGCGCGCTCATGTCGTACTGGGTCCACCAGCACCTGGGAAACCTCTCCCCCGCCGAACTGGAGGCCGACCGGCTCTACGCGGCGGTGCGGGAGAGCCCCGACGGGACGGAGGCGCTGCGCGCCTTCGCGGCGGCGGCGGACGCCGACCCGGCCGCCGCCAGCTGGAGCTACCGCCGGGACTTCGGGCGGACCCGGCTGCTGATGGTGGACACGCGGGCCGCGCGGGTGCTCGCGGAGGACCGGCGGGCGATCCTCGACCCGGCCGAGGAGCAGTGGGTCCGGGACCAGGCGCTGGAGGGGCACGGAAGCTACGACCACCTGCTGATCGGCTCCTCGCTGCCCTGGCTGATGCCGCCGCTGGTCCATGACGCCGAGGTGTGGAACGCGGCGCTGTGCCGGGGCGAGCGCGGGCCGCGCTGGGCGCGGATCGCGGAGGATCTGCGGCGGCGCGCCGACCTGGAGCACTGGGCCGCCTTCCCGGCCTCCTTCGAGGCGCTGAGCGACCTGATCGAACAGGTGGGGACGGGGCCCCGCGCTCCCGCGACGGTGCTCGTCCTCTCGGGAGACGTTCATCACGCGTATGTGGCCGAACCCCGAATACCGACCACGGCCCGCGTCTACCAGCTGACCTGCTCCCCAGTGCACAACTCGATCCACACCGCGGTCAAGCTGGGATTCCGGCTCGGCTGGTCGCGCACCGGGCGGTGGCTGGGGCGCGGGCTCTCGCGGCACGGGCGTACGGGCCGGCCGCCGCTGAGCTGGCGGCGTACGGGCGGGCCCTGGTTCGGCAACCAGCTGATGACCCTGGCCCTGGCGGGACGTACGGCGCGGCTGCGGCTGGACCAGGCCCACAAGCAGCGCTGGCCGCGACGGGGCGAGGCGCGGCTGGTGACCGTCATGGACCGCGAGCTGACCGGCGACTGAGCCACTGGTTCCACCCTCATCCGGCGCTGACACGGATCCGACAGCCCGTGTGGCAGGGCACGCACCGGGAGGTGTGACAGTAAACATGACACAGGAGGGTGCCCCGGGGACATGAGGTGGCTGTGTGCGGCGTACGCTGTATGGCTGTCAGCCGCCCCTGCCGCTCCCCCGCGACGTCGCGGCGCTTCAACGCTGAAGCACGTCACTTGGACTGGGGAGTCCCGCTTTGTTTGAGACTGTGGGGTCGCTGACCACGAGCCCGTGGATCTACGCCGTCGTGGCACTTTCGGTGCTGCTCGACGTGTTCCTGCCCGTACTGCCGAGCGGTGTCCTGGTGATCGCCGCGGCCGCCGCGGCGGCCACCGGAAGCGGCGCGGCCGTGGCCGCTCCGGGCCAGGTGCCCGGCATCCTGCCGCTGCTGGCCGTGGCCACCATCGCGTCCGTCCTGGGCGACCTGGCCGCGTACCGGGCGGGCAGCCGCGGCGGTGACTGGCTCGACCGGGCCATCGGCCGTTCGCGCCGGCTCAGCCGCGCCCAGGAACGGCTGGGCGTGGCGCTGGCCCGCGGCGGCGGCGCCCTCGTGGTGATCGCCCGCTTCGCCCCGGCCGGCCGCTCGGTGGTCTCGCTGGGCGCGGGCAAGCGCCACCGCGAGGTGCGCAAGTTCCTGCCCTGGTCACTGCTCGCCGGCATGGCCTGGGCGGGCTACAGCGTCTCGCTCGGCTACTACGGCACCCAGTGGCTCGGCGCGACCTGGCTCGGCACCGCGGTATCGGTGATCGCCCTCTTCGGCGCGGGCGGCCTGGCCGCCTACCTCGTCCGCCGCCCGGCACCGGTCACCGTCCCGGCCTCCTGACGGCGGTCCCCCGCTCCCCCGGGCGCCCGGCACGGTCCTACGCAGTGGCCTCCGCAGGGGCGTGCGCGTGGGCCTGCCCCCGGACGTGCACCCCGTCGAGCAGCACTGCCGTCGCCTCGGCGATGGCCTCCACGGCGGCGTCGAAGACCTCCTGGTTGTGCGCGGCGGGCGCCCGGAACCCGGACACCTTGCGCACGTACTGCAAGGCGGCGGCCCGGATCTCCTCCTCGGTGGCCTTTTCGGGGATGGCTGGCGGTCGCAACGTCTTGATACTCCGGCACATACCCCTACTATCCCCCCGACGGCGGCAGCTCCGCACCGGACAACTTCATGATCAAACCGGCCTGCAACCGCGCCCGCAGCACCGGATCCGCCACCTCCGCGAGCAGCCCGATGGCCTGCTGCGTGGTCTCGGCGGCACGCCGGTCGTCCCGCAGGGAAGCGGTCTGCTGGGACATGTGCCGCAGGGCGATGTCGGCCCGCCGGTGGAAGAGCTGCCCGATCAGCGTGACCACCACCCCGACCGAACTGGTCACGATCCCCAGGTACAGGTCCCCGGTGCTCTCGGCCTTCCACACCGCCAGCCCCACCCCGAGCAGCAAAATGGTCGCCCCGAACCCGGAGAACCGCTGGCTGGTCGCGAAACTGCTGCGCGCCTGCGTGAGCCCGTACGCGTAGTACTCGACGAGCAGCGGCGTGAAGTCGTCCCGCCCGTCCCCGAGCCGCGCCACCCTCACCCGCCGCGGCCGACTGCGCCCCACATCCACGTACTTGGGATCATCCTCATCCCCCACCCCCGCGGGCGCCTCACCACCTCCTCCAGCACCCCCCACCTGAGCGAGCAACCGCTCCCGCTCCTCGTCCCGCAGCCGCTCGAACCGCGCGGCATCCCGCAACGACAGCGCGGCCCCCACACCCCCCGCAGCGGCGACACCCAACCCCACACCGACCCACTCGAAGCTCCCCACCATCCCCCGACCATCCCACGCCCCACCCCCACAAGGAATCCCCCCGCCGACCCCTGTTCCCGACGGCGAAGGCCCGTCGTCACGGCACCCCTTCAGTACCTTCAGCAGCTGAGATCACGCACGGCCCGGACGCGCACATGTACTCGAAGCCGAAGATCCACGACCTCGAAGTGCTCGTCACCGCCGGCCGATGACAGCAATTCGTAAGCCGGGTTGCCCTCACAGCCCTAACCGGGCTTCCTCGACGAGGAGGCCAACATGACCCGGCCGCCCGGGCTCCCGCGCTCCCACCCGCTGATCCGCCTCGTACCCCGAAAAGGTCGAGGACGCCGAGGCGCGGCTGATGGGCATGTGGCGTCTTGGTGGCCTCCGGGCACGAAAAAGGCCCTCCAGCCGGTCACGACTGGAGGGCCTGAGCAGGCTCTCACCTGCTACTTCCTACTGGTGGGCGCGGACGGTTTCGAACCGCCGACATCTGCTTTGTAAGAGCAGCGCTCTACCCCTGAGCTACGCACCCGTGGATGAGTGGACAGCCTACATGGGCGGTGGACCCCGGACGCAAACGCGATCTCTTGGGGGAGAATGAGGGGAGGGCAGGGTGGACGCGGGTGGACGCGGTACGGGAGAGGGATTGTGACAACGGCTTCCCGGCGGTGGTTCGGTGGGCGGGACGAGAGCCGGCGGGCGGAGGCGCAGGCCGCGAAGGATGCGGCCGCCGCCGCGTTCTACGAGCTCGACACCGCGCAGCGGGATCTGCGGATCTCGATAGAGACGATCACGGCCGCGGACGGGTCTCCCGCCGGGCGCCGGGCGGTCGAGGGGTTCGCCGAGCTGGGGCGGCGGATCGACGAGGTCAGTCAGGCCTACATCGAGGCCGTCGACGCGCACGACCTCGACCGGGACGATCTCGACGGCGCGGTCGCCGCGCGGGCCAAGCGGGAGCTTGAGCGGGCCCGCGACGAGCTGGTGCGGGTCAAGGGGGAGCTGGAGCGGTTCGACCAGGGGCTGCGGCCGCTGCTCGACAACGCGGAGTCGCAGCTGGCGCGGGTCGCGCCCGCGCGGGAGCGGGCCAAGGCCGCGCTGCTGGCGGCGGCGAACGCGCTGGACGCCGTACGGGCCGCCGGCATGCGCGCCGATGATCTGGCCGCGCGGCTCGCGGCGCTCGGCCCGGAGCTGACCATGCTCAACCAGGGCGCCGCGCAGCACGGGGTGCCCGCGACGGTGCAGCGCGCCGACCGGATCCTGCGGGACGCGGAGGCGGTGCGGGCGGAGGCGGACCGGCTGCCGGAGCGCGCGGCCGAGATGGACCGCCGCCTGGCGAGCCTGCGGACGCGGGCGCAGGCGCTGCGCAACCGGGCGGACCGGGTGGACCCGGTCCTCAGCGAGCTGCGGCGCCGCTTCAGTGCCGACTGCTGGCAGGACCTGCAGCACGTACCGGAGCAGGCGCTGGCCTCCGTACGACAGGCGGAGGAGCGGCTGGCGGAGGCCGCCGTGGCGCGGCAGGAGCAGCGGTGGGGGGACGCCACCGCGCTGATCACGGTCGTCCGCGAGCTGTTCGATACGGTCGACGGGGCCGTGTCGACCGCCCAGGACCGGCTGACCCGGCTGGAAGCGGTGGCCAAGGATCCGGAGGCCGAGGTCCAGCGGACGCGGTTCGCGATCCGGGACGCGCAACGCCTCGCGATGGAGGGGCGCAGCGTCCCCGATCCGCGGCACGCGCGGCCGCTGGACGAGGCGGTGGCCCGGGTGGAGCGGGCGCTGGCCGGCCTGGAGGGGCGTCATCCGGATTACTGGCACTTCCTCCGGGAGATGGAGGGCATTCGGGCATCGGTGGCCGGGGTCGTCAACGACATGCGGGGGCGGCGCGGCGGCGGCTGAGGGCAAGGGCCCCGTTCGTCCGGGTTGTCCGGTGGTGGGCGCCGGTGGATGCTTGAGGGGCCACGCCGGAACAGAGGAGGGCGCCATGGCTGCCCACGCTTTCCACAGGCCCCGCAGGTCCCGTGTGCCCCATGAGCCTCTCGTCCCCCACGAACCGCCCACATCACCCTCACCGTCCCTCCCCCACGAGCACCATGCGGCCCACGCGGCCTACGGGTGCCACGAGGCCCATGAGTCCTACGCGCCCTACGTCGCCCACGAAGCCGGTGCGGCCCGGGCCACGCAGCCGGCCCTCGTCTCCCTCGATCCGCTGCGGCGCCTCATGCGCCCCGTCAACGCGCGGCTCGACGAGCACCTGCCCACCGACCACAAGCTCAGCAAGGTCTACCGGGTGGGCGCCGGGCTGACCGGGCTGCTGCTCGTCGTCTTCGGGGTCCTCGGCCTCATCGACCGGATCGGGTTCTTCGACACCCGCGGGGACACCGTGCTCGCCCTGAACACCAACGGCACGCTGAGCGTCCTGTCGATCTGCATCGGCGCGCTGCTGCTCCTCGGGATGGTGATCGGCGGCGGTTTCGCCTCGACGCTCAACATCGCGCTGGGGCTGCTCTTCATCGCGAGCGGGTTCGTCAACCTCGCCCTGCTGGACACGGGCCTGAACTTCCTGGCGTTCCGGATCCAGAACGTCCTGTTCAGCTTCGTCGTCGGCGTGATGCTGATGTGGTTCGGGATGTACGGGCGGGTGGGCAGCGCGCTGCCGCACGACAACCCGTACTGGCGCGCACGGCACCCCGAGGCGGCGGCCCGCGAGCAGCGGGCCCTCGTCCGCAGCGGCGGGTAGGCGGCCCAGGGCCCACCAGGCCGACCGGACGGCCCCCGACCGTCTAGCCTGTGCGCATGCCACGTTACGAGTACCGCTGCCGGACCTGCGAGGACGTCTTCGAGGTCAGTCGGCCCATGGCCGAGTCCGCCGCGCCCGCGAGTTGCCCCGCCGGGCACGGCGACACCGTCAAGCTGCTGTCCGCCGTCGCCGTCGGCGGCACCAGCTCCGCCCCCGCGCCCGCCCGAGCGGGCGGCGGGGGCGGAGGCGGCTGCTGCGGCGGCGGAGGCTGCGGCTGACGACGCCGCTGACCGACGCCGCTGACCGACGCCTCCGGGTCCGGCCTCCGCCGGACCCGCCCCGTCAGGCCCGTCAGGCCCGCTTGCGCGACAGCGTCAGGCCGTCCGAGATGGCCAGCATCACGGATTCCATCCGCTTGTCCTGCACCACGTGCTCGTTGAAGGCGCGGACCCCGGCCGCCGAGCCGGTCGCCGACTCGTCCAGCACCGTGCCGTGGAAGAGGGTGTTGTCCGTGACGATCAGAGCGCCCGGCCGCATGCGCGGGACCAGCTCCTCCCAGTAGGCGACCTGGTTCTGCTTGTCGGCGTCGAGGTAGGCCATGTCGATGTGCTCCTCGAAGGGCATCGCGCGCAGCGTGTCCAGGGCGGGCCCGATCCGCAGTTCGACGCGGTCCGCGACACCCGCAGCGGCCCACGCCTCGCGCCCGTACGCCGTCCACTCCTCGGAGACGTCGCAGGCGATCAGCCGTCCGTCCGCGGGCAGTGCCTGCGCCATCGACAACGACGAGAAGCCGGTGAAGGTGCCCACCTCCACGATGTGGCGGGCGCCGGTCAGCCGGACGAGGAAGGCCAGCAGCGGGCCCTGCTCCTCGGCCGACTGCATGCCGGCGGCGTCCGGGAACTTCTCGGCGGTCGTCGCGATCAGTGCGCGCTGGACCTCGTCGAGCGGCGGGTTGTGGGCGAGCATGTACGCGTACAACTCGGCCGTGATCTTGGTGCTGTTGCCTTTGCTCATGCGCTCAGTCTGCCCACCGCGGCGCCCATCCGGCGGAGGATTTCCTCACCCGCCACGACTCCCTTGGCGCCGAGGGCCTGCACGTGGGGTGCGTGCCACTGCGCGTCGGCCAGTTCGCCGTGGCCGGGCCGCCAGCCCTCGTCCGCCGCCTCCAGCAGGTCCGCGTCCAGCAGCGAGTCGCCGGCGGCCAGCGTGTGCGCGGCGCCGGTGCGCCGGGCCACCTCCCGCATCGCCGCGCTCTTGGTCAGCGGGCGCGGGACGGCGTAGATCTTGCGGCCCTGGAGCGAGACGGTCCAGCCGCGCGCCTCGGCCCACTCGGCCAGCGCCTTCAGCCAGGCGTCGGGCACCAGGTCCCGTTCCACCACCAGGTAGGCGAAGAGGTCCTCGGCGACGCGCGCCTTGCGCAGCCACAGCGGGTCGGCGGTGTCCAGCAGGTGCCCGTGCACCTCCTCCAGCGAGGCGCACTCCTGCGCGAGCCGCTTGGCCACCTGGCGCCGCCAGTCCCGGTCGGGCGCGCCGTCGACCAGGAGCTGGCCGCCGTTGGCGCAGATCGCGTAGGGGGCGGGGCGGCCGGGGAAGCGGATCCGCTGGTACTGCTTGCGCGTGCGCGTGGTGGTCGGGACGAACACCACGCGGGAGTCGGCGGTGAGCGCGGCGAGCAACGCGGCCGCCGTCTCCGTCATGAAGGAGAGCGGGCGGCTCTCGTGCACCTCGACGCACAGCAGCCGGGGGGCCACCGGGTCCGGCATGGTCAGCCCGAGGGCCGCCGCCGAGTAGATGAGCGTACGGTCGAGATCACTGGCTACCAGAACGGTCACTTGGCGGACACAGCCTTTCCGTCGGCGCCCGTGGCGCCGCGTGTGAAGCGGGGATGGATGAGTCCTACGCAGGTGTACGGCAGCCCGTCTGCCTCCTCGACCGGCACGCCGCGCTGCTCGGCGAGCAGGCGTACGTGGTCCAGGTCCGCCCCGGCGCCGCGCCGGGCCAGGATCTTCCACGGCACGCGGCGCAGCAGTACGCGGGTGGTCTCGCCGACGCCCGGCTTGACCAGGTTCACGTCGTGGATGCCGTACTCCTCGCTGATCCGTTCCACCGCCGCCCAGCCCTCCCAGGTCGGCGCGCGGTCGGCCGCGAGCAGCTCCTTGACCTCCGCGTCGACGGCTTCCGCCACCTCGTCGAAGCGGGCGGCGACGGTGTCGACGAACTCGACGGAGACGTCGGCGCCGGCCAGCTCGCGGTAGAACTTGGCGCCGTGGAAGTCGTCCGGGCCGACCAGGTCGGCGCGCAGCACGGTCCGCGATATCAGCCCGGAGACGGTGGAGTTGAGGCAGGCCGAGGGGATCAGGAAGTCCTCGCGGGTGCCGTACGTCGACACGCAGCCGCCCGGGTCGGCGAGGACCACGATCTCGGGGTCGAAGCCCGGGCCCCCCGTCTCCTCGCGGTGGGCGTCGAGCGCGGCCTTCAGTTCGCGGGTGATGGCGCCCTTGCCGGTCCAGCCGTCGACGAAGACGACGTCGGCCGGGTCGTGGTGGGCGGCCAGCCAGCGCAGCGCGTTGGCGTCGATGCCCCGGCCGCGCACGATGGACACGGCGTAGTGCGGCAGGTCCAGGCCGTGCCGCAGCTGCGCCCAGCGGCGCATCAGGACCCCGACGGGGGTGCCCGCGCGGGCCAGCGAGACCAGCACGGGACGCGGGGACCGCTCGGCGAGGACGGTCTCGGTGACGGTGCCGACGGCGCGCGCGATCCGGGCGGCGGAGGCGGTCAGGGCGCTGCGGTACAGCTCCTGGTAGTGCGCGCTGGGCTGGTACTCGACGGGCAGGGACTCGGCGTAGTGCGCGCCCCCGGCCTGGATGGCCTCCTCGCGCTCCTCGGTGGGCGCTTCCAGCGCGCGGTCGGAGAGGTCCTGGAGCAGCCAGCCGACGTCCTCGGCCGGGTAGGAGGAGAACGCGGGTCCGCGCAGGGGCTCGGGCATGATCGGCTCCCGCCGGTCGTCGGATACGGGGACGGCTACGGGCGCGGGCACGTAGGACGGTACGACGGCCAGCGCGATCCGCCCGGTGTGCGGGGCGAGCCGGGCGAGCAGGCCGTCGGCGGCGTGCAGGGCCGGGGTGTCGCCGGCCGAGTCCACCACCACGACCACGGTGTCGAAACGGGCACCCTCGCCGCCCGCGCCGACGCGGGCCGAGGGCGCGACGTTGTAGGCGTAGCGCTCGCCGGGCCCGTCGGCGGGGTCGTCGTGGGCGGGGAAGACGAGCCGGGTGCGGATCGCGTAGCCGGGGTCGTCGACCGCCAGGACGGGCGAGCGGGTGGTGGTGGAGAAGCGCACCTCGGCGGCGGCTCCGCTCTCCTCCAGCGCCAGGGCGAGCCGCAGCGGGGCGTACATCAGCTCTTCGTTGCCGAGGACGAGGACCCGCCCGGGGCGCTCGCCCAGGGCGCGGGCGAGCTGCGCCCCGAGGGCGGGCAGGGCCGCCTCCAGCCGGGCGCGGTGGGCGGGCGTGAACCCGTGCCGGCCCCCGTCGGGGACTCCGGCGGGCCAGTCGAGGGGTATGCGTACGGGGGGCGCGGCGGGGGCGGACGCGGGGTGCCTACGGTCCTCCGCGCGCGGGGGCTCGTACGCCCCCGGGGCACCCTCGGCCCCCGCGGCGGCCCGCGCCTCGTACTCCTCCACGAGCCGCGTGCCCCGCTCCAGGACGCCCTCCGGGAGCCGGACGGTGCCGCTCGCCAGGGCGATCAGGTCGACGCGGGCGCCGAGGCCGTCGGCGAAGGCGGTCAGGCGGGCGCGGTCGGCCGGCGAGCGCATGTCCACCAGGGCCACCACGACGTAGTGCTCGCGCGGGTGGCGTGCGTGCAGGTCGCGGATGGTGTTCAGGACGGTGTTGCCCGTGGAGAACTCGTCGTCGACCAGGACCAGCGGGCCGGTCCCCGCCAGCAGCGCCGGGTCCTCCGGCAGCAGCAGGTGCGAGGTGGCGTGCGAGTGGGCCTCCTCGAAGCCCCCGGCGGGCGCGACGCCGGGCACCGGGCGGCGGGTGGAGTGCAGGTAGGGGGCCGCTCCGAGGCCGTCGGCGACGCTGTGGCCGAGCCCGGTCGCGGTCTCGGCGTACCCGAGCACCACGGCGGAGGCGGCCGCCGCCTCGCCGAGCAGCTCGCGCACCCGCAGCCCCAGCCCGTACCCGGCGCCGTGGACCACCGCCGGCGACTGCGGCACGTGCTTGCCGAGCACCCGGGACACCAGCAGGTGCGCCCGCTTGGGGTTGCGGCGCAGGGCCAGCCCGAGCAGCTCGGTCAGCCGCGGCCCGGCAGCCGGGGCATCCGGGCCCGGAGCGTCCGGAGCCGGGCCGTCCGGCCCCGCCGCGGCACCCGCGCCCGCCACGGGGCCCGGCCCCGCCCGGCCCGGCGCCTCCTCCAGGGCGACGCCCAGCCGCTCCGCGACCCACGTTCCCGACCACACCGCTGTTCCCGACCGCACCGCTTCGATCTCCTTGCCCTTCCTCGTCGACGACACCCGGCCCGGACGCACCGGGTGTCAGACCCGGAGTCCGGCGGTGAGGAGGTCGACGAAGCCGACCTCCTCCTTGGCCACACCGAAGACCTCCGCGCGCAGCATGGTGCGCTCGGCCCAGGCCCGGTGGGGCTTCACCTCGTTCATCTTGTTCGTATAAGCCGATCTCATCACTCCACCACCGCCGCGCTCCGGGCGCAGGATGTCCTGGGCGTCGCTGAACTCCTCGTGCGACACCACCGACAGCGCGTGCACGGGGGTGACGTGTGCGGGGTGGATGCAGGTTTTGCCGAGCAGACCGTTCGCCCGGTCGAGTTCGATCTCGCGGAGCAGGCCGTCCAGGTCGTGCTCGATGAGCGCCGTGCGCAGTTCCTCGACCCCCTCCTCCAGGAAGGGGCTGCGGCGCAGCTGGGGCTTGAAGAGGCGCTGCTGGCTGCGGAAGTACTCCCAGACGGGCCCGGTGACGGTGAAGCCGGTGCCGTCGGCCCGGCTGAGGACGTTGACCACGTCGGCGATCACACCGGCGACGATCTGGACGTCGTAGGCCGTCATGTCGGGGGTGCGGCGCAGGCCGTAGGCCGAGCAGAAGTCCGTCACGCCCAGGCGCAGCGCAAGGACGCGGTCGCGGTAGGCGTTGACGGTGCGCGAGATGCCCGCGAGGGCCTCCACGCGGGTTTCGAGGTGGAGCAGGTCGGGGGTTTCCAGGACGGGCATCGCGTAGAAGCGGCGCCCGCCGGCCTCCTCGGCCTGTCCGACGGCGTCGAGGAAGGCGGTTCCGCGACTCTCCGTGAATTTCGGCAGTACGAATCCGGCCAAGCGGCGGGCCGAGGCCCCGAGGCGCCGGACGATGTCGGGGATCTGTTCGGGCTCGCGGATCCGGATGAAGAGCAGCGGGGCTTCCGCGTCGCTCGCGTCGATCTCGGCGAACTGCCGGACGAGGTTCTCCTCGCCGCCCGCGACATCGGCGTCGCTGATGGAATCCTCCAGGCAGAGGACCATGGAGACGACGCCGCGGCCCGCCTGCTTGGCCACGTCGGCCGCGAGGTGGGGGCGGGTGGCGGGGCTGTAGAGGGTCGCGCCGAGCGCCGCCGCGAGCGTACGGGCGGGCGAAGCGGAGGAGAACTCGACGGGCTCCTGGTGGAAGAGGTCCTTGCGGACAGTGGGTGATATGTGCCCGAAATGACGCATGTGCTTCCCCCGTACTGCCTCGGCGGCCCAACTGGCATGGCCGGTAATAGTACGTACGAATGCGTTCCCGGAGTTCCTCGGGCACATGAAGTTCGGGTAACCCTCTTGCACCCTGCACGGGTCCCGCGCGGCCGACAAGGCCCGCGCACGACACTCCGGGGGGCCCGCATTGTCCCGGCCCGCCCCGGGAGGGCAGGATGACCGCCATGACGCACGCGATGCAGAAGGGCTCCAACATCCCGGTGACCGCCGCCGCGGTCCGGGCGGTGCTGCGCTGGACCGGTGGGACCGAGGTGCCGGACGTGGACGCCTCCGCGCTGCTCGTGGGGACGGACGGCCGTGTGCGTTCCGATGAGGACTTCGTCTTCTACAACCAGCCCCGGCACCCCTCCGGGGCGGTCTGGCGCCTGGGCAAGAAGCGGGTCGGCGACGCGGTCACCGACGCCGTCCAGATGGACCTGGTCTCGGTGCCCGGCTGGGTCGACCGGGTGCTGGTGGTCGTCTCGGCCGAGGACGTGCCCTTCGAGCGGGTCGGCGACCTGCGGATCCTGCTCTACGACGCCACGGTCAGCGGCGGCACCGAGCCCCTGGCCTACTTCGACGTGCGGCCCGAGACGGGAGCGGAGACGGCCCTGATGTGCGGGGAGGTCTACCGCCGGGGCGAGGGGTGGAAGTTCCGCGCGCTGGGCGAGGGGTACTCCAACGGGCTCGTCGGGCTGGCCACCGACCACGGGATCTCGGTGGACGACGGCGCCGGCGACGCGGAGGCCGCGGCGGCCGGGCAGGCCGACCGGACGGCGGCGATGCGGCCGCCGGCGCCGGTCACCGCGCCCCCGGCGCCCGTGGTGGCGCCCACCCAGGCCCCGCCCGCCGCGCCGCCCGCCTACGGCTACCCGCAGCACGTGTCCCCCGCACCGGGCGGGGACCCGTCCTTCCGGCTGCCGGTGCAGGGGCCGCAGTTCCTGCGCCGCTGAGCGGCGCCGGGCGCGCTCACGCCTTGGTCTTGTAGCCCCGGCCCCACTGGAGCCCCCAGCCGTACAGCCGGTCCAGCTCGGCCTGGAACCCGTAGACGAACTTGACCTCGCGCCGCACGACGAGTTCGCCCTTGACCTTCTCCAGGGTGACCACCGCGCAGGAGCGCGCCTGCGGGTGGCGCTCCTCCAGCGGGATCTCTATCCGCGGTCCGGTGACCGGGAAGAGGGTCACCATGGCGTGCGTGCGGTCGAAGGCGGGGGTCTGGTCGTAGATGTAGACGAAGAGCAGCAGCCGCTTGATCTCGTCGGCGTGGTCGAGGTTGACGTAGAGCGTCTCGCCGGAGGCCGAACCGAACCGGTCGTCGCCGCTGAGCTTGACGTACGGCGGGTCGTTGATGTCCCCGAGCAGGTTGCCCAGGGGCTGTACGGCCCCCCGCGTACCGTCGGTCAGCTCGTACAGGCAGCCGAGGTCGAGGTCCACGTTGACCACGCCCTGCGTGTGCGCCTGCACCATGTCCGGTTTGAAGAGCTTGAACGGGTGGCGCAGCAGCCCGCCGCCCGTGCCGGAGCGGCCGCCGAAGTCGGAGGTCCGCATCCGCCAGGACAGGTTGACGCGGAGGTTGCCGTGGACCGCCCCCTGTTTGGTGAGCGACACCGTGGGGTGCCGTTTCGTCAGCTCGATCGCGTTGGACGACGCGCTGCCCGACTGGAACTGCGAGGCGCGGGCGCCCCTGAGACCGTCGAAGAAATCGATGAAGCCCATGTCCATCCCCCCTGGGTTCGCACGCGCGGGACGGGGCGGCGTGGGAAACCCCGCGCCGCCCCGCAGTTGAGCGTTCCGCATTACCGCCGCGATCATGCCTGGACGGCGGACTCCTCCAGTGCGGACTCCTGGAGCGCCAGGCGCTTGTTGCGGCGGACCGAGGACCAGAAGGACCAGGCGATCAGCAGCACGCCGACGAGGCCGGTGATGACCTCGTGGATCTCGTACTGGATGGTGACGAGCAGGATGACGGCGAGCGCGCCGATGGCGTAGTGCGCGCCGTGCTCCAGGTAGACGTAGTCGTCGAGGGTGCCCTGGCGGACCAGGTAGACCGTCAGCGAACGCACGTACATGGCACCGATGCCGAGGCCGAGGGCCATGAGCACGATGTCGTTGGTGATCGCGAAGGCGCCGATGACCCCGTCGAAGGAGAACGACGCGTCCAGGACCTCCAGGTAGAGGAACATGAAGAACGCGGCCTTGCCGGCCATGACGACCGCCGAGACGGGGCTGCCGCTCTTCTTGGCGGCTTCCTCCGCCTCGTGCTCGGCCTCTTCCTCCTCTTCGAGCTTGTTCTCGAAGTAGCCGGAGAGACCGCCGACGATCATGTACGTGATCAGGCCGGCGATGCCGGAGATGAGCACGGTCTGCGCCTTGTCCACGTGCGCGCCGCCGTGCTGGTGGGCGCGGGCGGCGAAGGTGAACGACGTGATCAGCAGGGCGATCAGTGCGAGGCAGGCGGACAGCATGTCGATCTTGCCGAGCTTGGCGAGGGGACGCTCGAGCCAGGCGAGCCACTTGATGTCCCGGTCCTCGAAGATGAAGTCGAGGAAGATCATCAGCAGGAACATGCCGCCGAAGGCCGCGATGGCCGGGTGGGCGTCGGTGACCAGCTGCTGGTACTGGTTCTTGTCGGTCATCGCGAGATCGACGGCCTCGATGGGCCCGATCTTGGCAGTGATCGCCACGATCACGACGGGGAAGACCAGACGCATGCCGAACACGGCGATGAGGACGCCGACCGTGAGGAAGATCTTCTGCCAGAAGGCATTCATCTTCTTCAGGATTCCGGCGTTGACCACCGCATTGTCGAAGGACAGCGAGATCTCCAGGATGGACAGGATCGCGACGATCCCGAACGCGGTCCACCCCCCGTAGAGAACCGCCGCGGCCAGGCCGAGCGCGGTAATCGCGAACGACCAGCCGAAGGTTTTCAGAACCACGGGCACCCCATCGTCTTGTACGGCTTTACGAAACGTTGACCCCGAAGTCTAGAGCGATGCCCCGCAGTCCCGACGCGTACCCCTGCCCCACGGCCCTGAACTTCCATTCGGCGCCGTAGCGGTAGACCTCGCCGAAGATCATCGCGGTTTCGCTGGAGGCGTCCTCGGAGAGGTCGTAGCGCGCCAGCTCCTGGCCGTCCGCCTGGTTCACGACGCGGATGAAGGCGTTGGTGACCTGGCCGAAGGACTGGCCGCGGGCGTCGGCGTCGTGGATGGACACCGGGAAGACGATCTTGTCGCAGGACGCCGGGACCTTGGTGAGGTCGATCAGGACCGACTCGTCGTCGCCCTCACCCTCACCGGTGAGGTTGTCCCCCGTGTGTTCGACGGATCCCTCGGGGCTCTTCAGGTTGTTGTAGAAGACGAAGTACTCGTCGCCGAGCACCCGGCCGCCCGCGCACAGCAGCGCGCTGGCGTCGAGGTCGAAGTCCGCGCCGGTGGTCGAGCGCGCGTCCCAGCCCAGACCGATCAGCAGCCGGGTCAGGTTCGGTGCGGCCTTGGAGAGGGAGACATTGCCCCCCTTGGCGAGTGTGACGCCCATGATGTGGTCCTCCCCGGAGATGTGCCGGCGACGGTGCGCCGATGAAGAACATCCGGCGCCGTACACGACTGTGCACGGCGCCGGACGGTGAACTGCTCTCGGCGCCCGGGCGCGGCCCGGGCCGAGGTCGGACGCTCGCGTCAGACGTTGACGCCGAAGTCCTGCGCGATACCGCGCAGGCCCGAGGCGTAGCCCTGGCCGATGGCACGGAACTTCCACTCCGCGCCGTTGCGGTAGAGCTCGCCGAAGACCATGGCGGTCTCGGTCGAGGCGTCCTCGGAGAGGTCGTAGCGGGCCAGCTCGCTGTTGTCGGCCTGGTTCACGACGCGGATGTACGCGTTGCGGACCTGGCCGAAGCTCTGCTGGCGGGCCTCGGCCTCGTAGATCGAGACGGGGAAGACGATCTTCGCGACATCGGCCGGGACGCCGGCGAGGTTGACCTTGATGGCCTCGTCGTCGCCCTCGCCCTCACCGGTGGTGTTGTCACCGGTGTGCTCGACCGAGCCGTCGGGGCTCTTCAGGTTGTTGAAGAACACGAAGTTGGCGTCGCTGGCGACCTTGCCCTGGTCGTTGGTCAGGATCGCGCTGGCGTCGAGGTCGAAGTCGACCCCGGTGGTGGTGCGAGCGTCCCAGCCCAGACCGACGATGACCGCCGTCAGGTTCGGTGCGGCCTTGGTCAGCGAGACGTTGCCGCCCTTGCTGAGGCTGACTCCCACGGGTCCTCCATTGGTTTCGTGTGGGGCGGAGCCCCGTACGTGCGGTTGCTACCGGATCAACGTTTCGATCCTAGTGACGGGTTCCCGCCCGGAACGGGGTTTTCGTACGGAAACGTGCGGTGGGCGCGTGTCGGGCGGCCCTCAGATGCTGTCGAGCGCCTTGATGTACTCGTTCAGGTCACGCGCGTCGGGCAGCCCGTTGACGACGCTCCAGCGCACGATGCCGTCCTTGTCGATGATGAAGGTGCCGCGGACCGCGCAGCCCTTCTCCTCGTCGAAGACGCCGTAGGCGCGGGAGGTCTCGCCGTGCGGCCAGAAGTCGGAGAGCAGCGGGTACTCCAGCCCCTCCTGCTCCCCGAAGACGCGCAGGGTCGGGACGGAGTCGTTGGAGACCGCCAGCAGCTGCACGTCGTCGTTCTGGAAGCGCGGCAGCTGGTCGCGCAGCTCGCACAGCTCGCCCGTGCAGACGCCGGTGAAGGCGAAGGGGTAGAAGAGCAGGACCACGGCCTTCTCGCCGCGGAAATCGGCGAGCCGCACGGTGGCGCCGTGATTGTCCTTCAGTACGAAGTCCGGGGCCTTGGTGCCGACCTCGATCGCCATCTCTCGTATCCCTTCGTTGAGCCGTTCGGGTGGGCCCAGCCTAGGGGAGGGCCCGGCAGGACCGTATGCGCCGGGCCGTGGACGGCAGAAACCCCGCCGGCTGGGGCCGGCGGGGTTCCTCCACTTGTCTGGGCGCGTGGCTAGCGCTTGGACTTGGCGGCCTTGGGGGTCACCAGCTTGCTGGCGGCCCACTCCTTGCCGACGCTGACGCTCTTGGTCTGCGCCAGGCCCGCCGTCTGGGCGGCCTCGCTGATGTCGCTGGCCTCGACGTAACCGGGACGACCGGTCTTGGGGGTCAGCAGCAGGATCAGTGCGCCGTCCTCCACCAAGTTGATGGAGTCGACCAGCGTGTCCGTCAGATCGCCGTCTTCGTCCCGGAACCAGAGCAGCACCGCATCGGCGACGTCGTCGTACTCCTCGTCAACGAGGTCGCTGCCGATGTGATCCTCTACGGCCTCACGGAATTCCTGATCGACGTCGTCGTCGTAGCCGATCTCCTGGACCACCTGTTCGGACTCGAAACCCAGCCTGGAAACCAGACTGGTCTCCGCGTGGTCCGCGGTCGCGCTCACGGGGTGCCTCCTGCTCATGTATCGGTGAATGTCTTCGGCGGCGCGCGTACGCGCAGCATTGGGCGTAGTCCACACGGACGCGGCGGATCGCGCAAGTACCCGGTGGCCGAGACCGTCGAAACGGTGACGATTGCGGCCGTCTCGCCGCAACTTTAAGCCTGCCCGCGCGAACCCCTCGTGATTCATCCCACACCACGGGGCCGCATTCGGCGCGCGAGAGGACTTTCGCACGCGTGCGGGGACGAACGCGCTTACGAACCCGTTGAACGGGGTGGGCGTAAGGTTGCGATTTGGCCGGACCCGCTCCCCGCTCCTTGAGTGTGGCCTGATATTCCAGCGGTTACCCAGCGGTACAGATGACGATTTCGGCCCGGCGGTAGACGATGGGAGCCGGCGACCCAGGCACGACTCCCCCGACAGCGAAGGAACAGCGTGGCTTCCGCATCCGATCGCAACCCGATCATCATTGGCGGCCTGCCGAGTCAGGTCCCGGACTTCGATCCGGAGGAGACTCAGGAGTGGCTCGACTCCCTCGACTCAGCCGTCGACGAGCGGGGCCGCGAGCGTGCCCGCTACCTGATGCTGCGGCTGATCGAGCGGGCCCGCGAGAAGCGCGTGGCCGTGCCCGAGATGCGCAGCTCGGACTACGTCAACACCATCGCGACCAAGGACGAGCCCTTCTTCCCCGGCAACGAGGAGATCGAGCGCAAGGTCCTGAACGCCACCCGCTGGAACGCGGCCGTGATGGTCTCCCGCGCCCAGCGCCCGGGCATCGGGGTCGGCGGCCACATCGCGACCTTCGCCTCCTCCGCCTCCCTCTACGACGTGGGCTTCAACCACTTCTTCCGGGGCAAGGACGAGGGTGACGGCGGCGACCAGATCTTCTTCCAGGGCCACGCCTCCCCGGGCATCTACGCCCGCGCCTACCTCCTGGACCGGCTCTCCGAGCAGCAGCTCGACGCGTTCCGCCAAGAGAAGTCGAAGGCCCCCCACGGTCTCTCCAGCTACCCGCACCCGCGGCTGATGCCGGACTTCTGGGAGTTCCCGACCGTCTCGATGGGCCTCGGCCCCCTCGGCGCGATCTACCAGGCCCGGATGAACCGGTACATGGAGGCGCGCGGGATCGCGGACACCTCCAAGTCCCACGTTTGGGCGTATCTCGGCGACGGCGAGATGGACGAGCCGGAGTCGCTGGGCCAGCTGTCCATCGCCGCCCGCGAGGGCCTGGACAACCTGACCTTCGTCGTGAACTGCAACCTCCAGCGCCTCGACGGCCCGGTCCGCGGCAACGGCAAGATCATCCAGGAGCTGGAGTCGCAGTTCCGGGGCGCCGGGTGGAACGTCATCAAGCTGATCTGGGACCGCTCCTGGGACCCGCTGCTGGCCCAGGACCGCGACGGCATCCTGGTCAACAAGATGAACTCCACGCCGGACGGGCAGTTCCAGACGTACGCGACCGAGTCCGGCGCCTACGTCCGCGAGCACTTCTTCGGCGGGGACCAGCGGCTGCGCGCGATGGTCGAGAACATGTCCGACCAGCAGATCCAGCACCTGGGCCGCGGCGGCCACGACCACAAGAAGGTCTACGCGGCCTACGCGGCGGCCAAGGCGCACAAGGGCCAGCCGACGGTGATCCTCGCCCAAACGGTCAAGGGCTGGACCCTCGGCCCGAACTTCGAGGGCCGCAACGCGACGCACCAGATGAAGAAGCTGACGGTCGACGACCTCAAGCGCTTCCGCGACCGGCTGCACATCCCGATCACGGACGCCCAGCTGGAGGGCGGCGCCCCGCCGTACTACCACCCGGGCCGCAACTCCCCCGAGATCCAGTACATGCACGACCGCCGCAGCGCGCTCGGCGGCTACGTGCCGACCCGCGTGGTGCGCGCCAAGCCGCTGGAGCTGCCGGGCGACGCGGCGTACGCGGCCGCCAAGAAGGGCTCGGGCCAGCAGTCGATCGCCACCACCATGGCCTTCGTCCGCATCCTGAAGGACCTGATGCGGGACAAGGAGATCGGCCGGCGGTTCGTGCTGATCGCGCCCGACGAGTACCGCACCTTCGGCATGGACGCGTTCTTCCCCAGCGCCAAGATCTACAACCCGCTGGGCCAGCAGTACGAGGCGGTCGACCGCGACCTGCTGCTCGCGTACAAGGAGTCCCCGACCGGCCAGATGCTGCACGACGGCATCTCGGAGGCGGGCTGCACGGCCTCGCTGATCGCCGCGGGTTCGGCGTACGCGACGCACGGCGAGCCGTTGATCCCGGTCTACGTCTTCTACTCGATGTTCGGTTTCCAGCGCACCGGCGACCAGTTCTGGCAGATGGCCGACCAGCTCGCGCGCGGTTTCGTGCTCGGCGCGACGGCCGGCCGGACCACCCTCACGGGTGAGGGCCTCCAGCACGCCGACGGTCACTCCCAGCTGCTGGCCTCGACCAACCCGGGCTGCGTCGCCTACGACCCGGCCTACGGGTACGAGATCGCGCACATCGTCCGGGACGGCCTGCGGCGCATGTACGGGCCCGAGGCCGAGGACGTCTTCTACTACCTGACCGTCTACAACGAGCCGATCCAGCACCCGGCCGAACCGGCGGACGTCGACGTGGACGGCATCCTCAAGGGCATCCACCGGGTCTCCCGGGGCACGGACGGCGCCGTCGCGGCGCAGCTCATGGCCTCGGGCGTGGCGGTGCCGTGGGCGCTGGAGGCGCAGCGGATCCTGGCCGCCGAGTGGAACGTCCGGGCGGACGTCTGGTCGGCGACCTCCTGGAACGAGCTGCGCCGCGACGCGGTCGAGGTGGAGACGCACAACCTGCTCCACCCGGAGGAGGAGCAGCGCGTCCCGTACGTGACGCGCAAGCTGTCCGGCGCCGAGGGGCCGTTCGTGGCGGTCTCGGACTGGATGCGGGCGGTCCCGGACCAGATCGCGCGCTGGGTGCCCGGCGCGTACACCTCGCTGGGCGCGGACGGCTTCGGCTTCGCCGACACGCGCGGCGCGGCCCGGCGCTTCTTCCACATCGACGCCCAGTCGGTGGTCCTGGCGACGCTGACCGAGCTGGCCAAGGCGGGGAAGATCGACCGTTCGGTGCTCAAGCAGGCCATCGACCGGTACCAGCTGCTGGACGTCACGGCGGCCGATCCGGGCGCCGCGGGCGGCGACGCGTAGGCGTCGGGCGCTCTTCTTCCGGCGGGGCGCCGGGGACCTCGGTTCCCGGCGCCCCGCCGTCTTTCCCTACGATGCCGGGCATGAAGGTTCAGTCCGCGCAGTCCCGCTGGGAGCGGCGCACCCAGCTCCCCCTGCTCGTGTGCGCCATGGCCTTCGGCGTCGCGTACGCCGTTCCGATCATCGCTCCGGACGCGGACCGGTCGGTGCACGAGGCGTGCCTGCTGACCGAATGGGTGGTCTGGGGCGTCTTCGCCGGGGACTACGCGGTGCGCCTGGCCCTGGCGGCCGACCGGCGGCTGTTCGTGCGGACGCACTGGCTGGACCTGGCGGCGGTGCTGCTGCCGATGATCCAGCCGCTGCGGCTGCTGCGGCTGGTGTCCACGCTGCTGCTGGTGGGGCGGCGGGCCCGGATGGCTCCGCAGGTCCGGCTGACCACCTATGTCGCGGGGGCGGTGGTGGGGCTGCTGATGTTCGGCTCGCTGGCCGTGCTGAGCGTGGAGCGCGACGCCCCGAAGGGGAACATCAAGAACCTCGGGGACGCGGTGTGGTGGTCCTTCACCACGATGACCACCGTGGGCTACGGCGACCACTCCCCCACCACGGGCCTCGGCCGGCTGGTCGCGGTGGGTCTGATGCTGTCCGGGATCGCGCTGCTGGGTGTGGTGACGGCGAACATCGCGGCCTGGTTCATCTCCCGGTTCGACCGCGACGACCAGGCGGACCGGCTCCAGGCCGCGGCGCTGACGGAACTGGCCGAGGAGGTACGGGCCCTGCGCGCCGAGGTCGCCCGGCTCGGCGGGGCGGGGCCGGGCGCGGGGGCCGGCGTACCGGCGGGCGCGGGGGCCGACGTACCGGCGGCCGCGCCCGCCACTGCGGCTATCGCTCCCACA
The DNA here is from genome assembly GCF_056435825.1 of Streptomyces sp. NPDC043876. Taxonomy (NCBI): domain Bacteria; kingdom Bacillati; phylum Actinomycetota; class Actinomycetes; order Kitasatosporales; family Streptomycetaceae; genus Streptomyces; species Streptomyces sp. NPDC043876. The sequence goes on along the minus strand of NZ_JBWKDV010000002.1, from coordinate 559,088 downwards.
CCTTGAACGCCCTCACCTGGTAGGGGGACTGGGGCAGCCAGGTGCCGTCACCGGGGTAGGTCTGGAACTCCCCGGTCTCGGCGCACTCGGCGGACTGGTAGGTGGTCACCGGCCGGCCGGTGCGGTTGGCGAGGGCCTGCGCGGCCTTGCCCGGCGGCAGGGAGACGCAGTCGTTGGTGGTGATCTCGGTCAGTTCGTGGATCTGCTTCGTGCCCTTGAAGTCGGGCTTCGCCCAGAAGCACAGCTGCCCGGTGGCGCAGGCTCCGAGCGGCGGCGGCCCCGCGGCGTGGACGGCGGAGGCGGCGCCGGGCAGCAGGGTGGTGGCGGCCAGGAACACGGCGGCGAGCACGGTGGAACTCGTACGCATGACGGGTCAACTCCTTGTGGTCACAGGGCACTCGTACGGGTGGCCCGGTGGGCCGGCGGTCCGTTGCGAGTGCCGCTGACACCACGCTGACCTGCGAAGACGGTCGGGCGGAAGACCCGGCGGGGCGGTCCATCCGGATAGGCGACAGCCCCGCCGGACGGGTCCGGCGGGGCTGTGGCGCCCCGGAGTTGACGCCTCCGCGGCGGGGCGGCCGAGGGGGCCTGGGCGGTCGGCACGGGTCAGATGTGGGCCGCGCCCGCGCCCGCGGCGGCGTTCTCCCCGCGCCGGGTGAAGCCCGCGACCACCGCGGCGAGCACGGCGACCACGCCGGCGACGACGAAGGCGGTGCTCATGCCTGACACGAAGGTGTCATGGGCGACGGCGCTGATGGCCTTCGCGAGGGGCGCCGGGGCGCCGTCGGGGACGGGGGCGACGCCGACCGTGGCGGCGCTCGTGGCCAGTTCCGCCTGCTCGGGGGTCATCGGCGGCAGCTGCGCCGCGGTCCAGTTGTCCATGAAGGAGGAGGACACCTTGTTGGCCATGACGGCGCCGAGGACGGCGGTGCCGAGGCTGCCGCCGACCTGCATGGCGGCCTGCTGGAGGCCGCCGGCCACGCCGGAGAGTTCCAGCGGGGCGTTGCCGACGATGACCTCGGTGGCGCCGACCATGACGGGCGCGAGGCCCAGGCCCATGAGGGCGAACCAGACGGACATGGTGAGGGTGCCGGTGTGCGGGGTCAGCTGCGACATCCCGAAGCAGGCGGCGGCGGTGGCGACCATGCCCGCGACGAGCGGGAGGCGCGGGCCGACCTTGGTGATGGCGAGACCCGCGAGCGGCGAGCCGACGATCATCATGCCGGTGAGAGGCAGCAGGTGCAGACCGCTGTCGACGGGGCTCATGCCGTGCACGTTCTGCAGGTAGAAGGTGACGAAGAAGAGGCCGCCCATGAAGGCGAAGGCCATCAGGACCATGAGGACGGTGCCCGCGGACAGCGGCACCGAGCGGAACATCCCGAGCGGAATCAGCGGCTCGGCGACCCGGGTCTCCCAGAAGGCGAAGAGCGCGAAGCAGAGCACGGACCCGGCGAGGAAGAGCAGGGTCTTGCTGTCGCCCCAGCCCCATTCGGAGGCCTTGATCAGCGACCAGATCAGGGAGAACATCGCGGCGGACAGCAGCAGGATGCCCAGGACGTCGAAGGAGCGCGGGGCGTTCTCGGCGCGGTGGTCGAGCAGGATGAACAGGCCGAAGCCGAGCGCGACGATGCCGACGGGCACGTTGATGAAGAAGACGGACTGCCAGTTGACGTGCTCGACGAGCAGACCGCCGACGATGGGTCCGGCGGCGGTCGAGGCGCCGATGACCATGCCCCAGATGCCGATGGCCATGTTCAGCTTCTCGGCGGGGAAGGTGGCCCGCAGCAGGCCGAGGGCGGCGGGCATCAGCAGCGCGCCGAAGACGCCCTGCGCGACGCGGAAGCCGATGACCAGCTCGACGCTGGAGGAGAGGCCGATCGCGGCGGAGGACGCGGCGAAGCCGGCGATGCCTATGAGGAAGGTCTGGCGGTGGCCGAAGCGGTCGCCGAGCTTGCCCGCGGTGATCAGGGAGACCGCGAGGGCCAGCAGATAGCCGTTGGTGATCCACTGCACCTCGGCGAGGGTGGCGTGGAGGTCGTCGGTGATGGCGGGGTTGGCGACCGCGACGATCGTGCCGTCGAGGGTGACCATCATGACGCCGATCGCGACGGCGAAGAGGGTCAGCCAGGGATGCCCGCGCAGCCGGGAGGCCGGTCCCGGCGCGCCGTCCTGGTCGGACAGCTGCTTGTCGAGGCTGATCTGACTAGTCATGCGGACAGGCTAGTGACAGCGACTGACACTTCACAAACGGCTTAACACGACGGCAACTGTCAGGTCGGTCACAGGTAGCCTGACCGCCCACCCCGCCCCCGCAGCCCGAAAGAGGACCCCCTCGGTGATGACCGACCAGCGGCCCGGCGCACCGGCGGCACCGCCCGCGCCGCCCGCGCCCCTGCCGGGGGCCCCCGCCGGGCTGCGCGAACGCAAGAAGCGCCGCACCCGGGACGCCCTGTTGCGCTCCTCCCTCGTGCTCTTCACCACGCACGGGTACGAGGAGACGACCGTCGACGAGATCACCGACGCCGTCGAGGTCTCCCAGCGCACCTTCTTCCGCTACTTCGCCAACAAGGAAGAGGTCGCCTTCGCCGTCCAGGACCTGGTGGAGTCCCACTTCGTGGCCGCGCTGGAGGCCCGCCCGGCCGCCGAGGGTCCGCTGGCGGCCATGCGCAACGCCGTGCTCGGCGCCTGGGACACCATCGAGGAGGCGATCGGCGAGGTGGTCCCGGTCGAGCTGCACATGCGGTCCTACCGGCTGATCGAGTCCACGCCCGCGCTGCTCGCCGTCCACCTGCGCCGCTCCACCGAGCTGGAGGAGCGGATCGCCCGGCTGATCGCGGCGCGCGAAGGGCTCGACGTGGACACCGACCCGCGGCCCCGGATCGCGGTGGCGGCGTTCTCCGGGGTGATGCGGGTGACCGGGCGGCTGTGGGGCCGGGGCGAGGACACCAGCGTGGCCGCGATCCGCCGGATGACCGAGGACTACCTCGACCAGATCGGCCCGTCGCTGGCCGCCGACTGGCACTGACCCGCGACCGCCCTGTTCGTACCGGAACGGAACGGTTCGGCGCCTGTAGGTGACGGCCGCGGGGACGGGCCCGTGACGCCCGTCACCCGGCGTGCCGCGGCCGGAAAAGGTCTCCTACGCTATCCCTCAGTGAACCTGTCCGGCCTGCACGGCCCTGCCTCCCCCGCCACCTCCCCCAGCCCCGGCGCGCTGCACGCCGTGCTCGCGCTCCTGGTGGTCTTCGTCATGCTGGCGACCACCGGCTGGACGGCCGTGCACCGGCCGGAGGAAGCCGTCTCGGCCCGCCGGGCGGCCCTCGCCTCCTGGTCCGCGGCCCGGATCGGCGGCCGCCCCGTCCCGTCCGCCGAAGCCCCCATACGCACCGTTGCGCGCTTCTTCTCCGAACTCGACGGACCCGAACGCGACCGGCTGGCCGACAGCTATCCGCTGGTCGTCGGCAACCTCGACGGGGTACCCGCCCGGACGCGCTTCCGGGCCAACCGCCGCGCCCTGGGCCAGGCGGCCCGCACCGAGGCGGTCCGGGCCCAGGACGTGGCGCTCACCCCGGCCGACCGGGACCAGGCCGGCCGGCGGCTGCACCGGCTGGAGTCCCTGGCCGACCCGGCGCGGCAGATCCTCGTCTTCGACCCGACCGGCGACGGCCTGGTCGCCGAGGTCTTCGGCGACCTGGACCGGGCGCGGCGCGTCTCGGTGATCGTCCCCGGCGTCGACACGGACCTGCTCACCTTCGAGCGGTCGCAGCGCCGCTACAGCGCCCCGGTCGGCATGGCCGAATCCCTCTACGAGGCCGAGCGCGCGGCGGCTCCCGACACCAGGACCGCCGTCATCGCCTGGGCCGGCTACGTCTCCCCCACCGGGCTCGGCGTGGACGCGGCCACCGGGCGGCTGGCCGCGCAGGGCGCCGTACGGCTGGCGGCCCTGGCCTCGGCGCTGCCCGGGGACGCGTCCGTGACGCTGTTCTGCCACAGCTACGGGTCGGTGGTGTGCGGGGTCGCCGCCCACGGCCTGCCGCGCCGGGTGACCGACGTGGTGGTCTCGGGCAGTCCCGGCATGCGCGTGGAGAACGCCGCCCAGCTGAACACCTCGGCCCGGGTGTGGGCGATGCGGGACTCAGGGGACTGGATCGCGGACGTACCGCACCTGGAGCTGGGCGGGCTCGGGCACGGGGCCGATCCGGTGTCCCCGGAGTTCGGGGCGCGCCGTCTCTCGGCGGCCGGGGCGAAGAGCCACACCGGCTACTTCGAGCCGGGGACCGGCTCGCTGGAGAACTTCGCGCGCATCGCAACCGGTGCCTACGCTTCCGCTGTCTGCGCGGACGGGGACGACTCCTGCCGACGGGGAATTTCCGGCCCGGAAGAGGACTGACGCACGGAGAGGGCCGGAAAACGACCCTCGCGGTCAGGGGACGCGCAGGCCTGCCGCCCTTTACGATGAGCCGCATGGGTGACGTACTGGCCGGAAACCATGCCGTCTGGGAGTTCGACTCGGACTCGGTGCTCATCCGCTTCGAACGGGGGATGTCCGCACTGCGCATGCCGCGCCTTTGGCATGCGCTGGGGCAGAGACGCATTCCCCACGAGGCGTTGTCCGAGGTGAGCGTGACCGTGACCGCGGGGAAGCGGGAGACGGTGGTGCTGCGTGCCGTGCCGCGGCCCGGGGCCGATCCGCTGATGGAGGCCGCCGCGGGACAGCTGAAGGACATCTGCGATCCGTACCGGCTGGTGCTGCCGGCCGACCGGGCGCCGCTGGCCCTCGCGCTGGCCGACGCGCTGCGCGCCCGGCTCGGGCCGGACCCGGCCGAACCGGCTCCGCGCTTCCTGGTCGAGGCGCCGAAGCCGCCGCTGCACCTCAAGGCGTACGACGGCCGGGCGACCCTCGACGAGAGCGGGGTGGGCCTGCGCTGGTCGCGCACCGGGGCCTCCAGCGCCAAGTGGAAGGCCGGCGACCGGCATTACCCGCTGGCGGAGCTGACCGGGGTCGAATGGCATTCCCCCGAGCGGCCCGGCGGCCACCTGCGGCTCCGCTCGCGCGACGACGGCGAGGAGGTCCCGGCTCCGGAGCACGATCCGGCGGCGGTGGTGTTCGCCACGGGGTACGGCGGGGTGCACGAGTCCCTGCCCTTCGCCGCCGCGGTGCTGGCGGCGGTACGGGGGCGGACTCCGGTGGCCGTGGGGGCGATGGCCGGCGGGGCGGGCGGGGCGCGTGAGCCCGACCGGATGCGGCACCTGGGGGAGCTGCACGGGGCCGGGCTGCTGACCGATGCGGAGTACGCGGCGCTGCGGGATCGTTTCGCCGCCGGGTCGTAGCGGGGCCCCGGCCACCGGGGGCCGTGCCGGACCGCTGCGCGGGGCCCCCGCGCCTGCGGCGCGCACGTCCTCAAAACGCCGGACGGGCTGAAGATGCCCCCGGCCCGGGAGCCGAATGGCGCCCGGGTCGGGGGGTGTCCTCAAACGCCGGACGGGCGGGAGATGCCCCCGGGGCTGGGTGGTGTCACGGCCGGGGGCCGGTGTCAGGCCTCGCGGGCCTTCGACGTGGAGCTCATGTCCGGGTAGCGGTCGCCCGCGACGTGGGCGGCGATCGGGTCCAGGAGGGCGAGGTCGGCCGGGGTCAGGGTGATGCGGGTCGCCGCCGCGTTCTCCGCGAGGCGGCTGCGCTTGCGGGTGCCCGGGATCGGGACGACCGCGAGGCCGTGGACCGCCGAGCGCTGCTGGACCCAGGCCAGCGCGATCTGCGCCGGGGTGGCCCCGTGCGCCGCCGCGACCGCGCGCACCGGCTCCAGCAGCGCGGCGTTGGCCTTCGCGTTGGCGCCGTTGAACCGCGGCTGGTGGCGCCGGAAGTCGCCCTCCGACAGCTCCGCGCCCGCGTCCGCGAACGCCCCGGTCAGGAAGCCGCGCCCGAGCGGGGAGTACGGCACGAAGGCCACGCCCAGCTCAGCCGCCGCGCCCACCGCGCTCTGCTCCACGTCCCGGCTGAACAGGGACCACTCCGACTGGAGCGCGGCGATCGGGTGCACCGCGTACGCCTCGCGCAGCTCGGCGCCCGTGACCTCGCTCAGGCCCAGGTGGCGGACCTTGCCCTCGGCGACCAGTTCCGCCATCGCGCCGACGGACTCCGCGAACGGCACCTGCGGGTCGCGCCGGTGCATGTAGTAGAGGTCGATGACGTCCACCCCGAGCCGCCGCAGGCTGGCCTCGACGGCCTGGCGGACGTACGGCGCGTCGTTGCGCACGCCCCGGTACTGCGGGTCGTCGGTGCGCTCGAAGGCGAACTTCGTGGCCAGCGTGACCTCGTCCCGGTGCGCCGCGAGGAACGGCGCGAGGAACTCCTCGTTGCGCCCCCGCCCGTACGCGTCGGCCGTGTCGAAGAGGGTGACCCCGGCCTCCAGGGCCGCGTCCAGGGTGTCGCGGGCCGCCGCCTCGTCCGTGTCGCCGTAGAACTCGCTGATGCCCATGCAGCCGAGGCCCTGTATGCCGACCAGCGGGCCGCCCTTGCCCAGCTCGACCTGGTCGATCCTGTCCGTGATGGTGTGCGTCATGAGTGTGCCTTCCCCTGTTCCCCGTGCGTGGCCGCGGTGTCCGCGCCGTCCGCGCCGCGCGCGGTCCGCTTCGTCTCCGCGTAAAAACCGATCTTGAAGTCCAGTACCGCCAGCGCGTCCGTCAGTTCGTCGATCCGTGCCCGGACCTCGCGCCGCGTGCGTTCCAGCAGCTCCCGCCGCTCCTCGACGGTGTGCCGGCCCTCGCGCACCAGCTCCGCGTACCGGACCATGTCCGCCACCGACATCCCGGTGGCGCGCAGCTTGCCCACGAAGGCCAGCCAGTCGAGGTCCTTGTCGCTGAAGCGGCGCTGGCCCGAGTGCGAGCGGTCCACGTGCGGCATCAGGCCGATCCGTTCGTACCAGCGCAAGGTGTGCTGGGTCAGACCGGTCCGGGCCTCGACCTCGCTGATCGTGTACCGCGTCTGCGTCAGGCTCATGCCCCCACGCTAAAACCCTTGAGTGCACTCCAAGCAAGTAGGCTCGACCGCATGGAGAGCACGGAGATCATGGAGAGCCTGCGGATCATCGACACCTGGCCGGTACCGACCGCCGCGGCGGCCGTCGTACGCGCCGACGGGACCCTCGCGGGAACCCACGGCCCGGTCGGCCACCGCTTCCCGCTGGCCTCCGTCACCAAGCCCCTCGCCGCGTACGCCGCGCTCGTCGCGTACGAGGAGGGGGCGATCGAGCTGGACGAGCCGGCCGGACCCGAGGGTTCCACCGTGCGCCACCTGCTCGCGCACACCAGCGGACTCGCCTTCGACGAGCACCGCGCGATGGCCCCGCCCGGGGAGCGGCGCCTGTACTCCAACGCCGGTTTCGAGGTGCTCGGCGACCACATCACCAAGGCCACCGGCATCGCCTTCGCCGAGTACCTGCACCAGGCGGTGCTGGAGCCGCTCGGCATGGACGCGACCACCCTGGACGGCTCCCCCGCCAAGGACGGCGTCTCCACGGTCGCCGACCTCTCCCGCTTCGCCGCCGAGCTGATGGCCCCCCGGCTGCTGGACGTCCGCACGGTCGCCGAGGCCACCTCGGTGGCACACCCCGGCCTCAAGGGCGTACTGCCCGGTTACGGTCACCAGTCCCCCAACGACTGGGGCCTGGGCCTGGAGATCCGCGACGGGAAGTCCCCGCACTGGACGGGCGCCACCTCCTCCCCGCGCACCTTCGGGCACTTCGGGCAGGCCGGCACCTTCCTGTGGGTGGACCCGGACGCGCGCGCGGCCTGCGTGGCGCTGACCGACCGGCCCTTCGGGCCGTGGGCGGTGCAGGCGTGGCCGCCCTTCACCGACGGCGTCCTCGCCGCGCTGGCCGGCGGGAAGTGACCGGCAGCGGCCGGAAGCAGCGAGAAACGAAAGCGCGTTCGACCGTGGTGCCGGGCGGGTGACACCGGCGGGGGCTATGCACCCATCCGACCCGATTGCCGGGGCGCACGTCCCGGTCCGGGCCCCCTCACCTCGGTAGATTCCGGTTCCCATCACCGTTGATCATCGGGGAGAACCGGGTGCGCACCCGCAGCATCGTGGTGTCGGCCGCCACCGCCGCCCTCACCACCGGCATCGTCGCCCTGCTCGCCGTCCGGGGGGCGCCGGGCGCGGCGCTGCGCACCCAACCCCTGCGGGTGAACGGTTCCGGTGCCTCCTTCGAGGAGGCGGACACCGCCGGGTTCAGCATGCTCGCCGTCTCCTGGGACGAGCCGGACCGGTCCCTCGACGGGGTGATCCGGGTCCGCACCAGATCCGCGGGGACCGGAGTCTGGTCGCCCTGGACGGTCCTGGGCACGGAGCGGGGCGAGGGCGCGCGCGGGGTCTCCGAGCCGCTGTGGGCCGGGCCCTCCGACGGGGTCGAGGTCCGGGTCGCGGGGCGCGGCGGGCCGCTGCCCGCCGGGCTGCGGCTGGAGCTGGTCGACCCCGGCGCGGACCCGCCGGAGGGGGCGGACCCGGCGGCGGCCGGCGCCGTACCGGCCGCCTACGCGGCGGCCCCCGTCGCCCGCCGCGAGCACGCCGACCGGCCCGAGGTCGTCTCCCGCTCCGCGTGGGGCGCGCGGGAGCAGCCGGGAAACGACCCGGTGTACGGCAAGGACGTCAAGGCCGTCTTCGTGCACCACACCGCGCAGACCAACGCCTACGACTGCACCGACTCGGCGGCCCTGATGCGCGGCCTGCAGACGCTGCACGTGCGCACCAACGGCTGGAAGGACCTCGGCTACAACTTCGTCGTCGACAAGTGTGGCACCGTCTTCGAGGGCCGCCGCGGCGGCGCCGACCGGCCGGTCACCGGCGCCCACACCCTCGGCTTCAACACGGACACGATGGGCGTCGCGGTCATCGGCGAGTACTCCTCCCAGGAGCCCTCCGACGCCGCGATGAGCGCGGTGGCGCGGCTCGCGGCCTGGAAGCTGGGCCGGTACGGGTACGACCCCCGGGGCAGCGTCACCCTGACCTCCGGCCTCGACAACGGGAAGTTCCGCTCCGGGCACCGGGCACGCTTCGAGCGGATCTCCGGGCACCGCGACGCGTTCTCCACGGAGTGCCCGGGCACCGCCCTCTACCGCCGGCTGCCGGAGATCCGCGACCGGGCCGCCGATCCGGGCGGCGGCCCGCTCGACGGGCTGGTCGGCTCCCTCGCCGGCCGCCACGGCTGAGCGGGGCCCCTCAGCGGGATCCGCCCCGCACGCGCTACGGCAGCTCCCACAGGAGCAGTTCCCCCGGGGAGCCGGCGACGATCTCCAGGCCGTGCGCGCCGCTGATCCGCACCGAGTCCCCCGGACCCAGCTCGACCCCGGGCGCGTCCCCGGGCGCCTCCTCCGGCCCGTCCGCCCCGGCCGCCCCGTCGAGCCGCAGGTCCCCGCGCACGACGTGCAGGTACACGCGCGGCGCGGCCGGTACGGGGACCCGCTCGCCCGCGCCGGGCCTGCGCACCCGCAGCACCGCACCGGCCGCGGGGACCTCGTAGGGCGCGTCGTCCGCCACCGCCCGCACGACCTCGTAGGAGGCCTCCGCCGTGGCGGCGGGATGGTCCGACCCGTCGAGTGCGTGCCGCGGGGCCAGCCACATCTGGACGAAACGGAGCGGGACCGGCCCGTCGTTGCGCTCGACGTGACGGACGCCGTCGCCCGCGCTGAGCCGCTGGACGTCCCCGGGCCGCACGACGGTGGAGCGGCCGGTGCTGTCGCGGTGGGTCAGCTCGCCCTCGGTCACCCAGGTGACGATCTCGGTGTGCCGGTGCGCGTGCTCCTCGAAGCCCGCTCCGGGGGCGAGGGATTCCTCGTTGCAGGCCCGGACGGGGCCGAACCCGACGTTGTCCGGATCGTAGGAACTCCCGAAGGAGAAGGCGTGCCGGGTGCTGATCCCGGCCGCTCCGTCCCCGCCCGGGTACCGGTCCGTGGCACGACGTACTTCCATCATGCAGGCCACCGTAGCCGCCCGGCCGGGCACCGCCGGCGGACCTGGCCGCCGACCCGGGACGCCGCGCCGGGGTCGGCATAGGGCAGTCTTGTCACGTGCCCCCACCCGAACGTGAGCAGCTCCCCGCGCATCCTCCGCACCCCGCCCACCAGGTCCACCCGGCCCATCCGCATGCCGCGACCCTGCGCCGGCTGGAGAAGTCCTCCGGACGTCTCGCCGCCAACGCGATCGCCCGCATGGACGAGACGCTGTCCTGGTACCGGGCGATGCCCCCGGAGAACCGCTCCTGGATCGGCCTGGTCGCGCAGGCGGGCATCGCCGCCTTCACCGAGTGGTTCCGCCACCCGGAGACCCCGCAGGCGATCTCCACGGACGTCTTCGGGACGGCTCCGCGCGAGCTGACCCGGGCGATCACCCTGCGCCAGACCGTCGAGATGGTGCGTACGACGATCGAGGTGATGGAGACGGCCATCGAGGAGGTGGCCGCTCCCGGCGACGAGTCGATCCTGCGCGAGGCGCTGCTCGTCTACGCGCGGGAGATCGCGTTCGCGACCGCCCAGGTGTACGCGCAGGCCGCGGAGGCGCGCGGCGCGTGGGACGCCCGGCTGGAGTCCCTCGTGGTCAACGCGGTGCTGTCCGGCGAGGCGGACGAGGGCGCGCTGTCCCGGGCCGCGGCGCTCGGCTGGAGCTCCCCCGACCACGTGTGCGTGGTTCTGGGCACCGCCCCCGACGGCGACAGCGAGCTGACGGTCGAGGCGATCCGGCGGGCCGCCCGGCACCACAAGCTCCAGGTGCTCACCGGGGTGCTCGGTGACCGGCTCGTCGTGATCGCGGGCGGCAGCGACAACCCGATGCAGGTCGCGAAGTCCCTGATCGGGCCGTTCGCGGCGGGCCCGGTGGTGGCCGGTCCGGTGGTCTCGGACCTGCTGAACGCGACGAAGTCGGCGCAGGCGGCGGCGGCCGGGCTGAAAGCGTGCACGGCGTGGCAGGACGCGCCGCGGCCGGTCCTCGCGGATGATCTCCTCCCGGAGCGCGCGATCGCCTCCGACCCCTCCGCGCGCGAGCAGTTGGTGGAGGAGATCTACAGACCGCTCGAGGAGGCCGGTTCGGCTCTGCTGGAGACGCTGAGCGTCTACCTGGAGCAGGCGAGCAGTCTCGAAGGCGCGGCCCGGATGCTGTTCGTGCACCCGAATACGGTGCGGTACCGGCTGCGACGTGTGACCGACGTCACCGGTTGGTTGCCCTCGGACGTGCGCTCCGCGTTCACGCTGCGCATCGCCCTGATCCTGGGGCGTCTGGCCGAGGGCGAACAGCCGTCCTAGACTTTTGTCGGACATCAACAATTACCCCGACGGTTCTTCGTCCCTGTCCCCACGGGCGGCGCAGGCCCGAATCAAGAGAGAGTGTGAGGGTGCTCGTACTCGTCGCTCCCGGCCAAGGCGCTCAGACGCCCGGCTTCCTGACTTCCTGGCTCGACCTCCCCGGCGCCGCTGACCGCGTCGCCGCCTGGTCGGACGCCATCGAGCTCGACCTTGCCCACTACGGCACCAAGGCCGACGCGGACGAGATCCGCGACACCGCCGTGGCCCAGCCGCTGCTGGTGGCGGCGGGTCTGCTGTCGGCCACCGCGCTGGGTTCCCCGGCCGCGTTCGGTGCGGTCGCCGGTCACAGCGTCGGCGAGATCACCGCCGCCGCGTTCGCCGGCGTGCTGAGCGAGGCCGAGGCGCTGTCCTTCGTCCGCACCCGCGGGCTGGGCATGGCGGAGGCCGCCGCGGTCACCGAGACCGGCATGGCCGCCGTGCTCGGCGGCGACCCGGACGTGGTCGTCGCGCACCTGGCCTCGCTGGGCCTGACCCCGGCCAACATCAACGGGGCGGGCCAGATCGTGGCCGCGGGCACCATGGAGCAGATCGACGCCCTGGTGGCCGACAAGCCCGAAGGCACCATGAAGGTCGTCGCCCTCAAGGTCGCGGGCGCCTTCCACACGCACCACATGGCTCCCGCGGTCGTCACCCTGGAGAAGGCCGCGCAGGCCCTCACCCCGGCCGACCCGGCGCTGACGTACGTGTCCAACAAGGACGGACAGATCGTCACCACGGGCGCCGACGTCGTCGCCCGCCTGGTCGGACAGGTCGCCAACCCGGTCCGCTGGGACCTGTGCATGGAGACGTTCGCCGGCCTCGGCGTCACCGGGATCATCGAGCTGTGCCCGGGCGGCACCCTGACGGGGCTGGCCAAGCGCGCCCTCAAGGGCGTACCGACCGTGGCACTGAAGACGCCCGACGATCTCGAAAAGGCCGCCGCGCTCATCGCTGAGCACGCGGCCTGAGAGAAGGAGCCCACACAGCATGTCGAAGATCAAACCTGCACAGGGTTCCCCGTACGCGCGCATCCTCGGTGTCGGCGGCTACCGCCCGACCCGGGTCGTCTCCAACGAGGTGATCCTGGAGACGATCGACTCGTCCGACGAGTGGATCCGCTCGCGCTCCGGCATCGCGACCCGGCACTGGGCCTCGCCGCAGGAGACCGTCGCCGCCATGTCGGTGGAGGCCTCGGGCAAGGCGCTGGCCGACGCCGGCGTCTCGCCGGAGCAGATCGGCGCCGTGATCGTCTCGACGGTTTCGCACTTCAAGCAGACTCCGGCCGTGGCGACCGAGATCGCGCACCGGATCGGCGCGGGCAAGCCCGCCGCGTTCGACATCTCCGCGGGCTGCGCCGGCTTCGGCTACGGCCTGACCCTGGCCAAGGGCCTGGTCGTCGAGGGCTCGGCGCAGTACGTCCTGGTCATCGGTGTCGAGCGGCTCTCCGATCTGACCGACCTGGAGGACCGCGCGACGGCCTTCCTGTTCGGTGACGGAGCGGGCGCCGTGGTCATCGGCCCCTCCGACGAGCCGGCCATCGGCCCCACCGTGTGGGGTTCGGAGGGCGACAAGTCCGACACGATCAAGCAGACCGTGCCGTGGGACGAGTGGCTCGGCAAGGACGGCGGAGAGAAGTTCCCGGCCATTACGCAGGAGGGTCAGGCGGTCTTCCGCTGGGCCGTCTTCGAGATGGCCAAGGTGGCCCAGCAGGCGCTCGACGCGGCCGGGATCACCGCGGAGGACCTGGACGTCTTCATCCCGCACCAGGCGAACATGCGGATCATCGACTCGATGGTGAAGACTCTGAAGCTGCCGGAACACGTCACGGTCGCCCGTGACATCGAGACCACCGGCAACACCTCGGCCGCCTCGATCCCGCTCGCGATGGAGCGGCTCCTGGCGACCGGGGCGGCGAAGAGCGGCGACACCGCGCTCGTCATCGGCTTCGGGGCGGGACTCGTCTACGCAGCAACGGTCGTTACCCTCCCCTAGGGCGCGGGATCGTTCCCGTCCCTCACCACCAGAGTTAGCTACCCAAGAAGGAGCGCCACATGGCCGCCACGCAGGAAGAAATCCTCGAAGGTCTCGCGGAGATCGTCAACGAGATCGCCGGGATCCCGCAGGAGGACGTTCAGCTCGACAAGTCCTTCACCGACGACCTGGACGTCGACTCCCTGTCCATGGTCGAGGTCGTCGTCGCCGCCGAAGAGCGCTTCGAGGTCAAGATCCCGGACGAGGACGTCAAGAACCTCAAGACGGTCGGCGACGCCGCCGACTACATCCTGAAGCACCAGGCCTGAGCCTGACGAGCGTTTGTCGCCACCTGGCGGTGGCGCCGTGACAATTCAGCACCCTCTTACACGTGGAGAAAGAATTCCTGTGAGCCCGACCAATCGCACCGTGGTCGTCACCGGTATCGGCGCAACCACTCCGCTGGGTGGCGACAGCGCTTCGACCTGGGAAGGTCTGCTTGCCGGTCGTTCCGGGGTCAAGCCCCTGGAAGGCGACCGTTTCGCCGAACTCCCGGTCCGCATCGCCGCCACCGCCGCCGTGGACCCGAGCGAGGTCCTGCCCCGCCCGCTCGCCCGCAAGCTGGACCGCTCGGCGCAGTTCGCGCTGATCGCCGGCCGTGAGGCCTGGGCCGACGCGGGCTACACCGGCCCCGCCGGCGAGGACCCCTCCGTCGCCCCCGAGCGCCTCGGCACGGTGATCGCCTCCGGCATCGGCGGCGTCACCACCCTGCTCGACCAGTACGACGTGCTCAAGGAGAAGGGCGTGCGCCGGGTCTCCCCGCACACCGTTCCCATGCTCATGCCGAACGGCCCGGCGGCCAACGTCGGCCTGGAGGTCAACGCCCAGGCGGGTGTGCACACCCCGGTCAGCGCGTGCGCGTCCGGCGCCGAGGCCATCGGCTACGCCGTCGAGATGATCCGTACCGGCCGCGCCGACGTGGTCATCGCGGGCGGCACCGAGGCGGCGATCCACCCGCTGCCGATCGCCGCGTTCGCCAACATGATGGCGATGTCCAAGAACAACGAGAACCCCACGACGGCCTCCCGCCCCTACGACAAGGCCCGCGACGGCTTCGTCCTCGGCGAGGGCGCGGGCGTGGTGGTCCTGGAGTCCGCCGAGCACGCCGCCGCGCGCGGTGCCCGGGTGTACTGCGAGGTGCTGGGCCAGGGTCTGTCCGCGGACAGCCACCACATCGCGCAGCCGGAGCCCACCGGCCGCGGTGTCGCGGCCGCGCTGCGCAACCTGCTGGACAACACCGGCCTGGACCCGGCCGAGCTGGTCCACCTGAACGCGCACGCCACGTCCACCCCGCAGGGTGACACGGCCGAGCTGAAGGCCCTGCGCAAGGTGCTGGGCGACGACCTCGACCACATCGCCATCTCGGCGACCAAGTCGATGACGGGCCACCTGCTGGGCGGCGCGGGCGGGGTCGAGACCGTCGCGACGGTCCTGGCGCTGTACCACCGCATCGCCCCGCCGACGATCAACGTCGACGAGCTGGACGACGACATCACGGCGGACATCGTCCGCGGCGAGCCGCGCAAGCTGCCGGTCGAGGGCCCGATCTCCGCGATCAACAACTCGTTCGGCTTCGGCGGTCACAACGTCTCGCTGGCCTTCCGTTCCGTTTAGTGCCTCACGCCGCAGAAGGCCCACCCGGAGTTCCGGGTGGGCCTTCTGCGTGGGCGGGGCTCAGACGACCTGGTGGAGCCAGCGCACCGGGGCGCCCTCCCCCGCGTAGCGGAAGGGTTCCAGTTCGTCGTCCCAGGGCTTTCCGAGCAGCTTGGCGATCTCCGCCTCCAGGTCGCTCTCGCCGAGGACCGACCGGGCGAGGGCGGCGCGCAGCCGGTCCTCCGGGATGAGGATGTCGCCGTGCATGCCGGTGACGGCATGGAAGATGCCGAGTTCGGGCGTGGAGCTGTAGCGCTCCCCCTCGGCGGTGGCACAGGGCTCGGCCGTCACCTCGAAGCGCAGCAGGTGCCAGCCGCGCAGCGCGGACGCGAGCTTGGCGGCCGTGCCCGGTTCGGCCTGCCAGGAGAACTCGGCTCTCCAGGTGCCCGGCGAGGCGGGCTGCCTGATCCAGTCGAGGTTCACCCGTACTCCGAGTACGCCCGCGACCGCCCATTCCACGTGCGGGCAGAGCGCGCGCGGTGCGGAATGCACGTACAGAACTCCACGTGTCGTCACCGGGACCTCCAGTGTGGGACGAGGTCGGGAATAAACTTCAGAAAACGGACAGTATGTGACGTGATGTAATTTAGCGGAAATGATCTGACATTGTGCCCAGGGACGTGCGGCCGAAACGCCACGGGAAAAAGCTACCGTGCGCCGGGGGTCGCAGGGTGACGTACGGTCGCTCAGAACCCGCTGCACACACAGCTTTCACTCAGCAGGGCGGCCTCCGGGGACGCCGGACGACGAGGGAGGGACCTCACCCATGCGGACCACCACCTCCGCGCACCGACGCGGGCGGAATTCCGCTCTGCGCGCGGGCGCGGCGGCCGTCGTGCTGGCCCTGGCCGGTACGGGCTGCCAGGGCGGCGGTTCGACGGGCGGCGAGCGCGGGGCGCCGGCCGCGCCGCGCTGGAACACCGCTCCCGCCTCGGTCGCGGCCGTCGGGGACTCCATCACCCGCGGGTTCGACGCCTGTTCGGTGCTGGCGGACTGCCCCGAGGTCTCCTGGGCCACCGGGAACGACCCGGAGGTGCGTTCGCTGGCGACCCGGCTGCTGGGCGAGGCGCTGGCCCCGCAGCGCAGCTGGAACTACGCGGTGACCGGCGCCCGGATGGCGGACCTGGGCGCGCAGCTGACGGCGGCCGCCGCGCAGCGCCCCGACCTGGTCACGGTGATGGTGGGCTCGAACGACGCCTGCCGCCCCACCACTTCGTCGATGACCTCGGTCGACGATTTCCGGGAGGGCTTCGAGAAGGCCCTGGCGGGGCTGCGCGAGGCCGCGCCCAGGACCCAGGTGTACGTGTCGAGCGTGCCGGACCTCCAGCGCCTGTGGGAGCAGGGCAAGGGCAGCGCGATGGGCCGGCAGATCTGGAAGCTCGGCATCTGCCAGTCGATGCTGGCGGACGCCGAGTCCGTGACGGCCGGGGCGACGGCGCGGCGCGAGAAGGTGCGGGCGCGCGTGGTGGAGTACAACGAGGTGCTGCGGCAGGTCTGCGCGAAGGACGAGCTGTGCCGCTACGACGGCGGCGCGGTGTTCCAGTACCCCTTCACGACGGCGCAGTTGAGCCGCTGGGACTGGTTCCACCCGGGCAGGGACGGGCAGGCCCGGCTGGCGGAGCTGGCGCACCGGCAGGTGACCTCGCCGCGTCCTCCCCTCTGAGCGCTGCGGCCACCGCGGGGCCGGGCGCCGATGGCGCCGCGGAGGGACCGGGGGCGGGTGTCAGGGCCCGCCCCCGGTCCGGTTCAGGGGTGATTTCCGGCCAGTCGCCGCCGGGCGGCTTCCGGAGCGTGCCTCAGGGGCGGATCTCCAGGGTGGCGGTGAGCCGGGTCGCCGCGTGCGAGCGGCTCGCGCGCACCTCGTACGCCCCGCCCACGCGCCGCCAGGCGCCGGCCTCCTCGTCCCAGATCTCGAAGGCCCGCGGGGGCAGCGCGATCTCGGCCTCCACGCTCTCGCCGGGTCCCGCCTCCAGGCTCGCGAAGCCCGCCAGCCAGCTCGCCGGGCGCTCCACCGGGTCGGCCACGGGGGCCAGGTAGACCTGGACGACCTCGCGGCCGGGGCGGGAGCCGGTGTTGCGGACCCGGACGCGGGCCACCTCGGCGGTGACCTCCAGGGACTCGTAGCTCCAGTCGGTGTAGCCGAGGCCGTGCCCGAAGCAGTACGCGGGGCTCACCCCGGCCTTCTCGTAGGCCCGGTAGCCGATGTGGAGGCCCTCGCGGTACTCCAGCCGCCCGTCGGCCGGGGTCACGTCGGTGACCGGCGCGTCGGCGAACGCGGCGGGCCAGGTGGTGGGCAGCCGACCGCCGGGCTCCCGTTCGCCGAGGAGCACCTCGGCCAGCGCGGCGCCGCCCTCCTGGCCGGGGAACCAGGTCAGCAGGACCGCCGCGACCTCGTCCCGCCAGGGCAGTTCGACCGGGGAGCCGGTGTTGACGACGACCACGGTGTTCGGGTTGACGGCGGCGACGGCGCGCACGAGGTCGTTCTGCCGCCCGGGCAGTTCCAGGTCCTTGCGGTCGAAGCCCTCGGACTCGACGCGCTCGGTGGTGGCGACGACCACGACGGCGGTGTCCGCGGCCCGCGCCGCGGCCACGGCTTCGGCGATCAGCTCGTCGGCGTCGCGCCGCGGCGCGAGGTGGAGCAGCGAGAACATGATCGCCTTGAGCGGCAGCGCGCTGGTGTCGGGGACCTGGTAGGTCAGCGACACCTCGACGGGCTCGCCCGCCGTCAGCACGGCGCGGGCCCGCTCGCTGGGCGCGCCGAAGAAGGCCTCGAAGGGGTCGGCCTCGTCGCCCATGTGCTGGACGCCCTCCCAGACCGTCTCGCCGCCGACCGCGAGGGTGAAGGCACCCAGCCCCCGGGTGCCGAAGGCGTGCTCGCCGCTCTCGCGGGGGACGAAGGTGCCGGTGACCTCGATGGAGGCCATCGTCGCGTAGGTCGCCCCGGCGGGGAGGTCGTCGCCGATCCACTGGACCTGGCCCGTCGGCAGGCTGCCCTCGCCGAGGACCGCCCCGCCGGCGTCGCGGCAGACGGCGCGCAGCTCGAAGCCGGTCTCGGCGGGGGCCAGTTCGTCGCTGGGGTCCGCGCCCACGTGGAAGGTCAGCGCCCCGGGCGGGAGGGCGGCGGTGAGGCCGTCGAGCGGGGAGACGACCCGCTCGGGGAAGACGGTCGCGCTGCCGCCGCCGAGGACCCGGGCGTCGCGGGCGGCGGCGCCGCAGAGGGCGACGGTGGCGCCGCGGCGGGCGTCGAGCGGCAGCGCGGCGTTCTCGTTGCGGACGAGGACGAAGCCGCGGGCGGCCAGCTCGCGGGCCAGCGCCTGGCCGTCGACGGCGGCCGGGACCTCACCGACGGCCGGCGGGGCGCCTTCGAGCAGTCCGACGCGGGCGGCCAGGCGCAGGACGTTGCGCACGGCGTCGTCGACCGCGGCTTCGGGGACCTCCCCGGCGCGTACGGCGTCGGCGAGCGGGGGCCCGTAGACGGTCTGCGGTCCGGGCATGGCCACATCCAGGCCGCCGAGGATGTCCCCGGTGGTGGAGCGGGCGGCCATCCAGTCGGAGACGTTGTAGCCGTCGAAGCCCCACTCCCCGCGCAGGACCTCCTTCACCAGGTGGCGGTGCTCGGTCATGGTCGTGCCGTTGACCTGGTTGTACGCCGTCATGATGCCCCAGGGGCGGGCGTTCTTGACGATGGTCTCGAAGGGCGCCAGGTACAGCTCGCGCAGCGGGCGCGGGGCGATGACGTTGTCGACGGTGAAGCGGTCGGTCTCGGCGTCGTTGCCCACGAAGTGCTTGACGGTGACGGCGACCCCGCCGTCCTGGACGCCCCGGACGTAGCCGGTGCCGATGGCGCCGGTGAGGTACGGGTCCTCGGAGTAGCACTCGAAGTGGCGGCCGCCCAGCGGGGAGCGGTGCAGGTTCACGGTGGGCGCGAGCAGGACGTGGACGCCCTTGCGGCGGGCCTCCTGGGCGAGCAGCCGGCCGGCCCGGCGGGCGAGGGCCGGGTCCCAGGAGGCGGCGAGCGCGGTCGGCGAGGGGAGCGCGATCGACGGGTCGTCGGCGGTCCAGCGGACGCCGCGGACGCCGATCGGGCCGTCGGACATGACCACGGAGCCCAGACCGATCCCGGGGAGGGCGGGCAGCGTCCACATGTCCTGGCCGGCGAGCAGCCGGGCCTTGGTGTCGAGGTCGAGCTTGCCGAGCGCGGCTTCCACCACGTCGTCGCGCGTCCGGTCGGCCTGGGCGTCCCGGGACTGCTCGGACTTCTGGGGCTGCTGGGAATGCTGGGGCTGGGGGCTGAGGGCGTCGCCTGCCACGGCCTGCCTCCTCGTCGGGTGGTGCGGGGTGCGGGTGCCCCCATCGTGGACCCGTTCCCTGGTGAGCGGTAGGGTTCGTGATGTTTTCGTTACTTCGAGGGAATGGCGTACGGTCCTGCTGGCGCAACGGACACGGAGGAAGGCGGCCGGATGGTCAGGGCCAGGAGCGAGGAGCGGCGCGGGGACATCCTGCGCGCCGCGGTCGAGGTGATCGCGGAACGGGGCTACCGGGGCGCGTCCCTGGGCTCGGTCGCTGAACGCGTGGGCCTGACCCAGCAGGGCCTGCTGCACTACTTCCCGACCAAGGAGTCCCTACTGGTCGCCGTGCTGGAGGAACGCGACCGCTGGGACACCGGCGGCGGTTCCCGCGCCTCGGCCGAGCACTGGCGGCTGGACCTGCTGGCCTCGCTGGTGGAGTACAACGCGATGCGCCCCGGGATCGTGCAGACCTTCTCGGCGCTGCTGGGCGAGAGCGTCACCGACGGGCATCCGGCCCGGGAGTTCTTCACCGAGCGCTACGCGCAGGTACGGGCCGAGATGGCGGCGGCGCTGCGCGCCGAGTTCGGCGCGCGCCTGCCGTCGGGGCTGACCCCCGAGGAGGCGGCCCCGCTGCTCACCGCGGTGATGGACGGGCTCCAGTACCAGTGGCTGCTGGCCCCGGACGCGGTGGACATGCCCGCCGCCTTCCGCTCCTTCCTGACGCTGCTGCGGGGGCCCGGCGCGGCGGAGTGAGGCTCAGGGGGCGGGCGCGGGAGGTCCGATCAGCCGTCGGTCCCGCCGGTGGGGCGGCCGTAACCCGCGGGCGGCGGTCCGAAGCCCTGCGTGGGCGCGGGCCACGCAGCGTCGTCGCCCCCGGGAGAGGGAGCGGGAGCGGGCTCCGGGTCCGCGGTGAGGTCCCGGACCATCAGGGTCGCTCCGGCGACCGCGCCGGGCATCAGGAACACCGCCACCAGCGGCACCAGGAAGGACAGCACCAGCGGCACGCCGAAGCCGAGCGCCAGCATCCGCCGCGAGCGCAGCAGGGCGAGCTGTCCGGGCAGCTCCACGCGGCGGCGCATCAGGGCCACGCCGGTCAGCTCCAGGGTGAGGAAGTAGCCGGAGACGCAGAACCCGACGGCGGGGACGACGGTCTGACCGACGACCGGGATGAAGCCGCAGGCGAAGAGCAGGATGCCGTAGAGCAGCACCCGGCCGAGCACCCGCACGCTGTCGCGGGCCGAGATCCACAGCTCCCGCCACAGGGTGAGGCCGGAGTCGGGCAGCTCGCCGCCCTCGCTGCGGTCGACCTGCTCGGAGAGCGACTCGTAGAACGGCTGGCCGATCAGCAGGGTCACCGCGGTGAAGGTGATCACCGCGAGGAACAGGCCGAGGCCGAAGAGCAGGAAGGTCAGGAAGCCGCGGAAGGCGGCCAGCCACGGGGAGGACCAGTCGTCGGCGAAGGGTGTCAGCCAGCCGACGAGGTCGTCGGCGCCGTAGCCGAGCCCGGTCAGCGCGGCGGCGTACAGGACCAGGGACAGCAGTCCCGGCAGCAGGCCGAGGCCGAGCCAGCGTCCGTGCGCCAGTACCCAGCGCTGCCCGGCCAGCAGATAGCGGAATCCCCCCGCGAGATCACTCATCGGGCCAGCTTACGGCGCGGGCCGCACCCCCTCGGAGGGGGTGCGGCCCGCGCTGTGTGCGTCCGTGCGTGCGGAGATCAGACCGCCAGCTCGACGGTGATGTTGCCGCGGGTCGCCTTGGAGTACGGGCAGACCTGGTGGGCCTTCTCGATGAGGTCCTTGGCGGTGGCGGCGTCCACGTTCGGGATGGAGGCCGAGATCTTGACGATGATGCCGAAGCCCTCGTCGTTCTTGCCGATGCCGACCTCGGCGGTGACGGTGGAGCCGGAGATGTCGGCCTTCTCGGTGCGGGCGACGACGCCGAGCGCACCCTGGAAGCAGGCGCTGTAACCGGCGGCGAAGAGCGCCTCCGGGTTGGTGCCGGCGCCGCTGCCGCCCATCTCCTTCGGCGGGTTCACGACGACGTCGAGCTGACCGTCGGTGGTGGCGACGCGGCCGTCACGGCCGTTCTCGGCGGTGGCGACAGCGGTGTAGACGACGTCGGACTGCTGGATCGACATGTAAGGGAATCCTCCTGGTATTTCGCCGCGACTCGCGCCCACGATCGCGGCGGTCTGGGGTGAGCCTAGCGGGTGAAAGAAACGATCATCTTTCCGGTGTTGTCGCCGCGCAGCAGGCCGAGGAACGCGTCGGTGGCGTTCTCGACGCCCTCGATGACGGTCTCGTCGTAGGTCAGCTCGCCGGAGCGCAGCCAGCCGGCCACGTCCTGGACGAACTGCTGCTGCAGGCCGGCGTGGTCGCCGACGAGGATGCCCTGCAGGCGCAGGCGCTTGCCGATGACCAGCGCGAGGTTGCGCGGTCCGGGGGTCGGCTCGGTGGCGTTGTACTGCGCGATCGCGCCGCACAGGGTGGCCCGGCCGTGCACCTTGAGGGAGCTGATGGCGGCTTCGAGGTGGTCGCCGCCGACGTTGTCGAAGTAGACGTCGATGCCCTCGGGGGCGGCCTCCTTCAGCTGCTCGGCGACGGGGCCGTTCTTGTAGTTGAAGGCGGCGTCGAAGCCGTACTTCTCCGTGAGGGTGGTGACCTTCTCGTCCGAACCGGCCGAGCCGATGACCCGGGACGCGCCCTTGATCTTCGCGAACTGGCCGACCAGGCTGCCCACCGCACCGGCGGCGCCGGAGACGAAGACGGAGTCGCCCTCCTTGAAGGAGGCGACCTCGAAGAGGCCCGCGTAGGCGGTCATGCCGGGCATGCCGAGCACGCCCAGGTAGGCGGAGAGCGGGGCGAGCGAGGCGTCCACCTTGACGGCGTGCTTCGCGTCGAACTCCGCGTACTCGCGCCAGCCCAGCCCGTGCAGGACGTGGTCCCCGACCTCGAAGCCCTCGGCGGCGGAGGCGACGACCTCGCCGACCGCGCCGCCGTCCATCGGGGCGTCGAGCTGGAACGGCGGGATGTACGACTTCACGTCGTTCATCCGGCCGCGCATGTACGGGTCCACCGACATGTGGAGGTTGCGGACGAGGATCCGGCCGGGCCCGGGGGTCGCCGACAGCGGTACCTCGCGCAGGGCGAAGTCGGTGGCGACGGGCCAGCCCTGCGGACGGGCGACCAGATGCCACTCGCGGCTGACTGCAGGAATCTCAGACATGAAGCGCTCCCGGGAGAGAAATTACTTAACGACCTGAAACAACCATGCTCCTGGATATTTCATGTTGTCAAGTAAATGGGTACGCTGGTTCCATGCCCAGTCGTCGCACGGACCCCCTGACCCTCGAGGTCGTCGAGCTCATCGGCACCGTCGTGGCCCGCTACCACGAGGAGTACGAGCACGCCGCCGCCAGCCACCAGCTGACCGGCGCCCAAGCGCGCGTCCTCGGTCTCCTGTCCCTCGAACCGATGCCGATGCGCCGGATCGCCCAGAAACTCAAGTGCGAGCCCTCGAACGTGACCGGGATCGTCGACCGGCTGGAGAGCCGCGGCCTGGTGGAACGCCGCCCCGACCCCGCCGACCGGCGGGTCAAGCTCGCCGCCGCCACCGAGGAGGGCCGGCAGACCGCCGACCGCCTGCGCGAGTCGCTCGACTTCGCGCGGGAGCCGCTGGCCGGACTCTCCACGACCGAGCGGACCGCCCTGCGGGACCTGCTCAAGCGGATGCTGGGCTGACCCGGGGGCCCGCCCGGCATCAGCTCAGCACCACCACCAGGGCCAGCACTCGTCCGACGGCGACGGCGACGGGCTCGCCGAGGGCCGCGGCTTCTTGGTGGGCTTCGGCGAATCCGGCCGGCTCTCCGTGGGCTGCGCGGGCCCGGACGGGGCGACGGTCCGGGGCGTGCCGGAGGCGCTCGCCGACGCCCTGACCGAGGCGCTCGCCGAGGGGGACGGGCTCGCGGACCGCGAGGCGCCGGCCGAGGGACTCGCCGAAGCGGATCCGCTGGGCTTCGCCGACGCGCTGGCGGACGGCCGGAGCGCGGCCGCGGTGGACGGGGCCGCGCTCGACAGCGGCTGCTGCGCGCCCGCGCCGTCCTTGAGCATCACGTCGGAGGAGCCCTGCCGGCCGTCGGTGGTGATCCGGGCGATAGCGAAGGTGACGCCGACCGCGAGCACCAGGCCGATGCCCATGGTCAGCGCGGTCCGGCGGCGCCGCCGGTGCACGCGGCGAGCGGCCCCGGGGCGGCGGCTCCCCCGTGCGCCCTCGCCGTGCGGGCCGGAGGGGGCGGGCTCTTCGGCGTGGACGGGACCGTCCGCGTACCCGGGACCTTCCGCGTAGACGGGACCGTCCGCGTAGGGCGGTGCGGCGGGGTGGACGGGCGCGGTCGGGTAGGGATACCCGGGCGCGGCGTCGTACGCCGGCACCCCGGGCGGGGCACCGGGCGGCGGCGCGGCGGGCGCGGGCGCGGTGGTCAGGTACTCGGCCGGGGTTCCGCACCCGGCGCACGCCAGTGCGCCGTTGAGGTGCCTCCGGCAGGCGTGGCAATAGTCCATGGCGCCCGCAGGCTACGTGGTGATCCGCAACATCCGTATCGCGGGGGTGTAAGGATCCTGTGTGCAATTCTGAGGCGCATGGCTGCCGCCCCCGACTCCCGCCCGGCCTCCCGCTTCGGCCCGGAGGCCTTCCAGCTGGTGCTGCTCCGCCGGATGTCCGACTTCCAGCCGGACCTCGCCGACCGGGCACGGATCCGGCTCGGCGCCTCCCTCGCGGAGCAGCGCGAGGCGAACAAGCGGTGGCAGGCGATGGTCCGCTCACCCCGGGCGCGCGGGGCGCTGGCCCGCTACCGCTCGGTGCTGGGCCCGGCCGAGTCGGTGACCCGGCGCACCATCGGCGACCTGGAGTGCGAGGCGCTGCTGTGGCCCGTACCGCTCTGGCCGGACCTGCGCTTCGAGGTGCTGGCCGCGCCGGACGGGGCGGTGTGGAACGAGTGGCTGGTCCGGGCACCCGGGGCGCGGGGGCCCGTACTGGAGACCCTGGACGACCTGCTGCCGTGGTCGGCGACGGTGGACGAGGTGGCGCGGGCCTTCGCGCCGGCCCGCCCGATGGAGGGCACGGCGCCCACCCGGTGGCGGCTGGCGTTCACCGGGCGGGACGGCGCCGGAGCGGCCCGGCCGTGCGTGGCGGAGTTCACCTACGGCCTGCTCCAGCGCACGGAGTACGGGCCGCCCGCAGCTGAGCGCGCGGAGGGGCGCCTCACGTAGCGAGGAAGGCGCGGACCCCGGCCGAGACCCCGTCGTCGCCGAGGAAGTCGTTGTGCTTGAGGCAGCCCGCGTGGGTGTTGAGGGCGCCGGTCAGGGCCACGCTGCCGTCCGGGTTGATGACCTCGTCGCAGGAGGACCAGAAGGTGGCGTACTTCACCGCGCCGGGCGTCTCGTCGCCCTCGGCGAGCTTCTTCTGCACGTAGGAACCGGGGCTCATGTCCCGGCAGGCCTGGTCCCAGATGACGCAGCCCCAGCTGATGTAGGTGCCGTGGTTGGGTCCGGCGAGCGAGATCCAGTGGTCCACGGCGGAGCCGCCGCCGCCGAACTTCACGTACCAGCGGGTGACGAGCGAGCCGAACGAATGGGCCACCACGTCGACCCGGGCGGCGCCGGTCTGGCGGCGGACCTGCTCGACGTACTCCGCGAGGCGGCCCGAGAGCACCTCGTTGACCGACTGGTGGGTGTCGTAGCCCCACGAGAACAGCTCCGCGTCGGCGTACCCGGCGGCGCGCAGGTCCTCGCGCAGGGCGCCCCACACGCCGGGGTCCGCGTTGTACCCGTGGACGAACACCACCGGAGCGTGCGGCTGGGCCCGGACGGCGCCCTGCGCGCCGGCCGGCTCGGCGGCGCGGGCCGGGAGCGGCGCGAGGAGCGCGGGGAAGCAGGCCAGGCAGAGTGTCAGGACGGTCAGGATTCCCTGGCGGGCCGTCAGCATCGGGTGCCCCTTACCTTGTTACGCGCGGGTAGCGCGGAATGTGGGGGCATCGTGTCGCCTGTCGGTACAGAAAACCACCCCCGTGCAGCACCTCCGCGCCCCCTCAGCCCCACCCCGACCGGACCAGCACAACGGGCGATATGCCCGAATTGTCCCGGAAGATACTGATTGAGACCGGTAATCCATCGGTCCCCTTGCATCAGCGCTCTCGGGAGGACCTGCCGTGACCGTCAGTCTTGAGCAGTTGCGCCGCTGCCACGTCGCCGTCGACCTCGGGGCCGCCAGGACCCGCGTCTACGTCAAGGGCGCCGGCCTGGTCGTCGACGAGCCCAGCGTCGCCGCCGTGAACACGCGGACCGGCGCCCTCATCGCCGTCGGCACCTTCGCCGAACGGATGACCGGCCGCACGCCGGACTACATCCGCGTCGTGCGCCCCGTCTCCGGCGGCACCGTCGTCGACATCGAGATGGCCCAGCGGATGCTGCGCCACCTCCTCGGCGAGAAGCTGCGGCGCGCCCTGCGCCGCAAGCCCCGGCTGCGCGCCGCCGCCTGCACCCCGCACGACGCGGACCCGCTGGCCCAGCGCGCGACCGTCGAGACCCTGGTCGGGCTCGGTGCCCGGCGGGTCGAGCTCGTGGACACCCTGATCGCGGCGGCCGTCGGCTGCGGCCTCCCCGTGGAGCAGCCGACCGCGACGATGATCATGGTGTGCGGGGCCGCGGCCACGCAGGTCGCGGTGCTCTCGCTCGGCTCGATCGTCACCGCCCAGCGCATCCCGGTCGGCGGCGAGGCCATCGACCACGCGATCGTCCAGCACCTGCGCCACGCCCACGAACTGATGCTGCCGAGCCAGGCGGTCCGGCCGCTCCAGCTGGCCCTGCACGGCAACGGCATCACCCCCGAGGGCCCCGCCTCCACCCTGATCCACGGCCGGGACGTGGCGACCGGTCTCGCGCGGTCCGTGCACGTGGACACGGCGGCCGTCCGCGACGCCATCCACACCCCGCTGACCGCCGTCCTCGACGGCATCGGCAAGGTGCTCCGGGACTGCCCGCCCGACCTGGTCGCGGACCTGACGGACCGGGGGATCATGATGGTGGGTGGCAGCGCCCGGCTGCCCGGCCTGGACCAGATGCTGCGCGACTCCACCGGAATGCCCGTGCAGATCGCGGAGCGGCCGGACGTGTGCGCCGTACTCGGACTCGGCGCGATGCTCGAAGGGAAGATCACCCCCATGGTTCTGAACCCCTTGGCCGAATGAGCCGGACGAGTCCTGCGGGCCCGGCGGACCGGCCCTCGGCAGACCGGTCCCCGGGCACCGGGGCCGCCGGGGCACCGGAGGAACCCGGGCTGCCGATGCTGCTGGAGGCCGTGCTCAGCGTCGGCTCCGAACTGGAGCTGCACGCCACCCTCCAGCACATCGTCGACTCGGCGTCCGACCTGTGCGCCGCCCGCTACGCGGCGCTCGGCGTCGTCGACCCCGAGCACGGCCGGCTCACCGAGCTGTTCACCGCCGGGATGACCGAGGCGGAACGGAGCGCCATCCCCCGGCTGCCCGACGGCCGCTCGGGCCTGCTGGGCACGCTCATCAGCGATCCCCGCCCGCTCCTGGTCACCGACCTCACCAAGGATCCGCGCGCGGCCGGATTCCCGCCGGGGCACCCGCCGATGCACACCTTCCTCGGCGTCCCCATCCGGGTGCACACCGAGGTCTTCGGCAACCTCTACCTCACCGAGAAGCGCGGCGGCGGCTCCTTCTCGGAGGAGGACCTCGCACTCGTCCGGGTCCTGGCCGCGCAGGCGGGCATAGCGATCGGCAACGCCCGGCTGTACGAGACCGCCCGCCGCCGGGAGCGCTGGATCGAGGGCGCGGCCGCCGTCACCACCACCCTGCTCGCGGGCCGCCCGGCCTCCGACGCCCTGCGGTGCGTGGCCGAACGGGCCCGGATCCTCGCGGACGCGGCGGCCGGAGTGGTGCTCCAGCCGACCCCCGAGGGCGGCATGGAGATCGTGGCCGCCTCCACCGAGGGCGATCCCGGGGACCTGGTCGGCACCGCCATCGCGCCCGGTTCGGCCGTACTGGAGCAGCTGCTGGGCGGCGAGCCCGTCTTCATAGACGATTCGGCGACCGACCCCCGGATGACCACGCACGTCCGGGTGCGGTTCGGGCCGAGCATGATGCTGCCGCTGCAGAGCGGCGGGCAGCTGATCGGCACGCTCGCCCTGCCCCGGCACCGGGGCGGCAAGCCGTACGACGCCGTGGACCGGCTGCTGGCCTCGCAGTTCGCGTCCCAGGCCGCGCTGGCCCTCGTCCTGGCCGACGCGCAGTACGACCGCGAGCAGCTGGCCGTCTACGAGGACCGCGACCGGATCGCCCGGGACCTGCACGACCTGGTGGTCCAGCGGCTGTTCGCGACGGAGATGATGCTGGAGAGCACGCGGCGCCGCTCCTCCACCGCGCCTTCCGGCGACACGGTCGGCGAGGAGCTGAGCCGTGCGGTGGACGAGCTGGACTCGACCATCCAGGAGGTGCGGACCGCCATCTTCGCCCTCCAGCAGCCGCCCACCGACGCGCCGACCACCTTCCGGGGCCGGGTGCTGCGCGAGACCGGCGGCGCGGCGGTCCTCTTCGGCTTCCAGCCGTCGGTGCACTTCACGGGGGCGGTGGACGCGCTGCTCCCGGACCCGGTGGCGGGCGCGCTGCTGGCGGCCCTGCGCGGAGCGCTGGCGGCGGCGCACCGGCGCAGCGAGGTCACGTCGATCGCGGTCGACGTGACGGTGGAGGCGGACGCGGGGCCGGGCACGGTCCGCCTGACGGTGTCGGACGACGGCGTGACGGAGGCGGGCACCCGCGGCACGAACGTGCACTGGGAATCACCGCTCTAGAGGGCCCCACCTCATGGGCGAGTGGCGGCGCGCAACGCGATCCGGGTACTGGACTGGGCGACCCCGGCCTCCCGTTTGAGCCGGCGCAGCAGCGTGTCCAGGGCCGCCGGATCGGCCGCCCTGGCCCGGACGACGTAGTCGTGCGCGCCGGTCACGTGCACCACCTCGGTGATCCCGGGCAGCCGCAGGACCCGCTGCTCGAACTCCTCGTTCGTGGTGTCGGGGCGCAGCGTGACGTCGATGAACACGACGAGGCCGCCCCGGGTGTCGGCCGCCGGGTCCACGACGGTGGTGAAGGCGAGGATCACCCCGTCGCGGCGCATCCGGCGCACCCGGTCGGCGGCGGCGTTGGCACTGAGCCCGACGCGCGCGCCGAGGTCGCGGTACGAGATCCGCGCATCCTGCTGGAGGATGCCGAGGATGTCCCTGTCGAGGCGGTCCATACCGCGATTCTCGCAGCGGGAGCCGATATCGCCGCCCGTCCCGCACCCGGCCCCGCCCATGCTCCCCGCATGAACCCGATGACTCCCGTGCACCACCTCCTGTCCCCCGCCCTCTCCGGAGCGGCGGCCGGCCTGGGCGTGGCGGTGCCGATGGGCGCGATGAGCGTGCTGCTGCTCCAGGAGGCGGTGCGCTCGCGCCGCGCGGCCGTGGCGGGCGCCGCGGGAATCGCGCTGGTCGACTTCGCCTACGCCGCCCTGGCCACCGCCCTCGGCCCCCGCCTCACCGCGTCCCTCGCCCCGGCGGCCCCCTGGATCCGCCTCACCTCCGCCACGATCCTCCTGACCCTCGCCACCCACGGCCTACGCCACCACCCCCGCCCCCCGAAACCCGGCCACCCCGAAGCGGGGGCCACGGGGCCGGGCGCAGCCCGTGCGACCGGCGTAGCCGGGGCGGGGTTCCGGGGCGCAGCGCCCGGTTTCGGGAAGGGGGGCCCCGCAGGGCCCAGCTCCGGCTCCGGATCCGGCACCGCATGCCCGGACCCCGCAGGGCCCGCCGGCGCCACCGCCCCCGGCACCGGCACCGCCACTGCCACTGCCAGCGCCCCCGGCACGGCCCGCAAGGCGTTCATCCGCTACGTCGGGCTCACCGCCGTGAACCCCACCACCGCCCTCTACTTCGTCGCCCTCACCACCGCCCAGGGCACCGCCATCCGCACCGCCCCCGCCGGAGCCGCCTTCGCGGGTGGCGTGCTCCTCGCCTCGCTCCTCTGGCAGCAACTGCTCGCCGCCGTCGGCGCGTTCGCCGGAAGCCGGATCTCCCCCGCCGTCCGGACCTGGACCTTCCGGCTCGGCTACGGCCTGATCGCCGTCTACGCCGTCAAGATCGCCCTCCCCCTCCCCTGACGCCCCCCGACCGCCTACCACCCAGTACGCTGACGCGGTGACGACCCGCCTCTCGGCCCGCGCCGCCATCGCCTCCGTCGCCGACCCCGGCAGTTTCACCGAACTCCCGTCCCCCGAGCGGGAGTCCCGCCCGGACGGCCCGCTCGGCTGGGACGGCTACGACGACTCCCGCGCCCGCGCGGCCACCCGTACCGGCGAGCGGGAGTCCGTCGTCACCGGCACCGCCCGCGTCGGCGGGCGCGAAACCGCCCTGATCTCCTTCGAGTTCGGCTTCCTCGGCGGCTCCCTAGGCGAACGCACCGGCGACCGTCTCGAAGCCGCCTACACCCATGCCCGGACCCACCGCCTCCCCCTCCTCTCCCTGATCGCCACCGGCGGCTCCCGGATGCAGGAGGGCATGCTCGCCCTCACCCAACTCCAGCGCGTGGCGCGCCAGTCCGTCCTGAACCGGGCCGCGGGGCTCCCGCAGATCGCCGTGCTCCGCGACCCGACCACCGGCGGCGGCTGGGCCACCCTCGGCGCGGGCGCGGACGTCGTGCTGGCCCTGCCCGGCGCGCAGGTCGGTTTCGCCGGGTCCCGGGTGCGCCCCGCCGACGCGGACCCGGCGGCCTACACCGCCGAGGGGCAGTTCGCCGCCGGGCACGTGGACGCCGTCGTGCCCGCCGGGGACCTGGCCCGGACCGTCGGCGACTGGCTGCGCCTGCTGGGTGCGCCGCCCCCCGGTCCCGTCGCGCCCCCGGCCGCGCTGGCCGACGTACCGCCTCCGGCGACCGGTTGGGAGGCCGTGCGCCAGGCCCGGCATCCGGACCGGCCGCGCGCCGCCGCGTACCTGGACGCGTACTTCGACCTGCGCCTGCCGCTGTCCGGGGACCGCGCGGGCGGCACCGATCCGGGGATGTTGTGCGGTTTCGGGCTGCGCGCGGGCGGGGCCGTCGCCTACGCCGCCCAGTGCGGCACCGCCACCCGCCCCGCCGGGTACCGCACGGCCGCCCGCGTCATCCGCCTCGCGGACCGGCTCGGCGTGCCGGTGCTGACCCTGATCGACACCCCGGGCGCCGCCAACGACGCGGCGGCCGAACACGCCGGGGCGGGTGCGGCCATCGCGGACACCTTCGCCGCACTGGCGGCGGCCACGGTCCCGGTGACCACCCTGCTGATCGGCGAGGGCGGCTCGGGCGGCGCGCTGGCCCTGGCGGCGCCCGGCAACACCTGGGTCACGCCCGACAGTTACTTCTCCGTCATCGCCCCGGAACTGGCTGCCGCCATCCTCAAGCGCCCCGCCGACCAGGCCGCGGCCACCGCGGACCAGCTCCGCCTGCGCCCCCAGGACCTGGTCGACCTGGGCGTGGCCCGCGGCATCGTCACCCCGAAGCGTTGACGCACCGGCCGCAGCCACCGCCGGAACCGCCCGGCAGCGCCGCCCCAGGAGGCCGCGTGTCACGCACCGCCCACCACGCCGTTTCCCCGGCCGCGCGCCTCCGGCAGGGCTGCCCGCTCACCCTCACCGTCCACGATCTGCGCTTCAGCGCCCGGGCACGCGCCGAGGCCGAGCGGGCGGGCCGCCGCGTCCGGCCGCTGCCCGTCCGCCGCCGGGCCGTGATCCGCCGCCTGCCGCGGCTGATGGGCGACCCCTCGGTCGCCCGCTGGGCCGCCCAGGAGGAACGGCGCGCCCGCGCCCGGCTGCGTACGGCCGTGCGCGCCGCGGTGCGCACACCGGCCGGCGCGGACCACCCCGACGTCCTGCCCGCCCGCCACCGCCGCGCCGCCCTCTGGCTCGCCTGACCGGGCGGGACGGGACACTGCCCGGCGGCTTGCCCCGTCAGGCCTGCGGCGACCTGGCGTCGTAATGGGCGAAGCCGCGCCAGCGCAGGCCCAGCAGCACGAGCACGAGCACGCACGCGAGCCCGCCGCCCGTGATCGCGACCCCCGGCGAGGTGAGCTGGGCGACGGAACCGGTGAGGAAGTCGCCGAGCCGGGGGCCGCCCGCGACGACCACGATGAAGACGCCCTGGAGGCGGCCGCGCATGTCGTCGGGGGTGGCGGCCTGGAGCATCGTCGTCCGGAACACCATCGAGATGGTGTCGGCCCAGCCCGCGAGGCCGAGGAAGAGCAGGCCCAGCCAGAGGTTGCGGGTCAGCCCGAAGACGGCGATGGCCAGGCCCCACGCGGCCACGGAGAGCAGGATGGCCAGCCCGTGCCGCCGGATCCGGCCCTGCCAGCCGGAGAAGAGCCCGCCGAGCAGCGAGCCGACGGCGGGCGCGGCGACGAGCAGTCCGACGGTCTTGGCGTCGCCGCCGTACCAGAGCAGGGCGATGGCCGGGAAGAGCGCCTTGGGCTGGGCGAGCACCATCGCGGCCAGGTCGGAGAAGAAGGTCATCCGGACGTTGGGCCGGGTGCCGAGGAAGCGCAGCCCGTCCAGCACGGAGGCCCGCCCGCCGCCGTCGTCCGTCCGCTCGGGGCGCATGGCGGGCAGCCGCCACATCGCGTAGAGCGCGGCGGAGAAGGCGACGGCGTCGATGAGGTACGCCGCCTGGTAGCCCCACCAGCCGACGATCAGGCCGCCGAGCATCGGGCCCGCCGTGAAGCCGAAGGTGGTGGTCAGCGAGGTGAGCGCGTTGGCGGCCGGCAGCTGCTCCGGGGGCAGCAGCTTGGGGATCATGGCGGAGCGGGCGGGCGAAGTGAGCGCCCCGCAGACCGCCTGCAGGGCGACCACCAGGAAGAGGAACCAGACCCGGTGGAAATCGAGCAGCGCGGCGGTGGCCAGCGCGGCCGACAGGACGGCGGCGGCCGAGGAGCTGTAGAGGCCCAGCTTGCGCCGGTCGAGGGTGTCCGCGATGGCGCCGCCGTAGAGGCCGAAGACGACGAGGGGCACGAGGGAGAAGAGCCCGACGAGCCCGACGTAGAAGCTGGAGCGGGTGATGTCGTAGACCTGGAGCGAGATGGCCAGGGCGGTCATCGCCTGGCCCATCCAGGAGATGGTGCTGCCCGCCCACAGCCGCCGGTAGGGGGCGGAGGTCCGCAAGGGGGTGAGGTCGGCGAATATCCGCCGTCTCGGGCCGCCGGTGGGGCCGTCGGCCGTGCCGTCGGGGGCCGCGTCTTCGGACTGGGTCCGTGGGGTCGTACGAGTCACATCGGATGCTAACCGTCCGCCGCGCCCGGGCTCGATCGAATTCCCGGCCGCGCACCGGCCCGGTGGGCACGCGCCGACCCTCCCGCCCCACCGTCACCCCCCGGCTCCGGGCCCCCGCGCCGAGCCCGCTCCGGCCGCTAACTCGCCACCATCCATGGACAATTGACCGAATCGACGTGCGCTCACCCCTCTCGTTCAGCTCATGATGAAACGACTCGAATGTCCAGGGAGGCGCAGTGATCGAACCTGGCAAGAGCACGAGCACGAGCACGAACGAGAGCACGAGTCCGAGGCCGAGCCCGACCTCGGGCACCCCCGCCCCCACCGTCCCCCTCACGCTCGGTGTCGAGGAGGAGTTCCTCCTCGTCGACGCCCGCACGTTCCGGCTCGTCCCGGCCGCACCTCAGGTCCTCGCCACGGCCGCCGGCGATCCGAACCTGATCCACGCCGAGGGAACCCGCTACCAGGTGGAGATCTCCACCCCGGTCGAGGACTCGGCCGCCGCGCTCCGCGAGGACCTCACCACGCTGCGGCGCAGCCTCGCGAAGGCGGCGCGCGCGCACGGCTGCCGGTTGCTGGCCGGCCCCTCGCCCGTGGTGGCCGTGCCCGGGCCGCTGCACCTGAGCGACGACGATCCGCGCCAGCGCGAGCAGGCCCGCCGCTTCGGCTCGCTCACGCAGACCCTGGTCAGCTGCGGCCGCCACGTCCACGTCGGCACCCTGGACGTCGACACGGCGGTGGCGGTCGCCAACCGGGTCCGGCCCTGGCTGCCCACCCTGATCGCCCTGTCCGCCAACTCGCCCTTCTGGGACGGCCGGGACACCGGGCACGCCAGCTGGCGGGCGATGGCCTGGTCGACCTGGCCCTCGGCCGGGCTGCCCCCGCACTTCGGTTCCACCGCGCACTACCGGCGCTCGGTCCAGGCCCTGCTCAGCTCGGGGGCCGCCCTCGACACCAAGATGGTCTACTGGGACCTCCGGCCGTCCGCGCACTGGCCGACCCTGGAGATCCGGGCCCTCGACATGTCCCCGGACGTCGACGGCGCCGTGCTCCAGGCCGAGCTGGCCCGCGCCCTGGTCGCCACCGCCCTGCGCGAGCTGGCCGAACACCGTCCCGACCCGGTCGTACGGGAGGACGTACTGCGCCTCGCGCGCTGGCGGGCGGCCCACGACGGGCTGGAGGGCTTCGGGCTGGACCCCTATACCGGGGCCGAGGTGCCGGCGGCGGACCTGGCGGAGGCGATGCTGGACCTGATCGCCCCGGAACTGGCGGCGGCGGGCGATCTCGACCACGCGGCCAAGGCCCTGGCCGGACTCCTGCGCGACGGCTCGGGCGCCCAGCGCCAGCGCGCGGCGTACGCCCGCCGGGGCAGCCTGGACGACGTACTGCGGCAGCTGGCCGACGAGACGGAGGACCTCTGACCCCTGTCCCGGGGCCCGGCGCGACCAGCGGGGCCCGGGGCTGGTCCCGGCCCTGGGCGGAGGCCCTGACCAGGGCCGGGACCAGGGGCCTTCGCCACGGCCGGCTTACCCGGCCCGAGGGCGGGTAGGCGCCACCCGCAGGTGCGGCTTTCAGCCAGCGGGAGGACCGATGACCCGGCGAGTGCACGAGGTGATGACCCGGAACCCGGTGACCGTGGAGCAGCTGACCTCCCTGGCGGAGGCGGCGCGCGTGATGCGGGACGCGGGCATCGGGGACGTACTGGTCGTCGGGGACGGGCGGCTGCGCGGGATCCTCACGGACCGCGACATCGTCGTCCGCGCGCTGGCGGAGGGCAGGGATCCCAAGGACACGACCGTGCGGGCGGTGTGCAGCACCGACCCGGTCGTCGTCGGGCCCGACGAGGGCGTGGACCACGCCCTCGACCTCATGCGCCGGCACGCGCTGCGGCGCCTCCCCGTGCAGACCGGCGAGGGCGAACTCGTCGGCATCGTCGCCCTCGGGGACCTGGAGGTCGAACGGGACCCGGGCTCGACCCTGGCCTCCATCTCTGCGGCGGCGCCGGGCACCTGGCGCGGCGAGGCCGGTGCGACGGACACACCCCCCGGCACGCCGTAGCCGTCACGGCGGCAACACTGGTGCGCAACGCACAGGACCACCGGGGCGCCCGCAGGGGTCCTCGGGGGCAGAGACCGGCAAGGAGCCGCACCAGCATGTGGACGTGTGAACAGGTCATCGGCGCCACCCTCGACACCGAGGAGGCGGCCGCCCTCTACCGGGCCTCGACCCTGGCCGAACGACGGCCCGTGGAGGACACCCGGCGCTTCACCCGGATGCTCGCGGGCGCCAACCTCGTCATCGTCGCGCGCGCCGAGGACGGCCGTCTCATCGGCATCTCCCGCTCGATCACGGACGGCGTGTACGCCACCTACCTGAGCGACCTCGCCGTCGACGCGGCGTACCAGGGCCGGGGCGTGGGCCGGGACCTCATCGAGGCCACCCGCCAGGCCGCGCCCGAGGCCGACCTGATCCTGCTCGCGGCCCCGGCGGCCGTGGACTACTACCCGCACGTCGGCTTCACCGCGCACAACTCCGCCTGGACCATGGCCGCTCCGGGCGCCCCTGCCTGACTGCGCCCCGAACACGCCAAAGCCGCAGGTGAGATCGTTTCTTCACCTGCGGCTCGCAGTGGGGCGGGTGGGACTCGAACCCACGGCCGACGGATTATGAGTCCGCTGCTCTAACCGGCTGAGCTACCGCCCCTCGCGGCGCGTCGCGCACATGTGTACGCGCCGTCTGCCGCAGCATAGCCGCTCATACGATCTCCTGCCTCGGATGCCTCGCATGATCGGCTTCGCCTGCCCGCAGAGACCGCGCCGAGGGCTGCCCGGTTCCCGAGCGGGACAAAAAAGAAGAGGACCCACCGGGTCCTCTTCTTCACCGCTCCCCCGACTGGACTCGAACCAGTAACCTGCCGATTAACAGTCGGCTGCTCTGCCAATTGAGCTACAGGGGATCGCGCTCCCCCGACTGGACTCGAACCAGTAACCTGCCGATTAACAGTCGGCTGCTCTGCCAATTGAGCTACAGGGGATTGCTGCGTGCGCCAAACAGCCGACCACCGGTGGTGCCGAGGGGCGCTCGTTCGTTGCGAGACATAGATTAGCGCAAGCAGGGGGGTGCTCCGCCAATCGGTATCGGCAGTGGGCCGGGCGGGCCGGGCACCGACACTTCGAAGGGCGGCAGGTATGCGGTACAAGGTCACGTTCGTGGTGGGACTGGCCCTCGGGTACGTGCTCGGCACCCGCGCGGGGCGCGAGCGCTACGAACAGCTCAGGAAGTCCGCGCGGGAGATCTCGCGGAACCCCGCCGTGCGCAACGCGGCGGAGACGGCCGGGCAGAGCGGACGGCAGTTCGCGGGCAAGGCGTTCGCCGTCGTCAGCGACAAGGTCGGGGACGCGGTCCCGGGCTCGCTGGCCGACCGGGTGCGGTCACTGCGCGGGCGGGGCTCCGCCGAAGACGAGTGGGGCACCACCAACACCTGACCCGCACCACGTGACCGCCGGCACCTGACCGCCGAGACCTGACCCGGCGGCAGGTACCGCGGCGGACGGGGCGGCCCGCCGGTGCGGCAGAATTCACTCCATGGGGATAGTCGCCGGGCTGGACAGCTCTTCCACCTTCACTCGCATCGTCGTCTGCGACACCGACACGGGCGCCGTGCTGCGCCAGGGGTACGCACCCCATCCACAGCACGGCGCCGCCGAACCCGACGGTGCGCATCCCCACGAGACCGACCCGCAGACCTGGCTGCTCTCCCTCGGGGAGGCCGCCGGCGGCGGGCTGCTCGAAGGCGTGCAGGCCATCGGCGTCTCCGCGCAGCAGCACGGGGTGCTCGCGCTGGATGCCCAGGGGGCGCTCGTGCGCCCGGCGCTGGTCGGCAACGACAAGCGCGGCCAGGTCGCCGCCGCCGAGCTGATCGAGGCGCTCGCCGCCGACGGCCGGGGCGGGCGCCAGGCCTGGGCGGAAGCCGTCGGGTCCGTCCCCCAGTCGGCGCAGCCGATCGCCAAGCTGGCCTGGCTCGCGCGCACCGAGCCCGAAGCGGCGCGGCGCGTGGCGGTCCTGATGTCCCCGCACGACTGGCTGGTGTGGCAGTTGTTGGGCCGCCCGGTCCGGCGCACCACCGACCGCGGCGGTGCCTCCGGCACCGGCTGGTGGTCGGCGGCCACCGGTTCCTACCGCCCCGACCTCGTCGAGCTGGCGCTCGGCCACCGCGCGGTGCTGCCCGAGGTGCTCGGCCCGGCCGACGCCGCGGGCACCACCCCGGAGGGGCTGCTGATCTCCGCCGGTACCGGCGAGACCATGGCCGCGGCCCTGGGCCTCGGGCTCGGTCCCGGCGACGCGGTGGTCTCGCTGGGCGCGTCCGGTTCCGTGATGGCCGTGCACCACGAGGCGCTGTCCGAACCGAACGGGCTGATCACCTCGCTGGCCGACGCCGCCGGGATGCACCTGCCGGTGGTGAACACCTCCAACGCGGTACGGGCCCTGCGCGGCACCGCCGACATGCTGGGCACGGACCTGGAGGGCCTCTCCGACCTGGCCCTGAAGTCGACGCCGGGGGCGCACGGGCTGGTCCTCCTCCCCTACCTGGAGGGCGAGCGGACCCCGAACCTGCCGCACGCGGCCGGCACGCTGTCGGGGCTGCGGCGCGACTCGATGAAGCCGGAGCACCTGGCGCGGGCGGCCTTCGAGGGCATGCTGTGCGGGCTGGTGGACGCGCTGGACGTACTGCGCACCCGCGGCGTGGAGATCCGCCGGGTCTTCCTGCTGGGCGCGGCGGCCGGGCTGCCCGCGGTGCAGGCGGCCGCGCCGGGACTGTTCGGTACGCAGATCGTCGTACCGCAGCCCGCGGACTACGCGGCGCTGGGCGCGGCGCGCCAGGCGGCGTGGGCGCTCGGCGTGGCGCAGGGCACGCTCGCCCCGCACACCCCGCCGGTGTGGCCGGCCCCCGCGGCGCAGGTCTTCGAGGCGGGCGAAGACCTGGCGGTGTGGCAGGCGGTGCGCCAGCAGTACGTGGCGACGCGCGAGCAGATCCACCCGGGGGCGTTCCAGGGCTGAGGCGCGGCACGGCCCGCACCGGCCGGGCCCTAGGCCTCGGCGGGGTGCGGGCTACTCCTTTTGAACCGGCTTTGCGAAAAAGAGTGGGGATCACGCCCCCGGTTGGCCGAAGATGGGGTGCCCCCCTCGATCTTGCCGACCGGAGCCTGCGCGTGCTCATACGACTTCTGCGGACCCATCTGGGTCCGTACCGCAAACCCATTGCCCTGCTGGTGCTGCTGCAACTGCTGCAGACCAGCGCGAGCCTGTACCTGCCCACGCTCAACGCCGACATCATCGACAACGGTGTCGTCAACGGCGACACCGGCTACATCCTGTCCTTCGGCGCGCTGATGCTGGGCGTGTCGCTCGTCCAGCTGGTGTGCAACGTCGGCGCCGTCTACTTCGGCGCCCGGACGGCGGCCGCCGTCGGCCGTGACATCCGCGGCGCGGTGTTCGACCGGGTCCAGAGCTTCTCCGCGCGGGAGCTGGGCCACTTCGGCGCGCCCTCGCTGATCACCCGCACGACGAACGACGTCCAGCAGATCCAGATGCTGGTCCTGATGTCCTTCACCCTGATGGTGTCGGCGCCGATCATGTGCGTCGGCGGCATCGCGATGGCGCTGTCCCTCGACGTGAAGCTGTCCGGCGTGCTGGCGGCGGTGGTGCCGGTGCTCGGCGTCGCGGTCGGCGCGATCGTGTGGCGCACGCGTCCCCTGTTCCGCCTGATGCAGACGCGGCTGGACACGGTGAACCGGGTGCTGCGCGAGCAGATCACCGGCAACCGGGTGATCCGCGCCTTCGTCCGCGACCAGTACGAGAAGGACCGCTTCCGGCAGGCCAACACGGACCTGACCGCGGTCTCGCTGGCCTCCGGCAAGCTGCTGGCCCTGATGTTCCCGACGGTCATCCTCGTCGTGAACATCTCCAGCGTCGCCGTCATCTGGTTCGGGGCGATGCGCATCGACAGCGGCCAGATGGAGATCGGTCAGCTGACCGCCTTCCTCGCCTACCTGATGCAGATCGTCATGTCCGTGATGATGGCCACCTTCATGTTCATGATGGTGCCGCGCGCCGAGGTGTGCGCGGAGCGCGTCCAGGAGGTCCTGGACACCGAGACCAGCGTGACGCCGCCCACCGACCCGGTGCGCGAGCTGGCCCGGCACGGGCAGCTGGAGCTGCGCGGGGCCGACTTCCGCTACCCGGGCGCCGAGGCGTCCGTCCTGCGCGGGGTCGACCTGGTGGCCCGGCCCGGCGAGACGACCGCGGTGATCGGCTCCACGGGCAGCGGCAAGTCCACGCTGCTGGGGCTCGTACCGCGGTTGTTCGACGCGACGGGCGGTGAGGTGCTCGTCGACGGCGAGGACGTGCGGCGCCTGGATCCGGCGCTGCTGGCCAAGACGGTCGGCCTGGTGCCGCAGAAGCCGTACCTGTTCTCCGGAACCGTCGCCTCCAACCTGCGCTACGGGCGCCCCGACGCGACCGACGAAGAACTGTGGCAGGCGCTGGAAGTGGCCCAGGCCAAGGGCTTCGTGTCCGAGCTGGAGGGCGGTCTGGAGGCCCCCATCTCCCAGGGCGGAACGAACGTCTCCGGCGGCCAGCGCCAGCGCCTCGCCATCGCCCGCACGCTGGTGCAGCGTCCCGAGATCTACCTCTTCGACGATTCCTTCTCCGCCCTGGACTACGCGACGGACGCGGCGCTGCGCGCGGCGCTCGCCCGCGAGACCGAGGACGCGACCGTGGTCATCGTCGCCCAGCGGGTGTCCACGATCCGCGACGCGGACCGGATCATCGTGCTGGACGAGGGCCAGGTGGTGGGCGAGGGGCGCCACCACGAACTGATGGCCGGCAATGAGACCTACCGGGAGATCGTGCTCTCCCAGCTGACGGAGGCGGAGGCCGCATGAGCGGGCCCGGAGGACGGATGATGATGGGACCGCCGACGACGCGGTCCCTGGACTTCAAGAATTCCGGCAAGCGGCTGCTGGCGCAGCTGACGACGGACCGGGCCCCGCTCTGGGGCATGATCGTCGCGGTCGTCGGCAGCGTCGCCTGCTCGGTGGTCGGTCCGAAGATCCTCGGCCAGGCTACCGACCTGGTGTTCGCCGGGATCGTGGGCCGCAGCATGCCGCGCGGGATCACCAAGGAGCAGGCCCTGGCCGGGCTGCGCGCCAAGGGTGAGGACGGCATGGCCGACATGCTGTCCGGGACCGACTTCACGCCCGGTCACGGCATCGACTTCGGCGGTGTCGGCGTGGTCGCGCTCTGGGCGCTGGCCACCTTCACCGCGGCCGGACTGCTGATGCTGGTGGCGACCCGGCTGGCGAACCGCGTGATGAACGGGACCCTGTACCGGCTGCGCGAGGAGCTGCAGGACAAGCTCTCGCGGCTGCCGCTGTCGTACTTCGACCGGCAGAAGCGCGGCGAGGTGCTCAGCCGGGCGACCAACGACATCGACAACATCGGGCAGACGCTCCAGCAGACGATGGGGCAGCTGCTCAACTCGCTGCTGACGATCATCGGCGTGCTGGCGATGATGTTCTGGATCTCCCCGCTGCTGGCGCTGGTCGCGCTGGTGACGGTACCGATGGCGATCTTCATCGCGGCGCGGATCGGCAAGAAGTCGCAGCCGCAGTTCGTGGCCCAGTGGAAGGTCACCGGCACGCTCAACGCGCACATCGAGGAGATGTACTCGGGGCACACGCTGGTCAAGGTCTTCGGGCGCCAGGAGGAGTCCGCGGCGACCTTCGCCGAGCAGAACGAGGCGCTGTACCGGGCCTCGTTCAAGGCGCAGTTCGTCAGCGGGATCATGCAGCCGGTGATGTTCTTCGTCTCGAACATCAACTACGTGCTGGTCGCGGTCGTCGGCGGGCTCCGGGTCGCCTCGGGCACCCTGTCGATCGGCGACGTCCAGGCCTTCATCCAGTACTCGCGCCAGTTCTCGATGCCGCTGACGCAGCTCGCGTCGATGGCGAACCTGGTGCAGTCGGGCGTGGCCTCGGCCGAGCGGGTCTACGAGCTGCTCGACGCCGAGGAGCAGGAAGCGGACGCGCCGGTCCAGGAGTTCGCGGAGCGGGTCCGCGGCGCCGTCTCGCTGGAGAAGGTGTCCTTCCGCTACGAGCCGGACAAGCCGCTGATCGAGAACCTGTCGCTGTCCGTCGAGCCCGGCCAGACGGTCGCGATCGTCGGCCCGACGGGCGCGGGCAAGACCACGCTGGTCAATCTGCTGATGCGGTTCTACGAGGTCACGGGCGGCCGGATCGCCCTCGACGGGGTGGACATCGCCAAGATGAGCCGCGAGCAGCTGCGCTCCGGCATCGGCATGGTGCTCCAGGACACCTGGCTGTTCGGCGGCACCATCGCGGAGAACATCGCCTACGGCGGCGACGCGTCCCGCGAGGTGACGCGCGCCGAGATCGAGGAGGCCGCGCGGGCCGCGCACGCGGACCGCTTCATCCGCACGCTGCCGGACGGGTACGACACCGTGCTGGACGACGAGGGCGCGGGCGTCAGCGCGGGCGAGAAGCAGCTGATCACGATCGCCCGGGCGTTCCTCTCGGATCCGGTGATCCTGGTGCTGGACGAGGCGAC
This sequence comes from Streptomyces sp. NPDC043876, assembly GCF_056435825.1. Lineage (NCBI taxonomy): Bacteria > Bacillati > Actinomycetota > Actinomycetes > Kitasatosporales > Streptomycetaceae > Streptomyces > Streptomyces sp. NPDC043876. Next base: position 517,812 of record NZ_JBWKDV010000002.1, on the reverse strand, counting down.
GAGCTCGGTCGACACCCGTACGGAGGTGCTGATCCAGAAGGCGATGGCCCGGCTGGCGGCCGGCCGTACGTCCTTCGTGATCGCGCACCGGCTGTCCACGATCCGCGACGCGGACGTCATCCTGGTGATGGAGAACGGCTCGATCGTGGAACAGGGCACGCACGAGGGGCTGCTGGCGGCCGACGGCGCCTACGCGCGGCTGTACGCGGCGCAGTTCGCGCAGGCGGTGGCCGAGGTCGACTGACCGGGGTCGACTGACCGGGACGGCGGGTCCGGTGGGTCCGGTCGGTCCGGTCGGTCCGGTCGGCACTGCGGATCGTGGGTGGGGGCGTCCTTCGGGGCGCCCCCTTCGGCGTCGTCGGGCGGGTCTCAGTCCAGGTAGCCGCGGAGCTGGTCGGCGAAGGCGTGGTCGCGCAGCTTGCTGAGGGTCTTGGACTCGATCTGGCGGATCCGCTCGCGGGTCACGCCGAAGATCCGCCCGATCTCCTCCAGGGTCCGGGGGCGGCCGTCGGCGAGCCCGTACCGGAGCTGGACGACCCTGCGCTCGCGCTCGCCGAGGGTGGAGAGCACGGCCTCCAGGTGTTCGCGCAGCAGGAAGAACGCGGCGGACTCCACGGGCGAGGCGGCGTCCCCGTCCTCGATCAGGTCACCGAGGGCGACGTCGTCCTCCTCGCCCACGGGGGCGTGCAGCGAGACCGGCTCCTGGGCGAGGCGCAGCACCTCCAGGACCCGTTCGGGCGTCAGCTCCAGGTGGGCGGCGACCTCTTCGGCCGTGGGCTCGTACCCGCGCTCCTGGAGCATGCGGCGCTGCACGCGGACGACCCGGTTGATCAGCTCCACCACGTGGACGGGCACGCGGATGGTGCGGGCCTGGTCGGCCAGCGCGCGGGACATGGCCTGCCGGATCCACCAGGTGGCGTAGGTGGAGAACTTGTACCCGCGGGCGTAGTCGAACTTCTCAACGGCCCGGATGAGCCCGAGGTTCCCCTCCTGCACGAGGTCGAGCATCGTGAGTCCGCGGCCGACGTACCGCTTCGCGACGGAGACGACGAGCCGCAGGTTCGCCTCGATCAGGCGGCGCTTGGCCATCCGGCCCAGGACCACCAGCCGGTCGAGGTCCAGGGCGAGGCGGGTGTCGAGGCCGGTCGCGGTGCCGAGCTTCTCCTCGGCGAACAGGCCCGCCTCGACGGCCCGCGCCAGTTCCACCTCTTCCGCCGCCGTGAGCAGCTGGATCCTGCCGATCTCGCGCAGGTACTGCCGGAACAGGTCGGCGGAGGGCCCGCCCGCGGCGCTGCTGTCGCCGCGCCTGCGCTGCGCCGGCACCAGCAGGGTTTCGACCGCCTCCGGCGCCTCGGGCTCTTCGTCCACGGCCACGACCTCGGGCTCGGGCTCTTCCGCGGCGCCTGCGGCTTCCGCCGCCACGACGGGATCGGTCACGGACAGGGTCTGGGTCTGCACGGGGGCGACCTCCAGGGCTCCGAGGACTCAGGCACCGCCACTCAGTGTGGAGTACGACACATCGCTGCCACGAGGGGCGTGCGAGCACTTTCTGAGTCCGGTGCGTGACCGGATGGTTACCCCCCGGCGAGAACCCCGATGCGGACCGGACGCATGTCCGAGAAGGCCGCCCCCGAGTCCGGGGCGGCGTCCGCCGCCGTGGCGCCTCAGGCCTCCTGCGGTCCCGTCGGCGGGGTGAGGGGTTCCAGGCGGACCGCGCACACCTTGAACTCCGGCATGCGGGAGACGGGGTCCAGGGCCGCCTGGGTGAGGGTGTTGGCGCGGCCTTCGCCGGGCCAGTGGAAGGGCATGAAGACCGTGTCCGCGCGGATGGTGTCCGTGATGCGGGCCGGGACGACCACCCGGCCGCGGCGGGAGACCACGGCCAGGGGACGGCCCTCGCGCGCGCCGACGCGGGCCGCGAGCCGGGGGTGCAGTTCGACGAAGGGGCCGGGGGCGGCGGCGTTCAGTTCGTCCACCCGCCGGGTCTGCGCCCCCGACTGGTACTGGGCCACCACCCGCCCGGTGGTGAGCAGGACCGGGTACTCCGCGTCGGGCACCTCGGCGGCCGGGCGGTGCGAGACGGCGACGAACCGGGCCCGCCCGTCCTCGGTGGCGAACCGGTCGAGGAACAGCCGCGGCGTCCCGGGGTGCGGGGCGGGGGCGGTCCCGGGGAGCCCGGGAGCGGGGGCCGTGCCGGGCGCGGCCGTCGGCCCGGGGGTGGGCGTCGGCCCGGGGGCGGTCCCGGGGGCCCCGGGGGTCCCGGGGGCGGGGGCCGGCACCGGCGCGGCGGCCTTCCCCGGCGCGGGTGCCGAGCCGGGCGCGGGTGCCGCCCCCGGCTCGGGCAGGGGCGCCGGGCAGGGCCAGAAGACGCCCTGTTCCGCTTCGATGCGGGCGTAAGAGATGCCCGAGTAGTCGGCCGGGCCGCCGGCCGAGGCGCGGCGGAGTTCCTCGAAGACCTCTTCGGGGTCGGTGGGGAACCCCTTCTCCAGGCCCAGCCGGCGCGCCAGCCCGTGCAGGACGTGCAGGTCGCTGCGCACCCCCGGCGGCGGGGTGAGGGCCTGGCGGCGCAGCAGGACGCGCCCCTCCAGGTTCGTGGTGGTGCCGCTCTCCTCCGCCCACTGGGTGACCGGCAGGACCACGTCCGCCAGGGCAGCCGTCTCCGACAGGACCACGTCGGCGACGGCCAGGAAGTCCAGCGAGCGGATCCGTTCCTCGATGTGGGCGGCGCGCGGGGCGGAGACCACCGGGTTCGAGCCCATGAGGAGCAGGGCCCGGACATCGGTGCCCAGCGCGTCGAGGAGTTCGTACGCACTGCGCCCCGGGCCGGGCAGGCTGTCCGGGTCGACCCCCCACACGCCGGCGACGTGCGCCCGGGCGGCCGGGTCGGTGAGCTTGCGGTAGCCGGGGAGCTGGTCCGCCTTCTGGCCGTGCTCGCGGCCGCCCTGGCCGTTGCCCTGGCCGGTGAGGCAGCCGTAACCGGAGTACGGGCGGCCCGCGCGCCCCGTCGCGAGGCACAGGTTGATCCACGCGCCGACGGTGTCCGTGCCCTTGGACTGCTGCTCGGGCCCGCGGGCGGTGAGCACCATGGCGGATTCCGGGGCGCAGAACATCCGCACCGCCTCGCGCAGCCGGGGCACCGGCACGCCGGTGAGGCTTTCCACCAGTTCCGGCCAGTGCGCCATGGCGGCGGCCCGGGCTTCGGGCCAGCCGGTGGTGCGGGAGGCGATGAACTCCTCGTCGGTGCGCCCTTCCGCGACCACGAGGTGCAGCAGGCCGAGGGCGAGCGCGAGGTCGGTGCCGGGTCGGGGGGCGAGGTGCAGGTCGGCCTGGTCGGCGGTGCGGGTGCGGCGCGGGTCGATGACGATCAGCGTGCCGCCGTTCTCCTTCAGCTCGGTGAGGTAGCGCAGTGCGGGCGGCATGGTCTCGGCGAGGTTGGAGCCGACGAGGATCACGCATCCGGTGCGCGGGATGTCCTCCAGGGGGAAGGGCAGCCCCCGGTCGAGGCCGAAGGCGCGCTGGTGGGCGGCTGCGGCCGAGGACATGCAGAAGCGGCCGTTGTAGTCGATCTGCGAGGTCCGCAGGGCGACCCGGGCGAACTTGCCGAGCGCGTACGCCTTCTCGTTGGTGAGCCCACCGCCCCCGAACACCCCGACCGCGTCCGGCCCGTGGTCGCGGCCCGTGCGGGCCAGACCCTCGGCGACCGCGTCGAGGGCCTCCTCCCAGGTGGCCGGCTCCAGCTGCCCGGCGTGGGTGCGGATGAGCGGCTGGGTCAGGCGCACCCGGGAGGAGAGCACGGCGGGTGCGGTGCGGCCCTTGCCGCACAGCGCGCCCCGGTTCACGGGGAAGTCCGTACGCTCCTCCACCGCCACCGTCATGCCCCCGCCCTCCGGCCCCGGCCCGGGGCGGAGGTTCATGCCGCACTGCAGGGCGCAGTACGGGCAGTGCGTGGCGACGGCGGGGGCGGTGGCCCCGGCGGCGGCCGTGCCGTCGGCCGCGGTGCCGGAACCGGAGCCGGTGCCGGTGCCGGTACCGGCGGTGCTGCCGGTGCCGGCCGAGGTGGCAGTGGTGGTTGGGGCGACGTCCCGAGGGTGCATACGGCCACCCTGCGCCGGGGCTGTTACGCGGGCCGCCGCTCCCCGTTACGCGCCCGGTACGACGACCTCAGCGCCCGGTCCACCACCCGGTGAGGTGGACCCGTGCGTGCCAAGCGTGCCCTGTGCCAAGCGCGCCCCGTGCCGAGTGTGCCCCGTGCCGAGCGCGTCAGTTAGGCAGGGCGGCCAGGGCGCGCGCCACTCCTTCCTCCTTGGGTCCCAGGAAGCGCGGCTGCGGCTTGAACACCGCGTCCAGCGCGGCCTTGCCCGAGGCGAACACCTCGCGGACGCCGCCGTAGTACCAGGTCACGTCGTGCGCCTGGTCGACGCCCACTCCGTACGACTCGACACCCGCCGCCTCGCACAGCGCCACCGCCCGGCGTATGTGGAAGCCCTGGCTGATCAGCACCGCCCGGTGCACCCCGAAGATCTCCCGGGTCCGCACGCAGGAGTCCCACGTGTCGAAGCCGGCGAAATCGCTCACTATGCGCCCGTCCGGCACCCCGTGGCGCGTGAGGTAGGCGCGCATCGCGTCCGGTTCGTCGTACGCCACGCGGCTGTTGTCGCCCGTCACCAGCACCACCTTGACCCGGCCCGCGCGGTACAGCGCGGCGGCCGCGTCCAGCCGGTTCGCCAGAGACGGGGTCGGCTGCCCGTCCCACAGCCCCGCCCCGAAGACCACCGCCACCTCCGCCGCGGGCGTGTCCGCCGTCGTGCGCAGCCGGTCCCCGGCCGCCGCGTGCGTCCACGCCGAGGGCAGCAGCGCGAGCACGCACCCGAGCATCACCACCCGGACCGCCCGGCGCCGCCCCCGCACCGTCCCCCACCCCGGCCCCCGCAGGGACCGCACCCTCGACGTGAGCCCCGAACCGAGCCTCGCCCTGAACCCCATGACCCATCCCCCCTTGCACCCCTGTACCCGCGCCATCCACACCGTTCGCACGGATTGACGAACCGGAGCGGTCCCGCAGTTCCTTCCGCCCCGCCTTTCACTCGTACGAATGAGCGGGTGAGCAGCCGGAAAACGTCCGTCACGCCCGCGCAACGACACGGCAACCTGCGCCCGCCACCATCGGAGCACGGCGGATCCCGCGCCCACCCGAAACGATTCCTCCCGGGCCGCGGACCGGCCCCGCCCTCCCGGCTTCCCCTCCCCCGGCCCTCCCTCCCCTGGTCCTCCCGCACCGGCCCCACGGAGACCCCGCATGCAGCCCACCCTCGTCGCCGTGGCCCACGGCAGCCGCGACCCCCGCGCCCTGGCCACCGTCTCGGCCCTGCTCGACCGCGTCCGCGAGCTGCGCCCCCGGCTGCGGGTCCGGCTCGGCCACATCGAGCTGAACGAACCCCTGCTGGACACCGCGCTCGCCGCGCTGGATCCGGGCGCGGCCGTGCTCGTACCGCTGCTCCTCGGCCGCGGCCACCACGTCAAGCACGACCTGCCGGCAGCCGCCGCGCGCGCTCCCCACCTGCGCGTGCGCGTCGCGGCCCCGCTCGGCCCGCACCCCCTGCTCGTCGAGGTCCTGCGCGAGCGGCTCCTCGAAGCGGGCTGGACCCCGGGCACCGCCGCCGTCCTCGCCTCCGCCGGATCCCGCGACCCGGACTCGGCCGCCGACACCCGCCGCACCGCCGCCCTGCTCTCCGAACGGCTCGGCGGGGTGCCCGTCGTCGCCGCCTACGCCTCGGCCGCGGCGCCGAGCGTGCCCGAGGCCCTGCGCGCCCTCGCCGCCCGGGGCCACCACCGGGCCGCCGTGGCCTCGTACTTCACCGCACCGGGCCGGTTCGCCGCCCAGTGCGCGGCGGCCGCCCCCGGCGCCGCCGCCGATCCGCTCGGCGCCCACCCGGCGCTCGCCCGGCTCGTCCTCCAGCGCTACGACGCCGCCCTGGCCGCGCGGTCCGCGGATCGCGCGCACCCCGCCCCCGGACACCGGTCCGGCCACCCGGACCAGCGGGAACTCGCCCCCGCGTAGGGCGGCGCCGCTCCGGCGAACGAGCGGTGCCGGCCGCTGCGCCCGTCATCGGAGTTCGTCCGGAGCGGGTTCGGATTGCTCCGATTGTCGGTCGCTCCGGTTAACGTCTGAGCATGGAAGGCATGGACAGCACCGCACCCGTCCCGTCACCCGCGTCGTACGATCCGGACGCGACCGAGCGCTGGGCGACCGAGCCCGACAAACGTCCGGGCCGCACCGCCTTCCAGCGCGACCGCGCCCGGGTGCTGCATTCCGCCGCCCTGCGCCGCCTCGCCGGGAAGACCCAGGTGGTCACCCCCGGCTCCCGTTCCTACGACTGGGACGCCAGCCCCCGCACCCGGCTCACGCACTCCCTCGAATGCGCCCAGGTCGGCCGGGAGCTGGGCTGGGCGCTGGGCTGCGACCCCGACCTCGTCGAGGCCGCCTGCCTCTCGCACGACATGGGCCACCCGCCCTTCGGGCACAACGGCGAGGAAGCGCTCAACGAGTTCGCCAAGGACTGCGGCGGCTTCGAGGGCAACGCCCAGTCGCTGCGCCTGCTGACGCGCCTGGAGCCCAAGCGGTTCGCCCCGCATCCGGACACCGGCGAGCTGGTGAGCGTGGGCCTCAACCTCACCCGGGCCTGCCTCGACGCCGCCACCAAGTACCCGTGGGCGCGCGGCGACCACCCCACCGACCCCGGCTCGGTGAAGTTCGGCGCCTACGAGGACGACCTGCCGGTCTTCGAGTGGCTGCGGCGCGGGGCGCCCGCCGACCGCAAGTGCTTCGAGGCCCAGGTGATGGACTGGGCGGACGACGTGGCGTACTCCGTCCACGACTTCGAGGACGGACTGCACGCGGGCCACCTCGACCCCAACATGCTCTTCGCCGAGCCGGAGCGGGACGAGATCTGGCGGGTCGCCATCGGGCGCTACGTCCCGGCGGACACCGACCCCGGGGAACTGCGCGCCGCCCTCGACCGTTTGATGGAACAGGAGTGGTGGCCGCACGGCTACGACGGCTCCGCGGTCGCCCAGGCCCGCCTCAAGGACGCCACGAGCCAGCTGATCGGCCGCTTCTGCCTGGCCGCGGAAGGCGCCACCCGCGCGGCGTACGGCACCGGCCGCCTCACCCGGTACGCCGCCGAGCTGGTGGTCCCCCGCGAGGCCCGCAACGAGTGCGCCGTCCTCAAGGCGGTCGCGGACCTGTACGTGATGCAGCGCGACGAACAGGAGCGCCTGCGGGCCGACCAGCGCATCGTCCTGGCCGAACTCGCCGAGGCGCTGAGCGCCCGCGCCCCGGAAGGGCTGGACCCCCAGTTCCGGGCGATCTTCGACGCCGCGCCGGACGACAAGGCCCGCAAACGCGCGGTCATCGACCAGATCGCCTGCCTCACGGACGCCGCCGCCCGCTCCCTCCACGCGCGCCTCGCGCTGCCCCCGCGACGCGCCGGGAGGTGAGCCGATCGGGCCACTCCCCCTTCACGCGGCAGGCTCAGTGCGGGACGCTCGCATGTGGTCGCATGTGGCGGAGAGGTTATGAGGAGGCATCAGGTGGTCGACGCACACCGGACGTTTGTCATCGTCGGCGGAGGGCTGGCCGGAGCGAAAGCGGCCGAAACGCTGAGGTCGGAAGGGTTCACCGGCCGGGTCATCCTGATCGGCGACGAGCGCGACCATCCCTATGAACGGCCACCCCTGTCCAAGGGGTACCTCGCGGGCAAGGAGGAGCGCGAGAGCGTCTTCGTGCACGAGCCCTCCTGGTACGCGCGTGCGGACGTCGAACTCCACCTCGGGCAGCCCGCGGTCCAGCTGGACCGCGAGGCGAAGAAGGTGACCCTCGGCGACGGCACCGTGGTGCACTACGACCGGCTGCTGCTGGCCACCGGCTCCGAGCCGCGCCGGCTCGACATCCCGGGCACCGATCTCGCCGGGGTCTACCACCTGCGCCGCCTCGCCCACGCGGAGCGGCTGCGCGGGGTGCTGGCCACGCTGGGCCGGGAGAACGGCCACCTGCTGATCGCCGGGGCGGGCTGGATCGGCCTGGAGGTCGCGGCCGCCGCCCGCGGCTACGGCGCCGAGGTCACCATCGTGGAACCGGAGGCCACCCCGCTGCACGCGGTGCTCGGCCCGGAGCTGGGGCGGGTCTTCGCCGACCTGCACAGCGCGCACGGCGTCCGCTTCCACTTCGGCGGCCGCCTGACCGAGATCAGCGGCCGGGACGGCATGGTGCTGGCCGCGCACACCGACGACGGCGAGGAGCACCCGGCGCACGCGGTGCTCGCCGCGATCGGCGCCGCGCCGCGCACCGCGCTCGCCGAGACCTCCGGGCTCGCCCTGATCGACCGGGAGCACGGGGGCGGCATCGCGGTGGACGCCTCGCTGCGCACCTCCGACCCGGACATCTTCGCCGCGGGCGACGTGGCCGCCGCCCACCATCCGCTGATGGGGACCCGGCTGCGGGTGGAGCACTGGGCGAACGCGCTCAACGGCGGGCCGGCGGCGGCGCGGGCCATGCTGGGCCAGGAGGTCTCGTACGACCGGGTCCCCTACTTCTTCTCCGACCAGTACGACGTGGGCCTGGAGTACTCGGGGTACGCCCCGCCCGGCGCCTACGACCAGGTCGTGATCCGCGGGGACCTGGCCAAGCGGGAGTTCATCGCCTTCTGGCTGGCCGGGGGCCGGGTACTGGCCGGCATGAACGTGAACGTGTGGGACGTCACGGAGCCCATCCAGGCCCTGATCCGCGCCGGGGTGGCGGTGGACCGCGACGCCCTGGCGGACCCGAGCGTTCCGCTGGCCTCGCTGGTCCCCTCCGGGGAGGCCGCCGGGTGACCCGCGGGCCCCGGTCGGAGGGGGCCCGCGGGAAGGGGAGGGCGGCGGGCGGGATTGTCCGAGCCCGGCCGTAGACTTCACGCGTGGCAGGCAGGATCAACGACGACGATGTGAAGGCGGTCCGGGACGCGGTCCCGATCGACGCCGTCGTGTCCGAGTACCTCCAGCTCCGCAACGCGGGCGGCGGCAACCTCAAGGGCCTGTGCCCCTTCCACGACGAGAAGTCCCCCTCCTTCCAGGTCAGCCCGAGCAAGGGGCTCTACCACTGCTTCGGCTGCCAGGCGGGCGGGGACACCCTCGACTTCATCATGAAGATCGACCACCTCTCCTTCTCGGAGGCGGTCGAGCGGCTGGCGGGCACCGCCGGCATCACCCTGCGGTACGAAGAGGGCGGCTACACCCCCGGTCAGAGCGGCCGCGGCGAGCGCATCCGGCTGGTCGAGGCGAACAAGGCCGCGGCCCAGTTCTACGTCGACCAGCTGGACGGCCCCGAGGCGGAGATCGGCCGGAAGTTCCTGGCCTCGCGCGGCTTCGACCAGGCGGCGGCCGCGCACTTCGGCGTGGGCTACAGCCCGGCCGGCTGGGACCACCTCACCCGCTTCCTGCGCGGCAAGGGCTTCACCGACAAGGAACTGATCCTCTCCGGCCTGTCCCAGGACAGCCGCAGCGGGAAGCCCATCGACCGCTTCCGCGGCCGCCTCATGTGGCCCATCCGGGACATCACCGGCGAAGTGGTCGGTTTCGGTGCGCGCAAGCTGCGCGACGACGACAACGGGCCCAAGTACCTGAACACGCCCGAGACCCCCATCTACAAGAAGTCCCAGGTCCTCTACGGCATCGACCTCGCCAAGAAGGAGATCGCGAAGACCTCCAGCGCGGTCGTCGTCGAGGGCTACACCGATGTCATGGCCTGCCACCTGGCCGGGGTCACCACCGCGCTCGCGACCTGCGGCACGGCCTTCGGCGCGGACCACATCAAGATCCTGCGCCGCCTGCTGATGGACAACGCCACCGCCGAGGTGATCTTCACCTTCGACGGTGACGCGGCCGGCCAGAAGGCCGCCCTGCGGGCCTTCGAGGACGACCAGAAGTTCGCCGCCGAAACCTCGATCGCGATCACGCCCGGCGGCATGGACCCCTGCGACCTGCGGCTCGCCGAGGGCGACGCGGCCGTGGCCGCGCTGGTGGCCTCCCGCACCCCCCTGTTCGAGTTCGCGCTGCGGCAGATGGTCGCCCGGCACAACCTGGAGAACCCGGCGGGCCGCGCGGCCGCGCTCGACGAGGCGGCCCCGGTGGTCGCCGCCATCAAGAACATCGCCATCCAGCACGAGTCGGCGGTCCAGCTCGCGGGGATGCTCGGCATCCGCGACGAGCAGTTCGTGGTCAAGCGCGTCTCCCAGGTGGCCCGCTGGGCCCGCGACCGGGGCGGCCGCCCCGGTCCGGGACAGGGCCAGGGCGGTCAGCAGCAGGGCGGCCGGACCCGGCCCGCCCACGAGCAGGGCGCCCCGCAGCCGGCCGCGCACGCCCCCGGCCCCGCGCTGAACCTGCGCAGCCCGGCCCACCGCACCGAGCGCGAACTGCTCAAGCTGGCCCTGCAGCGCCCGGCCCTGGTGTCCCCGGCCTTCGACGCCTACGGGCCCGACGAGTTCACCGCCCCGCCGTACGCGGCGGTCCGCCAGGCCATTCAGGACGCGGGCGGCGCCTCCCAGGACACGGACGACTACCTCGCCCGGGTCCGCGCGGCGGCTCCCAACGACACCGTGCGCGCCCTGGTCACCGAGCTGGCCGTCGAGGCCATCCACGCCAAGACGGTGGACGAGATCTACGCCGGGGTCCAGCTGGTGCAGGTCCGGCTGCGCGCGGTCGACCGCCGGATCCACGACATCCAGGGCACCCTGGCCCGGCTGGGCCCGAACGCCCCGGCCGAGCAGCTCGCGGCCGTCCAGGAAGAGCTGTGGGTGCTCCAGCAGTACGGCCAGCGCCTGCGCAACCGTGGCGCCGAGGGCCTGTGACCCGGTCCTGACCGCCTACCGGCGCAGCCAGTCGCCGTCCGGTATCGGCGTGCCCGACCGGGCCAGGGCCGCGGCCAGTGCCGGGGCGGCCAGATAGACCCAGGCCGGGGTGGTGGTGCCGTCGGGGCGCAGGACGGTGCGGCGGACCCGTTCGTAGAGGTTCAGCGGGCTCGCGGGCCCGTGGTACTCCTCCAGCCGGTCCAGCTCCGCCAGCAGCCTCGCGTACTGCCCCGGCGCCGCGGCCACCAGCTCCCCGGCCGTCCGCGCCCCCGGGCACGGGACGGCGTACGGGTAGCCCGGGCCGTCGTAGAGCAGCGCGTCCGGGAGCAGGGCGGGCTCCTCGCAGCGGGTGCGTCCGCGCAGGAAGGCGTCGTGGTTGACCTCGCCGGGGCGCAGCGTGCCGTAGACGAAGAAGGGCAGTTCCTCGTCCTCGCGCGACGGCGGCGCGGCTCCCCGAGCGGCTTCCCCGCACCCGAGCGGCTGCGACTGCGGCTGTGCTGTCCGGTCGGGCGGTGTCATCGGCGGGCCCCCTCGCATTCAACGGTTCGGCACGGGCGCGCGTTCCCAGGACTTCCACGCGCCCGGACCACCGTACGCACGTCCCCCGACCCGGCGGTCCCCTCCCCCGTATCCATGCCGGCGCGCGTGCCCGGCCGGGCATCGGGGCCGGGCGGTCGCTCGTGCATCACCCGGACGGGGCGGGGGTACCCGGATGGCCGCGGACCCGCCCTGACGTGCCCTGATGGCGGGACACGCCCGAGCACGACCGGAATCTGACATTCCATCAGGAGGCGGCCCGCGCGCACCCGGGCTTACCTCGGATCACGACCCCGCTTCCCAGGAGAGCCCCCATGCGCCGACGCACCGCCCACGTGCTCACCGCCACCGCGCTGACCGCCGTCGCCTTCGCCGGTCCGGTCGCGGGAGCGGTGGCCGCCGCGGACTTCGGCGTGGGGAGCTTCGCGCCCGGGGACTTCGCACCGCTGGAGGTCTGGCCCAAGTCGGCCGTCCCGGGCGCCACCGTCACCGTGAACACCCCCGCCTGCGGACGCGGCGGCCGCGCCGAGGGAGACGCGACGACGGTGGGCGGCGGCCGGTTCACGCTGGCGCCGGGCACCCACGAGGAGGTGGTGGTGGGACAGTTCCGCGTCGCGCGCACCACCGCGCCCGGGACCTACGCGATCGGCGCGACCTGCGCGGACGGCAGGTTCGCCACGGGCGACCTGGTCGTCACCGAGCGCGGCCCGCAGGGCCACGTCCGGACGGGGGTGGGCGGCGGTACGACGACGACCGCCGACCCCACCAAGATCGCGGCGGGAGCGGCAGTCCTGGCCGTGACCGCCGTCGGCGGTACCTGGCTCCTGCGTCGCCGGGCGAGCGGCACGCGGAGCTGACGGACGCCCACCGCGGCCCCCCTGCCGCGGTCCGGCCGGTACCGCCACGCCGTCGCCCGCCCCGCGAGGTCCCCCCCGTTCGCGGGGCCGGGCGACGGCCACCCTCCCCCACCCCAGAGGAACCATCCCGGACCAGAGGAACCACCCGCACCACAGGCAGCAAGGGGGCACGCATGCGCACCTCCGGCCACCACCGTCACCCCACCCCGGGCCCCGGCCCGAGCCCGGGCCCGAGCCCGGGCCCGGGCCCCGGCTCCGATCCCGACCACCCCCCGCATCCCCCGCACCCCCCGAACCCGCACCACCGGCGCCTCGCGCCCCCCGGCGCGGCCCGCGGCGGCGGAACCGGAGCCGGTCGCGGCGGCCTCGTCGCGCTCGCCGCCTGCGTCGGCATCTGGCTGGTCACCAGCGGCTCCGCCGAACCGGTCCATCCGCCCCGGCCCTCCGCCGCGGACTCCCTGACCGCCGAGCCCGTCGACCACGGGGGCGCCGACCCCCTCCCCGGCTCCCCGCCCCGGCGGATCCGGATCCCCGCCATCCAGGTGGACGCCCCACTGACCGGGCTCGGCCTGGAGGCCGACGGCAGCCTGGCGGCCCCGCCGGCCGCCCGGCGCGACCTGGCCGGCTGGTACCGCGACGGCACCACCCCCGGCGCCGTCGGCACCGCGGTCATCGCCGGGCACGTCGACACGGCCACCGGCCCGGCGGTCTTCTACCGGCTGGGCGCGCTGCGCCGCGGGGCGCTGATCGAGGTGACCCGCGCGGACGGACGTACCGCCGTCTTCACCGTGCACGCGGTGGAGGTCTACGACGCCGACCGCTTCCCGGACCGGCTGGTCTACGGGCCCGCGCCGCGCGCCGAACTGCGGGTGATCACCTGCGGCGGCGCCTTCTCGCCGCGCACCGGCTACCAGGGCAACGTGGTGGTCTTCGCCCACCTCACCGGCGTGCGCGCAGCGCCCGCCACGCTCAGCCCCACTGCTCCAGACCCAGCTTGACGACCAGCGCGGACACCACCGTCAGCAGCACGACCCGGACGAACCCGCTGCCCTTCTTCAGCGCCATGCGGGCGCCCGCCATCCCGCCGATCAGGTTGAAGGCGGCCATCAGCGCGGCCAGCTGCCACAGCACCTCCCCCTTGGAGGCGAAGACGGCGAGCGCCCCGGCGTTGGTGCCGACGTTCACGATCTTCGCGGTCGCCGAGGCGGTGACCAGGTCGAGGTGGAGCAGCGCGGTCAGCGCGAGGACGAGGAAGGTGCCGGTGCCGGGTCCGATCAGGCCGTCGTAGAAGCCGATGCCGAGACCGGCCAGCCCGATCGCGGCGACGATGCGACGACGGCTGACGGGGCCGGTGGCGGGGGCCGCGCCGAAGCCGGGGCGGAAGATCACGAACGCGGCGACCAGCAGCAGGACCACCATGATCACCGGACGCATCGTGTCCTTGCTGAACGCTCCCGCGAGCAGGGCCCCGCCCGCGGCACCGGCCATCGCGGCCAGGCCGATGCGGACCGCGATGCCCACGTCGACGGGGGCCTTGCGGGCGTACGTCACCGCCGCGCCCGTGGTGCCGACGATGGCCACCGCCTTGTTGGTCCCGAGGGCGTGCGTCAGCGGTACGTTCGCCGGGAGGCCGAGCATCAGCGCGGGCAGGAGCAGCAGGCCGCCGCCACCGACCACCGCGTCGATCCAGCCCGCGGCGGCCGCGGCCGCGCAGAGCACGATGATCATCGTCGTTGATATGTCAGGCACGGCCCGACCTTATGGATCCGGTGGGTGCAAGAGCCATCGATCCCGGGAAACTTGCGCAAGGTTTGAGCTTGGACCAGCGGAAATCCGGTCCGCCGCCCCCGCGCTCAGGCCCGGCCGCCCCCGCGCACCCGCGCCGTCCGCCGCCTCACGCCCGCTCCCTCCCCGTGCTGAGATGCGTGTTCCGTCAGGGAAACAGCGGCGATGCGGCCGGGAAACAGCGGGCGCGCAGGCTGACGCCATGACCTCGCAACAGCGTGTGGTGGTGATCGGCGGCGGCCTCGCGGGCCTGCGGCTCGCAGCCCGGCTCGGCGGGGACGCGGCGGTGACCGTCCTCGGCGAGGAACCGCACGTCCCCTACAACCGGGTGCTGCTGGCCGAGGTCCTCGCGGGCCGCTACGCCCCCGAAGTGACCGCCCTGCCCGCCCCCGGCCCGGTGCTGCGCCGGGGCGTGCGGGCGGTCCGCGTCGACCGCGCCGACCGGACGGTCCACTGCGACGACGGCGGCGCGCACGGCTACGACGTCCTGGTCCTGGCCACCGGATCCAACCCGGTGCTGCCGCCCCTGCGCGGACTCTTCGAGCCCGACGGCAGGGATCTCCCGGACGGGGTGCACGCCTTCCGCACCATGGACGACTGCCTCGCCCTGGACCGCGCCGTCACCGCCCGCCCCGGCCTGAACGCCGTGGTCATCGGCGGCGGCCTGCTCGGGGTCTCCGCCGCCCGCGCGCTGGCCGAACGCGGCGTGCGGGTGGTGCTCGCCCAGCAGGGCACCCGGCTGATGGAGCGCCAGCTCGACGAGGACGCCTCGGCCCTGCTCCACGCCCACCTCGGTGAACTCGGCGTCGAGATCCACACCGAGTGCCGGGTGCGCGGCCTGACCACCCGGGCCGAGGGCGCCGGCCGTCGGGTCACGGGCGTCGACCTCGCCGTCGGCCTCCACCTGGACGCCGACCTCGTCGTCCTGGCCTGCGGGGTGCGCCCGCGCACCGGCCTGGCCCAGGCCGCCGGGCTCGCCGTGCGCAAG
Source organism: Streptomyces sp. NPDC043876 (assembly GCF_056435825.1). Taxonomy (NCBI): domain Bacteria; kingdom Bacillati; phylum Actinomycetota; class Actinomycetes; order Kitasatosporales; family Streptomycetaceae; genus Streptomyces; species Streptomyces sp. NPDC043876. The sequence continues at coordinate 502,762 of NZ_JBWKDV010000002.1, read as the reverse complement.
GGCGTCGTGGTCGACGACGCGCTGCGCACGAGCGATCCGCGGATCCACGCCATCGGCGACTGCGCGGAGCACGCGGGCCGCGTGTACGGGCTGGCCGGGCCCGCGCTGGAACAGGCCGACGCCCTCGCCGCCCTCCTCACCGGCGGCGCCCCCGCCGGCTCCGGGAAGCCGGACTACACCGGCACCCGCGCCCTCACCCGCCTCACCCTCTCCTCCGGCCCGCGCCCGCTGGACCTCGCCGCCTTCGGCGAGACCACCCCGCTGCCCGGGGACGACGTGCTCCGGCTCTCGGACGCCACCCGGCGCACCTACCGCAAGGTCGTCGTCCGCGGCGACCGGCTGGTCGGCGGGGTCCTGCTCGGCGAACTCTCCACCGTGGGCGCCCTCGCCCGCAGCTGGGAGGGCGACGAACCCCTGCGCGCGCACGACGACCTCTCCCACCTGCTCACCGACGACGGAGGCTCCTGATCATGGCCGCATCCACGACGCCCACCCCCACCATCGTGCTCATCGGGCACGGGATGGTCGGCCAGCGCTACCTCGAAGCGCTCGCCGAGCGCGGCGCGACGGCCACCCACCGGATCACCGTGCTCTGCGAGGAGCCGCGCCCCGCCTACGACCGGGTCCACCTCACCTCGTTCTTCTCCGGCAGCACCGCCGAGGACCTGTCGCTGACCCCCGACGGCTTCATGGCCGAGCACGGGATCGAGCTGCACCTCGACGACCCGGCCGAGCACATCGACCGGGCGGCGCGCACGGTCACCTCCCGCTCCGGGCAGGTCTTCCCGTACGACGTCCTGGTCCTGGCGACCGGCAGCTACCCCTTCGTGCCGCCCGTCCCCGGCAAGGACGCCCCCGGCTGCTTCGTCTACCGCACCATCGAGGACCTCCTCGCGATCGAGGCGTACGCCGAGGGCCGCACCCACGGCGCGGTCATCGGCGGCGGCCTGCTGGGCCTGGAGGCGGCCGGCGCGCTCCAGGGGCTCGGACTGGCCACCCGGATCGTGGAGTTCGCGCCCCGGCTGATGCCGGCGCAGATCGACGAGGGCGGCGGCGCGGCCCTGCTGCGCACCATCGAATCGATGGGCCTGACCGTGCACACCGGTGTCGGCACCCAGGAGGTGCTCACCGGAGCCGACGGCTCCGTCAGCGGCATGGCGCTCTCCGACGGCTCCTCGGTCGACACCGAGCTCGTCGTCTTCTCCGCCGGGGTCCGCCCCCGCGACCAGCTGGCCCGCGCCGCCGGGCTGGAGGTCGGCGAGCGCGGCGGCATCGCCGTCGACGCGCACTGCCGCACCTCCGACCCGCACGTCTACGCGATCGGCGAATGCGCCCTGGCCACCGACGGCCGGGTCTACGGCCTGGTCGCACCCGGCTACGAGATGGCCGAGACCGCCGCCGAGGACCTGCTGGGCCGCGCCAAGGAGTTCACCGGAGCCGACCTCTCCACCAAGCTCAAGCTCCTCGGCGTGGACGTGGCCTCCTTCGGCGACGCGCACGGCGCCACCCCCGGCTGCCTCGACGTCGTGTACTCCGACTCCCGCTCCGGCATCTACAAGAAGCTCGTCGTCTCCCCCGACGGCGTCCTGCTCGGCGGGGTCCTCGTCGGCGACGCCGACTCCTACGGGCTGCTGCGGCCGCTCACCGGCAGCGTGCCGCCCGCCGCGCCCGAGCAGCTGGTGCTGCCCGCCGGCATCGGGTCCGCGGCCCAGCTCGGACCGGCCTCGCTGCCCGACGACGCGGTCATCTGCTCCTGCCACAACGTCACCAAGAAGGCCATCACCGCCTGCGCGACCCTGCCCGAGGTCAAGAAGTGCACCAAGGCGGGCACCGGCTGCGGCAGCTGCGTCAAGGTGATCGGCCAGCTGCTCCCGGCCCCCGCCGAGACGGGGCTCTGCGCCTGCTTCCCGTACACCCGTGCCGAGCTGTACGAGATCGTCCGCACCCTGCGCGTGACCTCCTACGCCGATCTGCTCGACAGCCACGGCCGGGAGGCGGCGCGCGGCGGCGACGGCTGCGAGGTCTGCAAGCCGACCGTCGGATCGATCATCGCCTCGCTCGCCCCGACGGTGGGCGCGCCCGGTTACGTCCTGGCCGGGGAGCAGGCCGCGCTCCAGGACACCAACGACCACTTCCTCGCGAACCTCCAGCGCAACGGCTCGTACTCGGTCGTCCCCCGCATCCCCGGCGGCGAGATCACCCCCGACAAGCTGATCGTGATCGGTGAGGTGGCCCGCGACTTCGGCCTCTACACGAAGATCACCGGGGGCCAGCGCATCGACCTCTTCGGTGCCCGCGTCGACCAGCTCCCGCACATCTGGGCCCGCCTGGTCGAGGCCGGCTTCGAGTCCGGACACGCCTACGGCAAGGCGCTGCGCACGGTGAAGTCCTGCGTGGGGCAGACCTGGTGCCGCTACGGCGTCCAGGACAGCGTGCGCATGGCCATCGACCTGGAGCTGCGCTACCGGGGCCTGCGCGCCCCCCACAAGCTGAAGTCGGCGGTGTCCGGCTGCGCCCGCGAATGCGCGGAGGCGCAGAGCAAGGACTTCGGGGTGATCGCCACCGCGAGCGGCTGGAACCTGTACGTCGGCGGCAACGGCGGGGCCACCCCGCGCCACGCCGACCTGCTGGCCCAGGACCTGTCCGACGCCGAACTGGTCCGCCTCATCGACCGGTTCCTGATGTTCTACATCCGCACCGCCGACCGGCTGGAGCGCACTTCCGCCTGGCTGGAGCGGCTGGAGGGCGGCCTGGAGCACCTGCGGGACGTGGTCGTCCACGACTCGCTCGGGCTGTGCGGGGAGCTGGAATCGCTGATGGCCGACCACGTGGCGCACTACCGGGACGAATGGGCCGAGACGCTGGAGGACCCCGAGCGGCTGCGGCGGTTCGTGTCCTTCGTCAACGCGCCCGGCGCCCCCGACCCGACCGTGAAGTTCGTCGCGGAACGCGACCAGGTCAAGCCCGACCTGACCTTCTTGACCCTCGAACCCCTGGGAGGCACCCGATGACCGTCGAACTGCAGGTGACCGAAGGCTGGCTGACGGTGTGCGAGTTCACCGCGCTCACCCCGGGGCGCGGGGTCGCGGCCCTGCTGCCGGACGGCACCCAGGCCGCGGTGTTCGTCGACCGCGCAGGGCGTACGTACGCCATCGGCAACCAGGACCCCTTCACCGGGGCGCAGGTGCTCTCGCGTGGGCTGGTGGGGTGCGTGGAGGGCCGGGCGTTCGTGGCGTCGCCGCTGCTCAAGCAGCGCTTCGACCTGGCGACGGGGCGGTGCCTGGACGACGAGGAGGTGGCGGTCCGGACGTATCCGGTACGGACCGCCGCGACCTCGGCTCCGGCAGCGGTCGCCTAGGCGGCGTCCGGGCCCTGGACGGCCGCCGGGTCCATCCACATGATCTCCCAGGTGTGGCCGTCGAGGTCCTCGAAGGCCCGGCCGTACATGAAGCCGTGGTCCTGGGCGGCGCGCGGCTCGGTGCCGCCCGCCCCGAGGGCTCCGTCGACCAGCTCGTCGACGGCGGCGCGGCTCTCGGCGCTCAGACACAGCAGCACCTCGGTGCTGGTGGCCGTGTCGGTCACGGCCTTGTGCGTGAAGTCCTTGAACCGGGCCTCGGTCAGCAGCATCGCGGCGATGGTGTCGCTGATGACCATGCAGGCGCCGTTCTCGTCGCTGAACTGGCCGTTGAAGGTGTAGCCGAGCTTCGTCCAGAACGCCTTGCTGGCGTCCAGGTCCTTGACCGGCAGGTTGACGAAAATCATCGTTGACATCTCGGGCTCGCTTCTCTTCGTGCCGCCGTCCCGCCCCCCGTGGAGCGGTGTCCGGTGCTTGCGAGGGGTAGACCGCGGGTCCCGCGGAAACTCATCGCTCGTGCGGAAAAACTTTTCGCCGTGCGCCGGCGCCGGGCTTCCGGGGACCCCGCAGGGTCCCCGGAAGCCGTCACGAGGCCACCGCGCCGCCCTTCAGGAGGGCGGCGCCGAGCGGGGTCACCGTGTGCAGCACGGCGCTCCCCCGGCGCAGGGTCGTCACCAGGCCCGCCTCCCGCATCACGCACGCGTGCTGGCTCGCCGAGGCCAGCGACACCCCGGCCCGGCGGGCCAGTTCGCTGGTCGTCGCCCCGTCGCCGATCGCCCGCAGGACCACCGAGCGGGTGTGCCCGACCAGCTTGCCCAGGGTCCGCTGGCGCTGCTCCTCCACGGGCCGGGCCGCCTCGCCGCCGGTCTGGGCCGAGGCGAGCTGCGCCGCCGCCGGATAGACCAGGACGGGGGGCAGTTCCGGGTCGTGCAGGGTCACCGCGGTGCGCCGGCAGAAGAACGAGGGCTGCAGGAGCAGCCCGCGTCCGCGCAGCCGGACGTCCCGGTCCACCGGGTAGTCGCACTCCAGCACCGGCGCCCGCCACCGCAGCATCGGCGGCAGCGAGGCGAGCAGCTCGTCCGCGCCGCCGTCCAGCAGCGCGCGGCCCCTGGCCGCCCGTTCGGCCTCGATCTGGGCCTGGATGTGCGTCCAGTACGGCTCCACGGCCGCCCGGTGGTACCCGCGCAGCTCGTCCATGAGCCGCGGCAGGTGCCGGGGCGTGTCGTCGGCGAACTCCCGCAGCCGCGGCGAGGGCGGCGCTCCCCGGCCCAGCACGAGCAGCTCCCGGCGCATCCGCTCGGGCCTGATCCCGCGCAGCGCGTCGAGCCCCGTGTCCCACCCGTACTGACCCTCGACCGGGGTCAGGAAATCGGGGAAATAGCCGCGACTCGGTATGAGCGCACCGAGCAAACGTGTTTCACTATTCAACCTGCTCCGCGTTGTTGTACGCCATTCACCGAACAACCGGACATCACGCCGGTCCCTTAAACGGTGAAAACTGAGAATCGTTTCCCACAACGCATCGGGACGCCCTGCCATCCGTACGCGTGCCAGGTCCACTCCAGTGAAATGGATACGAAGCACCGAACCCCCACCTGTGCAACCGCAATCCCCCCGCCCCATGAGTATGCATGCCGTCACACGACGTCACCACGCCCTTTCGGCCACAGTTGAAACCCCTTTCGGCGGGGGTGTGACAACCGAAATCCTGTACTCCGCCGGGCACACTCCGGCGCGACCGAAACGCTCCGCGAAGGCCGTGGGGGGCTTTGCGGGGCCTGGCGGTCGGTCGCACCGGGAAGCGCCGACGTGTCCGGCAGATTGTCAGCAGGCGGTGGACGGGTGGGGATCCGTCCACCGCCTGCTGACGTAAAGAGTCGTTGAACAATGTGCTTCTTCGCCCGGCGCTTCTTCACCGCGCGCTTCTGCACACACAGGCGCGCCCACCCCAGGGCGTCAGGGAACCCGGGGCAGGCGCGGTCTGTGGGGCGGGTGGGCGCGTACCGCGCGCGGGGAGCGCGCGGTACGGCGGACCCGCCGTGGGTGGGTCAGCGGCTGTCGCTGCCCTTCGACTCGGCGGCGGCACGGCCCGCCTCCAGGCGCGCCACCGGGATCCGGAAGGGCGAGCAGGAGACGTAGTCGAGGCCGACCTCGTGGAAGAAGTGCACCGACTCGGGGTCGCCGCCGTGCTCGCCGCAGACGCCGAGCTTGAGGTCGGGGCGGGTCTCGCGGCCCGCCAGGACCGCGCTGCGGACCAGCGCGCCGACGCCGTCCTTGTCGATGGTCTCGAAGGGGGAGACCCCGAAGATGCCCTTCTCCAGGTAGGCGGTGAAGAAGCTGGCCTCGACGTCGTCGCGGGAGAAGCCCCACACCGTCTGGGTCAGGTCGTTCGTGCCGAAGGAGAAGAACTGCGCCGCCTCGGCGATCTGACCGGCGGTCAGCGCGGCGCGCGGCAGCTCGATCATCGTGCCGATGGTCAGCTTCAGGCTGGTGCCGGTGGCGGCCTCGACCTCGGCGATGACCTGGTCGGCCTCCTCGCGGACGATCTCCAGCTCCTGGACCGTGCCCACCAGCGGGACCATGATCTCGGCGCGCGGGTCGCCCTTGGCGTTCTTGCGCTCGGCGGCGGCCTCGGCGATCGCCCGGACCTGCATGGCGAACAGACCGGGGATGACCAGGCCGAGACGGACACCGCGCAGACCCAGCATCGGGTTCTGCTCGTGCAGCTTGTGCACGGCCTGGAGCAGGCGCAGGTCGTTCTCGTTGTGGTCCTTGCGGGACTCGGCGAGGGCGACGCGCACCGACAGCTCGGTGATGTCGGGCAGGAACTCGTGCAGCGGCGGGTCGAGCAGGCGGACCGTCACGGGGAGCCCGTCCATCGCCTCGAACAGCTCGACGAAGTCCTTCTTCTGGAGCGGCAGGAGGGCACTGAGTGCCTCCTCGCGCTCCTTGTCGGTGTCCGCCAGGATCAGGTGCTCGACCAGCTCGCGGCGCTCACCGAGGAACATGTGCTCCGTGCGGCACAGGCCGATGCCCTGGGCGCCGAAGCGGCGGGCGCGCAGCGCGTCCTCCGCGTTGTCGGCGTTCGCCCGCACCCGCAGCCGGCGGACCCGGTCCGCGTACGCCATGATCCGGTGCACGGCGGAGACCAGTTCGTCGGCGTCGTCGGCGCCCGCGTGCATCCGGCCCTCGAAGTACTCGACGACCGGGGACGGTACGACGGGTACCTCGCCCAGGTACACCTTGCCGGTGGAGCCGTCGACGGAGACGACGTCACCCTCCTCGACGACCGCGCCGGAGGAGGTGGTCATCCGGCGGCGCTTGGTGTCGACCTCAAGCTCCTCCGCGCCGCAGACACAGGTCTTGCCCATGCCGCGGGCGACGACGGCCGCGTGTGAGGTCTTGCCGCCGCGCGAGGTCAGGATGCCCTCGGCGGCGATCATGCCGTCCAGGTCGTCCGGGTTGGTCTCGCGGCGGATCAGGATGACCTTCTCGCCGGAGCGGGACCACTTGACGGCCGTGTAGGAGTCGAAGACGGCCTTGCCGACGGCCGCGCCCGGGGAGGCGGCGATGCCGCGGCCGATCAGCTGCGTGGCGGCCGCCTCGTCGAAGCGCGGGAACATGAGCTGCGCGAGCTGGGCGCCGTTGACCCGCTGGAGGGCCTCGGCCTCGTCGATCAGGCCCTGGTCGACGAGCTGCGTGGCGATCCGGAAGGCCGCGCCCGCGGTGCGCTTGCCGACACGGGTCTGGAGCATCCACAGCTGGCCGCGCTCGATGGTGAACTCGATGTCGCACAGGTCCTTGTAGTGCGTTTCGAGGGTCTCCATGATCTGCATGAGCTGGTCGTACGACGTCTTGTCGATCGACTCCAGATCGGCGAGCGGGACCGTGTTGCGGATGCCCGCGACGACGTCCTCGCCCTGCGCGTTCTGCAGGTAGTCGCCGTAGACGCCCTGGTGGCCGCTGGCGGGGTCGCGGGTGAAGGCGACGCCGGTGCCCGAGTCGGGGCCGAGGTTGCCGAAGACCATGGAGCAGATGTTGACCGCGGTGCCCAGGTCGCTCGGGATGCGCTCCTGGCGGCGGTAGAGCTTGGCGCGGTCGGTGTTCCAGGAGTTGAAGACGGCCTCGACGGCGAGGTCCATCTGCTCGCGGGCGTCCTGCGGGAACTCCCGGCCGGCCTCCTCGGCGACGATCTCCTTGAAGCGCGCGACCAGCTTCTGGAGGTCGGCGGCGTCCAGGTCGGTGTCGACGGTGACCTTCTTGGCGGCCTTGGCCGCGTCGAGGGCGTCCTCGAACAGCTCGCCGTCGACGCCGAGGACCGTCTTGCCGAACATCTGGATGAGCCGGCGGTACGAGTCCCAGGCGAAGCGGTCGTTGCCCGCCTGCGCGGCGAGGCCCTGGACCGACGCGTCGGACAGGCCGATGTTGAGGACCGTGTCCATCATGCCGGGCATGGAGAACTTCGCGCCGGACCGGACGGAGACCAGCAGCGGGTCGTCCGACTGACCGAGCTTCTTGCCCATCTTCGCCTCGAGGGCGTCCAGGTGGGCGCTCACCTCGTCGCGCAGGGCCACGGGGGCGTCGCCGCTCTCCAGGTAGACCTTGCAGGCCTCGGTGGTGATGGTGAAGCCGGGCGGGACGGGGAGGCCCAGGTTCGTCATCTCGGCGAGGTTGGCCCCCTTGCCGCCGAGAAGGTCCTTGAGGTCCCGGTTGCCCTCGGTGAAGTCGTAAACGAACTTCTGATCTTTGTTTTCCGACACGGGTCTCGACTCCTCGAGGACTCGGTGGCTGCCCTGACGGCCAGGAACATACCCAGATCGAAGGCTTATAGGTACGTCCACTTGGCGGTCACATGGCCGTAACCACTCGTGCGCCAGGACATCGAAAGTGACTCGCGGGTAGCTGGAACCTACGAAGAGCCTTCACATCCCGAAGCGAAGAGGGCTCCGGGCGGCGTGTTCGTGCTCGGATGAGCGATCATCGATCCATTTGCGTTCACGTCTTGAACGCTCAAAGGGTGGCACCCAGTGCCACCCTTTGAGAATCTTAGCCGTGATGTTGGCGCTCATCTGAGCGCAACCCCACCCATGCGTGGCGTATCTCACGCCGCCCACAGGGCCCCGGAAGGCCTTTTTCTCAGCCTCCGGACGTGTCCGACTCGGCTTCCTCGCTCACCCCGGCGCAGTCGTAGGGATCCTTCAACCAGCCTTCGGGCAGGACAACCCGGTTGTTTCCGGACGTCCGGCCCCGCGGACCGTCCGCACTGTCCGGCCAGGGCTGGTCCAGGTCCAGCTCGCTCAGATGAGCGTCCAGCTCGGCCAGGGACGAGGAGACGGCCAGCTTCTGCCGCATCTCCGATCCCACCGAGAACCCCTTGGTGTACCAGGCCACGTGCTTACGGAAGTCGATCACCCCGCGCGCCTCGTCGCCGATCCACTCCCCCAGCAGCTGCGCGTGCCGGAGCATGGTGGCCGCGACCTCGCGCAGCGTCGGCTTGTGGAAGTCCTCGGGCCGCCCCTCGAAGGCCGCCACCAGGTCGTTGAACAGCCAGGGCCGCCCCAGGCAGCCGCGCCCGACCACCACGCCGTCGCAGCCGGTCTCGCGGACCATCCGCAGCGCGTCCTCGGCGCACCAGATGTCGCCGTTGCCCAGCACCGGGATCTCCGGCACGTGCTCCTTGAGGCGCGCGATGGCGTCCCAGTCGGCGGTGCCGCCGTAGTGCTGGGCGGTCGTGCGCCCGTGCAGCGCGATGGCGGTGATGCCCTCCTCGACGGCGATGCGGCCCGCGTCGAGGTAGGTGAGGTGGTCGTCGTTGATGCCCTTGCGCATCTTCATCGTCACCGGCAGGTCGCCGGCGCCCGCGACCGCCTCGCGCAGGATCGCGCGCAGCAGGTGCCGCTTGTAGGGGAGGGCCGAGCCGCCGCCCTTGCGGGTCACCTTGGGGACGGGGCAGCCGAAGTTCAGGTCGATGTGGTCGGCGCGGTCCTCTTCGACGATCATGCGGACCGCCTTGCCGACCGTGCCGGGGTCGACTCCGTACAGCTGGATCGAGCGGGGCTTCTCGCTCTCGTCGAAGTGGATCAGCTGCATGGTCTTCTCGTTGCGCTCGACCAGCGCGCGCGTCGTGATCATTTCGCTCACGAACAGCCCCTTCCCGCCGGAGAACTCGCGGCAGAGGGTGCGGAACGGAGCATTCGTGATGCCGGCCATCGGCGCGAGCACCACCGGGGGCTGCACGGTGTGCGGGCCGATCGCAAGGGGCGGAGGGAGCGTGGTCATCCCCCCATTGTCGCAAAGCCGCGCCGCGTCCCGCATATGTTTAGTTAGGCGTACTATCGGCGCCATGCACGACTTGAGCCCCAGGCGCCGCCTCCTGATCCTGGCCATCTGCTGCATGAGCCTGCTGATCGTCAGCCTCGACAACACGGTCCTGAACGTCGCCCTCCCCTCCATGCGCCGCGAGCTGGGCGCCACCGTGGCCGGGATGCAGTGGACGATCGACGCGTACACCCTGGTCCTCGCCTCGCTGCTGATGCTGGCGGGGTCGACCGGTGACCGGATCGGCCGCCGCAAGGTCTTCACGGCGGGCCTCGTCCTCTTCACCCTCGGTTCGCTGCTGTGCTCGGTGGCTCCCGGCCTGTCGTGGCTGATCGCCTTCCGGATGATCCAGGCGGTCGGCGGCTCGATGCTCAACCCGGTCGCGATGTCGATCATCACCAACACCTTCACCGACCCGAAGGAACGCGCCCGCGCCATCGGCGTCTGGGGCGGTGTCGTCGGCATCTCCATGGCCGCGGGCCCGCTGATCGGCGGGCTGCTCGTCGACTCGGTCGGCTGGCGGTCGATCTTCTGGGTCAACCTCCCCGTCGGGATCCTCGCGCTGGTCCTGACCCTGCGCTACGTGCCCGAATCGCGCGCCGAGCGGCCGCGCCGGCCCGATCCGGTGGGCCAGCTCCTCGTCATGGCACTGCTGGGCTCGCTGACCTACGGGATCATCGAGGCGCCCGACGCAGGTTGGACCTCGCCGCTGATCCTGGGCTGCGCGGCGCTCGCGATCGCCTCGCTGGCCGGGCTGCTCGTCTACGAGCCCCGGCGGCCCGAACCGCTGATCGACCCCCGGTTCTTCCGGAGCGCGCCCTTCAGCGGAGCGACCGTGATCGCCGTCAGCGCCTTCGCCGCGCTGTCGGGGTTCCTCTTCCTCAACACGCTGTACCTCCAGGAGGTGCGCGGGCTGAACGCCCTGCACGCCGGGCTCTACATGCTCCCCATGGCCGCGCTGACCTTCCTCTTCGCCCCGCTGTCGGGGCGCCTGGTGGCCGCGCGCGGGCCCCGGCTGCCGCTGCTGGTCGCCGGGGTCACGATGGCCGCGAGCGGGCTGCTGTTCGCCGCCTTCGACGCTCCGGCCTCCACCTCCCTGCTCTTCACCGCCTACGTGCTCTTCGGGCTCGGCTTCGGCATGGTCAACGCGCCGATCACCAACACGGCCGTCTCCGGGATGCCGCGCGCGCAGGCGGGGGTGGCGGCCGCGGTCGCCTCGACCAGCCGGCAGACCGGCGGCACCCTGGGGGTCGCGGTGATCGGCGCGGTCCTGGCGGCCGGGCTGGGCGGACACGGCTACAGCGCCACGGGCTTCGCCGACGCCGCGCGCCCCGCCTGGTGGATCATCACGGCCTGCGGGTTCGCCGTCCTGGTCGTGGGCCTGTTGACCAGCGGCTCATGGGCGCGCGCCACGGCCGTGCGGACCGCCCGGACCCTGGAGAAGGTCCCGGCTTCCTGATCCGGCTTCCTGACGAGTGTCGGCGGTGCGGGACGCGTCCCGGGCCCTGGGTTCGCCCCACACCGCGCCCCTTCGGCATGCCCTCGAACGGGTGATGGCGACTGACAGATATTGAAATCTGTCAGCCGTCATGCCATTCTGCTGACATGACGAACCACGAGCACACCTCCCGCGCACCCCGCACCCTCGGCGCCACCGGGCCCTCCGTCCACCCGCTCGGTCTCGGCTGCATGGGCATGTCCGCCCTGTACGGCGAGGCCGACCGCTCCGAGTCGATCGCCACGATCCACGCCGCCCTGGACGCGGGGGTCACCCTGCTGGACACCGGCGACTTCTACGGGATGGGGCACAACGAGCTCCTGATCAACGAAGCCCTGCGGACCGCCCCCGCAGCCGCTCGCGACCAGGCACTGACCAGCGTGAAGTTCGGCGCCCTGCGCACGGTCGAGGGCGGCTTCACCGGATACGACGGGCGCCCCGCCGCCGTGAAGAACTTCCTGGCGTACTCGCTCCAGCGCCTCGGCCGGGACCACATCGACATCTACCGGATCGCCCGCGTGGACCCGGACGTCCCGATCGAGGAGACGGTCGGCGCCATCGCCGAGGCCGTCCAGGCCGGGCACGTCCGGCACATCGGCCTCTCCGAGGTCGGCGCCGACACCCTGCGCCGGGCCGCCGCGGTCGCGCCGATCTCCGACCTCCAGATCGAGTACTCCCTGATCTCCCGGGGCATCGAGGAGGAGATCCTGCCCACCGCCCGCGAGCTGGGCATCGGCATCACGGCGTACGGCGTGCTCTCCCGCGGCCTGATCAGCGGCCACTTCACCCGGGACCGGGCGCTGGCCCCCGGGGACTTCCGCGGGATGAGCCCCCGCTTCCAGGGGGACAACCTGGAGCGCAATCTCGACCTGGTCGACGCCCTGCGCAAGGTGGCCGACGACAAGGGAGTGAGCGTGGCCCAGACCGCCATCGCCTGGGTGCTCTCGCGCGGCGAGGACATCGTCCCACTGGTGGGCGCGCGCCGCCGGGACCGGCTGGAGGAGGCGCTGGGCGCCCTGGACACCGTCCTGACCCCGGCAGACCTGGCGGCCATCGAGGCGGCCGTCCCCGCGGGAGCGGCGGCGGGCGAGCGGTACCCGGCGGCGCAGATGGCCCACCTCGACAGCGAGCACTGAGCTGCCGGTACGGTCGTAGGCATGCCCCCCGCAGCTGCCGAACCCCTGACGCCCGAGCGCATCCTCGAAACCACCGAGGAAGTGCTGCGCCGCTTCGGCCCCACCAAGGCGACCGTGGTGGACGTGGCGCGCGCCCTCGGAGTCAGCCACGGCAGCGTCTACCGGCACTTCCCCTCGAAGGCCGCGCTGCGCGAGGCGGTCACCAACCGCTGGCTTGCGCGGAACGTGGACATGCTGGAGGAGATCGTCTCGGCTCCCGCCGCAACCGCCCCCTCCAAGCTGGAAGCGTGGCTGGAGGCCCTCTTCGAGGCCAAGCGGCACAAGGCGGGCGACGATCCGGAGCTGTTCGCGACCTACACCGTGCTGCTCGCGGAGAACAGCGGCGTGGTGGACGACCACCTGACCCAGCTGATCGCCCAGCTGACCCGGATCATCGACGAGGGCGTCGCCGCCGGATCACTGGCCGCGCCGGACGTACCGGCAGCCGCCCGCGCCGTCTTCGACGCCACCGGCCGGTTCCACGATCCGCAGTACGCGGCGGAGTGGCTCTCGCCGACCATCCTCACGGAGTTCGAAGCGGTCACCGCGCTCGTCGTCCGGGGCCTGCGCGCCTGACCTCCGGGACCTCCGGGGAGGCGCCGCGACCCGGCACCGCGCCCAGCCGGAACGTACCGATCCGGACAGCTTGGTGATCATTTTGGACGCGCTGCCATTGCCCCCTGCGTGGCATCCTCCTTACGTTCCCTTTACCGCACGTCATCAGGCACGCCTCAGGGGGAACGTTGTCCGCTCAGGAAACACCGGCAGCTCAGGCCGCACCACCCGCCCGTTCGGGTTCGGCCACGGCGATCGGCTGGATCATGACCATCGTCTTCAACGTGGTCGCACCGATCGTCACCTACAACATCCTCACCGGACGGGGCTGGACCGAGTTCGCCGCCCTGCTGCTCAGCAGCGCCTGGCCGGTGGTCGACACCGTCGTCTCGCTCGCATGGCGCCGCCACATCGACGAGTTCGCCGTCGTCACCCTGGTGTTCCTGGTGATCACCGCCCTGGTCACCCTGGTCGGCACCCACTCGGCCCGCGCCCTGCTCGTCAAGGACTCGGCGGTGACCGGGCTGTTCGGCGCACTGTGCATCGCCACGCTGCTGGCGCCCCGGCCGCTGATGTTCTACTTCGGCCGCAAGTTCGGCACCGACGGCACCGCCGAGTCCGTCGGCCACTTCAACAGCCTCTGGCAGTACCCGGACTTCCGCCGGGCGATGAGGCGGATGACCACCGTGTGGGGCGTGGCGTACCTGTTCGAGGCCGCGCTGCGCGTGGTGCTGGTGTACGCGCTGAGCACCGGCACGATGGTGACCGTCAGCCCGATCCTGATCTACGGCGTCCTCGTGGCCCTGATCTTCTGGACGATTCGCTTCTCGAACCGGACCAAGGCCGAGGGCAAGGCCCGGGCCGCCGCGGCGCTCGCCGCCGCCAACGCCACCGCCTGACCCGCGGCACGGACGACGGACAGGGGTGGCCCGGTGCGCTGTGCGCACCGGGCCACCCCTGTCGTGGATCCGGGTCCGACTAGCAGCCCAGCAGACGGCTGCCGAGGTAGGTCTGGATCTGGTCCAGGGAGACGCGCTCCTGCTTCATGGTGTCGCGCTCGCGCACGGTCACCGCGTTGTCGTCCAGGGTGTCGAAGTCGACCGTGACGCAGAACGGCGTACCGATCTCGTCCTGGCGGCGGTAGCGGCGGCCGATGGCGCCCGCGTCGTCGAACTCGATGTTCCAGTTCTTGCGCAGGTCGGCGGCGAGGCCCTTGGCCTTCGGCGACAGGTCGGCGTTGCGCGACAGCGGCAGGACCGCGACCTTGATCGGGGCCAGGCGCGGGTCGAGGCGCATCACGGCGCGCTTCTCCATGACGCCCTTGGCGTTCGGGGCCTCGTCCTCGTTGTACGCGTCGAGCATGAAGGCGAGCATGGCGCGGTTGACACCGGCCGCCGGCTCGATGACGTACGGGGTGTAGCGCTCCTTGGTCTCCTGGTCGAAGTACGTGAGGTCCTGACCGGAGGCCGCCGAGTGCGCCTTGAGGTCGAAGTCGGTGCGGTTGGCCACGCCCTCCAGCTCGGAGAACTCATTGCCACCGAAGTTGAAGCGGTACTCGATGTCGGCGGTGCGCTTCGAGTAGTGGGACAGCTTGTCCTTCGGGTGGTCGTACCAGCGGATGTTCTCCTCGCGCAGACCCAGGTCGCGGTACCAGTTCCACCGCTCCTGCATCCAGTACTCCTGCCACTGCTCGTCCTCGCCCGGCTTGACGAAGAACTCCATCTCCATCTGCTCGAACTCGCGCGTGCGGAAGATGAAGTTGCCGGGCGTGATCTCGTTGCGGAAGGACTTGCCCATCTGGGCGATGCCGAACGGGGGCTTCTTGCGCGAAGTCGTCTGCACCTGGGCGAAGTTGGTGAAGATGCCCTGGGCGGTCTCCGGGCGCAGGTACGCGACGGAACCGGCGTCCTGGGTCGGGCCGAGGTGCGTCTGCAGCATGCCCGAGAACTGCTTGGGCTCGGTGAACTGGCCCTTGTTGCCGCAGTTCGGGCAGTTGATGTCGGCCAGGCCGTTCGCGGGGAGGCGGTTGTGCTTGGCCTCGTACGCCTCTTCCAGGTGGTCGGCGCGGTAGCGCTTGTGACAGGAGGTGCACTCGGTCAGCGGGTCCGAGAAGGTCGCGACGTGGCCCGAGGCCTCCCAGACCTCGCGGGCCAGGATCACGGAGGAGTCGATGCCGACGATGTCCTCACGGCCGGTGACCATCGAACGCCACCACTGGCGCTTGATGTTCTCCTTCAGCTCGACACCCAGCGGGCCGTAGTCCCAGGCAGCCCTGGAGCCGCCGTAGATCTCACTGCACGGGTAGACGAAGCCACGGCGCTTGCTCAGGCTGACGATGGTCTCGATCTTGTCGGCGGCCACGGTGCTCTCTTCATTACGAGGACGAACGGCGAATGCCTCAGGTTACCGGCGCCCGTACCCCCTCCTTCAAATCGGATCCCCTTTGAGCGCCCGGGGCGGCCCCTCCCACCTGGCTTGTTGACAACGGTTTCCATCTTTGATGAAAATGGATGTCATGAACGTACGACGCCTCATACCCACCGCCGCCCTCGCCGCAGCCGTCGCCCTCGCCGCCACGGCGCTGACCGCCTGCTCCGGCGCCTCCGCCGCGGGCTCCGGTGAGGACGGCAAGCTCGACGTGACGGCGTCGTTCTACCCGATGCAGTTCCTCGCCGAGCGGATCGGCAAGGACCACGTGAAGGTCTCCACCCTGACCAAGCCGGGCGTCGAACCGCACGACCTGGAGATCACCCCCCAGCAGACCGCCCGGCTGGGCGAGGCCGACCTGGTCCTCTACCTCAAGTCGCTCCAGCCCGCCGTCGACAAGGCCGTCGCCCAGAGCCCCGCCAAGAACGTCGTCGACGCCGCCACCCTCACCAAGCTCGAAGTCCACGCCGCCTCCGGCCACGACCACGCCGAGGGCGAGGCGGACCACGACCACGGCCACGAAGCCGCCGGCCAGGACCCGCACGTGTGGCTCGACCCGGTCAAGTACGCGGAGATCGCCAAGGGCGTCGGCGCCGCCCTGGCGAAGGCCGACCCCGCCAACGCGGCGGACTACCGGAAGAACACCGACGAGCTCGTCGCCGAACTGGGCAAGCTCGACAGCGAGTTCAAGGACGGTTTGAAGAACACGGCCACCCGGACCTTCATCACCACCCACTCCGCCTTCGGCTACCTCTCCGCGCGCTACGGCCTCGACCAGGAGGGCATCTCCGGCGTCGACCCCGAGTCCGAGCCGACCCCCGCCCGGATGAAGGAACTCCAGGCCGTCGCGAAGAAGGACAATGTGACGACCGTCTTCTTCGAGGCGCTGGCCAGCGACAAGACGGCCAAGACCCTCGCCCGCGACACGGGTCTGAAGACCGATGTCCTCGACCCGCTGGAGGGAATCAGCGACACCTCCCAGGGCGCTGACTACTTCGCGATCATGCGGTCCAACCTGAAGAACCTGCAGAAGGCGCTCGGCAACAAGTAATGGCAGCAGTAGCGGCAACGGAGGCGCGAGCCATGGAGTCCACGGCAACCGCGACAGCGGTGGAGCAGCCCGTCATATCCCTGCGCGGGGCCTCGGCCACGCTCGGCTCGCGCCCCGTGCTGCGCGGGATCGACCTCACCGTCCGGCGCGGTGAGGTCGTCGCCCTGCTCGGTGCCAACGGTTCCGGCAAGTCCACGGCCGTCCGCGCCGTCGTCGGCCAGGTCCCGCTGAGCGCCGGCGCGCTCTCCCTCTTCGGAACGGACTTCAAGCGCTTCCGGCAGTGGTCGCGCATCGGGTACGTCCCTCAGCGCACCACCGCCGCCAGCGGCGTCCCCGCCACCGTCCGCGAGGTCGTCTCCGCCGGGCGCCTGGCCCGTACCCGCTTCGGGCTGCTGCGCAAGGCCGACAAGGCGGCCGTGGAGCGCGCCCTGGCCCTCGTCGACATGGATGGGTACGCCGACGCCTCGGTGAACGCCCTCTCCGGCGGCCAGCACCAGCGCGTCCTCATAGCCCGGGCGCTCGCCGCCGAACCGGAACTGCTGATCATGGACGAGCCCATGGCCGGCATCGACCTCGCCAACCAGGAGGTCCTCGCGCGCGCCCTGCGCCTCCAGGTGGAGGCCGGGACCACCGTCCTGCTCGTCCTGCACGAACTGGGCCCCCTGGAGCCGCTCATCGACCGCGCCGTCGTCCTGCGCGACGGCTGCGTCACGCACGACGGACCGCCCCCCGAGGCCGTGGGCCAGCACGCCCTGCCCGGCCACGACCACGTACACCCCCACGCGGCCCACGACGCCGAACCGATCCGGACGGGACTGCTGAGCTGATGGACCTCCTCGACTACGCCTTCATGCAGCGGGCGCTGATCGCGGCCGCCCTCGTCGGCATCACGGCCCCCGCCATCGGCACCTACCTCGTCCAGCGCCGCCAGGCCGTCATGGGCGACGGGCTCGGGCACGTCGCCATGACCGGTGTCGCGCTCGGCTTCCTGTTCCAGACCAGCCCCGTCTGGATGGCCACCCTGGTCGCCGTCCTCGGCGCCGTCACCATGGAGCTGATCCGCTCGCGCGGCAGGACCAGCGGCGACGTCGCGCTCGCGATGCTCTTCTACGGCGGCCTGGCCGGCGGCGTGCTGATCATCAACATGGCTCCGGGCGGCTCCACCGGCAAGCTGCTGGCCCCGATGTTCGGCTCGATCTCCGCGATCGCGCCCGAGGACATCACCGCCATGGCGGTCCTGTCCGCCCTCGTCCTCGCCGTCACGATCGGCCTGCGCCGCCAGCTCTTCGCCGTCTGCCAGGACGAGGAGTTCGCCCGCGTCACCGGCCTGCCGGTGCGCCTGCTGAACCTGATGATCGCGGTCACCGCTGCGGTCACCGTCACCGTCGCCATGCGCATCGTCGGCCTGCTGCTGGTCAGCGCCATGATGGTGATCCCGGTCGCCGCCGCCCAGCGGATCACCCGCGGTTTCGCTGCCACCCTGGGGCTGGCCATCGCGTTCAGCCTCGTCATCTCGCTGTCCGGCACGGCGGCGACGTACTACATCGACGTCCCCTCGGGCGCGATGATCGTGCTCCTCGCCATCGCCCTGTTCCTGGTCCTCTCGCTGGTCTCCGCTCCGCTCGCCGCCCGCCGGGCGCGGGCCGCCCGGGCCGCCGAACAGGTCTGCACCCAGGACGACGTGAAGGTCCCGTAGCGCGACGGACGGGGCACCCGGGACCGGCGGGCTGGCACAATGGCCGCACGGCCCGATATGAGGAGGACCCGGTGGCGACTGCCCCTGGCGAGATGAATACCGCGCCAGTACGAGGGCGCTCGACCCGGCAGCGGGCGGCCGTCGCGGCGGCGCTGGACGAGGTGGACGAGTTCCGCAGCGCCCAGGAGCTGCACGACATGCTCAAGCACCGCGGCGACTCGGTCGGCCTGACCACCGTCTACCGCACCCTGCAGTCCCTCGCCGACGCGGGCGAGGTCGACGTGCTGCGCACCAGCGACGGCGAATCCGTCTACCGGCGCTGCTCCACCGGCGAGCACCACCACCACCTGGTCTGCCGCAAGTGCGGCAAGGCCGTGGAGGTCGAGGGCCCTGCCGTCGAGAAGTGGGCCGAGTCGATCGCGGCCGAGCACGGCTACGTGAACGTCGCCCACACCGTGGAGATCTTCGGCACCTGCGCGGACTGCGCCGCGGCGGGCTGACCCGCCGCGGTCCGCCGTCCTCGCGTCCGCGTCAGCCCGGCTGCCCCGGGATCTCCGGCTGGTTCGGCAGCGCCCCGCCGAAGCGGCGGTCGCGCTGCGCGTACTCCAGGCAGGCCGCCCAGAGGTTGCGGCGGTCGAAGTCCGGCCACAGCACGTCCTGGAAGACCATCTCGGCATAAGCGCTCTGCCAGAGAAGGTAGTTGGAGGTGCGCTGCTCGCCGCTCGGCCGCAGGAACAGGTCCACGTCCGGCATGTCCGGGTAGTACATGTACTTCGCGAAGGTCTTCTCGTTGACCTTCGACGGGTCGAGACGGCCCGCCGCCACGTCGCGGGCGATCGCCTGCGCCGCGTCCGCGATCTCCGCCCGGCCGCCGTAGTTGACACAGAAGTACAGCGTCATCGCATCGTTGTCGACGGTCTGCTCCTGCGCGACCTGGAGCTCCTGGACGACCGACTTCCACATCTTCGGCATGCGGCCGACCCAGCGGATGCGGATGCCCAGCTCGTTCATCTCGTCGCGGCGCCGGCGGATGACGTCCCGGTTGAAGTTCATCAGGAAGCGCACCTCGTCGGGCGACCGCTTCCAGTTCTCCGTCGAGAAGGCGTACAGGGAGAGGTTCTTGACGCCCATCTCCAGGCAGCCCTTGAGGACGTCGAGGACCACGCCCTCGCCGACCTTGTGCCCCTCGGTGCGCGGCAGACCGCGCTCCTTGGCCCAGCGGCCGTTGCCGTCCATGACGACCGCGACGTGGTTCGGAACCAGCTCACCGGGGATCTTCGGCGGGCGCGCACCGGACGGGTGCGGCTCCGGAAGCTTGTAGTCCCTGCGGCTGCGCCCCAGGATCCCGCGTCGTGCCATGTGTCCCGCTCCTATTTCTCGACGTATCGCAGGGAGCGTAGCCCGCGCTCCAGATGCCAGTGCAAGTAGGCGGAGACCAGTCCGCTCCCCTCGCGGACGTGGCGCGCCTCGCAGGCGTCCGCGTGGACCCAGTCGCCGGTGAGCAGCGCGCTCAGCAGTGCGATGGCCTCCGACGAGGGTACGACGCTGCCGGGCACCCGGCAGTCCCCGCAGACGACTCCGCCCGTCGCGACCGAGAAGTGCCGGTTGGGGCCGTGGATGCCGCACTTCGCGCAGTCCGTGAAGCTGGGGGCGTAGCCGTTGACGGCGAGGGAGCGCAGCAGGAAGGCGTCGAGGATCAGGTTCGGCGCGTGCTCGCCGCGCGAGAGGGTGCGCAGGGCGCCGACGAGCAGCAGGTACTGCTGGACGGCGGGCTCGCCCTCCTGGTCGGTGAACCGCTCGGCGGTCTCCAGCATCGCGGTGCCCGCGGTGTAGCGGGCGTAGTCCACGACGATGCCGTTGCCGTAGGGGGCGATGATCTCGGTCTGGGTGCACAGCGGCAGGGTGCGGCTGACGAGATCGCTGCCGCGGGCGAAGAACTGCACGTCGGCGTGGGAGAAGGGTTCCAGCCCGGCGCCGAACTTCGACTTGGTCCGCCGCACGCCGCGGGCCACGGCCCGGACCCGGCCGTGGCCACGGGTCAGGAGCGTGATGATGCGGTCCGCCTCACCCAGCTTCTGGGTGCGCAGCACGATGCCGTCGTCGCGGAACAGACTCATGGTTTCCATTGTCCCGTACGCCACCGACAGCCCGGGGACACCGGCGCCCCGGACCGGTCGGGGGCCCGGTCCGGGGACGTTCCTCAGACGGATCAGACGCTCGGCGCCGGGGCGCTCGCCTCGTCCACGGGCCCGGCGGCGGGGACGGGCGCCGCGGCGTGCGGGTCGCCCTGCGGCAGGCCGTTGAAGAGCAGGTTGAGCAGGATGGCGGCCGTGGCGCCGAGGGTGACGCCGCTGTTGAGGAGCGAGGCGGTGTCCACGCTCATGTGCTTCTCGAAGAACGCCGGGACGGTGGCCGGGAAGAGGGCGAAGGCGAGGGAGACGCCGACGATCAGCGCGTTCTTCTCCTCCTTGAGGTCCACCTTGCCCAGGGTCTGGATGCCCGCCAGGGCGACCATGGCGAACATCACGGTGGCCGCGCCGCCGAGGACGCCCGGCGGGATCGCCGCGACGAGCGCGGCGGCCTTCGGCAGCAGCCCCAGGACGATCATGATCACGCCCGCGGAGACCACCACGAACCGGCTCTTGACCTTGGTGACCCGGACCAGGCCCACGTTCTCGGCGAAGGCGACGTAGGGGAAGGAGTTCAGCAGGCCGCCGATCGCGGTGGCCGCGCCGTCCGCCCGCAGCGCACGGGCCACGGTCTCGCTGTCGATGTCCTTGCCGACGATCTCGCCGATGGCGTAGGTGTCACCGGTCGTCTCGACCATGGTGATCAGCATGAGGAGGATCGGGAACCACTCGAACTTCGGGGCCCCGAAGTGGAAGGGGGTGGTGACCCCGACCCAGTGGGAGGAGGTGACGGCGTCGAACTTCGCGTCGCCGAGGGCGAAGGCGACGAGCGTGCCGCCCACCAGGCCGAGCAGCACGGCGATGCTGGACAGGAAGGCCCCGCCCAGCCGCATCACGACCAGGACGAAGAGCATCGTGCCGGCGGCGTAGGCCAGCTGCGCGGGGTCACCGCCGTCTCCGACGAGCGGCGCGCCGCCGACGACGTCCTTGAGGGCGACCGGCAGCAGGACGATGCCGAGGATCGTGATCACCGTGCCGGTGACGACGGGCGGGAAGAGCGCCATCACGACCTTGAACACCCGGGCGGGCATCCACGCGAAGGCGAAGGTGGCGATGCCCGCGGTGATGACGGCGCCGTAGATCACCAGCAGGGCGGCCGTGCCGCCGCCCGCGCCCAGCCCGATGGCGATCATCGGGGAGACGGCGGTGAAGGTGACGCCCTGGACGATCGGCAGCCGGGCGCCGATCCGGCCGATGCCCCAGGCCTGGATGATCGAGGCGATGCCGCAGGTGAAGAGATCCGCGTTGATCAGGTAGACGAGCTGCTCGGGGGTGAGTCCCAGCGCGCTGCCGACGAGGATCGGGACGATCACCGCGCCGGCGTAGAAGGCGAGTACGTGCTGGAAGCCGTACAGCGCGAGCTTGGGAAGGGGGAGCACCTCGTCGACCGGGTGCGTGTTCTGCTCTCCGTCGACGGAGAGCCGGACGGCGACACGTGCCATCTCTGCCTTGCCCTTCAAGAGGTAGGTAAGCGAGAGGAGATCTGCTGGTCCCTGGTCGAAGTGGGTCGTGAGCCCGTTGATCCGCCAGGGTGGTCCGTACGTTCACGTGAATCGAAGCCGCGCCGTGTTACAGGCAGCGCCTCGCCGTGTGACCGGAATTGAACGCCCGCGAGGGGCTGCGCAGATATCGTCGACTACCACAAATTGTTGACGCTTCGCGGACCCATCTGTAGAGCTTTCTCCAGTAGCGGGCACACGCGGAGTCGGAGTATGCGAAGCGGGGCCCGGGACGCGGGATCCACGGGACGCGGCAGTCGACCGACGGGCCGGCTTCGGCCTCCCACCTGCAAGAAGATGCTGTACGTCGCCTCCTCACCGCAGATCACGACCTGACCGCACACCAGTCCACCTGGTGGATGCCCCGACCCGGAGCGATCACTCCACCCGGGCCCGACGCCCCATTTGGGCCGCGCGGGTGGCCGGATCGTTACCGGGGAAAGGTCCGGTGCGCCCTGCTATGAGAGCCGGCTGCGCCGGTCGCGGCTCCGCCGCTCATGGCCGGGTTTCGCGCTTCGGGGTCGGGGTGGTTCCGGGGGCTGCCCGTCAGTTCCACTGTCTTCCCGTGCCGGGGCGCCCCGTCAAGAGCGCTCCCTGCGGTCGCGTCGCTGCGCGATGGCCTGCGGCCACCCTTGACATGCCACCCCGTCCCGAAAAGCCAAGAACTGGCGGGCCGCCCCCGGGGGGAGGCAGGGGGGAGGCTGCCCCTTGCCTGGGGCCCGGCGCCCGGCCGCAGGCCGAGTGGGCCCTAGGTGCCGCCCTTTGGGCGGAAAGAGCGCCCCTAATCGCTACGCGCTCCTCCGAGAGAAGCGTCAGCGGGCTGCGTGGGGCTGAGACTTCGGTCAGATGGGTGTTGGTCCGGGTCTGACGCCCGGCCGCCCCAAGAGTGGAGAATAAAGCGCCACAAAAGGGGCGTTTTGAGCGGCTGTTGAGTCTCGACGGCTCCTTGACCCGAATGGACTCTCGTCTAGCCGAGCTTTGAGCCCCGCCGCGCCCCTCACCAGCCCAAAACAACCCGCAGACGCCTCTCTCGGCGAAGCGCGTAGCGATTGAGTGCGTTCTTGCCGCCCGCAGGGCGGGGCATCGGCCTCACTCGGCCTTCGGCCGGGCGCCGGGCCTCATGCGAGGGGCAGCCTCCCCCCTGCCTCCCCCCGGGGGCGGCCCGACAGTTCTTGGCTTTCCGGGACGGGGTGGCATGTCAAGAGTGGCCGCAGGCCATCGCGAAGCGACGCGACGAAGGAGCGCTCTTGACAGGACGCCCCGGCACGGGAAGACAGTGGAACTGACGGGCAGCCCCCGGAGCATCACCGACCCCGGACGCACGAAGCGCAACCCACGAGCGGCGAAGCCGCTCCCCGGCGCAGCCGGGCCCCCCACCTCACCAGGACCCCGCCGCCCCCACCCCCGCCAGCAGGCTCGACACCTCGTCCGCGTCCAGGCGCAGGGTGGCGCCGATCGTGGTCAGGACCTCGCGTTCGGCCGGGATGTACGGGCCGTCCGCGAGGGCTACGCGCGCGGCCTGGAGCAGCAGCGAGGCGCGGCCCGGGCCGGCCAGGTGCGGGGCCAGGGGGTCCAGTACCTCGTGGAGCTCGATGGACAGGGCGGCCCCGCAGCACTCCGGGCCGTCGTAGAGGCCCAGGCGGCCCTCGTCGGTGGCCAGGGCCTCCACGAGGGACTCCAGCTGCTCCTCCGTGCAGTCCTGGAAGCCCGCGGCCCGTACGGCCGACACGGCGGCCTCCAGGGCGCTGCGCGAGGACGTGCCGCCCGCCGCCAGGACCGCGAGGGTGACCGTGTGGACGGCGTCCCGCAGCATCGCCGTGAAGCGGGTGGTGGTGGGGTGGTCGAGCACGTCGGTGTCGTAGCGGTCGCGGCAGGCGGCGCACTCGACCACCGGGCCGACGCTTCCGCGCGGCAGCAGCGGTACGCCGAGCACGGTGAGCCGCCGACGGCCCGTCCGCCGACGGTAGTTGCGGTCACCACCGCAGCCCGGGCAGAAGAAGTCCCCGTCGCCCACGGTGTTCCAGGTGGTACGGATGCCCCACGCCGACAGCTTCCGGCCGGTCCCGCCCCGAACTGGCAGCACGTTCGCACCTCCGTAACGGTCCGGCAACATCGCCGGGTTGGCGTGATGTTAGCCACATCGGTGAGCATGCGTCAGTCGTGTGACAAGACAACATCGGTCGAGTCTGCGAGTTGGCCGAAGTGCGCCCCCGCCACCGCGCCCGGAATACCCGTCGTTTTCCGCCCGAACCATCCCTCGTACGGGGGACGCGGCCATCCTGACGCAGCCGCGCCGGACCGCGCAGGGGCGCGCGTGTCGGCGTACGCCGCGGCCCCGCCCTCGCGAACGAGGAGCGGGGCCGTGGCGCCGGGTCTACGGCGGTGTTGCCGGACCGTGTACGGAAGCCGGAGCCGGCGCCGTCAGCGCCCCGCCCTGTTGACGGCCGAGATGACGGCCTTCAGGGAGGCGCGGGTGGTGTTCGCGTCGATGCCGATGCCCCACAGGACGCGGCCGTCGATGGCGCACTCGATGTACGAGGCGGCCTGCGCGGAGGCGCCCTCGCTCATCGTGTGCTCGGTGTAGTCCAGCAGGCGGGCGTCGATGCCGACGTCGGCCAGTGCGGCGAAGAAGGCCGAGATCGGGCCGTTGCCGGTGCCTTCCAGTACGGTCTCGACTCCGTCGACGATCGCCTCGACGGTCAGCTTGTCGACGCCGTCCTTGTCGGTGGTCGTCTGGCCGGAGCGCAGCTGGATGCGGCCCCAGCGGGCGTCCGCGTTCTCCCGGTTGGGCAGGTACTCGTCCTCGAAGATGGACCAGATCGCCTTCGGCGTGACCTCGCCGCCCTCGGCGTCGGTCTTGGCCTGGATGATCCGCGAGAACTCGATCTGCATCCGGCGCGGCAGGTCCAGCTTGTGCTCGTTCTTCAGGACGTACGCGATCCCGCCCTTGCCGGACTGCGAGTTGACCCGGATGACCGCCTCGTAGGAGCGGCCGACGTCCTTCGGGTCGATCGGCAGGTAGGGCACCGCCCACTCGATGTCGTCGACGGTCTTGCCCCGGGCGGCCGCGTCGGCCTCCATGGCGTCGAAGCCCTTCTTGATGGCGTCCTGGTGGGAGCCGGAGAAGGAGGTGTAGACCAGGTCGCCCGCGTAGGGGTGGCGCGGGTGGACCTCCATCTGGTTGCAGTACTCGGAGGTGCGGCGGATCTCGTCGATCTGGGAGAAGTCGAGTTCCGGGTCCACGCCCTGGGAGAACAGGTTCATGCCCAGCGTGACCAGGTCGACGTTGCCGGTGCGCTCGCCCTGGCCGAACAGGCAGCCCTCGACGCGGTCGGCGCCGGCCATGACGGCCAGTTCGGCGGCGGCGACGGCGGTGCCGCGGTCGTTGTGGGGGTGGACGGAGATGCAGACGAAGGGGCGGCGGGTCAGGTTGCGGGCCATCCACTCGAAGCGGTCCGCGTGGGTCGAGGGCGTGGAGCGCTCGATCGTCGCGGGCAGGTTCAGGATGATCTCGCGGCCCTCGCCCGGCTGCCACACGTCGCAGACGGCCTCGCAGACCTCCAGGGCGAAGTCCAGCTCCGTGTCCGTGAAGATCTCCGGGCTGTACTGGTAGCCGAAGACGGTCTCGTCGCCCAGGATCTTGTCGGCGTAGTCCATGACCAGGCGGGTGCCGTCGACGGCGATCTGCTTGATCTGCTCCTTGGAGCCGCGGAAGACGACCCGGCGGAAGGTCGGCGCGGTGGCGTTGTACAGGTGCACGGTGGCGCGCTTGGCGCCGACCAGCGATTCGACGGTCCGCTCGATCAGGTCCTCGCGGGCCTGGGTCAGTACGGAAATGGTCACGTCGTCCGGGATCGCGCCCTCTTCGATGATGGAGCGCACGAAGTTGAAGTCGGTGTCGCCGGAGGAGGGGAAGCCGACCTCGATCTCCTTGAAGCCCATGCGCACCAGCAGGTCGAACATCTCGCGCTTGCGGGCGGGGCTCATCGGGTCGATCAGGGCCTGGTTGCCGTCGCGCAGGTCGGTGGACAGCCAGCGGGGCGCCTTGGTGATGCGGGCGTCCGGCCACGTGCGGTCGGGGATGTCCACCTGCTCGTACGCGCCGTACTTGTGGATCGGCATGCCGGAGGGGCGCTGCGTGTGCGTGGCGTTGGTGAGGGGGGTGGGTCGTCCCGCAAAAGTGTGCTGAGTCATGGCGTAGGGCTCCTCGCGTGTCCACGTGATGTTCGCTGGGACGGCCGACAGGCAGTAAAACCGCAACACCGGACTCCGCGGGGAGGGGGTCGGCCTACGACTACAGGCCCTCGCCGCGGCAGCTAAGGAGAAGCAGCCCAAAACGCATGATGGCCGCACCTTAGCCCAGCCGCGCGGCTGCGCGGGGACCTGTTTCAGTATGCAAGACCATGCAGTCTGTTTTGTACCTCTTGCGAGTTAAGACTCTCTTGTCCGCGCGAGGTCCGGGCGATCCGTCAACCTCGCTCCCGCGGGTTTCAGACAGTCGAATGAATCATGGTTGCAGCTAGTGACACTGGCATGACCCAGTGCCACATTGCCGCCATGGATGCCACGCGTCACCACCCCGCTCACCACCCCGTCTTCTGCACGATCGTGCCGCCCCACGTCCTCGACCGGATCGCCCGCTCCGAGGACACCCGCCGCGCCGACCTCGCGCAGCGCACCCTCGAACACGACGCGCTCCAGCGCACCCGGCGCCGCCTCAACACCGTCCGCGGCATCGCCCCGGCGCTCGACGTCCCGGTCTCCGACACCCCGGCGCGCACGATCTACGACGCCCAGCACCACACCCGGCTGCCCGGCAGGAAGGTCCGCGCCGAAGGCGGGCCGCTGCACAAGGACGCCTCCGTCAACCGCGCCTACGCCGGGCTCGGCTCCACCTTCGAGCTGTACCTGAAGGCGTTCGGACGCCACTCGATCGACGGTTCGGGCCTGCCCCTGCACGCGAGCGTCCACTACGGCGAGGCCTACAACAACGCCTTCTGGGACGGCACCCAGATGGTCTTCGGGGACGGCGACGGCGACCTCTTCCTCGACTTCACCGTGTCGGTGGACGTCATCGGGCACGAGCTGACCCACGGCGTCACCCAGTACACGGCCAACCTGGAGTACTACGGCCAGTCCGGCGCCCTCAACGAGTCGATGTCGGACGTCTTCGGCTCGCTCATCAAGCAGTACTCCCTGGACCAGACGGCGCAGGACGCCGACTGGCTGATCGGCGCGGGGCTGCTCGGGCCGAACGTCAGCGGGGTCGCCCTGCGCTCCATGAAGGCTCCCGGCACCGCCTACGACGACGACGAGCTGGGCCGGGACCCGCAGCCCGCGACGATGGACGGCTACGTGAAGACGAGCGGGGACAACGGCGGCGTGCACATCAACTCCGGCATCCCGAACCACGCCTTCTACCTGGCCGCCACCGAACTCGGCGGCAAGGCCTGGGAGCGGGCCGGCCAGGTCTGGTACGACACCCTGACCGGCGGCGAACTGGCCAAGGACGCGAGTTTCGCGGACTTCGCGCGGCTGTCGGTGGCCGCGGCGGCCACCCGCTTCGGGTCCGGCGGCGCCGAGCACGAGGCGCTCGTGAAGGCGTGGTCCCAGGTGGGTGTGCCGACCTCCTAGAGCCGGTAGACAGGTCCCATGCGGATTCTTGTGGTGCGGACCGGCGGCTTCGCGGGCATCGAGCGCCGGGTGGAGATCGACACGTCGGGCCTGCCCGACGAGGCGGAATGGCAGGCCCTGGCCCAGCTCGCGCTGCGGCCGGGGCCGCCGCGGCCGTCCAGCGACGGGGTGCGGGACGGATTCTCGTACCGGATCACGGTCGACGGGCGGACGGTGCAGTGCCGGGACCCGCACCTGTCCGACGCGCAGCGCCAGTTGATCGTGCGGGTCCTCAAGGAAGGCGCCTGACCATGGCCGAAAACAGCCCCTCGCCACGGGCCGTCGGCGAAGCCCGCGGACTGCATGCCCATGCGGCGGAAGGGGCCGCGTAGGGCGGCTCCGGGGGCGCTTTTGCCGAAGCGGCAACAAACGTTGGCCCGGACGCGGGAGCGGGCGCAGCATCGGGAGGGCAGGCAGTCACCCCCGGGCGCCCGGCGCCCGTACGGCAGGAAGAGGTCCCCATGCCCGAGCAGACGCACGCGCACGCCCCGGCACGGCCGCAGGACGGCCCGGCTCCCGGGACCGCCACGGGCGCGGAGTTCTGGGACGCCCGCTACCGGGAGAGCGAGCGGATCTGGTCCGGGAACGCGAACGCGGTCCTGGTCCGGGAGATCGAGGGCGTCACGCCGGGCCGCGCCCTGGACCTCGGCAGCGGCGAGGGCGGCGACGCCGTCTGGCTGGCCCGCCGGGGCTGGCGGGTCACCGCCACGGACATCTCCGCCGTCGCCCTGGAGCGGGCCGCCGCGCACGCCGCCGAGGCGGGCGTCGGCGACCGGATCGACTGGCAGCGCCACGACCTGGCCGAGTCGTTCCCGGCCGGGGAGTTCGATCTGGTCACGGCGAGCTTCCTGCACTCCTACGGCGACTTCCCGCGCGAGCGGATCCTGCGCACGGCCGCCGCTTCGGTCGCCCCCGGCGGCATCCTGCTGATCGTGGGCCACGCGGGCTGGGCCGACTGGCAGGAGAACACGCACCCCGAGGTCCGCTTCCCGACGCCGGAGCAGGTCGTGGCGGAACTGGAGCTGCCCGAGGGCGCGTGGGAGGTGCTCCTGGCCGAGGAGCACGAACGGGCCCAGGACCGGCCTGACGGCCGGCCCGGGACCCGGACGGACAACGCGGTGAAGGTGCGGCGGCTGCGGTAGTCACCGGCGGACCGGAGCACGGCGGCCACGGCGCGGCGCCGTGGCGGCCGCGCCCGGCTCAGAAGCCGAGCTTGCGCAGCTGCTTCGGGTCGCGCTGCCAGTCCTTCGCGACCTTCACGTGCAGGTCGAGGAAGACCGGGGTGCCGAGCAGCGCCTCGATGTGCTTGCGCGACTTCATCCCGACCTCCTTCAGGCGGGAGCCCTTCGGGCCGATGATGATGCCCTTCTGGCTCGGCCGCTCGATGTAGACGTTCGCGTGGATGTCCAGCAGCGGGCGGTCGGCCGGACGGTTCTCGCGCGGGATCATCTCCTCGACGACCACGGCGATGGAGTGCGGCAGCTCGTCGCGCACGCCCTCCAGCGCGGCCTCGCGGATCAGCTCGGCCACCATGACCATCTCGGGCTCGTCGGTGAGGTCGCCCTCCGGGTACAGCGGCGGGCTCTCCGGGAGCAGCGGGGCGATCAGGTCGGCCAGCAGCTGGACCTGGCTGTCGCCCACCGCGGAGACGGGGACGATCTCGGCCCACTCGAAGCCCAGCTCGGCGCCGAGCTGGTGGAGGGCGAGCAGCTGCTCGGCGAGCGCCTTGGACTCGACCAGGTCGGTCTTCGTCACGATGGCGATCTTGGGGGTCTTCTTGATCCCCGCGAGTTCCTTGGCGATGAACTTGTCGCCGGGGCCGAGCTTCTGGTCGGCCGGGACGCAGAAGCCGATGACGTCGACCTCGGACCAGGTGGCCCGTACGACGTCGTTCAGCCGCTCGCCCAGCAGGGTGCGCGGCTTGTGCAGGCCGGGGGTGTCGACCAGGACGAGCTGCGCGTCCGGGCGGTGCACGATGCCCCGGACCGTGTGGCGGGTGGTCTGCGGCCGGTTGGAGGTGATCGCGACCTTGGTACCCACGAGTGCGTTGGTCAGGGTCGACTTGCCCGCGTTGGGACGGCCGACGAAGCATGCGAAGCCCGCGCGGTGCGGGGCGGTGGGCTCGGGGGAACGATCGCTCATACGGGCCATTCTCCCCGATGCGGCTCCCAGCGCCGACCAGGCCACGGCGAGCAGGGCGAGCGCACCCGCCGAGGGGGCCCCGAGCCGGGGGTGCGCGGCGTACCCGGGGCGCGCCCGCCCCTCACGACAGGGTCAGGGTCAGGACGGCCGTGTAGCCGCCCGGCCGGGTGTACGGCGGCACCCGGAGGGAGACGGTCGCGTCCGCGGTGAACGTCCCGCTCGCCGCCGCGGCAGGGGCCCGGGCGAGGACCGCCCCCTCCGGCCCCACCACCCCGGCACTCCCCGCGACGCACGTGCCCCGGCTCCCGGGCGCCGTCACGCACACCGGCGTCCAGCTCAGCTCGGCCCCGGGGATCCGGACCCCGCCGGGTCCGGTGAAGTCGGTGACCTTGCCGGTCAGAGTCCAGCCCGCCGGGCCGCCCCGCAGGTCCGTGACGGTGACCGTGCCGATCCGGCCGGGGGCCGCGCCCCCGCCGAACGGGATCGCGCCGAGCGTGATCGACGCGCCCGCCTGCGTCATCGACAGCGCCCCGGGCTGCATCGTCGCCGTCACCTTCCGCACCCCGGCCGCCGGCGGGGCGGGCTCGACGGCCGGGTACGCGCCCGGGGCCCCGGACGAGCCGCCGGGGGCGCCGGCGCGCGGGTGCGCGGCCGGGAGCGAGCTCGCTGTGAGCCGTCCGGCGACCGTCGGGGGCTCCCCCGCGGCGGGCGCGCAGCGGGTGTCGAGGTCGAGCAGGTGCCGGGTGTGCAGGGTGTAGGCGCCGGGGGCGAAGGAGGTCTCGCCCGGAGCGGTGACGGTGAAGGTGCCGGTCATGGTGACGTCCGGGAGGGCGGCGCCCGCCGGGACGGGGTCGTTGCGCGCGGTTCCGGCCACGGTGACCGCGCCCTGCTGCGCCCCGGCCAGCAGGATCACGGCGGTGGGGGTGAGCACGTCGGCGGGCAGCTCGGTGGTCAGCGGGTTCGGGGCCGGGGTCGCGGCCACCCGGTAGGTGACGGTGACGGTGTCGCCGACCCGGGGCGCCGGGTCGTCCACGGTGAGCTCCGCGGTGGTGGGGCCGTCGGCGGGCGGCAGCCCGCTCTGTGGCGGCGGCACGCAGTGGGTGGGGAAGGCGACCCGGCCCGCCGGGGCCGGTTCCCCGTCCTCGGCGGCGGCGGGTGCGCCGGACGTGCCGCCCGCCGCGGCGGCGAGGACGGCCAGGCCGACGGCGGCCGACCGGCCCCGGTACCTGCTCCGCGTCCCTCTGCGCACCGCGACACCCCCGCTGTCCACCTCGGCAGGGGGCCATTCACGAGCGGGCGGCGGCAGATGTCAAGGTCGGGGCCCCACCTCATCTGATGGCCCATCAGATCGCGGCAGCGTCGCGCGGAAGGTCCGCCGGTACGCCGTCGGGCTCACCCCGAGCGCCGCCCGTACGTGCTTGCGCAGTGACTGGGCATGGCCGAACCCCGCCTCCCGGGCCACCTGTTCCATCGGCATCTCCGTGCGCTCCAGCAGCTGGCGGGCCCGTTCCACCCGCTGCATGAGGATCCACTGCCCGGGGCTGACCCCGGATTCCTCGCGGAAGCGGCGGGTGAAGGTCCGTACCGACACGGCCTCTTGGCGGGCCAGTTCGGTCAGCCGCACCGGCTCGTGCAGCCGGTCCATGACCCAGGCGCGGGCCGCCGCCGTGCTGGCGAGGTGCGGTCGCGGCACCGGCCGCTCGATGAACTGCGCCTGACCGCCCTCCCGGTGGGGCGGCACGACCGTGCGCCGGGCCACGTCGTTGGCCACCGCCGCGCCGTGGTCGCAGCGCACGATGTGCAGGCACAGGTCGATCCCGGCGGCCACCCCGGCGGAGGTCAGGACGTCCCCGTCGTCCGTGTACAGCACCTCGGGGTCGACCAGGACGGCGGGGAAGAGCCGCTGGAAGTGCTCGGCGGAGGCCCAGTGCGTGGTGGCGCGGCGGCCGTCGAGGAATCCGGCCGCCGCCAGGACGTACCCGCCCGTGCAGATGGCGACGAGCCGGGTGCCGGGCCGCAGATGGGCGAGTGCCGCGCGGAGTTCGGGGGTGAGGCGCCCCTCGTCGTAGACCGGGCCCAGCTCGTAGGAGGCGGGCACGACCACCGTGTCGGCGGTGGCCAGCAGCTCCGGCCCGTGCGCGACGTCGATCGCGAAGTCGGCGTCGGTCTGGACCGGGCCGGGCGCGAGGGCGCAGGTGAGGATCTCGTACAGCGGCCGGCCCGCCGGGTCCTTGGCGCGGCCGAAGATCCGGTGCGGAATGCCCAGCTCGAAGGGCAGCAGCCCGGTCAGGGCGAGGACGACCACGCGGTGGGGCCGCGCCGGCGGCGGGGCGGAGGTACGGGCCCGATCGGTCATGGCCCGATCGTAGCGACACATGTCGTTCAGGCCACTGGATCACCGGTCCCCGGCGCCGGAGGCTGTCCCTGTGACCCAGACAGCACCCCTCCCCGGCGCCACCCCCGACGCCCCCTCTCCCGCTCCGGCCCCGCGCCCCGTCGGGCGCGTCCACCGCGCCTGGTCCGTCGCCGCCGTCACCTTCGTGACGATCATCGGCGCGGCCGCCTTCGCCTCCCTGCCCGGCCTGCTCCTCGACCCGCTGCACAAGGAGTTCGACTGGTCGCGCGGCACGATCGGCTTCGCCGTCTCCGTCAACCTCGCCCTGTACGGACTGACCGCGCCCTTCGCCGCCGCGCTGATGGACCGCTACGGCATCCGCCGGGTCGTCGTCGCCGCGCTCCTGGTGATCTCCGGCGGCACGGCGGCCACGGTGTGGATGACCGCGTCCTGGCAGCTGGTGCTCTTCTGGGGCGTGCTGGTGGGGCTGGGCAGCGGCTCGATGGCGCTGGCCTTCGCGGCGACCGTGACCAACCGCTGGTTCGCCGCCCGGCGCGGCCTGGTCACCGGCATCCTCACCGCGGCGGGCGCCTCGGGCCAGCTGGTCTTCCTGCCGCTGCTCGCCTGGCTGGTGGAGCACCACGGCTGGCGCCCGGCGGCGGTCACCGTCGCGCTGGCCGCGCTGGCCGTCGTACCGTTCGTCTGGCTGCTGCTGCGCGACCACCCGGCGGACGTGGGCCTCGCCCCGTACGGCGGCGAGTACGCCCCCAAGCCCGCCCCCGTGCCGGGCGCCGCCCGCCGGACGCTCATCGTGCTCTTCAAGGCTGCCCGCACCGGCCCCTTCTGGCTGCTCGCCGGGACCTTCGCGATCTGCGGCGCCTCCACCAACGGCCTGGTCAAGACGCACTTCGTGCCCGCGGCGCACGATCACGGGATGCCGGTGACGGCGGCGGCCGGACTGCTGGCGGTGATCGGCGTGTTCGACGTGATCGGCACGGTGGCCTCCGGCTGGTTCACCGACCGCTTCGAGCCCCGCCGCCTGCTCGCGGTGTACTACGCGCTGCGCGGGGTCTCGCTGCTCTTCCTGCCGATGCTGCTGGCGCCCTCGGTGCACCCGCCGATGGTCTTCTTCATCGTCTTCTACGGCCTGGACTGGGTCGCGACCGTCCCGCCGACGATCGCGCTGTGCCGGGAGCGGTACGGCGAGGACAGCGCGATCGTCTTCGGCTGGGTGCTGGCCTCGCACCAGGTGGGCGCGGCGCTGGTGGCGTTCCTGGCCGGCCTCTCCCGGGACGCCTTCGGCTCGTACGACCCCGTCTGGTACGCGTCGGGCGCGCTGTGCGCGGTGGCCGCGCTGATGGCGATGGTCATCCGGCGCCGCCGCGAACCGGCCGGCCCGGTCACGGCCGCGACCACCGTCTGACCGGCCCGGCGCGCAGCCCCGCTCAGCCCGCCGTGGTGGTGGACCGCAGGGTGCCGTCGGGGGCGGCGAGCAGGACCGGCGTGGCGGGCCCGCCGAGGTCGCGGACGGCGGCGCGGTCGGCCTCGCTCACGCTGTCGGCCGCGCTGACCACGGCGGCGGCCTCCAGCGAGCCGGCCCCGCTGGCCACGGCCATCGCGACGGCGGTCCGCAGCGCGCTGAGCTTCAGCGACTCCAGCTCGACGGTCCCGGCGACGTAGGTGCGGCCCGTCTCGTCCCGCACCGCCGCGCCCTCGGACACCCCGTTGCGGGCCCGGGCGCTGCGCGCCAGCGTGATGATCTTGGTGTCCTCGGGGCCGAGCGCGGCGCCGGCGGTGTCGTGATCGCTGTCCGTCATGCCGGAAAGCATAGGAGCGCCTCGGCGGGGCCGTACAACGGCCGCGCCGAGGCGCTCTCCCCTCCATGCCCACCCCCGGCCCCCGGCACGGGGTCCCGGCCAGCAGGAACGGATCTTGCTTGGCGGATGCAAACCTAAACGTAAAGCGGGGAATCGCACCCGCCCGGAGACCGGGAGAATATGTGACCTTGATCCCAGGCCGCCCCGGCCTCAGGACCGGTCGAGCCGCAGCCGCTCCGCCCGCGGCAGCCCCGCCACCACCAGGTCGTACGAGTCCTCGATCAGCTCCTTGACCATCGCGTCCGGGAGCCCGCCCACGGTCACCGTGTTCCAGTGCCGCTTGTTCATGTGCCAGCCCGGCTCGATCGCCCCGTACTCGGCACGCAACCGGACCGCGGCCTCCGGTTCGCACTTGAGATTCACCTTCAGCGGGTCCCCGTCGAGCGCCGAGAGCGCGAAGACCTTGCCCAGCACCTTGAAGACCGAGGTCTCCGGGTTGAAGGGGAACTCCTCCGCCACCGCGTTGAATTGAAGGCAGAAGGCGCGCAGCTCGGCGGGCGTCATACGGTCTCCCCCTCGGCGGCCGGCGCCGGCCGGACCGGCTCGACCAGTACGGTGACGATCTTGTTCCGGCGGCCCGCCGGGGATTCGGCGGTCAGCCGCAGCGAGCGGCCGTCGGGCAGGTCCTGGAGCGCGGACGCGCCCGCGATGGGCACCCGGCCCAGCGCCTTGGCGAGCAGTCCGCCGACCGTTTCCACGTCCTCGTCGTCGAAGTCCTCCACCCCGAACAGCTCGCCGAGGTCGGTGATGTCGAGACGGGCCGTCACCCGGTAACGGTCGTCGCCGAGTTCCTCGACGGGCGGCAGCTCGCGGTCGTACTCGTCGGTGATCTCGCCGACGATCTCCTCCAGGATGTCCTCGATGGTGACGATCCCGGCCGTGCCGCCGTACTCGTCGATGACGACGGCGACGTGGTTGCGCACCTGCTGCATCTCGCGCAGCAGGTCACCCGCGTTCTTCGTGTCGGGCACGAAGACCGCCGGGCGCATGGCGGTGGTGACGAGTCCGGACTCGGCCTCGCGGCTGATGTGCGTCTTGCGGACCAGGTCCTTGAGGTAGACGATGCCGACGATGTCGTCCTCGTTCTCCCCCGTCACCGGGATCCGCGAGAACCCCGACCGCAGCGCGAGCGTGGTCGCCTGACGGATCGTCTTGTACCGCTCGATGCAGATCAGGTCGGTGCGCGGCACCATCACCTCGCGCACCAGGGTGTCGCCGAGTTCGAAGACCTGGTGCACCATCCGGCGCTCGTCGTCCTCGATCAGCGACTCCTTCTCCGCCAGGTCCACCATCGCGCGCAGCTCGGCCTCGGAGGCGAACGGCCCCTTGCGGAAGCCCTTCCCGGGGGTCAGCGCGTTGCCGATGAGGATGAGCAGCTGCGGAATGGGGCCCATCACCCGGGCCAGCGGCACCAGGACGTACGCCGCCGCGGTCGCGGTGTTCAGCGGGTGCTGGCGGCCGATCGTGCGGGGGGAGACGCCCACCGCGACGAAGGAGACCAGCACCATGACGGCGATGGCGGTGCCCAGCGCCCGCCAGTTGTCGCCGAGGGAGTCGAGGCACACGTAGGTGACCATGACGCCCGCCGCCATCTCGCAGGTGACCCGCACCAGCAGCGCCACGTTGAGGTAGCGGGTCGGGTCGCCGGCGACCTGGGCGAGCTTGGCGCTGCCGCGCCGTCCCGCCCGTACGGCCTGTTCGGCGCGGAAGCTGGACATGCGGGCGATCCCGGACTCGGCGCAGGCCGCGAACCAGGCCACCACGACCAGCAGGACCGCCCCGGTGATCAGCTGAGGGGCGGTCACGAGACGGTGGGGGCGGGAGAGGCGCCGGTCATCCCGCGCTCGCCCCGCCAGCCGTCCACGATGGCCGCCTGGAGGCCGAACATCTCGGCCTTCTCGTCGGGCTCCTCGTGGTCGTAGCCGAGCAGGTGCAGCACCCCGTGGACGGTGAGGAGCTGGAGCTCCTCGTCCATGGAGTGCTGCGTCGGGGCTTCCTCGCCCTGCTTCTTGGCGACCTCA
Source organism: Streptomyces sp. NPDC043876 (assembly GCF_056435825.1). NCBI lineage: Bacteria > Bacillati > Actinomycetota > Actinomycetes > Kitasatosporales > Streptomycetaceae > Streptomyces > Streptomyces sp. NPDC043876. The sequence continues at coordinate 466,951 of NZ_JBWKDV010000002.1, read as the reverse complement.
GGGCACAGCACGATGTCACCGAGGAGTCCCTGCGGGGGCTCCTCGTCGTCCTTCGACGGCGGACGCAGCTCGTCCATCGGGAAGGACATGACGTCGGTGGGTCCGGGCAGGTCCATCCACTGGATGTGCAACTGCTCCATCGCGGCCTCGTCGACCACGATGACGGACAGCTCGGACAGCGGGTGGATCCTCATCCGGGCGAGCGCGTAGCGGGCGATGTCGAGGATCGCCTGCTCGTCGACATCGGTTCCGGACTCGTTGTTGACGTCGATCGACATGGTGCTTCTGGGCTACTTCCCGTTGTGGCTGTCGTACTGCTCGTACGCGTCGACGATACGGCCGACGAGCTTGTGCCGGACGACATCCTCGGAGGTGAGCCGCGAGAAGTGGATGTCCGGGACCCCTTCGAGGATGTCCTGGACCTGACGCAGCCCGCTCTTGCTCCCGCCCGGGAGGTCGACCTGGGTCACGTCACCGGTGACGACGATCTTCGAATCGAACCCGAGCCGGGTCAGGAACATCTTCATCTGCTCGGGGGTGGTGTTCTGCGCCTCGTCGAGCACGACAAAAGCCTCGTTGAGGGTGCGACCCCTCATGTAGGCCAGCGGTGCGACCTCGATCGTGCCCGCCGCCATCAGGCGCGGGATCGAGTCGGGGTCGATCATGTCGTGCAGCGCGTCGTAGAGCGGGCGCAGGTAGGGGTCGATCTTGTCGAAGAGGGTGCCCGGCAGGAAACCGAGGCGTTCGCCCGCCTCGACGGCGGGGCGGGTCAGGATGATCCGGCTGACCTGCTTGGACTGAAGGGCCTGGACCGCCTTGGCCATCGCCAGGTAGGTCTTGCCGGTACCGGCGGGGCCGATGCCGAAGACGATCGTGTTCTTGTCGATCGCGTCGACGTACCGCTTCTGGTTGAGGGTCTTGGGACGGATGGTGCGGCCACGGCTGGAGAGGATGTTCTGGGTCAGCACCTCGGCCGGGGTCTCCTCGCCGCCCTGGCCCTCGGGGCCCGCGCCATTGGCGCGGAGCATCGCGATCGACCGTTCCACTGCGTCCTCCGTCATCGGCAGTCCGGTGCGGAGCACCAGCATCATCTCGTCGAAAAGGCGCTGGACGAGGGCGACCTCCGCCGCGTCGCCGACCGCGCTTACCTGGTTGCCGCGGACGTGGATGTCCGTGGCGGGGAACGCCCGCTCGATCACGCGCAAGAGGGCGTCTCCCGATCCGAGCACCGTCACCATCGGGTGCGTGGCCGGAACGGTGAAGTGGGCTCGTGCCTGCCCCGGCAGTGCGGGGGTGCGGGCTGTCGGTGTCTGAGTCATGGGCCGGCTCTGAGGCCTGCACATACCTCCCGTCGAGGGGTCTCGCCGATCGACGACCCTCTGGATTACCAAGCGTACGACTTGCCGCCCGGTTGCCCGAAGGGATTTCCCCGCTCCGCCGCCCGCCGTGGCAGGTCACGGCCCGGCCGCTACGCGGAGTGGCGGAAGCCGATCGTGGGCACCGCGCGCCGCCGGACCCCGGCCCGCCGCGCTTCCGCGGCGGCCTCGGCGGCGTCCGCGGGCAGCAGGTCGTCCAGGAACCCGTAGTGCCGCAGCCCCTCGGGGACCCCGCCCGGGCGCGCCCGCAGCCCGTGCCACCAGTGGGCCACCTCCGGCCAGCCGGGCGCGGACAGGGAGCCGCCGAACTCCTGCACCGACAGGGCCGCGGTCAGGCCCGCGAAGGCCAGCCGGTCCGCGAGCGGCCACCCGGCGAGGGTGCCGGTGACGAACCCCGCCACGTACACGTCGCCGGCGCCCGTGGGATCCAGGGCCTCCACCTCGATCGCCGGGACCTCGGCGCTCTCCCCGGTCCGCCCGTCCACCGCGTACGAGCCCTGCGCGCCCATGGTCACCACTGCGATCGGCACCCGCTCGGCCAGCGCCCGGGCCGCCACCCGGGGGCAGTCCGTACCGGTGTAGCGCACCGCCTCGGCGGCGTTCGGCAGGAAGGCCTCGCAGTGCTCCAGGTCGGCCAGGGCGGCCAGGTCCCAGCGCCCGCTCTCGTCCCAGCCGACGTCCGCGAAGACCCGGGCCCCGCGGCGGGCGGCCGCCGCGATCCACTCCTCGCGGCGCCCCGGGGCCAGCGAGGCGACCGCGGCCCTGGCCCGGGGCGGGCAGTCCGGGATGGGGTCGGAACCGGCTCCGGGGGGCGCCTCGTGGCCGTGCGAGACCATGGTCCGCTCGCCCTCGTAGGCCATCGAGACGGTGACCGGCGAATGCCAGCCGGGAATCCGGCGCGACATCGCCAGGTCGATGCCCTCGCCCTGCTCCAGCGCGTCCCAGCAGTACTCGCCGTAGTGGTCGTCGCCGAAGGCCGCGGCCAGCGAGGTGTGCAGCCCCAGCCGGGCCAGCGCGGTCGCCATGTTGGCGACTCCCCCGGGGCTCGAACCCATGCCGCGCGCCCAGGACTCCGTACCGCGCACGGGGGCCGAGTCGAGGCCGGTGAAGATGATGTCGAGGAAGACCGTGCCGGTCAGGAAGACGTCGCAGTCCGGGTCGCGGGGCGAGCGGAGCCCGCCGAGCGGGTCGATCTGTTCGCCGTCGGCTCTGTTCCGGCTCGGACGGCTGTTCCGACTGGTCACGGCGTGTTCCCCGTTTCGTGCGCGGCGTGGAGGATCCGGAAAGCCGCCGGCCCTGCCCGGGCCGGACCGGCGCACCACACAGTGTGTCCCAGATCACCGGAGGAACGCTCTTCTCCTCCCCGCCGTGCGGTTGCCGACGGTCGGCGGGGGCGGGTGCCGGTCTCCGGCGGCCTCCTATCCGCGCTTGGGCAGCGGGACCCGCACGAGGTCGGCGGCGATGGTCAGCTCGCCGTCGAAACCGGCGGCGCGGGCCTCGCGCTCGAAGTCGGCCGGGTCGGTGTAGCGCTGCGAGAAGTGCGTCAGGACGAGGTGACGGACCCCGGCCGCGCGGGCGACGCGGGCGGCCTGGGCGGCCGTCAGGTGTCCGTGGTCCGTGGCGAGGCGTTCGTCGGCGTCCAGGAAGGTGGACTCGATGACCAGCATGTCGCAGCCCTCGGCGAGGGCCTCGACGCCGGGGCAGAGCCGGGTGTCCATGACGAAGGCGAAGCGCTGGCCCGGCTTGTGCTCGCTGACCTCGTCGAGGGTGACGCCGTTCAGCTCGCCGTCGCGGCGGAGCCGGCCGACGTCGGGGCCCTTGATGCCGTGGCGGGCCAGCAGCTCGGGAACCATGCGGCGTCCGTCGGGCTCGGCGATCCGGTACCCGAAGGACTCCACCGGGTGCGAGAGCAGCCGGGCCTCCAGGGTGTACGCCGGCCCGCTCGCCAGCACCCCGTCCGCGGCCACCGGGGCCTCGGTCAGCGCGACCGTCTCGCGGTAGGCGGTGGCGTACCGCAGGCGGTCGAAGAACTTCTGCCCGGAGGCCGGGTAGTGGGCGGTGACGGGGTGCGGGACCTGGTCGAGGTTGATCCGCTGGATCACGCCCGCGAGGCCGAGGCTGTGGTCGCCGTGGAAGTGGGTGACGCAGATCCGGTTGATGTCGTGCGCGGCGACCCCGGCACGCAGCATCTGGCGCTGGGTGCCCTCGCCCGGGTCGAAGAGGATGCCCTCGCCGTCCCAGCGCAGGAGGTAGCCGTTGTGGTTGCGGTGGCGCGTGGGCACCTGACTGGCGGTGCCCAGCACCACGAACTCCCGTACGGACACGGCTATCCCGGGGGCCATTCGAGACCGCGGCCACCGAGCACGTGCACGTGCGCGTGGAAGACGGTCTGGCCGGCGCCCGCGCCGGTGTTGAAGATGAGCCGGTAGCCGGAGTCGGCGACCTTTTCCTGCGCGGCGACCTCACCGGCGGCGCGCAGCACGTCCGCGGCGACGGCGGGCTCGGCGGCGGCGAGGGAGGCGGCGTCGGGGTGGTGGACCTTGGGGATGACGAGGACGTGCGTCGGGGCCTGGGGGTTTATGTCCCGGAACGCGAGGGTCGTCTCGGTCTCGTGAACGACGGTCGCGGGGATCTCCCCCTTGACGATCTTGCAGAACAGGCAGTCAGCCTGCGGTTCCCCGCCCATAGCGGCGCCTCCATACCGTTGATCGACTCCCCGCATCGTAACGTTCCCCCGGCGGGGCGGACGCGCCCCGGCCAACTCCAGCCCGCCCGGCAGACGCAGCCCGGCCACGATCACCCTGCCCGGCAGACGCAGCCCAGCCGACTCCAGCCCGCCCGGCGTTTGAGGCCCCGCCGGAGGCACCGCAAGACGCGCACCCGGCACCTGCCTACGGCAGCGCCT
>NZ_JBWKDV010000002.1:0-462572 GCF_056435825.1 Streptomyces sp. NPDC043876 | reverse complement strand
ATCAAACGCCGGCGAGGCTGGAGTTGCCCAGCGGCGCGGCCACGCCCCGGCCACAATCAGCCCGCACGGCAGACGCAGCCCAGCCGACTCCAGCCCGCCCGGCGTTTGAGGGCCCGCCGGAGGCACCGCAAGACGCGCACCCGGCACCTGCCTCCGGCAGCGCCTCAAACGCCGGCGAGGCTGGAGTTGCCCAGCGGCGCGGCCACGCCCCGGCCACAATCAGCCCGCACGGCAGACGCAGCCCAGCCGACTCCAGCCCACCCGGCGTTTGAGGGCCCGCCGGAGGCACCGCAAGACACGCACCCAGCACCAGCCCCCGGCAGCGCCTCAAACGCCGGCGAGGCTGAGATTGCCCAGCGGGGCTGGAGGCGGCCTACGACCAGCGGCCCGTGCGGGACAGGAGGACGGCGGTGGCGGCGGTGCCGGCGGTGGAGGTGCGCAGCACGGACCGCCCCAGGCGGTACGGCTTCGCCCCCGCCTCCGCGAAGACGGCCAGCTCCTCCGGCGAGACCCCGCCCTCCGGCCCGACCACGAGCACGATCTCCCCCGCCCCCGGCAGCTCCGCCGTGGCCAGCGCCGCGGACCCGGCGTCCCGGTCCTCGTGCAGGACCATCGCCAGGTCCGCCCCCGCCAGCAGCGCGGCGACCTGCTTCGTCGACATGGCCTCGGCCACCTCCGGGAACCGCACCCGACGGGACTGCTTCCCGGCCTCCCGCGCGGTGGCCCGCCACTTCCCCAGCGCCTTGGCCCCCCGCTCCCCGCGCCACTGCGTGATGCACCGGGACGCCTGCCACGGCACCACCGCGTCGACCCCGGTCTCGGTCATCGTCTCGACGGCCAGCTCGCCCCGGTCGCCCTTCGGCAGCGCCTGGACCACGGTGATCCGTACCGCCGGCTCCGGCTCCTCGTGGACCGCGTCCACCGCCACGACCAGCCGGTCCTTGCCCTCCGCCGCCTTGACCACGGCGTCGGCCCAGCGGCCCCGGCCGTCCGCGAGGACCACCGCCTCGCCGGGGTTCAGCCGCTTCACGGACACCGCGTGGCGGCCTTCGGGCCCGTCCAGGACGAACTCCGGCCCCGCGGGGACCTCTTCCACCACGAACACGGGGGCGGTCATGACGCACTCCTCAGTTTCAGCATCCGCAACGCGCGCTGCGCTTCGGCCAGTTCGGCCGCCAGTACTTCCACCAGCTGCCCGGCGGGCAGGGGTCTCGCCAGCCGGTGGCCCTGGCCCGCCCACAGCGCCATGCCCTGCGGGTCCCCGGCCGCCGCCGCGGCCTTGCGCAGGCCGGCGGTCAGGTGGTGCACCTGGGGGTAGGCGGCGGGCGCGTACGGCCCGTGCTCCCGCATGAACCGGTTGACCAGCCCCCGCGCGGGCCGCCCGGAGAAGGCCCGGGTGAGTTCGGTGTGCGGGAAGAGCGGGTCGGTCAGCGCCCTCTTGTGCAGCGGGTCGGCGCCCGACTCGGGGCAGGCCAGGAAGGCCGTGCCGAGCTGCGCCGCCTCCGCGCCGGCGGCGATCACGGCGGCGACCTGCGAGCCCCGCATGAGGCCGCCCGCGGCGGTGATCGGGAGCGCGACCGCTTCCCGTACCTGCCCGATCAGCGCGAGCAGGCCGACGCCCGCGGTGCCGTCGGTGTGCGGATCGTCGCGGTGCGTGCCCTGGTGGCCGCCCGCCTCGATGCCCTGGACGCAGATGCCGTCGGCGCCCGCGGCCTGCGCGGTACGGGCCTCCTCGACGGAGGTCACGGTGACCACGCTGCGGGTACCGGCCCGGCGCAGGGCGGTCAGCACCTCGGCCGGGGGGCAGCCGAAGGTGAAGGAGACCACGGGCACGGGGTCTTCGAGGAGGATCGCGAGTTTGGCTTCGTAGCCGTCGTCGTAGGTGCCGACGGTGTCCTCGGGCGCGATCGAGACGTCGTACCAGCTCGCCTCTCCGGCGAGCTGCCCCCGGTAGGCCTCGATGGCGGCGGGGTCGGCCGAGGCGGCCGAGGCGGTCTGCGGCACGAAGAGGTTGACGCCGAAGGGGCGGCGGGTCAGCCCGCGCAGCCGTTTGATCTCCTGGTACATGCCGTCGGCCGTTTTGTAGCCGCCGGCCAGGAAGCCCAGCCCGCCCGCCTCGCTCACGGCGGCGGCCAGCGGCGGACAGGATCCGCCGCCCGCCATCGGGGCCTGCACGATCGGGTACTGGTGAAGACCGTTCGGTGCGGAGGACATGCCCAGCATCGTGCCATGTCCCCCGCACCAGACCGAATCACGCGAGGCGCCCGGCGCAGTCCGGTTGCCCGGCCCGCGGGGCGCCCGCGCGGGGCGCCCTCAGGCGGGGTGGTCAGCGCCCGTTGAACGCGTCCTTCAGGCGGCTGAAGAGGCCCTGCTGCCCGGGCTGGAACTGGCCGGTGGGCCGTTCCTCGCCGCGCAACTTGGCCAGCTGGCGCAGCAGGTCCTCCTGCTGCGCGTCCAGCTTGTTCGGGGTCATGACCTCGACGTGGACGATCAGGTCGCCCCGGCCGCCGCCGCGCAGGTGCGTGACGCCGCGGCCGTGGAGCGGGATGGACTGGCCCGACTGGGTGCCGGGGCGGACGTCCACCTCTTCCATGCCGTCCAGGGTCTCCAGCGGGCACTTCGTGCCCAGGGAAGCCGCCGTCATCGGGATGGTGACCGTGCAGTGCAGGTCGTCGCCGCGCCGCTGGAAGGTGCTGTGCGGCAGCTCGTGGATCTCGACGTAGAGGTCGCCGGCGGGGCCGCCGCCGGGGCCGACCTCGCCCTCGCCCGCGAGCTGGATGCGGGTGCCGTTCTCGACGCCGGCCGGGATCTTGACCGTGAGGGTGCGGCGGGAGCGGACCCGGCCGTCGCCCGCGCACTCGGGGCACGGGGTGGGGACCACGGTGCCGAAGCCCTGGCACTGCGGGCAGGGGCGCGAGGTCATGACCTGGCCCAGGAAGGACCGGGTGACCTGCGAGACCTCGCCGCGGCCGCGGCACATGTCGCACGTCTGCGCCGAGGTGCCGGGAGCGGCGCCCTCACCGGAGCAGGTGGTGCAGACGACGGCCGTGTCGACCTGGATGTCCTTGGTCGTCCCGAAGGCCGCCTCGTCGAGTTCCAGGTCGAGGCGGATCATGGCGTCCTGGCCGCGGCGGGTCCGCGAGCGCGGTCCGCGCTGCGAGGCCTGGCCGAAGAAGGCGTCCATGATGTCCGAGAAGTTGCCGAAGCCCCCGGCTCCGAACCCGCCCGCGCCGCCGCCGCCCGAGTTGGACAGCGGGTCGCCGCCGAGGTCGTAGACCTGCTTCTTCTGCGGGTCCGAGAGCACCTCGTAGGCCGCGTTGATCTCCTTGAAGCGCTCCTGCGTCTTCGGGTCCGGATTCACGTCCGGGTGGAGTTCACGCGCGAGGCGCCGGAAGGCCTTCTTGATCTCGTCCTGGGAAGCGTCGCGGCGCACGCCGAGTACGGCGTAGTAGTCCGTGGCCACTTACGACTCCGCCAGGATCTGTCCGACGTAACGTGCCACTGCGCGTACCGCTCCCATCGTTCCGGGGTAGTCCATGCGGGTCGGTCCGACCACGCCGAGTTTGGCGACTGCTTCGCCGCCCGAACCGTAACCGACCGAGACGACCGACGTGGAGTTCAGCCCCTCGTAGGCGTTCTCGTGCCCGATCCGTACGGCCATTCCCGACTCGTTGGCCTCGCCCAGCAGCTTGAGGAGCACGACCTGCTCCTCCAGCGCTTCGAGCACCGGCCTGATCGTCAGGGGGAAATCGTGGCCGAAGCGGGTGAGATTGGCGGTTCCGCCGATCATCAGCCGTTCTTCGGCGTCCTCCACGAGGCATTCGAGGAGGGTCGCGAGGACGGTGGAGACCGTCGCCCGGTCCTCGGTCTCGAAGGACTCGGGAAGGTCCTGCACCAGCGGCGGCACGTCGGTGAACCGGCGGCCGACGATCCGGCTGTTGAGCCGCGCCCGCAGGTCCGCGAGCGAGGTCTCCCCGAAGGGCGTCAGGCAGTCGACGAGCCGCTGCTCGACCCGGCCGGTGTCCGTGATCAGGACGAGCATCAGGCGGGCCGGGGCCAGCGAGAGGAGCTCGACGTGCCGGACGGTGGAGCGGGTCAGGCTCGGGTACTGGACGACGGCGACCTGCCGGGTGAGCTGCGCGAGCAGCCGCACCGTGCGGCCGACCACGTCGTCGAGGTCGACGGCGCCGTCGAGGAAGTTCTGGATGGCCCGCCGCTCGGGGCTGGACAGGGGTTTGACGCCCGCCAGCTTGTCGACGAAGAGGCGGTAGCCCTTGTCCGTGGGGATGCGCCCCGCGCTGGTGTGGGGCTGGGCGATGTAACCCTCTTCCTCCAGCACGGCCATGTCGTTGCGCACGGTGGCGGGCGAGACGCCGAGCCGGTGCCGCTCGGTGAGCGCCTTGGAGCCGACCGGCTCCTCCGTCCCGACGTAGTCCTGGACGATGGCGCGCAGCACTTCGAGTCTGCGTTCGCTGAGCATCGCGCACACCTCCGTCTGTGATGCCTGTTGCCGTACTGCCCCTGCCCGGACGGGCTGGTCACCGGGTTCTCGTGGTGAGTGCCGCTGGCACTCGCGGACGGCGAGTGCCAGAGATCCCCCGGTCAGTGTACGGCGGGTACGTACGGCGATAGCAAGGGCCGCCCCTCGCGGCCCGCAAAGGTACCGCGCGGGGAGCGGCCGCTCGACTAGCGTCGCGGCATGGACATCGGTTGGGAAGACGCGGGGTGGGAACGGCTGACGGCGAGGTCCGGACGGCTGCGGCTGCCGGTGTGGGACTGCACCGCGGGGCTGGTGGTGGGCGATGACGCGGTCCTGCTGATCGACCCAGGATCCTCGCTGCCGGAGGGGGCCGGGCTGCGGGCGGCGGCGGAGCGGATGACGGGCCGCCGGGTGACGCATCTCGCATTCACGCACGCCCATTTCGATCACGTGCTGGGCTCGGCGGCGTTCCCGGAGGCCGAGGTGTTCGGCGCGGTGGGGCTGGACGCGTTGCTGGACACGGGGCGCGAGGAGCTGTGCGAGGACGCGGTGCGCCAGGGGCTGGCGCGGGCCGAGGCCGTCGAGGCGGCGCGGGCGCTGGTGCTCCCGCGGCACCTGGTGTCGGGCGAGTGGACCCTGGAGCTGGGCGGGGTGCAGGTGCTGCTGGCCAACGTCGGGCCCGGGCACAGCGGGCACGATCTGGCGGTGTGCGTGCCGGGCGAGCGGCAGGTGGTCTTCTGCGGGGACCTGGTCGAGGAGTCCGGTGAACCCCAGGCCGGGCCCGACGCGGTGCCGGGGCAGTGGCCCGCGGCCCTGGACCGGCTGCTCTCGCTGGGCGGGGACGACGCGCTGTACGTACCCGGTCACGGCGCGGTGGTCGACGCGGGCTTCGTGCGTGCGCAACGCGACACACTGGCCCGGCGGTTCGGCGTGTCGCGTGCGTGAGGGCGCCGGGCCTCCTAGCGTCGGCCGGATGCGTGAGTACTCGCCCGACCTGACCCCCGCGTGGAAGCGCCCCCGCCCCGTCCCGGAGGTCCCCGCGGACCCGGACCTGGTGGTCGAGGAGGCCGGTACGGGCTTCTGCGGCGCCGTGGTCGGCTGCGAGGCGGGCACGGTGACCCTGGAGGACCGTTTCGGCAAGCGGCGGGTGTTCCCCATGGAACCGCGCGGCTTCCTGCTGGAGGGGGCCGTGGTGACCCTGGTGCGCCCTTCCCGGGCCCCGGCGGCCCCCGCGCGCACGGCGTCGGGGTCGATCGCGGTCCCGGGGGCGCGGGCGCGGGTGGCACGGGCGGGCCGGATCTACGTCGAGGGGCGCCACGACGCCGAACTGGTCGAGCGGGTGTGGGGCGACGACCTGCGCATCGAGGGCGTGGTGGTGGAGTACCTGGAGGGCATCGACGACCTCCCGGCGATCGTGGCGGAGTTCGCCCCGGGGCCGGACGCCCGCCTCGGCGTCCTGGTCGACCACCTGGTGCCCGGCTCGAAGGAGTCGCGCATCGCGGCCGCGGTGACCTCGCCGGACGTCCTGGTCGCGGGCCACCCGTACGTCGACGTCTGGCAAGCGGTCAAACCGTCCGCCCTGTCCATCCCGGCCTGGCCGGTGGTCCCCCGGGGCCAGGACTGGAAGACGGGCATCTGCCGCGCCCTGGGCTGGCCCGAGAACACGGGCGCCGCCTGGCAGCACATCCTCTCCCGCGTCCACACCTACCAGGACCTGGAACCGGCCCTCCTGGGCCGCGTGGAAGAACTGATCGACTTCGTCACGGCCCCCTGACCCCGCGCGGCCCAGGTCGCGGCCCGGTCCGGTGCCGAAACCCGCCTCGCGGACGTTCGAGGCCGCGCAATCCAGCCTCACTCGCGTGCGACCCAGCCTCGCTTACGTGCGACCCAGCCTCGCTCGCGTGCGATCCAGCCTCGCCGGCGTTTGAGGCGCCCCCGGAGGGCAGACGGAGCGGCACCTGCCCCGCGACCCAGGGTTGGACGCCGTGTGCGGCTGGTGGGCCCTCCGGGGGCGCCTCAAACGCCGGCGGGGCTGGATTTGGCGGGCTAAGCGCCCCCAGGGATACGGGCGCCAGCCGGGCGAAGCCCGGAGGGACGCGGAGGGGCAGCCGGGCGAAGCCCGGAGGAGCGCGGGGGGCAGCGGGCCCGGCCCGCGACCCAGGCTGGACGCCGGGTGCGGCTCGTGGACCCTCCGGGGGCGCCTCAAACGCCGACGGGGCTGGATTTGGCCGGGCTCAGCGCCACAGATGCGGGCGCGGACGGGGCGAAGCCCGGAGGGACGCCGAGGGGCCAGCGGGCTGGCGGGCCAGGCCCGTGAGCCCGGGCCCGGGAGGCCGAGCCCGGCCCGTCAGTCGACCAGGTCGCGGACCACCGCGTCGGCCAGGAGCCGCCCGCGGAGGGTGAGGACGGCCCGGCCCTCGCCGAAGGGCACGGGCTCCAGGAGCCCGTCCGCCAGCGCCCGCCCCGCCGCGGCGCGCCCGGCCGCGGCCAGCAGGGACAGCGGCACGCCCCCCACCAGCCGCAGCTCCAGCAGGATCCGCTCGACCCGCCGGTCCTCGTCGGAGAGCCGCTCCCGCCCCGCCCCGGGCGACCGCCCCGCGGCCAGCGCGGCCGCGTACGCCCCCGGATGCTTCACGTTCCACCACCGCACCCCGCCCACGTGCGAGTGCGCCCCCGGCCCCGCGCCCCACCAGTCGGCCCCGCGCCAGTACAGCTCGTTGTGCAGGCAGCGCCCGGCCTCGGTGGTGGCCCAGTTCGACACCTCGTACCAGTGGTAGCCGGCCTCCGCCATGACGGCGTCCGCGATCAGGTAGCGGTCGGCGTGCACGTCGTCGTCGGTCATCGGGACCTCGCCCCGGCGGATCCGGCGGGCCAGCTGCGTGCCCTCCTCGACGATTAGGGCGTAGGCGCTGATGTGGTCGGGACCGGCGCCGAGCGCGGCGGCGAGCGTGGCCCGCCAGTCGTCGTCGGACTCCCCGGGGGTGCCGTAGATCAGGTCGAGGTTGACGTGCTCGAAGCCCGCCGCCCGCGCCTCCGCGACGCACGCCTCGGGGCGCCCGGGGGTGTGCGTGCGGTCCAGCACCTTCAGGACGTGCTGCTTGGCGCTCTGCATGCCGAAGGAGACGCGGTTGAAGCCGCCGGCCCGCAGTTCGGCCAGGTACGCCGCATCGACCGAATCCGGATTGGCCTCGGTGGTGATCTCGGCGTCCTCGGCCAGGCCGAACTCGTCCCGGATCGCCGCGAGCATCCGGACCAGGTCGGCGGCCGGCAGGAGCGTGGGCGTACCGCCGCCGACGAAGACCGTGCGGACGGCCCGCGGGTCGTCGCCGAGCACCTTGCGGGCGAGGCGCACCTCGTCGATGAGGGTGTCGGCGTAGTTCTCGCGGGAGGCGAGGACCCCGCCGGTGCCGCGCAGCTCGGTGGCGGTGTAGGTGTTGAAGTCGCAGTAGCCGCAGCGCGTGGCGCAGTACGGGACGTGCAGGTAGAACCCGAGCGGCCGGTCCGCCGCACCCGCCAGGGCGTGCGACGGCAGCGAGCCGTCTTCGGGCATGGGTTCCCCGTCGGGGAGGGCGGAAGGCATGCCCCCATTGTCCCGCACGCCGCCCCGCACGCCCGCCGCGGTCGGCGCTGCGTGCGGGACGGCCCGGTCCGGGGCCCGTCAGGCCTCGTTCGCGCCCGCGTACATCTCGTCGATGAGCGCCTTGAACTCGCGCTCGACGACCGGCCGCTTCAGCTTGAGGCTGGGCGTGAGGTCGCCGTGCTCGACGTCGAGGTCGCGCGGCAGGAGCCGGAAGGTCTTGACCGTCTGCCAGCGCTGGAGGCCCTCGTTGAGGGTCTGTACGTACGTCTCCACCAGCCGGTTGGTCTCGGGCGCGGCGACGACTTCGGCGTACGTCTTGCCCTCCAGCCCGTTCTCGGCGGCCCAGCCGAGGATGGCGGGGCCGTCGAGGGCGATGAGCGCGGAGCAGAAGTTCCGGTCGGCGCCGTGGACGACGATGTTGGAGACGTAGGGGCAGATCGCCTTGAAGCGGCCCTCGACCTCGGCGGGAGCGACGTACTTGCCGCCCGAGGTCTTGATCAGGTCCTTCTTGCGGTCGGTGATGCGCAGGTAGCCGTCCGCGGACAGCTCGCCGATGTCGCCGGTGTGCAGCCAGCCGTCCGCTTCGAGGACCTCGGCGGTCTTCTCGGGCTGGTTGTGGTAGCCCTCCATGATCCCGGGGCCGCGCAGCAGGATCTCGCCGTCGTCGGCGATGCGGACCTCGGTGCCGGGGAGCGGCTTGCCGACGGTGCCGGTGCGGTAGGCCTCGCCGGGGTTGACGAAGCTGGCAGCGCTGGACTCCGTCAGGCCGTAGCCCTCCAGGATGTTGATGCCGGCGCCGGAGAAGAAGTAGGCGATCTCGGGGGCGAGGGCCGCGGAGCCGGAGACGGCGGCGCGCAGGTGGCCGCCGAAGGCGTCGCGGAGCTTGGCGTAGACGAGCGCGTCGGCGACCCGGTGCTTGGCGGTGAGGGCGAGGGGGGCCTTGGCGTGGCCGGTGCGGCGGAAGTTGTCCTGGGTGACCTTGGCGTATTCGCGGGCCACGGCGACCGACCACTTGAAGATCTTGTACTTGGCACCGCCGCCGGCCCTGGCCTTGGCCGCGACCCCGTTGTACACCTTCTCGAAGATGCGGGGGACGGCCGCCATGTAGGTGGGCTGGACGATCGGCAGGTTCTCGATGATCTTGTCGATCCGGCCGTCGACGGCGGTGACGTGCCCGACCTCGATCTGGCCCGAGGTCAGCACCTTGCCGAAGACGTGCGCGAGCGGCAGCCACAGGTACTGGACGTCGTCCGCGGAGATCATGCCGGTGGCCACGGTGGCCTTGGCCATGTACGACCAGTTGTCGTGCGGCAGCCGCACGCCCTTGGGGCGGCCCGTGGTGCCCGAGGTGTAGATGAGGGTGGCGAGCTGGTCGGCGGTGATCGCCGCGATCCGCTCGCGGACGGCCTCGGGGTGCTTGGCGAGGTGCTCGGCGCCGCGCGCTTCGAGGTCGGCGAGGGAGAGCACCCAGCCGTCCGGGTCCCCGTCGGCCGCGATCGCGTCGGCGGCGTTCAGCACGATGACGTGCGCCAGGCTCGGCAGGTCGGCGCGGTGCGCGCGGGCCTTGGCGAGCTGGGCGGCGTCCTCGGCGATCAGCACCCGGCTGTCGGAGTCGGCCAGGATGAACGCCGACTCCTCGCCGTTGGTGCTGGGGTAGATGGTGGTGGTCGCGGCTCCGGCGCACATGACGCCGAGGTCGGCGAGGATCCACTCGACGCGGGTGCTGGAGGCGAGGGCGACGCGCTCCTCGGGCCGCACCCCGAGGGTGACGAGGCCCGCGGCGATGGCGAAGACCCGTTCGGCCGCCTGGCCCCAGCTGAGCGACTTCCACTCGTCCGGGCCCTGGCCGGGGGCGGCGATGACCGGGTAGCGGTAGGCCTCGCCGTTCGGAGTCGCGGCGACGCGCTCAAGGAAGAGGGCCGCCACGGTGGGCGGGCGGTTCTCGATCATGGTCTGTGTGTCGCTCACGACATCCTCCGGACCGGTCCACGCGGCTAGGGCGTGAAGACGTGGGGACTGGCGGGTTTCTTGTGACTGGCGAGTAACCAACGAGCAGTGATCAGAGTAGATGGCCGCCCCACCCACGCGTAAGGGTCGGCAGGCGGCCGGTTCATAACGAAACGGGCCCCCGCGCGTGTGCGCGGGGACCCGTTCCGGTGACGCGGGGCGGCGGGGGGCGGGGCCGCGTCCCGGCCCTCCCCCGGCACGCCGCGGGGCACGTTCCGGCCTGCGGCTACTTCTTCTTGCCGCCGGACTCGTCGCTGGACAGCACGGCGATGAAGGCCTCCTGGGGGACCTCCACGGAGCCGACCATCTTCATCCGCTTCTTGCCTTCCTTCTGCTTCTCCAGCAGCTTCCGCTTACGGGAGATGTCACCGCCGTAGCACTTGGCGAGGACGTCCTTGCGGATGGCGCGAATCGTCTCGCGGGCGATGACCCGGGAACCGATGGCGGCCTGGATCGGGATCTCGAAGGCCTGCCGCGGGATGAGCTCGCGCAGCTTGGCGACCAAGCGCACGCCGTAGGCGTAGGCGGCGTCCTTGTGCGTGACGGCGGAGAAGGCGTCGACCTTGTCGCCGTGCAGCAGGATGTCGACCTTGACCAGGCCCGAGGCCTGCTCGCCGGTGGGCTCGTAGTCGAGGGAGGCGTAACCGCGCGTCTTGGACTTCAACTGGTCGAAGAAGTCGAAGACGATCTCCGCGAGGGGCAGCGTGTAGCGGATCTCGACGCGGTCCTCGGACAGGTAGTCCATCCCCAGGAGGGTGCCGCGGCGCTGCTGGCACAGCTCCATGATCGCGCCGATGAACTCGGAGGGCGCGAGCAGGGTGGCGCGGACGACCGGCTCGTACACGTCCGAGATCTTGCCCTCGGGGAACTCGCTCGGGTTGGTGACGGTGACTTCCTTGCCGTCCTCCATGACGACCCGGTAGACCACGTTCGGCGCGGTGGCGATCAGGTCCAGGCCGAACTCGCGCTCCAGGCGCTCGCGCACCACGTCGAGGTGGAGCAGGCCGAGGAAGCCGACGCGGAAGCCGAAGCCGAGGGCCGCCGAGGTCTCCGGCTCGTAGACCAGCGCGGCGTCGTTGAGCTGCAGCTTGTCGAGGGCCTCGCGCAGGTCCGGGTAGTCCGAACCGTCGAGCGGGTAGAGGCCGGAGAAGACCATCGGGCGCGGGTCCTTGTAGCCGCCCAGGGCCTCGGTCGCGCCGTTGTGCAGGCTGGTGATGGTGTCACCGACCTTGGACTGACGGACGTCCTTCACGCCGGTGATGATGTAGCCCACCTCGCCGACGCCGATGCCGTCGGCCGGGGTCATCTCCGGGGAGGAGACACCGATCTCCAGCAGCTCGTGGGTGGCGCCGGTGGACATCATCCGGATGCGCTCGCGCTTGTTGAGCTGTCCGTCGACCACACGGACGTACGTGACCACGCCGCGGTACGAGTCGTAGACCGAGTCGAAGATCATCGCGCGGGCCGGGGCGTCCTTGGGGCCGACGGGGGCCGGAACGGTGGCGACGATCTTGTCGAGCAGCACGTCCACGCCGAGACCGGTCTTCGCCGAGACGCGCAGGACGTCCTCGGGCTGGCAGCCGACCAGGTTCGCGAGCTCCTCGGCGAACTTCTCCGGCTGGGCGGCCGGCAGGTCGATCTTGTTCAGGACCGGGACGATCGCGAGGTCCTTCTCCATCGCCAGGTACAGGTTGGCGAGGGTCTGCGCCTCGATGCCCTGGGCGGCGTCCACGAGGAGGATCGTCCCCTCGCAGGCGGCCAGCGAGCGGGAGACCTCGTAGGTGAAGTCGACGTGACCGGGGGTGTCGATCATGTTCAGGATGTGCGTGCTGCCCTGGTCGTCCCCCGTGGTGGGGGCCCAGGGCAGACGGACCGCCTGCGACTTGATCGTGATGCCGCGCTCACGCTCGATGTCCATGCGGTCGAGGTACTGGGCACGCATCTGCCGCGAGTCGACGACGCCGGTGAGCTGGAGCATCCTGTCGGCGAGGGTCGACTTGCCATGGTCGATGTGCGCGATGATGCAGAAATTGCGGATCAGCGCCGGGTCGGTACGGCTCGGCTCGGGCACGTGGCTGGGGATCGCGGGCACGCAGTGTCCTGATTCTCGGGTCGCAGTCGGAAGCGTGGTCGGGAGCGGAAGTCGGTTCTCGTCGCCTTCGTCGGCGCGATGTCGGATCCATACGCAGACTCCCATGGTCCCATGGCCGGGGCAGTGCGGCCGGTTTGGGCCGGTCGGAGCGCGGCTGGTAGCCTGGGCAGCTGTGTGTCGCATGCCCTCTCAGCAGACGGCACACAATCCGAAGATCAAACTCTGAACCTGAAAAGGCTCTTTCGTGGCGAACATCAAGTCCCAGATCAAGCGGAACAAGACCAACGAGAAGGCGCGCCTGCGTAACAAGGCCGTCAAGTCGTCGCTCAAGACCGCGATCCGCAAGGCCCGCGAGGCCGCCGCCGCCGGTGACGTCGAGAAGGCCACCGTGGCTTCTCGCGCCGCTTCGCGTGCGCTCGACAAGGCTGTCTCGAAGGGTGTCATCCACAAGAACGCCGCCGCCAACAAGAAGTCGGCGCTGGCTCTCAAGGTTGCCGCCCTGCAGGGCTGAGCTTTCTGATGTGAACGCCGGAACGGAACCAGCGGGCCCTCTCTCCCGCTCCTGACCGGCACCCCGCGCCGCACACGGCCTGCGTTCGCCACGCGGGTGCGGCGCACACCAGCAGTACGCAGTACCAGCACCACCCGAAGGCCCCGGTCGCCCCCCTTCCCCAGGGGAGCGACCGGGGCCTTCGCACGTGCGGGCGGGCCTCCGACCCCAGCAGGCCGAACCCAGCCCGGCCGGGACCGGCGAACCTCAGCCCCACCGGACGAACCCAGCCCCGCCGGACGAACTCAGCCCCGCCGGCGTTTGAGGCGCCGCCGGAGGCCCGGGCGACCGATCGGCCGAACTCAGCCCAGCCCAAGACACGGGCGAACTCGGCCCGGCCGGACGAACTCAGCCTCGCCGGCGTTTGAGGCGCCGCCGGAGGCAGGGAGGGCCGAGGGCCACCCGCAGGGCACAGCGGCGGGGCCGAAGTGCGGGCCGGAGCCGGGCCCGGGGGCAGCACGGACCGGGGGCAGCCCAAGACCGGGGCCACGGGCGAGGGCAGCCCGGGATCGGGGCCACGGGCCGGGGGCGGGCCGCGCCCGGGGGCAGCGGGACAGGGGCGGCGCGCCCGGGGTCAGCGGGTCGGCTGGTGGGGGCGGGCGGCGCGGGCCACCGCTACGACCGCCTTCTCCAGCGCGTACGCCGCGTCATCGCCCCCGCCCTTCACACCCGCATCGGCCTGCGCCACAGCCCGCAGCGCCTCCGAGACGCCGTCCGCGGACCAGCCCCGCATCTGCTGCCGGACCCGGTCGATCTTCCACGGCGGCATGCCGAGGTCACGGGCCAGGTCGCCGGGCCGGGCCCCGCGGGGGGCCGACGCCAGTTTGCCGATGGCCCGCACCGCCTGGGCCAGGGCACTGGTGATCAGCACCGGCGCCACCCCCGTGGACAGGGACCAGCGGAGGGCTTCGAGCGCCTCGGCCGCACGGCCCTCGACCGCCCGGTCCGCGACGGTGAAGCTGGAGGCCTCCGCCCGGCCGGTGTAGTAGCGGCCGACCACGGCCTCGTCGATGGTGCCCTCGACGTCCGCGCACAGCTGGGCCGCCGCGCTCGCCAGCTCCCGCAGGTCGCTGCCGATGGCGTCGACCAGGGTCTGGCACGCCTCCGGCGTGGCCGACCGGCCCAGCGTCCGGAACTCGCCCCGCACGAAGGACAGCCGGTCCGCGGCCTTCGTCATCTTCGGGCAGGCGATCTCCCGGGCACCCGCCTTGCGGGCCGCGTCCAGCAGGCCCTTGCCCTTGGCGCCCCCCGCGTGGAGGAGGACGAGGGCGATGTCCTCGTAGGGCGCGTCGAGGTACGCCTTGACTTCCTTGATCGTGTCCGCGGACAGGTCCTGCGCGTTGCGCACGACCAGGACCTTGCGCTCGGAGAAGAGCGAGGGGCTGGTCAGCTCGGCCAGCGTGCCGGGCTGGAGCTGCTCGGACGCGAGGTCGCGCACGTCGGTGTCGGCGTCGGCGGCCCGGGCGGCCGCCACCACCTCCCGCACCACGCGGTCGAGGAGCAGGTCCTCCTGGCCCACCGCGAGGGTGAGCGGGGCGAGCGGATCGTCGGTTGAGTTCTTCCTGGTGGCCATCGCCTCCAGCATCCCACGCCGTACTGACAGCACCCCGCCCCGCATACCGGAGAATGATCCGGTGAACGTGCGACATGTACTGGTCCTGCCCGACCGCGACGCCGCCGACGAGGTGGCCCGGGAGCTGGTCGACCGCTTCGGCCTGCCCGAGGAACCGCAGCTGGTCCGCGACGCCCTGGCCGGCGAGGACGACGCCGAGGACGCCCAGTGGCTCGTGGTCGTGGAGGACCCGAAGGAACTCCTGGACACCGCCGCCCTGGACGACCTCGCCGCCGATCACGACGGCTGGCTGGAAGCCCCTTAGCCGCGCCCCCAGCCCGCGCCGCGGGGCTCCCGTGCTCCTGCGGTCCGTCAGGCCTTGTGGATGATCTGGACGTCCAGCGCGACCTCCACGCTCATGCCGACCGCCGCGATGCCGTGCGCCAGTATCGACTGCCAGTTCAGGGTGAAGTCCTCGCGGTGCAGCTCGGCCGTCGCCCGGCAGGCCGCCCGGGTCTCGCCCTCCATGCCCGTGCCCACGCCCAGGTACTGGGCGTCCAGGGTGACCGAGCGGCTGACGCCGTGCAGGGTCAGGGCTCCCGCGACGGCCCAGCGGCTGCCGCTGCGGTGGATGAACCGCTCGCTGTAGAACTCCACCGTCGGGTGGCGCTGCGCGTCCAGGAAGTCCGCGGAGCGCAGGTGGTCGTCGCGCAGCCGGACCCCGGTGTCGATGCT
Organism: Streptomyces sp. NPDC043876; assembly: GCF_056435825.1. Taxonomy (NCBI): domain Bacteria; kingdom Bacillati; phylum Actinomycetota; class Actinomycetes; order Kitasatosporales; family Streptomycetaceae; genus Streptomyces; species Streptomyces sp. NPDC043876. Next base: position 447,576 of record NZ_JBWKDV010000002.1, on the reverse strand, counting down.
CGCCGCGTCCATGATCACGTGCATGGAGGAGTCCTCCATGCGGTCGGCTATCCGCACCGCCCCGGCGAAGGTGTTGAACCGGCCGTGGATCCTGGCCATCCCGATGTGCCGGGCCGTGAAGCCGATGGAGGAGTGGGAGGGGTCCAGCTCCCAGTGCCCGGGCTTCGGCAGCAGCGGCGGCTCGACCGCCGCGAGCACGATCTCCGCCCCGCCGTGCTGCGTGCCGTCCCCGATGGTCGTCGCCCCCAGGTAGGGCGCGTACCCCTCGGCCGTGACGGCCAGCCGGTACTCCCCCTCCGGCACCGCGGCGACGAATCCGCCGTAGGGGTCGGTCTCCCCGCTGACGATCCGTCGGCCGATCGGATCGGTGACCTCGAACCGGGCCTGGCGGACCGGCTGGTGGACGGCGTCGAGCACCCGGCAACTGAGCAGACCCGCCATCGGCGGCAGCGTCAGCGTCGCGGATCCGGGCGGGCTGGAACCCGCACCCGTCTCCATACCCCGTCGGCGACTGAACATGGTTGATGCACCCCCGTGCGCTGTGTGAACTTAAGTGGTCGTGAATCGGTCTGGCGGAAACGCATTCGATCACGCTGTCGAGTTGGGAGCAAACAGAACGGTCACACCCCCTGCCGGTCCCGGGACGCCTCCGCCTCCCGCGCCGGCGACCGGCCGGAAATGCACGTAGCCCGGAGCCCGATCCCGTGACCGCCACCGCCCCGTCGGCATCGGTGCGCAGGACGGCCGCCCCCGCCGCCCGCAGCCGCGCGAGCGTCACCGGCGCCGGGTGACCGTAGCGGTTGTGCGCCCCGACCGGAACGATCGCGATGCGGGCGGCGATCCCCGCCTGCAGCGCGAAGTCCTGGTGCGCGGAGCCGTGGTGGGCCACTTTCAGGACGTCCACGGGCCCCCACCGGGGACGGTCCCTCAGCAACCGGCCCTGCGAGGCCGGTTCGAGGTCGCCGAGCAGGAGCAGCCGCAGCCCGCCGCTGTCGACCAGCAGGGCCACGCTCGCGTCGTTGGGACCCTCGGGCGCCGGTCCCGCTCCCGGCCCGGCGGGCGGCGGCCAGAGCACCTCCCAGGCCAGCGGCCCGATCCGGCGCCGCTCCCCCGCGCGGGCCACCTCCACCGCGATGCCCGCGGCGGCCGCGGTCCGCCGGACGAACTCGGCCTGGCCCGGCGGCTGCGCCAGCGTGGTGGTCTGGATCAGGCCGACGGCCCGCCCGCGCAGTACTCCGGCCAGCCCGCCCACGTGGTCCGCGTGAAAGTGCGTCAGGAGCAGCAGCGGTACCCGCCGCACCCCCAGGGCCCGCAGGCACGCGTCCACCGGCCCCGGATCCGGACCGGTGTCCACGACCACCGCGGTGCCCGGCCCGGCGGCCAGCACGCCCGCGTCCCCCTGGCCCACCGCGCACTGCACGTACCGCCACCCCGGCGGCGGCCAGCCGGTGAGGGTCCGGGTGAGCTGCGGGGGCCGCAGCAGGGCGAGGAGCAGGAGCAGGGCCGTCGCCGCGCAGGCCCAGCGGTACCGGCCCAGGCGCGCCGCCAGCCCTACGGCGCCCAGGGTGACCAAGGCCAGCAACAGGCCGCCACCGATCCCGCCGGGCCAGGACAGCTCCGCCCCGGGCAGCCCCGCCCCCGTCCGGGCGACGGCGGCGATCCACCCGGCGGGCACCCCGGCGCACCAGGCAAGCACCCGCGCCCCGGCCGGCCACACCGGGGCCACGGCGAGCGCGCCGAAGCCCAGCACCGTCGCGGGACCGGCGGCCAGCTCGGCCAGCAGATTGCACGGGACCGCCACCAGGCTCACCCGGGCCGCGAGCACCGCCACCACCGGCGAACACACCGCCTGCGCGGCCGCGGCGGCGCCCAGCGCCTCGGCGAGCCGGAACGGCACCCCGCGCCCGCGCAGGGCCTCGCTCCACCGGGGCGCCAGCGTCAGCAGGGCGCCCGTGGCCAGTACCGAGAGCAGGAAGCCGTAGCTCCGCGCCAGCCAGGGGTCGTACAGCACGAGCAGCACCACGGCGGCGGCCAGGGCGGGGATCAGGGATCTGCGCCGCCCGGTGGCGAGGGCCAGCAGGGTGACCGCCCCGCACGCCGCGGCCCGCAGCACGCTGGGCTCGGGTCGGCACACGACCACGAAGGCCAGGGTGAGCGCCGCCCCGCCCAGCGCCGTGCCGCGCAGCGAGAGCCCGAGCCGGGGAGCCAGCCCGCGCCGCTCGGCCTGTTGCGCGGTGCTCGCGGGGCCGATCAGCAGGAACAGGACGACGGTGAGGTTGGACCCGGACACCGCCAGCAGGTGCAGCAGGTCGGTGGCGCGGAAGGCGTCGTGCAGATCGGGCGCCACCCGCGAGGTGTCCCCCACCACCAGCCCCGGCAACAGCGCCCGCGGATCGGGCGCGAGCCCGTCGGTGGCCGCGCGCAGCCCGGCCCGCAACCGCCCCGCGACCCGTTGCGCGAGATCCGGGCCCCCGATCAGCACGGGCCGGGCGTCCTCCACCGGGCGCAGCAGCGCCACCGCCCGCTCCCCCGCGCGCCCCGGAGCCAGCCGGACCACGGCCCGCACCCGGGTCGACGGCAGCAGCCCGGCCCAGCCGGGGTGTCCCGCCATGACCCGGACGGGGCTCTCCACCCGTGTCCGCCTCCCCTCGGGGTCCGTCACCCGGGTCACTTCGGCGTCCAGCATCAGCACGGGCGGTCCCGCCCCGGACGCGGCCCGCCGGGGGTCCGAAGCGACCGTCAGCTCCGCGGTAACCAGGGCGTGCTGCCGCGCGAGCCCGGCCACCGGACCGGAGCGGTCCCCGGCCCGCTCCAGGGCGGCCACGGCGGCTCCGGCGGCGGCGCACAGCAGGACCGCGGCTACGGCCACCCCCGCGGCCCACCGGGGTTCGCCCCGGCGGCACGCCACCAGTACGAGCACCCCCGCACCCGCCACCGCCAGCCCCACCCCGCAGGCCGTCCACAGGGCCGGTGCCTCCAGCGCGAGCGCCGCCGCCCCCCACACACCGAGGGCCGGCCCCACGAGCCGCAGGTCCACCACGGCCGGCCGGCGGCCCGGCGAACGGGCCACCGACCCGCCCGGGACCAGGCCCGACACCTCGCCCGGCACCTCGCCCGGCGGCCCGTTCGCCCCGGTCACGGCCGGACCAAGGGGCGCAGATCGGCGAACCGTCGTTCCCCGATGCCGTTGACCTGGCGGAGTTCCTCCACGGAACGGAAACCACCGCGCACGGTGCGGTAGTCGACGATGTGCCGGGCCAGCACGGGCCCGACGCCGGGAAGTCCGTCCAACTGCTCGACCGTGGCGGTGGCGAGGCTCACCGGAGCCGTCCCGGCACCGGCGGAACCGCCCCCGCCGCCCCCTCCCGGCACGCCCCCGACCGGCGCGGGTGGCGCCGGGACACCGACCAGCACCTGTTCGCCGTCCACCAGGATCCGCGCCCGGTTCAGCCCGGAGAGGTCCGTACCCGGCCGCGCGCCCCCGGCGGCGGCCAGCGCGTCCTCGACCCGCGACCCGGCGGGCAGCCGCCGGATCCCCGGGTCCCGGACCTTTCCGCTGACGTCCACCACGATCCGCGGCCCGCCGGACGGAGCTGCGGGCACCGGCCCCGCCGCGACCCCGCCCGGGGAGGCGAACGCGGGAAACGGGGTGGACGCGGCCCCCGCCGGAGTCAGCGGCGGAGCGTCGACGGCGGGCGCGGTCACCGGCTTCGGCCCGGCCGACCAGTACTGCTGTCCGGCGAACCCCACGGCCGCCACCAGCACCACCGCGACGGCGCCGAGGGTCTTCGGCTCCAGCCCGCACCGCGTCTGCACCCACACCGGCATCCGCTCCCGCACCCCGAGCGCCCACCCGACCCGATCCGCTCGCGGCCCGACCGGACCCACACCCTCAGGACCACCAGCACCACCAGCACCAGCACCAGCACCAACGGAGTCGACACCGGAGCTGACCCCGGAGCCGCCCTCCACCCCGCCGTCCGGCGGGGCCTCCCGCGCACCCCCGGAGCCGTTCAGCAGGGCGTCCGCCCGGCGGCGCAGCGCCGGGGAGACCGGAGCGGCCCCCCGACGGCCCGCACGGCCGTCAGAGGCACGGAACCGGCCGCCGGCAGTGCGGGACCGGCCGTCGGAGGAGTAGGGGCGGCCCGGGCCACTGGTGGCTCGGGAGGTCGGTGCGGTACGCGTACGAAGAGTCATGCGAACGACGGTAGGGACGAATCCGCCGCTCGGTTCGGAGCCTTCGATTCCGGTGGACGGCAGCCCCGTTGTGGACAACTCCGTCACCCGTGAGGGGGAAGCGGGACCCGTCGGCGCGGGTCAGCGCGGCGAGACGACCGCCGCCAGCAGCCCCGGCCCGGTGTGTGCGCCGATCACCGCGCCGACCTCGCTGACGTGCAGTTCCACCAGCCCGGGGACGCGCTCGCGGAGCCGTTCCGCCAGCTTCTGGGCACGCTCCGGGGCCGAGAGGTGGTGCACCGCGATGTCCACGGCCCCCGAGCCGGCGCGCTCCACCGCCAGCTCTTCCAGGCGGGCGATGGCCTTGGACGCCGTACGCACCTTCTCCAGCATCTCGATGCGGCCGCCCTCCAGCGTGAGCAGCGGCTTGACGGCGAGCGCCGAGCCGAAGAGGGCCTGGGCCGCGCCGATGCGGCCGCCGCGGCGCAGGTAGTCCAGGGTGTCGACGTAGAAGTACGCCGACATGCCCGCCGCGCGCTTCTCCGCGGCGGCCACGGTCTCGTCGAGGGAGCCGCCCGCGTCGGCGACCTCGGCGGCCGCGAGCGCGCAGAAGCCGAGGGCCATGGCGACCATGCCCGTGTCGACCACCCGCACGGGCACGGGCGCCGTCCGCGCCGCCACCACGGCGGCGTCGTAGGTCCCGGAGAACTCGGCGGAGAGGTGCAGGCTCACGATGGCGCTCGCACCGGCGTCCGCGGCCGCTTGGTAGGCCCGTACGAACTCTTCCGGGCCGGGCCGGGAGGTGGTGACCGACCGGCGCTTCTGGAGGGCCAGGGCGAGGCTGCGGGCCGAGATTTCCGTGCCCTCTTCGAGGGCCTCGTCACCGAGGACCACGGTGAGGGGCACGGCGGTGATTCCGTGCCGCGCCATCGCCTGTTGGGGCAGGTAGGCCGTGGAATCGGTGATGATCGCGACATGGCGGGACATGAGCCGGAGGGTACCGCCAGCGGGCCGCGTCCGGCAGCCCGGTCCGGCGGTGGCCCGCCCCGCCGCCTGTCCGGACCACCGGCCAAAGGCGTCCGGCGTCCGGCGCCCGCACGCGACGCGGCACGGCCTTACGAGCCCTGCGAGTCGGGCCGGTCGGGCCGGCCGCGCCTCGACCCGGGCACGAACCCCCGTCGAGCCCGTCTCAGGTGGTCGTCCGAAATGGTCGTCCGAAGTGGTCGTCTCAGGTCGTCGTCTCAGGCCGCGCGGCCTTGTCCCACGGGTAGGACGCCCGCCGCGCGGACTTCGGCAGCGCCGCCGCCGGCCCCTGCGCCCGCGGCGCGTCCGGAGCGGCGGAAGGCGAAGGGGCCGACCCGGTGGGCGGCTCGGCCGCCCAGCCCGCGAGGTCGTCCACCGACGGGCGGGACCAGTCCCGCAGCGCTCCGGACTCGACCTCGATCTGCGCCGACAGCACGCTCAGGTCGTCCTCGGCGAACCGCCGGGCCCGGTCGCGCGCGGCCCAGCGCAGCGAATCCGACCCCTGGGTGACCTGGCCGACGCGTTCCCGCAGGTCCGGCAGGCGCTCGGCGATCCGCTTCTTGTCCGGTTCCTGTTCGAGCCGCTTCAGCTCGTCGTCCAGCTCGTGCCCGTGGGCGCTGAGCCGTTCGAACAGGGCGATCGACTCCTTCAGCGAGGCGTCCGTCTGCACGCCCTGGTAGAGGGCCTGCTGCGTGGACCTCATCGACATCCGCAGGTCCAGCCGCATCTGGGCGAGCGCCCCCGCCACCCCGACCTGGCCGAAGCTGCGCGCCTTCAGGCTGGTGTCCTCCACCGTCCGCCGCGCCTGCGTGATCGTCCGGTCGACGCCGCGCTTCGCCGCACCGACCACCTTCACGGTGACCCACACACCCAGTCCCAGGGTGAACAGCACCATCAGGGCCATGATGATCAACGCGGCCTCCATGAGGTTCCCTTTCCCCTGAAACGAGTGAAACGAATGCGGCGGCCGGAGCCGGTACTTCTCCGCCCTCCCACCGTAAACGCCGCGGGCAGGCCAGGGGTTCCAATCGAACCCCCAACCTGCCCGTACGGGATGACCCCTAGACCGGGACCGCATGTTCCCGGTCTGCCAGCGGCCGACCTCAGATGACGATGTTCACCAGCTTCGGCGCCCGCACGATCACCTTGCGGATCTCGGCCCCGCCCAGCGCCTCGACGACGCCCGCGTCGGTCACCGCCAGCTGCTCCAGGTCCGCGTCCGAGATCGTCGGCGGCACCTCCAGGCGGGCCTTGACCTTGCCCTTGACCTGCACGACGCAGGTCACGCTCTCGTCCACGACGTACGCCGGGTCCGCGACCGGGAAGTCCTGGTGGACCACCGAGTCCGAGTGGCCCAGCCGGTGCCACAGCTCCTCCGCGATGTGCGGGGCCAGCGGCGCGACCAGCAGCACCAGCCGCTCGGCGACCGAGCGCTCCAGCGGGCGGCCCGCCTTGGTCAGGGCGTTGTTCAGCTCGGTGATCTTCGCGATCGCCGTGTTGAACCGCAGCCCCGCCAGGTCGGCGCCCGCGCCGTCGATCGCCTTGTGCAGCACGCGCAGCGTGTCCTCGGCCGGCTCGGCGTCGACCACGGTGACCGCGCCCGTCTCCTCGTCGACGATGTTGCGCCACAGGCGCTGCAGCAGCCGGTACTGGCCGACCACCGCGCGGGTGTCCCAAGGACGCGAGACGTCCAGCGGGCCCATCGCCATCTCGTACAGGCGCAGCGTGTCCGCGCCGTACTCCTCGCAGATCTCGTCGGGCGTGACGGCGTTCTTCAGGGACTTGCCCATCTTGCCCAGCTCGCGCTTGACCGGCTCGCCCTCGAAGAAGAACTTGCCGTCGCGCTCCTCGACCTCGGTGGCGGAGACCGGGAAGCCGCGCGCGTCACGGTAGACGTACGCCTGGATCATGCCCTGGTTGTACAGCTTGTGGAACGGCTCGACCGAGGACACGTGGCCCAGGTCGAACAGCACCTTCGACCAGAAGCGCGCGTACAGCAGGTGCAGCACCGCGTGCTCGGCGCCGCCGACGTACAGGTCGACGCCGCCGTGCGGCTGGCCCTCGCGCGGGCCCATCCAGTACTGCTCGACGGCCGGGTCGACCAGGGCCTCGGAGTTGTCCGGGTCCAGGTAGCGCAGCTCGTACCAGCAGGAACCGGCCCAGTTCGGCATGGTGTTGGTCTCGCGGCGGTAGCGCCGGACGCCGTCGCCCCGGCCCAGGTCCAGCTCGACCTCGACCCAGTCCGCCTTGCGCGACAGCGGGGTCTCCGGCTTGCTGGTCGCGTCGTCCGCCTCGAAGGTGCGCGGCGAGTAGTCCTCGACCTCGGGCAGTTCCAGCGGCAGCATCGATTCGGGCAGCGCGTGCGCGACGCCGTCCTCGTCGTAGACGATCGGGAAGGGCTCGCCCCAGTAGCGCTGGCGGCTGAACAGCCAGTCGCGCAGCCGGAAGTTGACCGTGCCCTCGCCGATGCCGCGCTCGGCCAGCCAGTCGGTGATCTTCGCCTTGGCGTCGACGACGCCCAGGCCGTCCAGGGACACGCCCTCGCCCGTGGAGTTCACCACGGCGGCGTCGTAGGAGACGAAGGCGTCGTCCCACTCCGCCGGGTCGGTGCCGCGCCCGTCCGAGGGCTGCACGACGCAGCGCATCGGCAGCTCGAAGGCGCGCGCGAAGGCGAAGTCGCGGCTGTCGTGCGCCGGGACGGCCATGATCGCGCCGGTGCCGTAGCCCATCAGCACGTAGTCGGCGATGAAGACCGGGACCTGGTCGCCGCTGACCGGGTTGACCGCGTAGGCGCCGGTGAAGACGCCGGTCTTCTCCTTGGCGTCCGCCTGCCGCTCGACGTCCGACTTGGACGCGGCCTGCTTGCGGTACGCGTTGACCGCCTCGGCGGGGGTGGCGTGGCCGCCGGTCCACACCGGGTGGGTGCCCTCGGGCCACGCGGCCGGGACGATGGAGCCGACCAGCTCGTGCTCGGGCGCCAGCACCATGTAGGTGGCGCCGAACAGCGTGTCGGGGCGGGTCGTGAAGACGGTGATCGCGCCGGCGCCGCCGACGGCGAAGTCGACCCGCGCGCCTTCGCTGCGGCCGATCCAGTTGCGCTGCTGGAGCTTGATGGCCTCGGGCCAGTCCAGCGCGTCCAGGTCGTCCAGCAGGCGGTCCGCGTAGGCGGTGATCCGCATGTTCCACTGGCTCAGCTTGGCCTTGAAGACGGGGAAGTTGCCGCGCTCGGACCGGCCGTCGGCGGTGACCTCCTCGTTGGCCAGGACGGTGCCCAGGCCCGGGCACCAGTTCACGGGCGCGTCCGAGGCGTACGCCAGGCGGTACTCGTTCAATACGTCGGCCCGCTCGCCGGCGGTCAGCGCGGCCCAGGAGCGGCCGCCCGGCACCTCGCGGGAGCCGTCCTCGAAGGCGGCGACCAGTTCGTCGATCGGGCGGGCCGTCTTCGCCTCGGTGTCGTACCAGGAGTTGTAGATCTGCAGGAAGATCCACTGGGTCCACTTGTAGTAGGCCGGGTCGATCGTGGCGAAGGAACGGCGCTTGTCGTGGCCCAGGCCGAGGCGGCGCAGCTGGACCTTCATGTTCTCGATGTTCGCCTCGGTCGACACGCGCGGGTGCGTGCCGGTCTGCACGGCGTACTGCTCGGCGGGCAGGCCGAAGGCGTCGAAGCCCAGCGTGTGCAGCACGTTGTGGCCGGTCATCCGCTGGTGACGGGCGAAGACGTCGGTGGCGATGTACCCGAGCGGGTGGCCGACGTGCAGGCCCGCGCCGGAGGGGTACGGGAACATGTCCATGATGAACTTCTTGGGGCGCGCCACCACGGCCGGGTCCCCGGCGAGGTCACCGGTCGGGTTCGGGGCCTCGTAGGTCCCCTCCGCGTCCCATACGTCCTGCCAGCGTGCCTCGATGTCGGCGGCCATGGCAGCCGTGTAGCGGTGCGCCTCGGCCGCCTCGGGGGCCGTGGTGTTCGTCTCGCTCATGATTTCTGAAGCTCCATCGATCGTCTCTGCCGTCTCTGCCTGCCCAAACGAAAAAACCCCTCGCACAGGAGGGGGCGCCGCGCCGATGCCGACCGTCTCGCAGGTCGGCGCTCTTCAGCGCGGCTCGGTAAGCAGAAGGCGTACGGCACGCATGGCGTCAGGGTACCGCAGCGGCCCCGACGCCCGCTCGGCCGTCCGGCGGGCCGGGCACGACGAGAAGCGGGCCACCCGATCCGGGTGACCCGCTTCTCTTCACTGTGGAGCTATGGAGAATTGAACTCCAGACCTCCTGCATGCCATGCAGGCGCTCTACCAACTGAGCTATAGCCCCTCGATGCTGCTCTGTACTGCCCGTCGCCCCGGTGTTCCTCGCGGTTTCCCTTGGCGACGTCCCAAACATTACACGGTGATGGCCCTGGTCCAAAAATCGGTTTCGGCCGGGTTCCGGAGCCGCCCGGTCCGCCCGTCCAGGGCCTCGGTCCGCACCTGCGTCACACCCCCGTCACGCCTGCCCCGCGCCCGCGGGTCAGGCTCGCGCGAACTGGTAGAACCGCTTGAGCGTGCAGTGCTCGTCGAGCAGCCGGCCGTAGATCGGCTCCCCTTCGAGTTCCCGGTACGTCTCGATCGGGTCGCCCTTTATGATCAGCGCCCGCGCGCACTCTTCGCACCAGTACTGGTAGTCGGGGTTGACCGGGTCCATGTCCCGCACGATCGGCGTGCCGTTGTTGCACCAGTCGCACCGGCGCCGGTGTGCACCCATCCGTCAGCGACTCCCTCCCGCCCGGGGCCGCCCTCTCCCCTCCGGCCGTCCGATTCTGCCATGCCGTTGGCGGGCGGGGCAGCCGGGACAAAAGCAAGGATCCCGCCCCCTGTTGGGGACGGGATCCTGATTGTGGAGCTATGGAGAATTGAACTCCAGACCTCCTGCATGCCATGCAGGCGCTCTACCAACTGAGCTATAGCCCCGCTCTCCGCCGCGCTCCCCCCGTTTCCGGTGTTCCGCGCTGCGAACAAGAAGAACTCTAGCCTGCGACCCGCCCGAAAGTGAAATCCGGGTCTGCGGGCCGCCGGGAGCAACGTCAGACGTCGTCGCCGAGCACCGGTTCCGGCAGCGTGCCGGCGTTGTGCTCCAGCAGCCGCCAGCCCCGCGCGCCCTCACCGAGCACGGACCAGCAGCAGTTGGAGAGCCCGCCGAGGCCCTCCCAGTAGTGCGCTTCCAGACCGAGCAGACGGCCGATGGTGGTGCGGATCGTGCCGCCGTGGCTGACCACGACCAGCGTGCCGCCCTCGGACAGTCGGTCCACGTGCTTGAGGACCACGGGAGCCGCCCGGTCGGCGACCTCCGTCTCCAGTTCGCCGCCGCCGCGCCGCACGGCCTCGCCGCGCTTCCACGCCGCGTACTGCTCGCCGTACTTCCCGAGGATCTCCTCGTGCGTCAGGCCCTGCCAGGCGCCGGCGTACGTCTCGCGCAGCGCGGCGTCGTGCTCGACGGGCAGACCCGTGACGTCGGCCAGCTCCGCGGCGGTCGCGGCGGCCCGCTTGAGGTCGGAGGCGACGATGGCCTCGGGCCCCAGCGAGGCCAGCAGCCGGGCGGCGCGGCGCGCCTGCGCCACACCACCCTCGGTCAGCTCGATGTCCGTGGAGCCCTGGAAGCGGCGCTCCAGGTTCCAGGCGGTCTGGCCGTGGCGCCACAGGACGATCTTGCGGCCGGTCTTCTTGTCTCCGCCGGTGCCGGCGCCCGCGCCGGTGTCGATCGCGCTCAGAACAGATCACCGTCCAGGTCCTCGTCGCCCTGCGCGGCACGCAGTGCGGCGTGCTCCTCGGCCTTGCCCTTGGTGAGCTTGGCGTCCTCGGGCAGGTCGATCTCGGGGCAGTCCTTCCACAGGCGCTCCAGCGCGTAGAAGACGCGCTCCTCGCTGTGCTGCACGTGGACGACGATGTCGATGTAGTCGAGCAGGATCCAGCGGGCGTCGCGGTCGCCCTCGCGGCGCACCGGCTTGGCGCCCAGCTCCTTCTGGAGCTTCTCCTCGATCTCGTCGACGATCGACTTGACCTGGCGGTCGTTGGGCGCCGAAGCGAGCAGGAAGGCGTCGGTGATCGACAGCACATCGCTGACGTCGTACGCGATGATGTCGTGCGCGAGCCGGTCGGCCGCGGCCTGGGCGGCGGCGGTGATGAGCTCGATGGAGCGGTCCGTGGCGGTCACTGGCCATGCTTTCGGGTCGGCGGGCAGATCCTTACAAGGGTCTCATGTACCGCCGACACCGCCCGCGCCAAAGCCGTGGCGCGGGCGTAAATGCCGGTCAGGGGCGTGATCGGCGGCGCGATCGGGGGTCCGCCGCGGCCGATCAGGGGGCCTTGTAGTCCTTGCCCAGGGTGACCACGACGTCGGCGTTCACCGCGTTCTCGGCCTTCTTGACCACCGTTTCGGGCAGCCCCAGCGTCTTGGAGACGTCGATCGCCTTCGGCCGCTGGGCGTCGTCCTGGTAGGTGATCTGCGAGGTGCTCAGGGCCGTCGCGGCCTTGCCGCCGTCCACGAAGCCGTAGCCGGCGTTCTGCAGCGCCGCCTTCGCCGCGAGCTGGGTCTTGTCGCTGCCGGTGGCGTCGCGCAGGCCCACCCGCGGGGCCGTGCCGGGTGCCGGGGCGGTCAGGGTGCCGCCGAGGACCTCCTTGACCACGGTCTTGTTGGCTTCGTCGGTCAGGGCGCCGTCGGCCTTCACCGGGAGCACGTCGGTGCGGTAGTCGCCGACCTTGGCGTGCTCGGCGAGCTTGGCCAGGGAGCTGCCGAGAGCCTTCTCGTTCAGCGAGGGGTCCAGGATCTGGGCGAGCGTCTCCACGGTGACCGTGGCGGCCGCCGGGTCGCTGGGGATCTTGCGCAGCACGGCGTAGAGGACCTTGCCGAAGCGCTCCAGCTGCTTGGCCTCCGGTTCGCCCTGCGCCCGGTAGGTGGCGTAGGCGACGGCCATGGGCCCGCTCAGGGTCTGCTTGGCGCCCTGGGCGACGGCCGGGGTCTTGGCCTTGTCGTCGGCGGGGACGGCTGCGTCCGTGTCCACCTCGATCCCGCTCTCCAGCTCGACGAGCCGCTCCAGGAAGGGCGTGTCCAGCCGCCAGGTGCCGCCGATGCGGGTGCCGAGCATGGTGTCGAGGGCCTCTCGGGTGCCGCCGAGACCGTCCTCCTGCACGGAGGTGGCGAGGGGGGTGGAGGTGCCGTCGTCCTTGGGCACGACGAGGGTGTTGGGGAGCAGGACGGTGGCGCCGCGCTTGGTGGTGACGTTGTCGACCAGGAGGGCCGTGGAGGTGCCGCCCCGCTTGGTGTTGTGCAGGTGGACGACGATCATGTCGCGCTTCTGCGGCCCGGTGGCGGCCGCGGCGCCCTTCGGCTTCGACGACGCGTGCAGGAAGGGCAGCTCGTCCGCCCACCAGAGGTAGCCGAGGCCGCCCACGACGAACAGGGCGAGCACGACGATCAGCGCGACCACCCGGTTCTTGCCCCGGCGGCGGGCCTCCTCGCGGCGCTCGGTGCGGCTCTCGGTGAACTTGAGCCAGTCGATGACGTCCTCGGAGTCCTCGTCCGGCTGGTCGATGAAGGCGAACTGCGCGGTGTGGTAGCCGTCGGCGTCGGCCCGGCGCGGTTCGGGCACCTGCGCGGATCCGGGCGCCGCGGCCCGCTCGGGCTCCGGTTCGGGGGCCGGCTGCTGCGCGGGGGCGCTCTGCTGCGGGATCCACTGCTGCGTCTGCTGTTGCTGCTGCTGCGGCTGTTGTTGCTGCTGCTGCGGGTAGTAGTACTGCTGTTGCTGCGGGTCGTAGCCCTGGTAGTCGTACGGCTGGACCGGCTGCTGGTACTGCTGCTGGTCGTACGCGGGCGGTTGCTGCTGCTGAGCGGGCACCGGGCCGTACACCGGCTGCCCGTACGCGTCGTAGCCGAGGAGCTGCTGCTCCTGGGCGGCGTACGGGTCGTACGGCTCCTGTCGGTCGTTCACCGCGGGGCCCCTCTCTGCGGAAGCGGAAGCTCAGGCTCCCCGGTACAGCTCACGCTTGTCGATATAGCGCACGACACCGTCCGGTACCAAGTACCAGACGGGGTCGCCCTGGACCACCCTCGCACGGCAGTCCGTGGACGAGATCGCCAGCGCGGGCACCTCGACCAGGGACACCCCGCCCTTGGGCAGGCCGTCGTCGGTGAGCACGTGCCCCGGCCGGGTCACGCCGATGAAGTGGGCGAGGGCGAACAGCTCCTCGGCATCGCGCCAGGTGAGGATCTGCGCGAGGGCGTCGGCGCCCGTGATGAAGAAGAGGTCCGCGTCGTCGTTCAGCGCGCGCAGGTCCCGCAGGGTGTCGATCGTGTACGTCGGACCGCCGCGGTCGATGTCGATGCGGCTCACCGAGAACTGCGGGTTCGACGCCGTCGCGATGACCGTCATCAGGTAGCGGTCCTCGGCGGCCGAAACGGCCCACTGGGACTTCTGCCACGGTTCGCCCGTCGGCACGAAGATCACCTCGTCGAGGTGGAAAAGGGCGGCCACCTCGCTGGCGGCCACCAGGTGTCCGTGGTGGATCGGGTCGAATGTGCCGCCCATCACCCCGAGCCGGCGCTTGACCGGGCCGGTAGGCATTTCCTGCTCTCCCATGAGCGCAGAGCCTACTGGCCCGGTGGCGCGACCAGGACCCCGGAATCGAGCACTTGCGCGACGGGCCGCGCGCGGGTCCCGGGGACCGGCTGGGGGGCGACTAGCGGTCGCGGTTCAGGCGCGTGGTCACCCAGAGCATCAGCAGCAGCAGGAAGAAGGCGCCGCCGCCGGTCAGGTAGGGGTTGAGGCTGTCGTGGCTGCCGCCGTGCTCACCGGCGCCCTCCGAGGCGAGCAGGACCAGGTCGTGGGCGGTGGACTGGAGGCTCATCAGGCTGGTTACCTATCGAGTCGGGGAGCGGGCGGAGACTTCCCTCACATCGTATGCGGGGCCCCGGGGCACGCTCACGCCGACTCAGGCGTTGGAGACGATGGACGCACGGCACAGAGCTGGACCGAGGGGGAAGCGCGATGACAGACGGCACGTCGTTCGAGAAGGCACCGGCCCGGGACCGCAGGAGGTTCCCCGGCATCTCGTCGCGGGCGTACGAGCACCCGGCGGACCGCTCGGCCCTCGTGGCCCTGCGCAGACTGAGCGGTTTCGACACCGTCTTCAAGGCCCTCAGCGGGCTCCTGCCGGAGCGCAGCCTGCGGCTGCTGTTCCTGTCGGACTCGGTGCGGGTGGGCGAGACCCAGTTCCCGCACCTGCACGCGATGCTGCTCGACGCCTGCTACGTCCTGGACCTGGAGAAGGTCCCGCAGATGTACGTCCAGCAGGACCCCAAGCCCAATGCCATGTGCATCGGGCTGGACGAGCCGATCATCGTGGTCACCACGGCCCTCGTCGAGCTGCTGGACGAGGAGGAGATGCGGGCCGTCGTGGGGCACGAGGTGGGTCACGCCCTGTCGGGGCACTCGGTGTACCGCACGATCCTGCTGTTCCTGACGAATCTGGCGCTGAAGGTGGCGTGGATCCCGCTGGGCAATGTGGCGGTCATGGCGATCGTCACGGCGCTGCGCGAGTGGTTCCGCAAGTCCGAGCTGTCGGCGGACCGGGCCGGGCTGCTGGTCGGGCAGGACGTCCAGGCCTCGATGCGCGGTCTGATGAAGATCGCGGGCGGCAACCACCTGCACGAGATGAACGTGGACGCCTTCCTCGCCCAGGCCGAGGAGTACGACGCGAGCGGGGACCTGCGCGACTCCGTCCTGAAGATCCTCAACGTCCTGCCGCGGACCCATCCCTTCACCACCGTGCGGGCCGCGGAGCTGAAGAAGTGGGCCGAGAGCCGCGACTTCCAGCGGATCATGGCCGGTCACTACCCGCGCCGCGAGGAGGACAAGGACACCTCGGTGACGGACTCCTTCCGCCAGTCCGCGGCTCATTACGCCGACGCGGTGCGCACCAGCAAGGACCCGCTGATGAAGCTGGTCGGCGACATCGCGGGCGGTGCGGGCGACCTGGGCGGGATGCTGCGGGACAAGTTCACCGGCGCCGGCGCCGGCGCTCCTGGTCCGCGGGGTGACGGCGGGGACACCGGCGAGGGCGGCGCCCCGGGCAGGGGCGGGGCTACGGACCGGGGCTGACCGCGGGGCCGGCGGTCGGCGGCGGGGCGAGGACCCCGCAGAGGCCGGAGGTGCGTCGCGGCCTGCCCCCGGCGTACGGGTCGGT
This sequence comes from Streptomyces sp. NPDC043876, assembly GCF_056435825.1. NCBI lineage: Bacteria > Bacillati > Actinomycetota > Actinomycetes > Kitasatosporales > Streptomycetaceae > Streptomyces > Streptomyces sp. NPDC043876. The sequence continues at coordinate 432,166 of NZ_JBWKDV010000002.1, read as the reverse complement.
CGCGGCCGGGCCCACCGTGGTCGCGGCCGCCCCCGCGAGCAGCGGGCGGAATCCGGTGGCCGGGTCGGCGGAGCAGGCCTGCGGCCCGGCCATCACGTAGGCCGACAGCAGCTCCACCCGGTGGGCCACCAGGTCCTCGCGGTCGAAGCGCATGCGCAGTTCGCGCCGGACCGTGAAGAGGGAGGCGCTGTCGAGGCCGGGTCCGGCCTGGGCCGCGCGGACGGTGTAGGCGAAGGTGTGGTCGGTGGTGACCTCCAGGACGTCCGGCGTCACCTCCTCGAAGTGCAGGGTGCCGTTCACCCGGACGCGGGAGTCGGCGAGCACCGCGGTGGCCGGGTCGAAGCGGACCAGCCAGCCGGTGGCCGCGTGCTGCCCGTCCCCGCTGGGGGCGGTCATGCTGCGGTCGAACTGCGCCAGCAGGTCGGGGTCCAGCAGGACCCGCACCGGCCGGGAGGCGGCGCCGCCCAGCACGTCCGGGTCGAGCGAGGACTGGACGAGGTAGTCCTTGGCGGTGGCCAGGGCGGTCAGCACCTGGGGCTCGCTGAAGTGATCGGTGCGGCGCACCGCCGGGAGGGTGATGCCGGCCGCGCCGACCCGGTAGGAGGCGGCCGGGCCGTTCGCGTACAGGTCGGCGGGCTTGCCGCCGGGGACGGTCGTGGTCGGGGCCAGCGGCACGACGGTGGCGGTGAGTGGCTGGGCGCGTCCCGGGGGCGGGGGCACGTACGGATTGCTCAGGCCCAGGTAGACGGCCACGCCGAAGGCCGTGGCGATCAGCAGCACCAGCAGCAGCCCCTGGCGGGCGGCGCGGCCCGGGGCGCCGGTGGGCGGCCGGGGCGCGCCGGAGGACCACATGGAGCGGCTGCGCACGGCCCTGGCGTGCTCGCCCATGCGTTCCTCGGCGGAGAACTCCTGGAGCCGGGCAGCCCGGACGAAGTCCTCGTCGAACACCACCGACCGGTATTCGTCCGGCCGGTACTCGTCCTCGCCACCGCCGACGCCCTCGGGGGTGCCGTCGGGTGGGTCTCCTGGCACGGCCATCGCTTCTCCCCGCTGTCCCCGCTTCAGAGAAGCCCCCTGCCCGGACGTGCGCCGCAATCCGGTCGCGCGCGAGAGGGGTCGTACCTTCAGGGTTGGCGAACGGCGGGGTGCGTAAACTCGCCGGACCCGGTGACTTCCGTCAGCGGGGTACTGGCGGGGGCCGGCGCCGGGTGCGGAGCCGGGTCGGGGTCGCCCGAGGCACCGCGGTAGACGGCGGTGAAGGCGAGCGTGACCATGCCGACGCCCATCACGACGGCGAGCACCCAGGCGACGGGCCGCAGCCACCGGGCGCGGCCGCGGTAGGGGCGCAGAGAGCCCCCGTAGGCCCCGTACGGACCGTACCCATAGCCGTAGCCGTAGTCGCGCCCGGACTCGTCGAGGCCGTAGCCCTCGGGCCCGTAGCCGTACGGATAGCCCTCGGGGCCCTCGAAGTCGTCGTCGGCGACCCAGCCGCCCGCGACGGCGGCCGCGCGGGCCTCCGCCTCGGCGCGCGCCCGGTCGCCCGCCCGCTGGCGCTCCAGGGCGCTCGGCTCATGGATCTCGGCGTTCCGGACGAAGTCCTCGTCGAACACCACGGAGGCGAAGTCCTGATCCGCGCCTCCGCGGTCGTCGTCGGGCTCCCCGTCGTCCGGGAACGGTTTGCCCCCCACGTCGTCCGGCACATCGCCAGCGTAGCCCCGGGGGGCCGCTTTGGGCAGGTCATCCGCCGAAATCCGGCCACCCGGGGTACTCGGGGCCGCTACCGGACGTGACCGTCGCCGGTGACGATGTACTTGGTCGAGGTCAGCTCCGGGAGCCCCATGGGGCCCCGGGCGTGCAGCTTCTGGGTGGAGATGCCGATCTCCGCGCCGAAGCCGAACTGACCACCGTCGGTGAACCGGGTGGACGCGTTCACGGCGACCGTGGTCGAGTCGACCAACTGGGTGAAGCGGCGGGCGGCGGCCTGCGAGGTGGTGACGATGGCCTCGGTGTGCCCGGAGGTCCAGCGCCGGATGTGGGCGACGGCGTCGTCGAGGGAGTCCACGACCCCCGCGGCGATGTCGTAGGACAGGTACTCGGCGGCCCAGTCCTCGTCGGTGGCGGCCAGCGCGGTCACCTTGGATTCCTCGGCGTACGAGAGCACCTCGGCGTCGCCGTGCACCGTCACCCCGGCGTCCGCGAGGGCGTCCAGCGCCAGCGGGAGGAAGGCGTGCGCGATGTCGCGGTGGACCAGGAGGGTCTCGGCGGAGTTGCAGACGGAGGGGCGCTGCGCCTTGGAGTTGACGAGGATGTTCACCGCCATGGCGAGGTCGGCCTGCGCGTCCACGTAGACGTGGCAGTTGCCGGTGCCGGTCTCGATGACGGGGACGGTGGACTCCTCGACGACCGTCTTGATGAGCGAGGCGCCGCCGCGCGGGATGAGGACGTCGACGAGGCCGCGGGCGCGCATCAGCTCGCGGACGGAGTCGCGGCTCTCGCCGGGGACCAGCTGGACCGCGTCGGCGGGCAGGCCCGCGCTTTCGACCGCGTCGCGCACGATCGCGACGAGGGCGGTGTTCGAGGCGTAGGCGGAGGAGCTGCCCCTCAGCAGGACGGCGTTGCCGGACTTCAGGCAGAGGGCGGCGGCGTCGACGGTGACGTTGGGGCGGGCCTCGTAGATGATGCCGACGACGCCGAGGGGGACGCGGACCTGGCGCAGGTCGATGCCGTTGGGGAGGGTGGAGCCGCGCAGCACCTCGCCGACCGGGTCGGGCAGCGCCGCGACGTCGCGGACGTCGGAGGCGATGGCCGCGATGCGGTCGGGGGTGAGGGTGAGGCGGTCGATGACGGTCTCGCTGGTGCCGGCGGCGGCGGCCTTGGCGGTGTCGACGGCGTTGGCCTCGATGACCTCGGCCGTACGGGCCTCCAGCGCGTCCGCGATCGCCAGCAGGGCCTTGTCCTTGGCGGACCGCGGGAGGGGGGCGAGGGTGGCTGCGGCCGTCTTCGCGCGGGTGGCGGTGGCGGTGACGGGGGTGGCGTCGTTGAGCGAGGTCATGGGTGCAGGGTAGTCCCAGGGGGCGGGTCGGTGGCCGGGCTTCCACCCCGCGAGACGGGTCCCTCCGGGCTCCGCCCGGTCCCGGTCCTCAAACGCCGGACGGGCTCGGTGTGCGCCGGGCTCCGCCCGCACCCGCGCCCACCCCGCGAGACGGGTCCCTCCGGGCTCCGCCCGGTCCCGGTCCTCGAACGCCGAACGGGCTCGATGTGCGCCGGGCTCCGCCCGCACCCGCGCCTCAAACGCCGGCGGGGCTGGACAACGCCCCCGGGGCTCCGCCTGACCACGTCCTCAAACGCCGGACGGCTTGAGGTACGGCCGGCGGGACCGGAAGCCGCTCCGGGGCTCCGCGCCCACCCGGTCCTCAAACGCCGGACGGGCTTGGAGTACGGCCGGCGGGACTGGGAGCGGCCCCGGAACTTCGCCTGACCATGGTCCTCAAACGCCGGACGGGCTCTATATGGCCCGCCGCCGCGGCGGGTCAGTACGGGTGGACGCCCACCGGGTGGGCCGGGGGTGGGCCGTAGCCCTCGGCCACGCGTTGGTGGTAGGTCGCGCGGTCGATGACCTCCAGGCCGACGATCTCCCAGGCGGGGAGCTTCGCCGAGGAGCGGTGCTCGCCCCACAGCCGCAGGGCCACGGCGGCCGCGTCGTGGAGGTCGCGGGCCTCCTCCCAGTACCGGATCTCGGCGTGGTCGTCGGCGTACCGGCTGGTCAGCAGGAAGGGATGGTCGTGGGCCAGCTGTTCCAGGCCGCGCCGGACCTCGGACAGCGGGACCGGCTTGCCGGAGACGCTCAGGGTGATGTGCCACAGCCGCGAGTCGTCCCGCTCGTCGCCGCGCCCGGAGCCCGCTCCGTCGCAGTCGCCCGAGCCGACGCTGGTCAGCGCTCGTCTCACCAGCCGCCTCCTGTCTGCCCGCTCCGCGTGTCCGCCCCTCACAGTTGACCAGTCGCCGACCGGCCGCGCGGGGGTTTTGCCCAACATCGCCTCCCGCGGGCCCGGTCCGGCTTCAGTCCTGGAGCAGCACCAGGTCGTCCCGGTGGACGACCTCCCGCTCGTACGCGGGCCCCAGTTCGCGCGCGAGTTCCTTCGTGGAGCGGCCCAGCAGCAGGGGCAGTTCCTTGGCGTCGAAGTTGACGAGGCCCCGGGCGACGGCGCGGCCGCGCGCGTCCCGCAGCTCGACCGGGTCCCCCGCGATGAAGTCGCCGCCGACCGAGGCGATGCCCGCGGGCAGCAGCGAGCTGCCGCGCTCGGTGACCGCGCGGACCGCGCCGTCGTCCAGGACCAGGTGCCCTTGGGGCGCGGAGGCGTGCTGGAGCCACAGGAGGCGGTCGGTGGAACGGCGGCCGGTGGCGTGGAAGTGGGTGCCGGTGCCGCCGCCCGCGAGGGCGTCGGCGGCCTGGCTGGCGGAGGTCAGGACCACCGGGATGCCGGCCGCGGCGGCGATCCGCGCGGCCTCGACCTTGGTGACCATGCCGCCGGTGCCGACGCCCGCCTTGCCCGCGCTGCCGATGGAGACGTGCGCGATGTCCTCGGGGCCGCGGACCTCGTCGATGCGGCTGGTACCGGGGAGGGCGGGGTCGCCGTCGTAGAGCCCGTCGACATCGGAGAGCAGCACCAGCAGGTCGGCGCGGACCAGGTGGGCGACGAGGGCGGCCAGCCGGTCGTTGTCGCCGAAGCGGATCTCGTCGGTGGCGACGGTGTCGTTCTCGTTGACGACGGGCAGGGCGCCCATCGCGAGCAGCTGGTCCAGGGTGCGGTAGGCGTTGCGGTAGTGCGCGCGCCTGCTGGTGTCGTCGGTGGTCAGCAGCACCTGGCCGACGCGGACGCCGTAGCGGGCGAAGGAGGCGGTGTAGCGGGCGACGAGCAGGCCCTGGCCGACGCTGGCCGCGGCCTGCTGGCGGGCCAGGTCCTTGGGGCGGCGGCGCAGTCCGAGCGGGGAGAGCCCGGCGGCGATCGCGCCGCTGGAGACCAGCACGATCTCCTTCTCGCCGCCGCTGCGGGCCTTGGCGAGGACGTCGACCAGGGCGTCCACCCGATCGGCGTCGAGCCCGCCCGCCGCGGTGGTGAGCGAGGAGGAGCCGACCTTGACCACGATCCTGCGGGCGTCGGCCACGCCCTGCCTTGCCGCCGCTGACACGTCTGTCCCCTTGCCCCTCGCCCGATGTACGGGCCTCAATCTACGGGGTGCCCTCCCGGCCGTGCCCGCCGGTTTCAGACCGTGGACGCGGGCGAGGCCTTGGGCGGCTGCGGGTCGGCGGCGCCCTGGTCGGCGGCCGCCGCGGGGTCCGTCCCGGGGATCAGGATGCGCCGCGAGATCACGTAGGTGAAGGGGATCGCGATGACCGCGGCGACGAGCGGGGCGATCTTCTCGTTCATCCCGGCCCAGTCCACCAGGAGCAGCAGGCCCACGGACTGGATCACGTAGTTGGTGATGTTGGTCAGCGGGAAGAGCAGGAACTTCTTCCAGGTGGGCTTGGTGCGGTAGGTGAAGTACGTGTTCATGAAGAACGAGCCGACCATCGCCAGCACGAAGGCCAGCGAGTAGGCGGCGAAGTACGGCATGTACGGGTGCAGCAGCAGGTACAGCACGAAGAAGGTGCCGGTGTTCACGCCGCCGACGAGGCCGAAGCGGACGATCTGGCCGAGCTGGCTCCTCATCGGGCGTCCTGCTCCGTCGGGAGCGCGGTGGGCCGCAGCGTGCGGGGCGGCGGTTCCACGGCGACGCCGTGCGCTTCCTTGACGAGGAAGTGCGGGCGGCGCTTGGTCTCGTAGTAGATGCGCCCGATGTACTCGCCGATCAGGCCCAGCATGATCATCTGGACCCCGCCGATGCCGACGATGATGGCGACCAGCGTGACGTAACCGGGTGAGTCGATGCCGTTCGTGATCGCCATGACGGTGATCCACAGGGCGTACAGGGCCGTCAGGGCGACCAGCGACACGCCCGCCCAGATCCCGATCCGCAGCGGCCGGTTGTTGAAGGAGATCAGGCCGTCCATGCCGTAGTTCAGCAGGGACCCCAGCTTCCACTTCGTCTCGCCCGCCTCGCGCTGCGCGTTGCGGTAGTCGAAGTGGACGGTGTCGAAGCCGATCCAGGAGAAGAGGCCCTTGGAGAAGCGGTTGTACTCGGGCAGCGAGAGCAGCGCGTCCACGGCGGGGCGGGACAGCAGCCGGAAGTCGCCGACCCCGTCGGCCAGCTCCACGTCGACCCAGCGGTTGATCCCGCGGTAGTAGAGCCGGCTCAGGGCGCTGCGCAGCTTCTTGTCGCCCTCGCGGGTGCGCCGGGCGATGATCTGGTCGTGGCCGTTGCGGTAGTGGTCGAGCATGGTCGCGATGAGGTCCGGCGGGTGCTGGAGGTCCGCGTCCATGATCACGACGGCGTCGCCGGTGGTCTCGCGCAGGCCCGCGAGCATGCCGGCCTCCTTGCCGAAGTTGCGGCTGAAGGAGACGTACCGGGTCCGCTCGCCGTGCTCGGCGGCGATCTTCCGGAGCTTGGCGAGGGTGCCGTCGCGGCTGCCGTCGTCGACGTAGCAGACCTCGTACTCGACGGGGAGGGCGTCCAGGACCCTGCGGATCTCGGTGTCGAAGCTGTCGATCACCGCTTCTTCGTTGTAGCAGGGAACCACTACGGACAGCTTCGTCATGAACACTTCCTGCTGGATCCGAACGGGTGATCGTCAGCGGCCGGACCCGACGCTCACCTCTTCCTCAGAAGTATGCACGCCGCCGGACGGCCTGCCTGAGGTGACTGCGGTACACGGTAGCTTTGAACTGGTGGGGGTCCCTCCGGACGGAGTCCGGGGGCGGAAGGAACAACAAGATCGAGGTGCACGTGCCTGACGTCTCCGTGGTCGTCATCGTCTACAACGACGCAGAGCGTCTGCCGACTGCCGTGCGGTCGGTTCTCAACCAGACTCTCAACGGGGTCGAAGTCGTGATCGTGGACGACTGCAGCAAGGACGGGTCCTTCGAGGTGGCCCAGGAACTGGAGGCGGCCCATCCGGGCCGGATCCGGGCGTTCCAGCTCCCCGAGAACAGCGGCGGCTGCGGCGCTCCCCGCAACCACGGGATCGGGCAGGCCACCGGTACCTACGTCATGTTCCTGGACAGCGACGACGTCCTGGAACCCAACGCCTGCCGCAACATGCTCGACGCCGCCGAGCGGACCGGCTCCGACCTGGTCTCCGGCATGTGCGTCCGGGTCCACCTGGACAACCGGTTCGGCAAGACGACCGAGTGGTACCCCTGGATCTACTCCCGCACCCGCACGCTGGAGTCGATCACCGAGTACCCGGACCTGCTGGTCTACGACACCCTCTCGACCAACAAGTGCTACCGCCGCGCGTTCCTGCTGGAGCAGGGCCTGGAGTTCCCCGTCGGGATCCACTACGAGGACCTGCTCTTCTCGGCCCAGGCGTACGTCGCGGCCCGGCGGATCACGCTGATCCCCAACCAGGTCTACTTCTGGAACGTGCTGGAGAACACGGCCGCCAAGTCGATCAGCAACCGGCGCCACGAGATCGCGAACTTCGTCCACCGGATGGAGATCCACCGCCGGGTCGACGAGCTCCTCGCGAGCAAGGGCCACGACGAGATCAAGTCGGCCAAGGACGCCAAGTTCCTCAAGCACGACCTGGTGCTGCACCTGCGCGACCTGCGGCTGCTGGACGACGACTACCGCCAGGAGTTCGCCCGCCTGGCCAACGGCTACCTGGCGGGCATCGACCCGGCCGCCTACGAGCACGTCACCGCGCTCCAGGCGATCTGCGCGTACCTGCTCGGCAAGGAGGACTGGGACAACCTGCTCTCCGCCGCCGACGCCATGACGAACAAGGGGCGGCTGTCCTCCCCGCTCGCCGAGCGCGACGGGCGCGTCTACTGGTGCGCCGAGCACCTCGACGACGCCGAGGGCCGCCGGATACTGGACGTCACCGACCAGGGCTTCCACACCACGCCGCTGACCTCCCTCATCCTGGGCAACCGGCTCACCTCCTACGAGGACGACGGCCGCGGCACGGTCACCGTGGCGGGCTCCGTCGTGAACCCGCTCGGCCGGATCGCGCCCGACGCGGAGCTGAGCGCCGAGCTGGAGTTCCGGGCCCGGCGGCAGATCGGGGTGCGGTCCTTCCGCTTTCCGGTGGCAACCGTGCGCCACGCGGGTGACACGATCGAGTGGACCGCGACGGCCGACATCGGCTCGACGGTGCGCCCCCTCGGCATCATCGACGCCGTCTGGGACGTCCGGCTCAAGATGAAGGCGGGCGGGGACCGCCTCTCCACCCGTGTCTCCGTCGGCGACGTGGACCTGGAGTCGGCCGCCGCCCTGCGCGTGCGCCCGCGGCTGACCCGGCTGGTCTCCGACCGCTTCGAGCCGGAGATCACCAAGAAGGGCAACCTCTCCTACGTCCTGACCGCCGAGGGCGCCGCCGCCGTCCGCACCCAGAACCTGATCAACAACGCCATACACGGCAAGGCCGCCGGCGTCGTCAAGCGGGGACTGCGCAAGGCACTGCGGGCCCGCCGCAACATCGGGTCAGGCGAGCAGAAGGTGAAGGTCTACCACGAGGTCTTCTCCAAGCTGCCCGTCAAGAAGGGCACGGTCGTCTTCGAGAGCCACATGGGCAAGCAGTACAGCGACAGCCCCAAGGCGATCTACGAGGAGATGGTCCGCCAGGGCATCGCCTTCGAGGCGGTGTGGTCCTACGCGGGCGCCCGCCCGACCGGCTTCCCCAAGGAGGCGACCCTGGTCAAGCGCTGGAGCTGGCCCTACCTGCGCGCGCTCGCCCAGGCCGAGTACTGGATCGACAACCAGGGCTTCCCGCTCGCGCTCGCCAAGCGCCCGGGGACGACGTACATCCAGACCTGGCACGGCTCCGCGCTCAAGCGGATGGGCTTCCACGAGCCGCGCACCAAGGCGCAGGGACGCGCCGGGCAGGCCAAGTTCCAGAAGGCGGTGGACCGTTTCGACCACTTCCTGATCCGCTCGGAGCACGACGCCCGCACCCTCGCCAAGGGCTTCCGGCTGCGCGACGAGGTCCTGCTGCGCACCGGCTACCCGCGCAACGACGCGCTGGTCGCGGTGCACCGCGCCGAGACGGACAGCGGGGAGCGGGTGCGCGGTCCGCTCGCCGCGGAGCTGGGCATCGACCCGGAGAAGAAGGTGCTGCTGTACGCGCCGACCTTCCGGGCGAACGCGGACGGCGCGGTGGAGGGCTTCGCCTTCCCCTTCGACGTGGAGGAGTTCGCCGACCGCCTCGGCGACCGCTTCACGCTGCTCGTGCGCACGCACTACCTCAACAGCGTCTCGCTGCCGCCGTCGGTGGCGGGCCGGGTGATCGACGTGTCCCGCAGGCACGACATCACGCCCCTGCTGGAACTGGCGGACGCGCTGATCACCGACTACTCCTCGGTGATGTTCGACTACGCCGTCCTGGACCGGCCGATGCTCTTCTTCGCCTACGACTACGAGAAGTACTCGACGGACATCCGCGGCACGTACTTCGACCTGAAGGAGAAGGCCCCCGGCCCGGTCGTGGCCACGGCCGACGAACTCCTCCAGGCGCTGGGCGCCTTCGAAGAGGCCGACACCAAGTACGCGGAGGCGCGCGCGCGTTTCCTCGCCGAGTTCGGCGAGTACGACCGCGGGGACGCGGCCCGTCAGATCGTCGAGAAGTTCTTCACCAGGGGTGGCAAGTGAGCCAGCAGAGCGACGGGTCGCCGACGGCCGGCGGCCGGGACGTCTTCATCGTCTCCAACAGCGTGGACGAGCTGGGCGGGGTGACGACCTGGTCGCACCAGATGGCCGGGCTCCTCACCGACCGCGGCCACCGGGTGCACGTCATCGGCATCGCCCCGGTCGCCGAGGAGATCCGCCAGCGGCTCCCGGCGGACCTGCCGTACGACACGACCACGCTGTACGACGCCCACCCGCCCGCGGCCCGCCGGCTGCACGGCATCAAGGGGCGCCTCAACGCGCCCGAGCGGCGCCGCCAGGCGGCCCGCCGGGCCGGGATGCGGGCGAAGGCCGAGCAGCTGAGCGCCATGTTCCAGGCGGCCCGCCCCGGCGCGGTCGTCATCGTCACCCAGGTCTGGGCGATGGAGTGGGTGGCGCTCAGCGACACCAAACGGCTCAGTGTCATCGGCATGAGCCACGAGTCCTTCGAGGCTAGCCACAAGTCCACCCGCGCGGCCCGCGTCCGGCGCCACTACCGCGACGTCGACCGGCTGCTGGTGCTGACGCCCGAGGACGCGGACCTCTGGATCCGCTCCGGGATGCAGAACGTCTCCAGCATGCCGAACCCGCTGCCCTTCATGCCGGACTCCCCCGCCCCGCGCACCGGGAAGGTCGTCGCCAGCGTCGGCCGCCTCGCCGACGAGAAGGGTGTCGACCTGCTCCTCGACGCCTGGGCGGACGCCGTCCCGCACCACCCGGACTGGACCCTGCGGATCTACGGCGCGGGCGTGGACGCGCAGATGCTGCGCGAGCGCTGCACCTCGCTCGGCCTGGACGACTCGGTCGAGTGGATGGGCAGCACGGACGACGTGCTGGGCGCCCTGCGCGGGGCCTCGGTGTTCGCCCAGGCCTCGCGGGCCGAGGGGTTCCCGATCACCCTGCTGGAGGCGATGGCGGCGGGCGTGCCCTGCGCCGCCTTCGACTGCGCGCCGGGCGTGCGGGCGATCGTCAGCCACGGCGAGGACGGGCTGCTGGCGCGGCTCGGCAACACCATGGAACTGGCCGGGCACCTGCGCGTCCTGATGGCGGACAAGGAGCTGCGCGACCGGATGGGCGACGCGGCCTTCCAGAGCGTGCGCCGCTATTCGAGCGCGGAGATCACCGACCGCTGGGAGCGGCTGTTCGCGTTCCTGGAACGCTGACCGGCCCGTACGTACGAAGCCGCCCGCCCCGGTACCGGTACCGGGGCGGGCGGCTTCGTACGTGGCGGTGCGGCGCCCGGTCAGCGGCCGCGGTGGGCTTCCCAGCCCGCCCACGCCGAGGTGATCATCTCGCGGACGTCGTGGCGGGCCTTCCAGCCCAGCTCGGCCGAGATCCGGTCGGCCGAGGCCACGACCTTGGCCGGGTCGCCGGGGCGGCGCGTGGCGACGACCGGGGCGATGTCGTGCCCGGTGTGCTCGTTCATCAGCCGGACCATCTCCCGTACGGAGACGCCCTCGCCGCGCCCGATGTTGACGGTCAGGTCCCCGTACTCGCCCCGCGCGGAGCGTTCGACGAGCTTGCGTGCGGCCACGAGGTGGGCCTCGGCCAGGTCCTCGACGTGGATGTAGTCGCGGATGCAGGTGCCGTCCGGGGTCGGGTAGTCGTCGCCGAAGATCAGCGCGCCCTCGCCGGCGTCGTAGCGCTCGAAGACCATCGGGACCAGGTTGTAGACGCCGGTGTCGGCGAGTTCGGGGGTGGCCGCGCCCGCCACGTTGAAGTAGCGCAGGCACGCCGTGGAGATGCCGTGGGCCCGGCCCGCCGCGCGGACCAGCCACTCCCCCGCCAGCTTGGTCTCGCCGTACGGGCTCAGCGGCGCGCACGGGGTCTCCTCGGTGACGAGGTCCACGTCGGGCATGCCGTACACGGAGGCCGAGGAGGAGAAGAGGACGTTGCGGATCCCGGCGGCGGCGACCGCCTCCAGGAGGACCACGAGCCCCTGTACGTTCTCGTGGTAGTAGTACGCCGGCTTCTGGACGGACTCGCCGACCTGCTTCTTGCCCGCCAGGTGCACCACGCCGGTGATGTCGTACTGCTGGAAGGCCTCGTCGAGGACGAGACGGTCCAGGACGGACCCGATCACCAGCGGAACGCCCTCCGGGACGCGGTCGGCGTTGCCCGTGGAGAGGTCGTCGAGGACGACGACCTCCTCACCGGCGAGCAGCATCGCGCGGACGACGTGTGCGCCGATGTAACCGGCGCCTCCCGTGATCAGAAACGTCATGCGGTTCTCCCGAGCTCTAGCGCGGCCGACGGCCCGGACGGGCCCGGCCGAGGCGGTTGCGTACGAAGGTGGCGGCGCCCTCCGCGCCGGGTGCGAGCCGCAGCGCCAGCGATCCCGCGGCGGTGCGGTAGGGCTGCGTCAGCAGAACACCGTACCGGCCGCTGAGCAGTGCCCGGCGCCGCAGCAGGTCGCCCAGCGGGCGCAGGGCGGTGAGCAGGGAGCTGCCGTCGGCGCAGTCGACGCTCACCCGGACGTCCCACGCCTGGATCCCGCGCAGACCGCGACGGCGGCCGGTCGCGGCGAGCGAGGCGAGCCGGAAGGGCAGCTCGGCGCTCCAGCCGTCCGCGCCGTCGGGGCGCAGGGCGACCGCCGGGACGACGACCGGTTCGCCGCCCGCGCGCGGTACGAAGCGCAGCTGGGCGGTGCGGGGCGGGGCCTCGGCGAGGCGTCCGTACAGGTCGTGGACACGCAGGGTGAGACGCGCGCCGCCGCCCGCCGGTTCCGCGTCGACGGTCACGGGCAGCTCGGCGACGGGCAGCTCGGCCAGTCCGTCGAGGACGGCGGGGGTCTCCTCGCTCCACACCGGGACCCCGTCGGCGTTCCGGGCGTACGGGGGCAGCAGCCGGGGCGGCTCGGCGGCGAAGCGCATCAGGCGCCGCACGTCGGCGGGCGGCGCCGGGGCGGCGCGCAGCACGCGCACGATCCAGCGGGCCCGGGCCCCGGCCGCCTCGACGGCGGCCTCGTCGAAGCCGGCGACGTAGTCCCGCGTCAGGGTCCACCAGGCTGCCTGGTAGCCGGGGTCGGTGCCCAGCTCCCGCAGGTACATCCGCAGGTCGTACTCCAGGAACTTGACCTGGCAGGCGAGGCCGAGCGCCGGATCGGCGGCGGTGAGCACGGCGGCCGCGGCCGCGTGGGCCTGGACCCGCGCCGCCCAGTTGCCCACGTCCTTGCGGTCCAGGGAGATCGACACCCGGGCCGCGGCGCGGCGCACGTGCCAGACGTAGACCAGCTCGGGGACGACGGCGATGCGCGGGGCGGCGGCGAGCACGCGGGCGGTGAAGACGAAGTCCTCGTAGACGAAGCGGCCGTCGGGGAAGCGGATCCCGTGCTTGTCGAGGAAGGACCGCTCGTACAGCTTGTTGACGCACAGGGTGTCGCGGACCAGGCCGGGCCGGTCCGCGGGCCGCTCGATCACCTCGCCGGGGGTGTGCAGCCCGGGCATCCAGGGCACGTCGTGCCCCTGCGGCAGCTCGCGCCGCACGCACGCGCCGACGGTGACGGGCGACCGGTGCTCCTCGGCTCCGCGCACCAGCGCCGCGGCGGCCCCCGGGGGGAGCACGTCGTCGCTGTCGAGGAAGAGGACGTACGGCTCGGTCGCGGCCGCGATCCCGTCGTTGCGGGGCGTGCCGCAGCCCCCGCTGTTCTCCGTGCGGTGCACGACCTTCAGGCGCGGGTGGACGGCGGCCAGCTCGTCGAGCACCCTGGCGGTGCCGTCGGTGGAGGCGTCGTCGACGGCGATGACCTCGCCCACCACGAGGCCCTGGGCGAGGGCCGAGGTGACGGCTTCGCCCACGAGCGCGGCGTCGTTGTAGGCGATCACCACGACGGAGACGCGGGGAGTGTTGGTGCTGCTCACCCCAGGATCCTATGGGACGTCCGGGGAGGGGTGACCGGTACCGGCGCACTCCGTGCGAAAGCCCCCGCAAAGGTCCCGGACGGGACCCCGGCGGGGGCTTTCAACGCACGCGGGCCTCGGTCAGGCGCCGGTCTGGTTCTGGCGGAACGCGTCGTACTCCTGCTGCGCCGTGTCGCCGCGCTCGGCTTCCTTGTCGCGGCGGCGGGTCGCCGCCGGACGCGGGGCCTCCAGGCGGTGGTCCTCGCCGCGACGGCCCAGCATCTCGGCGCCGGCCATCATGGTCGGCTCCCAGTCGAAGACGACCGCGTTCTCGTCGGAGCCGATCGCGACGCCGTCACCGGCGCGGGCGCCGGCCTTGCGCAGCCCGTCCTCGACGCCGAGGCGGTTGAGGCGGTCGGCGAGGTAGCCGACGGCCTCGTCGTTGTTGAAGTCGGTCTGGCGGACCCAGCGCTCGGGCTTCTCGCCGCGGACCTTGTAGACGTCCTCGACCTCGTCGTAGGTAATGGTGAAGCCGGAGTCGTCCACGGCCTTCGGCCGGATGACGACGCGGGTCGCCTCTTCCTTCGGCTTGCGGGCGCGGGCCTTCGCGATGACCTCGGCGAGGAAGAAGGACAGCTCCTTCAGGCCGGTGCGGGCGACCGCGGAGACCTCGAAGACCTTGTAGCCGCGGGCCTCCAGGTCCGGGCGGACCATCTCGGCGAGGTCCTGGCCGTCGGGGATGTCGACCTTGTTCAGGACGACGAGGCGCGGACGCTTCTCCAGGCCGCCGCCGTAGAGCTTCAGCTCGTTCTCGATGGCGTCGAGGTCGGCGAGCGGGTCGCGGTCGCTCTCCAGGGTGGCGGTGTCCAGCACGTGCACGAGGATCGAGCAGCGCTCGACGTGGCGCAGGAACTCCAGGCCGAGGCCGCGGCCCTGGCTGGCGCCGGGGATCAGGCCCGGGACGTCGGCGATCGTGTAGACCGTCGAGCCCGCGGTGACCACGCCGAGGTTGGGGACCAGGGTGGTGAAGGGGTAGTCGGCGATCTTCGGCTTGGCCGCGGAGAGCACCGAGATGAGCGAGGACTTGCCCGCGCTCGGGAAGCCGACGAGCGCCACGTCGGCGACGGTCTTCAGCTCCAGGATGACGTCGCCGCCGGTGCCGGGGACGCCGAGCAGGGCGAAGCCGGGCGCCTTGCGGCGGGCCGAGGACAGCGCGGCGTTGCCGAGGCCGCCGCGGCCGCCTTCGGCAGCGACGTAGGTGGTGCCCTGGCCGACGAGGTCGGCGAGGACGTTGCCCTCCTTGTCGAGGACGACGGTGCCGTCCGGGACGGGCAGGATCAGGTCCTGGCCGTCCTTGCCGGAACGGTTGTCGCCCGCGCCGGGCTGGCCGTTGGTGGCCTTGCGGTGGGGGCTGTGGTGGTAGTCGAGCAGGGTGGTGACCGCCTGCTCCACCACGAGGATGACGTCACCGCCACGGCCGCCGTTGCCGCCGTCGGGGCCGCCGAGCGGCTTGAACTTCTCCCGGTGTACGGAGGCGCAGCCGTGGCCCCCGTTACCCGCGGCGACATGCAGCTCGACGCGGTCCACGAAGGTGGTCATGGTTGTTCCTCCAGATACAGCGGGAATATCCCGGAAAGCCCGGGGGGTAGGCCTTGCTACCCATTAAACGTGTCTATGTGACAACGCGCCGAGGGCGGACCTCTCTTCCCGGCTTTCACCGGAAAGAGCTGAGATCCGCCCTCGGGAAGTTACGTACGCGAGACCAGCAGGAGCTGGATCAGGCGGCCGGAACGATGTTGACGACCTTGCGGCCGCGGTGGGTGCCGAACTCGACGGCACCGGCCTGCAGCGCGAACAGCGTGTCGTCGCCGCCACGGCCGACGCCCGCACCCGGGTGGAAGTGCGTGCCGCGCTGGCGGACGAGGATCTCACCAGCGGAAACGACCTGACCGCCGAAGCGCTTCACGCCGAGCCGCTGGGCATTGGAGTCGCGCCCGTTCCGGGTGGAAGATGCGCCCTTCTTGTGTGCCATGTCTCAGTCCCTCTTACTTCGCAGCCGCGGGGATACCGGTGACCTTGATCGCCGTGTACTGCTGGCGGTGACCCTGGCGACGGCGGTAGCCGGTCTTGTTCTTGTACCGCAGGATGTCGATCTTGGCGCCCTTGTGGTGATCCACAATCTCAGCCGTGACCTTGATGCCGGCCAGGACCCACGGGTCGCTGGTCACGGCTTCGCCGTCGACGACGAGCAGGGTCGAGAGCTCGACCGTGTCGCCAACCTTGGCAGTGGGAATCTTGTCAACTTCAACGATGTCGCCGACAGCAACCTTGTGCTGGCGACCACCGCTGCGCACGATGGCGTACACGCGGATCTCTCTCTCACTCGAAGGGAACCCCTGAAGCCAGCCGGCCACCGCGGGAACCCGCAGGCCGGCCTCCCCCGTACCGCCAGGCGGTACGGGAGGTGAGGTGCTCAGTGGATGGCGTATGCATAGACACGCCAGCGACCCAGGTTACGGGCCCCGGTCCGAGGAATCAAACCGGGGCCCGTGGGCGGCGATAGCTCAGAGCGGGCCCGTCACCGGAGGCCACCCTGGGGCGACGTCACCGTACCCGCACACCGATCGTCACGACTTCGGCCATCTCCGGCTTGTCGAGCCCGACGATGACCTCCACCCTGTCGGCGCCGACAGGGAACTGCAGGTAGGACGTGTCACCCACGACGTCCGAGACCTCAAGGACCCGGCTCGGACACTCGATGAGCCCGGTGAACGCGACTTGCTCCTCCTCCACCACCACGTCATGCCCGATCCGTACGCGCACCTGCCCGAAGTCTCCGTGCAGGACCGTGACGGTCACACAGGCCTCGTTGGCCGAGACCGGCCGTCCGTCCGGATCCGCTTCAGGGATGTCTCCAGACCCGCCCACCGACTCGAGCTTCAAGATTCCCCACGGCACGTTTGCCAGGAATTCTTCCACCTATCGCACTCCTTACTCGAACAAGATCCCGCACATTCCGCAGGGGGACGCTACCAATCCCTATAGGGGTTTATGCCGTCCCGCTTCATTTGAGCCGCCGCTCTTCCTTGCTTCCCGCTGCACTCCATGCACTGGGGGAACAACTGCTGCTCGATGTCCTTATCGACGAACGTAGAGACCGGCTGATGGTCCTTGACCCACGTCCCCTTCGGGTAGCCGGACGTCTTGGTACCGCAGGTGTGGCAACCGTGGGTGTTTCCGTTCACATTCGTCTGGTCGATCTCCGCCTGCGTCCAGGACCGGCCCTGATTGCGTGCCGGAATCGTCCCTCCAGCATATTCACCGGGATAGAAGAGCTTACATGCGTCGCCGTATCCGCCCTTCTTACCGCCGATGTTGTGCACGAGGAGGGGAGTGGTGCCGGCGAGCACGTAGTAGGCGTGGATGTCGTCGATGGTGAGGTCGTGCGTCCGGCGCACTTCATTGAAGAACCGCATACCGGACAGCTCGACCGTGGAACCGGCGGGCGTACGCAGGATCATTCCCGGCCGGAGGTCCCCGGCGTCGACGAACCGCTGCTCCGCCTCGACCCAGAAGGGATGTGTCACCGTCGAGACGAGGGAGGCCTCACCGGAATCGCTGTTCACCGTGAGATCCACGAAATGCTTGTCATCCTGGGTGACGATCGTGGCCACGACTTCCCGGGTGACGGTCTCGCCAGTGGTCAGATCCGTGGTGGAGACACTGTCTCCTATCTCGACGTCCTCGATCTTCTTCGTCGATCCGTCACTGAGTAGGACTTCCGTACCGGGCAGGAAGCTGTGCGGGGTGGGACAACCGCCGGAACCCGCCAAACGCTCCGTTGCGGCGGCCAGGGCGCCCTTGGCCTTCTTGACCTTCTCGGAAGCGTTCCACCACGCTTTCGCGCCGTCGATCAGGTCGCCTGCGAGGCCGGCCAGGCGCTTGATCAGCTTTCCGGCCTTCTCCCACTTCCACGGGGCGCCGTACTTGGCCAGGACCTTGCCCGCCAGGCCTCCCGCGAAGCTGCCCGCGATGTTGAGCGCCGTCTCGCCACACGAGCCGAGGTCACCGCTGGAGAAGCAGTCGAGCGCGGCCGTGACGCCGAGCTCGTCCATCAGGATCTTGGTGATCTGCTTGACGGCCTGCTTGACCTTGCCCTTGGCGCTGTTGAGGTTGCCCTCCGCCTGGTTCAGGTCGTCTGTGGCGTCATTGACGTCCTGCTGGTCCGGCGTGGTGTCCGTGTTGACCTTGCCGCTCGTGCAACTGCTCGGGTGCTGCGAGCAGTACGCGCGCTCGTCCGGGTCGTACAGACCCGTCGGGTCGCTCGCCGAGACCGGGCGGTTGTGGGCGTAGGCGTACGCGTTGAGCTGTTGTGCGTCGTTCGTGTCGACGACCGGGTCAGGGGTGGTGAACTTGCCCAGGAACGGGTCGTACTCACGGGCGCCGATGGTCGTCAGACCGGTCGACGCGTCGACCGTGCCGCCGACGAAACCCTTCTCCCCCGGCCAGGTGCCCTGCGGGGTGCCTCGGTTGTTGCCGTACGGGTCCATCCGGCGCTGGGTGACCGCGCCGGTTGTCGAGTCGATGGACAGCTCCGCCGTGCCGTGGTGGTCCGAGGCCAGGAAGGACAGCTTGTTGTCCGAGGTGCGGATGGCGATGTTCTGGCCCGCGAAGGCGTAGTACCGCGTCGCCTTCGCCGTGGTCGCTCCCGCGTCCAGGCGCAGCTCCAGGCCGGGCAGGTACACCGTGGTACCGGTGGCATCCTTGCGCTGGACACGGCTGCCGTCAGCGCCGTAGAGGAAGGTCGTCTCCGACGCCTCGTTCTTGCCCGGGGTGGTGACGTCGTCCGGCTGACTGTTCTTGACCGGGTTGCCGAGGGCGTCGTATTCCAGGGTCTGGGTGTTGCCTCCGATCGTGCGCTTTTCGGTGTTACCGGCCGCGTCGTAGCCGTAGGTGTACTGGCGGGCGCCGCTCGGGGTGTTCTCCAGAACCTGCTGAAGCTGGTGGGTGCCCGCCTTGTAGGTGAAGGTGCGCTTGACGTCCTTCGACGCGTTCAGGCCGGTGTCGTGGGCCGTCTCGGAGAGACGGTTGCCGACCGTGTCGAAGGTGTACGAGTTCCAGTACGGCGCCGGACCGCCCAGGGCGGCGGAGCCGGGAGCCTGGTTGCAGGCGGCGGGACCCGAGCCCGAGACCGGGACCTGGCTGCCGACCGTGCCGACTGCGGCAGCCGCGGCCTTCGTGGTCGCCGGGGTCCAGGACTCCGTCATCCGGTTCTGGTAGTCGTACGCGAAGCACTGCAGGTCGGGCGCGCCCGAGCCCGCCGTGTCTGCGATGGACTTGACGTTCCCGATCTGGTCGTAGGAGTAGTTCGACTCCTTGGCCGGGCCGGTGGTCGAGCCGTAGACGTCCACCTTCGACTGCACCAGCCGGTCGGTGCCGGTCTCGTACTGGAAGGTCTGCCAGGCCTTCTTGCCGCCCGTGTTCAACTCCAGCTGCTGGAGCAGGGTGCGGCCGGACCAGATGGTGTTGGTGACGTACGACGTCGTGCCCGTCATGGACTTCAGGCGTTGGATGTCGTCGTAGCCGTAGGCGAGTGCCTCGGCGGGGAGACCGCCTGCGGCGGGGAGACCGTCGCTCTGCTTGGTGCCGTCACGGTTGTAGGCGCTGGTGAAGACGTAGGTGCCCGTGAGGCCCGTGCCCGAGGAGGCGGGGACCGTGTAGGCAGTCTTCAGCGGCTGGTAGAACTCGTCCATCGCCTGGACGATGGAGGCGAAGTACTCCGTCGCGTTGGTGTAGCGCAGCGACGCCCATTCCTTGCCGAGCCAGCCCGCCTTGTCGTAGCGCTTTTCGGTGAGCTTGACGCCCGTGGTCGCCGGACCGTCCCACGTCGTCAGGATCCGGCCGAGCTTGTCGTAGACGGAGGAGATCGTCTTGCCGCGAGCGTCCGTCGCCGTGACCGGGCGGTCCACCTCGTCGTACGTAGTGGTCCGCTTGCCCGAGTCCGGGTCCACGGCCTCGGTCATACGGCCCAGCTGGTCGTACTTGTAGGTCCAGCTGTTGCCTGCGGCGTCGGTGAGCTGACGAAGCTTGCCCGCCGGCGTGTACGCGTACTTCGTAGTGTCGTATCCCGACGTCGGCCCCACCGGGACCGGAGCGGCGCCCTTGTAGTGGCGGACCTCCGTCGTGCGGTCCTGCGCGTCCGTCAGCGTGGTCGTCGGGGTGCCGCCGACCGGCGGGTCGATGTGGACCCGGTCGCCGCCGTGGACGTACGTCGTACGCCACTGCTCGCCGCCCGCCACCGCGAAGATCTCGGCGGTGGTCCGGCCCAGACCGTCGTACTCGTAGAGGGTCTGCGCGCCGACGTCGCCGTTGCGCACGATCAGCAGTTCGTCGGACGGAGTGCCCGCCGCGTTGTACGTGGCGTTGGCCTTCGCCATCTTGCCCGTCGGGCTGTAGAAGGTGTCGGCCACCATGCGGGTGCCGCTCGGGCCCTCGGTCTGCTTCTGCCTCGGGCGCAGCAGGCTGTCGTACAGCTGGTACTCGGCGCCGTACGAGCCGTCGATCTCGATCTTCTCCGTCTTGACGGAGACCGGCTTGTCGGTGCGGAAGTTGTAGCTGTACTTGATGCTCGGGGTCTGCGGGGCCGCCTTCGAGCGGTCCGGCAGCCAGACGGAGACCAGTCGGCCTAGCGGGTCCAGCGCGAGGTCGCTGCGCTTGCCGTTGGGGTCGGTCTGGCCGAGGGACTGGCCCCAGGCGGGGGCGTAGTCCGTGGTGGTGATGTGGCCGAGGGCGTTGGTGACCTGCACCTGCGAGATGAGGCCGTTGACGTCGGTGTACGCCGTCTTGGTCTCGGCGCCCGAGGCGTCGGTCTGGGAGGTCGGGCGGCCGAAGCCGTCGTACGCCGTCGTGCCGGTGACCTGGTAGGTGGCGGTGGTCCCGTCGTGGGAGGTCATCCGCTCGGTCTTCGTCGCGTTGCCGATGGTGGGCGCGGCGCCGAAGGCCAGGTCGTCGTAGGAGGTGCGCTCGTCGGAGAGCACCTGCGTCTTGCGGTCGGGGGTCGTGGCGCACTTGACCGAGACGGTCTCGACGCGCGAGGCGAGGCTGAGGACGTTGGCCGCCGCGTTGTCCGCGTAGGACGTGCGGGTGCAGGTGTCGTCGGCGGTGGTGGACAGATCGCCGAGGTCCTCGGAGGTGAGGATCCGGCCGGTGCCGTTGGCCAGGTCGTACGTGGTGTTCGACTCGGTCTCGCGGCGGCCGTCGCCGCCCTCGGTCACCGTGTAGCCGCGCGTTTTGACGGTCTTGGTGAGCGAGGCGTGGCTGGTGCCCCAGGTGTTGGTGTCCGTCGCGGTGTAGTGCCGCATCGGGGTCTTGATGACCTTGGAGACGAGCTTGTTGCCGTCGTAGGTGGCGGCCTCCAGCTCGTGGCCGCTGAACTCCTTGTGGTCGGTGTAGGTGCCGCCCTCGGAGTCGGTGATCACGGACGAACGGGCGGTGCCGTCGGGCAGCTTGTCGCCGTCCATGCCCTGGAGGTAGGTGTAGTCGATGCGGGTCGGCTTGGTGGTGGTGCCGCCGGTGGTCACCTTGACCTTGCCGTAGCCCTGCCAGCCGCCCCAGGTGAGGTACTTGTCCTCGGTCATGCCGTCCGGCTCGGCCTTACGCCAGGCTGCCGGGCCCTGGTACTCGTACTGCGTGACCTGCTCGGGGGCGCCGCCGGTCCGGTCGGTCTCGATGACCTGCGCGACGACGTACTTGTGGAACCAGTCGGTGATCGGGTCGAGGAAGCCCGGGGGCGACCAGACGACCGGGTAGCAGCGCTTCGTGGACTCGCCCGGCTTGGGCAGGGCGTCCTTGGTGCACTCCGCGGGGGCGTAGTTGACGTCCAGCTGGGCGCCGGTCTCGCTCAGTACGGTGGAGAGGCGGAAGCGGTGGAAGGGGGCGATGGACTCGTCGAGACCGTCCACCCGGTTGGCCAGCTGGGTTCCCATCAGTTCGACCGAGGGCACCTTGGCGCTGCCGCCCTTGCGCCCCTCGTGGTCGATCTTGGAGAGCCACAGCGTCTTGGACTGGTCACCGTTGTCGGTGAACTCATGGGTGAAGGTCCACGCGTCCACGTCCTCGTAGGTCGTGGCGTCCTTGCGGATCTGGGTGGTGACACCGGTCAGGCGCTGACGGGTCCAGAAGGAGGCGGCGACCTGGGTGGCGTTGCACTTCGTGCTCGGCGCGCAGTACCGGTCCATCGGGACGTCCGGCCAGTAGGCGGCGTTCGCCGTCTTGAAGTCGGTCGGCAGGCACTTGAAGGTGTCGGTGGGCAGGCAGCGCTCCTGCGTCGTGAAGGCGACGCGGGCCGGGGCCTTGGCCGAGTAGACGGTGGCCTCACGCTGGCCGTAGTCGATGCGCTTGACCCAGCCGCCCGAGGTGTACGCGGTGCCGTTGACGTCGGTCTTGCCGTTCAGGGCGTAGTGGTTCGTCTCCTTGCCGTAGAAGTACGACATGACGTTGCCCTGGCGGTCCTTGACGTAGTCGAGGTTCCACCGCCAGCCCTGCTGGCACGACGCGCTCGCGAACGTCGCGTTGTAGCAGGGCTCACCGCTGTTGTTCCCGAAGACGGGAGTGGTCCAGACGGACGAGGTCTCCTCGTTGCCGGCGGCCCAGCCGGGCAGCCGGTTCTTGCCGAAGTAGTACTCCGTGCCGTCGGTCGTGGTGATCTTCCAGTGCTCGCCGTTGTTGTCGCCGTTGACGGCGCCCGTGAGCTGCTCGACCTTCGAGCCGTCGTCGGCCGCGAACCGCCACTTGCCGTCGGCGTCGCCCTTGATCAGCTCGGTGGACGTGCCGTTGAGCATGACGGTGGCGTTGTCGAAGGCCCAGCACTGCTCGGCGGAGGATGCCTGGCCGTCCTTCGCACAGGGCTTGTAGCGGCGCTCTACGTACCCCGCTTCGTACGAGAAGCCTTCGCCGAGCCAGGAGCCCTGGTTGTTGGTGTCGGAGGTGCGGCCGTCCGCGGACTGCGAGGAGTAGCCGAGGCCCACGGTGGGTACCAGCCCGCCCGGGGCGGGCGGGGTGCGCAGCGGGTAGGACCAGGAGAACCCGCCCGAGGAGGTGGCCACGTTCCACTTGGCCGAGGGGGCCAGCGGGGTCGCCGCGTACGAGCCCTGCGAGGAGGAATCGCCGGCCGCGAGGGCGACCATCGTGCCGCTCGCGGAGGGACCGGCCGCCATCGTGGTCATGCCGGCCATGCGCGCCGGGGCGGTGAGGTCCGCGGAGACCGTCTTCGTCTTCGGATTGTTGACCGTCTTGAGCGGCGTGGGCAGCTCGGGGCAGGCGGCGGTGCCGGGTTCGGCGACCGCCGCACAGGCCGGGAGCTCGACCAGCTGGAGGCGCGATCCGTAGCTGCCGCCGAAGCCGTCGGCGAAGGCCGAGTAGTCGACGTTCAGCCGGACCCGGCCCGCTTCGGCGGCCTGGTCGGCCCGCTGGACGCGCAGCAGCGCGCCCGCGCCGAGCTTGGCGGCCCGCTCGGGGGCCAGTACGTCGACCTGGACCTTGCCGGGCTGCTTGGCCCCGGCGACCGCGGCGGCCTTGAAGGAGGCGGCCGGAGCCTTGGCTCCGGCCTCCTTCGGGGCGGTGACGGTGACGGGCAGGCCGCCGACCTTCACTTGGGCGGCGGCGACGCCCAGTTCGGCGCTGCCGGTGCCGGGCCATACCGGCTTGTCCAGGTTCTTGACGGCTGCCTTGGCGGTGGCGTTCGCCGGGCGGCCCTTGGGCTTTGCCTTGGTCCCCTTGACGGGGTCGCCGAAGTCCTGGACTCCGGGCCGCTTGGCGCCGCCGGGGGCGAGTTCCAGTGCCTGGACCGAGGAGGCGGACAGGGCCAGGCTCAGGCCGATGACGACCGAGCCGAGTGTTCGCCGGGACATGCGCCGATTGAGCAATCGGCCGCGTAGAGACATCAGTGCACTCCACAGAAAAGGGGTGGGAAGGTACTGCGGGAGGGGACAGGTGTGCCCGCCCCTCTCCGGGGCGGGCACACCTGTCCGGGGAGGGCCTAGCTCTCGGTCAGTTCGATGGCTGCGGCGAGCTGCGCCACGCCCACCGGGTCGACGGCTCCGTTGTAGGCGCGGACCTCGTCGATGGCTCCGGCGAAGTACTCGGCGTTGCCGAGGGCCGAACGGCCCACCTGCAGACCGCCGTTGGCCGCCCACGTGGTGTTGTCCACGCCCTGCGCGGTGGCCGCCAGCTGTCCTGAGACGTACAGCCGGATCTGGCCGGCGAAGGCGTCGTAGACCACGGCCAGGTGCTGGCCGCCCGGGTTGGCGCTGGGCAGTTCCTGAGCGTCGGAGAAGGCCTTCACGGGGGCCCCGGCCGTGTCCGAACCGGCGACGGCCAGCTCCCAGCGCTTGCTGGAGGCCTGGTAACGGACCTGGACCCGGTTGGTGTTCGTGCCGGGCAGCGAGAACACGGTCTGCGAGACCGTGGCGTCCTGCGAGGCGATCTGGACCCGCGCCGAGAGCGTGAAGCTCGCGGCGCCGGTGACCGGGGCGGCCGCGGTCGAGGCGTAGTCCCCGTTGCCGTCGAGGACCAGGTGCCCGGCGCCCACCATGGCGCTGGTCGCGAGCTCGTCCAAGGGGTCCGGCACGTACGTGTAGGCGTTGCCGGCCAGCGTCAGGGCCTGACCGCCGACGACCTCGGGAGAGACCCCGGACGTCTGCGAGTTGAGCTGCCAGTAGCCCTTGCGTTCGGGCTTGACCGTCTTGATGTCGGTGATCTGTGCAGGCAGCAGGGGCCGGCTGAAGACCCGGACCTCGGCGAGGTCACCGACGAAGGCGTCCTCGTAACCCGCCTTGTCGATGTGGCGGCCGATCTGCAGTGCGCCGTACGACTTCCAGGTCGAGCGGCGGACCGTCTCGCCCTTGAGGTCCTTGTCGACGTACAGCTGGACCTTGCCCGCGGCGCCGTCGTAGATGCCGGTCAGCAGCACCCACTGGTCCTTGACCGGGGTGACCCCGGTGGACAGGGCCTTCCACTCGCCGAGGGTCTCGACATCGCCGACCGGGACGGAGAACTTCCAGGTCTTCGCCATGGCGTCGTAGCCGAGGACGAAGCCCGGCTCGCCGGTGCCGTCCTGGCTGACCATCGTCATGTCCCGGCTCAGGTCCGTGGGCCGGACCCAGGCGCTGACGCTGAAGCCCTTGAGGGTGTCCAGCACCGTGCTGCCCGCGTCGACCCAGCTGCCGTCGGTGCCGTCGAAGCGGGCCGCGCGGTCGATGCTCCCGCCCGGTCCGGGGACACCGAAGGTGACGCCGGGGCCGAAGCCGGCCGGGTACTTGCCCTGCTCTTCGTCGGCGGCGTTGCCGCCGACGTCGTCGGCGAGGTTCCACTGGGCGGCCGCGGCCGCGCCCGCGGCGACGTAGAAGGAGTGACGGGCGGTGGCGCTGGGGTGCGCCGCCTTGTCGACCGCGACCACGTCGACCCAGTGCGGACCGGGGCGGGTGGGCGTCCAGGTCACCGAGGCGGGACCGCCGGCGACGGTGTTGGCGATCTCCTTGTTGGGCTCACCGTCGAAGGAGTAGCGGTACTTGACGACGTCCGTGTCCGGCACGGTGTCGTTCGGGTTGGGCGAGAACTCGAACGTGCCGGCGGCGCCGACACCGTCGTGGTACTCGTTCGTGGCCGGGTACTGGGCGGTGGCCACGTTCGGCTTGCCCGGGAAGGACTTGTCGTACATGAACTCGCACTTGCCGCTCCACGGCCCCCATCCGTCTCCGTCATGGGCGGCGACGCTCCAGGAGACGGGCGTGTTCTCGGGGATCGTCGACCGGACGGTGTGCTCGAACGGGGTCGAGGTGGTCGGCGCCTTGTAGAGCGTGTCCTCCTCGTAGGACTTGGCGACGCCCGCCACGTCCTTCCACTCCACCTTGAAGCGGACCTTGACCTGCTCGCCCGCGTCGACGTCGTTCGCGATCGCGCGCAGCGTGGGCGGTACGTCGGTGTAGGGACGGCCGGTGCCCGTGACGCACGCGCCCCCGGGGTTGGACGACATGGCGGAGGTGTTGATCAGGCCCGGCAGCGTGTTGTAGCTGATGCTCAGGTACGCGTTGCCGCAGACCCGCTTCCAGCCGCCGAAACTGCCCTCGTCCTGGGCCCGGAGGTTGAGGAGGATCGAGGGCCAGCGCTCGTTGGCCGCCGTGCGCACCGCGTTGGTCAGGCCGCCGCCGGAGCCGGACGAGAAGTTCATGTTGGCCTGCGACGTGCAGCTCGTCGGCTGGATCTTCTGGTCGAGCGTCTCCAGCGTCGTCAGCGTCGCGCCCTGCGTGTTGTTCCAGTTGCTCTGGCTGTCGATGTGGGCGGTGCTGCCGCCGATCCGCTGGAGCTGGACGGGTTCGGCACGGGCGTCGGCCCAGTACACGTGCTGGACGCGCGCGCTGAAGGTGGCGCCGAGGATCTGCTTGCCGCCGTAGAAGGACAGCGGGATCTGGAAGGCCACCCGGCGTACGCCGACTCCGGCGCAGGAGGCGGCGCTGTAGTCGGTCGGGCACTTGCCGACGCCGGCGCTGCCGGAGTACTGCCACTCGCCGGTCGTGGGCTTGCCCGACATGACGCCGAGCCAGCCGGAGCGGTCGGCGGTCTTCTGGATCGGGTCGATGACCACGGGGAAGACCGTCGCACCGTCGCGCAGCAGCTTCTGGTCGGGGACCAGGGTCAGCTTGTCCTTGGACACCTCGATGCCGAGGGCCGCGGCCTTGCCGCCGCCGCCCGGGCCTTCGAGGGCCGGAGCGAGCGCCGCGGCGGTGGCCGGCCCCGTGGGCGCGTCGGCGCGGGCCGCGGACAGCGACTGCGCGACGGCCTTGGCGCCCTTGGCGCGGGCCGCGGCCTCCTGGGAGGAGGCCGAGTCCCACATGGACGGGGCGCCGGACTGGAAGACGGTGCCGCCGACGGTGCTGTCCTCGGCGGCGACCGCGCCGTTCCCGTCCTTCTTGTACGTCAGTCCCTTGGCCTTCAGGCCGAGGTCCAGGCGCGCCAGGCGCGGATCGGCGGCGGCCTGCGGGGTCTTGACGACCAGCAGGTGCCCGAAGCCGTTGGCCTCGGCGCGCACCTTGAGGTCGACGCCCGGCAGGGCGTCGGGATAGGTGGCGGTGTCTCCGTCGAGCACGGGCGCGGGCAGCGTGCCGTAGGGCCAGGTCAGCGCCATCTCGTGGGTGCCCCGGCGCATCGTGACGAACGGCTTGGCCGCCGCGCCGTCGGAGAAGGACAGGGCGACGGTGGTCGCCTTCGGGACGACGCTGCCGTCCGCCCGCTTGACCAGGGTCTTGTCGATGTCGACCCACTTGCCGTTCTGGACGGCGTGCACCGGTTCGGTGTACTCGCGGGCCGTGTACGAGCCGTCCGGCGCGGCGAAGATCTCCCGCTGCTCGGTGCGCAGGCCGAGGACCTCGATCTGCTTGCCGCTCTTGCGGGCGACCACCCGCGCCTCGGCCTCCGTCTGGACGGGGCTGCCGACGGCGACGGGCTCCGGGCCGCGGGCCTGGTCGGAGCCGGCCCCCAGGTCCAGGCCGAGGGTGGTGGCGACGAGGGCTCCGGCCGAGACGGCCGCGAACGAGGCGCGGCGCAGCAGGGTGCGGCGCGGTCCCGTGGGCTGGGTCGTCATCATCGGACCACCGTTCCGAAGGTGTTGCGATCGGCGGGCAGACCGCCCTCGCCGGGCTTGAACGTCGCGATGGGCGCGCCGCCCGCGCCGCTGATCGTCCACGGGAACAGGTAGACCGCGCGGCCCTCCGCCGGGCCGTAGGGCATGCCGACGTAAAGGCCGGCCGAACCGCCGCCGATGCTCGATCCGGCGTACTCACGCGGAGCTGTCGGGGTCGGGATCTCGGAGCCCGGCTCCAGTATCTTGTCCGTCTCTCCGGGCGGTCCGACCATCCCGAACAGCTGCACGTATCCCCGGTCCTGGACGCCGATGAGCGAGTCCTCACCCGGAGCGCCCACGGCGAGCCGGACGTTGGCGCCGGTGCTCGTGCTGGTCGGGGCGGTGTTGAAAGCGGCGACGCGCTGACCGAAGGCATCGCCGGCCTCGGCCTCGCCGCCGACGTCGGTGGTGTTCTGGTCGATCCAGTTGACCTCCGTGTACGCGCCCGCCGCGTCCAGCTTGAACACCTGGACGGCGCCCGCGTCGACGGTGGTGGACAGGTCCTCGCCCGGAATGCCGACGGCCAGGAGCGACTCGGTGGTGCTGGTGGCTCCGGCGGCGCGGTAGGGCACCGCTGCCAGCGACGTGCCGAAGCCGTCGCCGCTCTCGCAGGCGCCGAGCACGCTGGGGGTGTCCTGAGTGATCACGTTCAGCGGCTTGGGCGCGCCCGAGGTCAGGGTGTGGCTGAAGATCGTCACCGATCCGGCCTCGCCGAGGACGCCCTGGGCCTCGCCCGGGGCTCCGATGGCGAAGTGCGTGGAGGTCGCCGTGAGGGAGGCGCCGAAGCGGTCGTACGACTCCACCACGTCCGGGACATCGCCGGCCGTCGTGACGTCCTGGTTGATGACGCTGGCGGTCACGGTGGTCGCGCCGGAGAAGTAGACGACGCTGCCCGCGTCGACCGACGTGCCGAGGTCCTCACCAGGGGCCCCGACGAGGAGGAAGGGCTGGCCCGTGGAGGACTTTCCGGCCGCGAGGGAGTAGCCCATCCAGTCGTAGGCCTCGGCTGCGCTCCCGGTCATCAGGCCCGCGCCCTGCACGTATTGGGCGGTCGCCTTGCCGGCACCGAGCCCGGCGGTGGAGCCGTGGACCACGACGGCCCACCCCGCGTCGACGGCAGTGCCGACGTCCTCGTTCGGGACACCGATCGCCAGATCGCTGCAGCCGTCGAGATCGGCGTCGTAAACGGCCAGCGCGTAGCCGAAGAGGTCGCCCGACTCGGACGCGCCGGCCGCGGCGGCCTCCTGGGTCAGTTCCAGGACTCCCTTGCCGCCGCCGTACACGATGTGCACGACCCCGGCCTTGGTGACGCCGTTGACGGTCGCCGCAGGGTCGGCGATCGCGGTGTCCCGGATCCCGTCGCCGTTGAAGTCCGATTCGCCTCCGGCGCACGGGGTGGCCGCCGCGGCCTCGGTCACGAGGGGCGTCGGCCCTGCGGTCAGGGCCAGGGCGAGGACCGTGGCCGTCAGTGCCCACGCCCTTCTGGCGGCACTCCGCCTCGCCGCGCCGTACGGCGCGGTTGTCGTTCTGCTCACGTGTTGTTCCGTTTTCGTCGATTTTCGGAAGGCGCTGAGCGGCAGCCGGAAACCAGGAAGGAGCAACGGAACGTGAAAGATGTGCGACACAGAGCGACGCAAGCGCGGCCCGGCGCGCGTACGTCAGCCCATCCCCCCGCTCGCCATGAATCCCCACCCGTGACAAGCCGCTAAACAGAAAGCGTCCAGCCACCCTGGCCTGAACCTGTCCGGTAAACAAGAGGCAATGTCCGACATCGCATGATCTCGATTTTTAACGGATTGATCACGTGCGAAAACGGCCCCGCCCGGCACCGTGTTCTGGTGCCGGGCGGGGCTCGGTGGGGCGGGGGCCGTGGATCAGGCTTCGGTCGCCGGAGCCGAGACGGACGGGAGCGACTGCTGCTCCGCCGCCGCGGTCTTCTTCGTCGCCGCCTTCTTCACGGTCTTCTTGGCGGTCGCCTTCTTCGCGACCGTCTTCTTGGCAGCCGTCGCCGTGGTCTTCTTGGCGGCGGTCGCCTTCTTGGCCGGGGCCTTCTTGGCGGCCGTCTTGCGGACCGCCTTCTTGGCCGCAGCGGGCGCCTCGGTCTCGGCGTCGGCCTCCGCCTCCGCGACGGGCGCGGCGGCCGGGGCCTCCTCCGCCGCGGTGGCGACCACGACGATCGCGGCGTCCGCCGCACCGGCCGGGGAACCGGCGGGCGCGGTGGCCTTGCGGGTCGCCCGGCGGCGCGGGCGCGCCGGGGCGGCCTCCGCCACGGGCTCGGCGGCCGGCTCGGCCACCGGCTCCGGGGCCACGACGGGCTCCGCGGCGGCCGGGGCGGCCTCGACGACCGGCTCCGGTGCGGGGGCCTCCGCGACGGCCTCGGCCGTCTTGGGGGCACCCGCCGGCGCGGTGGCCTTGCGGGTGGCGCGGCGGCGGGTACGGCCCTGCGGAGCTGCCTCCTCGACCGGGACCGCCTCGACCGTCTGCGCGGCCTCGACGGCCTCGGTGACGACCTCGGAGACCGGCTCCAGGACCGTGTCGGCCGGCTCGGTCACCGGCTCGGCGACGACCTCGGCCACGGGGGCCGCTGCCGGGGCCGGGGCTGCCTGGGGCGCGTTCCGGTCGCTCCGGTCGGTCCGCTCACCACCGCGCGGGGCGCCCGCCGGAGCGGTCGCCTTGCGGGTGGCGCGGCGGCGGTTGCGGCGGCCGCTGATGCCCGCCGCGGCCTCGGCCTCGCCGGGGCTGCTGTACAGCTCCTCGTCCGGAACGAAGGGCGGCTCCGGCAGGGCGCGCGGCGCGGCGGCCTCGGCCGCCACCTCCGCCTCGGTCTCTACCAGCTCCACCTCGGCGTCGATGTCCGCCTCGGCGTCGAGCTCGTGCTCGTGCTCGTGCTCGTGCTCGTGACCGTTCTCGTGGTCGTGCTCGGAGGTGCGGCCCGCACGCTTCTTGGCGCGCTTGCCGTTGCCACCGCCGCCCACGGCCGTCGGCTGCTCCATGTGCACGATCACGCCGCGCCCGTTGCAGTGGACGCAGGTCTCGGAGAAGGACTCCAGCAGACCCTGGCCCACCCGCTTGCGGGTCATCTGCACGAGGCCGAGCGAGGTGACCTCGGCGACCTGGTGCTTCGTACGGTCGCGGCCCAGGCACTCCAGCATGCGCCGCAGGACCAGGTCGCGGTTGGACTCCAGGACCATGTCGATGAAGTCGATGACGACGATGCCGCCCAGGTCGCGCAGCCGCAGCTGGCGCACGATCTCCTCGGCCGCCTCCAGGTTGTTCCTGGTGACGGTCTCTTCGAGGTTGCCGCCCTGACCGGTGAACTTGCCGGTGTTGACGTCGATGACGATCATCGCTTCGGTCTTGTCGATCACCAGGGAGCCGCCCGAGGGCAGCCACACCTTGCGGTCGAGCGCCTTGGCGAGCTGCTCGTCGATCCGGTACGTCGCGAAGACGTCGACCTCGGAGGTCCAGCGCGAGAGGCGGGGGGCCAGGTCCGGGGCCACGTGGTTCACGTAGCCGTGGATGGTCTCCCAGGCGCTGTCACCGCTGACGATGACCTTCGAGAAGTCCTCGTTGAAGATGTCGCGGACGACGCGGACGGTCATGTCCGGCTCGCCGTAGAGGAGGCTCGGCGAAGAGGTCGAGATCTGCTTCGCCTTCTTCTGGATCTCCTCCCACTGGCCCTGCAGGCGCTCGACGTCGCGGCGCAGCTCGTCCTCGCTCGCGCCCTCGGCGGCGGTGCGCACGATGACGCCCGCGTCCTCGGGGACGATCTTCTTGAGGATGGTCTTCAGACGCGCGCGCTCGGTGTCGGGCAGCTTGCGGCTGATCCCGGTCATCGAGCCCTCGGGCACGTAGACCAGGTAGCGGCCGGGCAGCGAGACCTGGCTGGTCAGGCGGGCGCCCTTGTGGCCGATCGGGTCCTTGGTGACCTGCACCAGGACCGACTGGCCGGACTTGAGGGCGGCCTCGATGCGGCGCGGGCCGTGGGCCATGCCCAGCGCCTCGAAGTTGACCTCACCGGCGTACAGGACCGCGTTGCGGCCCTTGCCGATGTCGATGAAGGCGGCCTCCATCGACGGCAGCACGTTCTGGACCTTGCCCAGGTAGATGTTGCCGACGTACGAGGTGGCTTCTTCCTTGTTGACGTAGTGCTCGACGAGCACGTTGTCCTCGAGGACGCCGATCTGGGTGCGCTCGCCGCTCTGGCGGACGACCATCACGCGCTCGACGGCCTCGCGGCGCGCCAGGAACTCGGACTCGGTGATGATCGGGACGCGGCGGCGGCCCTGCTCGCGGCCTTCGCGGCGGCGCTGCTTCTTGGCCTCCAGGCGGGTGGAGCCCTTGATGGACTGCACCTCGTCGGAGGAGGTGGAGGTGGACGCGGACTCGGCGCGCTCACGGGCCGGGCGCGGCTCGCGGACCTTGACGACGGTGCGTACGCCGTCCTCGTCACCCGCGTCGCCCTCGGCGCCGGAGTCACCGCTGCGGCGGCGACGGCGACGGCGGCGACGGCTGGAGCTGGAACCGGCGGGGCCGTTCTCCTCGTCCTCGGCGGACTCGTCGTCCTCGTCGGACTCCTGCTCGGCGGCGGCTTCCTCGCCCTCCTCGGACTCCTCCTCGACGGACTCGTCCAGGTCGGCGGACTCGCCACGGCGGCGACGGCGGCCACCGCGACGGCGGCGGCGCGACGGGCGGTCACCCGACTCGTCGTGCTCGTCCTCCTCCAGCTCCGCGGCCTCGGTCTCGGCCTCGGGCTCCTCGTCCAGGACGGAGGCTACGGAGATCGGGCCGGCGGCCGGGGCGGCGGGCGCCGGGGCGGCCTCCGCCTGCTCGGGCGCGGCGCCACCACGGCGGCGGCGACGACGGCCGGCGGCCGGTGCGGCGGGGGCCGGGGCGGGGGCGACGGCCTCGGTCTCGAAGTCGAGCTCGTCCTCGTCCTCCTCAACGTCCTCGGCGACGCGCGCGGCGGCGGCGAGCATGGCGGCGGTCTCGGGGGTCTGGAACATCGGCTCGGCGAAGACCGGCGCCTGGAAGACGGCGACGGCGGGGCGCGCGGCGCGGCGGCCGCGCGGCTCGGCGGCGGGGGCGGGCGCGGCCGTGGGATGCGGGGCTGCGGCCGGGGCGGCGGACCGGGTGGCCCGGCGGCGCGGGGCGCGGCCCTTCGGGGAGTCCACGGCGTCGGCGACGGTCACGGGGGCCTTGGCGGCGGGCTCCTTGGCCTCGGCCTCCTCGACCGGCTCGGCGGCCTGCGGGGCCGGCGCCTGCGAGGTCTGCGGGGCGGCGGTCTCGGCGGCCGGGGCCGCGACGGCGCGGGTGGCGCGACGACGGGCACGCGGCGCGGGAGCGGCGTCCTCAGCAGGCGCGGCGGGAGCGGCGGCAACCGGCTCGGCGACCGCGGGGGCCTCCTCGACCACGGGAGCGGCCTCGGCAGCCGGGGCGGTGACGGCGCGGGTGGCGCGACGACGGGCACGCGGCGCCGGAGCAGCGTCCTCGGCGGGAGCGGCGGCGACCGGTGCAGCGGCGACCGCGGGGGCCTCCTCGACCACGGCAGCGGCCTCGGCGGCCGGAGCCGCAACGGCGCGCGTGGCACGGCGACGGGCACGCGGCGCCGGAGCGGCGTCCTCAGCGGGCGCGGCGGCAACCGGTGCAGCGGCGACCGCGGGGGCCTCCTCGACCACAGCTTCGGCAGCCTCGGCGGCCGGAGCCGCAACGGCACGGGTGGCACGGCGACGGGCACGCGGCGCCGGAGCAGCGTCCTCAACAGGCGCGGCGGGAGCGGCGGCAACCGGCTCGGCAGCCGCGGCGGGAGCCTCCTCGACCACAGCAGCGGCCTCGGCGGCCGGAGCGGCCACGGCGCGCGTGGCGCGACGACGGGCACGCGGCGCCGGAGCGGCGTCCTCGGCGGGCGCGGCGGCGACCGGCTCGGCAGCCGCGGCGGGGGTCTCCACCGTCTCGGTGGTGCCGACGGCGCCCGGCGGACCGGCGGGCCGCGAGGCGGCGCGGCGCCGCCTGCGCGGGGGCAGGTTGTCGCTGGGGCCGCTG
This sequence comes from Streptomyces sp. NPDC043876, assembly GCF_056435825.1. NCBI lineage: Bacteria > Bacillati > Actinomycetota > Actinomycetes > Kitasatosporales > Streptomycetaceae > Streptomyces > Streptomyces sp. NPDC043876. Next base: position 398,845 of record NZ_JBWKDV010000002.1, on the reverse strand, counting down.
CCGTCGGCGGTGGTGTCGTTGGTGGTGTTCTCGTTGTTGAGCATGTGCGGGGTTCTCCCGTCGCGCTCCCGGGCGCCGCGGCTGACATCCGGTCCGGCACGGCCCCGCACGATGAGCGCGGATCCGGCCTCCGGGGCGCGTGCGCCACACGGGAGCTTGTAGTCCATGGCCGCCGGTTCCGTACGTGGTTGTCCGTACGGCCTGGCGGAAGTCTTCAGGTCTGTGCGCTGCCCGACCCACGGGAATCCCGGATGTCAGGGCGGCGCGGCAACGGCGGTCCTTACGCGGCGGGACCTTCCGGCGCCTTCGCGTCGGCCGCTACGGCAGCCGTGGGTGGGGCGGCCGTGACGGCTTCGCGGTCGGGCGCGAGCGGGTCGGTCACCGTGCCGGACTCCTCGTCGAAGGGCCCCTGCGCCAGCCTGGTCACCGCTGCGGGGACCGGCGGCGCCAGGTCGGCCACGGCTCGAAGACCGGACAGGACGTCGTCGGGTCGCACGGCAGGTGTCAAATGCCGAACAACCAGCCGCAGTATCGCACAAGCACTGTCCAGCGGCCTATCAGCCGCTACAGCCGGTGCCGCGGCCACGTCGAGACTGACTACGGCGCCGCGCGTGTCGAAGGTGCGCATGCCGTTCTTCGTCCGGCGCTGGACCTCGACGGTCTCGGCGGCCAGGAAGAGGGCCACGGCGCGTTCGGCCTCGGCGGGGTCCGTGCCGTCCAGGCGCAGCTCCCAGACCGAAGCGGTCAGCCGGTCGGCCAGGCCCGAGGTGCGGGCCTCTACGGCGTCGGTGATGTCGAGCCCGACCGGCATCGACTCGTCGAGCAGCTCGCGCAGCTTCTGCGGGTCGCGGGCCTCGGCGAGGGCGATCTCCAGGTACTCGGCCTCGCTGCCGGTCCCGGTGGGGGCGGCGTTCGCGTACGAGACCCGGGGGTGCGGGGTGAAGCCCGCCGAGTACGCCATGGGGACCTCGGCGCGGCGCAGGGCCCGCTCGAAGGCACGCTGGAAGTCTCGGTGGCTGGTGAACCGGAGGCGGCCGCGCTTGGTGTAGCGCAGTCGGATGCGCTGCACCACCGGTGCGGGAGGGGGGCCTTCGGGCTGTCGCTTGCCCAGTGGTTCTTCTCCTTGTGCGGGGCGGCCGCTCTCGCGCGCCGCCCGGAGGTCTGTGGAGCCGTCCGGCCGTGCCCGCTGCTCCGGCTCACCCCCGCTGGTGCGGGGAGATCTCGGGTGCGGGCGCGTTGCCGACAGCTGTCGTCCTACCCACACTACGCGTCCGTGACCTCCCCGGTTGCACGGAAGGTGAACCGAACAGGGCCCGCCGTACGTCGGCACGCGCCTCCCGCGCCACCGCGCGGGCCGTCCGCCACACCTCGCGCACGGCCCGCCCGGCCGGAGCGAGCGCGTAGCGGTACACCCGGGACGCGGGCCACCCGACCAGTACCCACCCCGCCCGGCGCAGCGCGCGCCCCACGGCCCGGGTGATCCGCCCGGCCACGCCCCAGGCCCAGGACAGGAGCCGGCCGAGGGGAACGAGCACGTACCGCAGCAGCATCCCGCCGAGCCACGCCAGCCCCCGGCCCACCGGAACCAGCAGGTACCGCAGCAGCAGCCCGCCGAGCCACACCAGCGCGTGCCCGGCCGGGGTCAGCACGTACCGGTGGAGCAGACCGGCCGCCCAGGCCAGGGCGTGTCCGGCGGGGGTGAGCAGGAAGCGGTAGAGGGCCCGGCCGGTTGGAGCGAGCACGTACCGCCACAGCGCGGCCCACGGCCAGACGAAGACCAGCTTGAGCAGCGTCCCCACCACCCACCCGAGCGCCCGCAGCACCGGCCGCAGCAGGTGCGCGTACACCCACCCGATCCCCGCGCCGAGCGGCCGCAGCAGATGGCGGCGCACCAGCCGCCCGAGCGCCGCGAGCACGTCCCACACCGCCCGCACCGGCAGCACGACGAGCACCGCGACCACCTTCGCGACCCCCCGCACCACCCCCACCAGCCATCCGCCGCCGCTGTGCTGACGGTCCGTGTATCGCGTATCCCTTGCGTGCCTTTCCATACAGCCGAGGACACGCGGAAGGCCCCCACCGTTGCGGTGGGGGCCTTCCGGTACTCAGTTGTTACGCGTGGTGCGCGCACACTTCACGCGCTCACTTCATGCGCTCACTTCACGACCGACAGCGGCAGCAGTTTCTGTCCCGTGGGGCCGATCTGGATCTGCGTGTCCATCTGAGGACACACGCCACAGTCGAAGCACGGGGTCCAGCGGCAGTCCTCGACCTCGGTCTCGTCCAGGGCGTCCTGCCAGTCCTCCCAGAGCCAGTCCTTGTCGAGGCCGGAGTCCAGGTGGTCCCAGGGCAGGACCTCTTCGTAGGTGCGCTCGCGGGTCGTGTACCAGGGCACGTCCACGCCGTACGCGGGCAGGGTCCGCTCGGCCGCCTGCATCCAGCGGTCGTAGGAGAAGTGCTCGCGCCAGCCGTCGAAGCGGCCGCCGGACTCGTAGACCGCGCGGATGACGTCGCCGATGCGGCGGTCGCCGCGGGAGAGGAGGCCCTCGACGATGCCGGGCTTGCCGTCGTGGTAGCGGAAGCCGATGGAGCGGCCGTACTTCTTGTCGCCGCGCAGCTTGTCGCGCAGCTTCGTCAGCCGTGCGTCGGTGTCCTCGGCGGACAGCTGCGGGGCCCACTGGAAGGGGGTGTGCGGCTTGGGCACGAACCCGCCGATGGAGACCGTGCAGCGGATGTCGTTCTGCCCGGAGACCTCGCGGCCCTTGGCGATGACGTTGACCGCCATGTCGCCGATCTGCAGGACGTCCTCGTCGGTCTCGGTCGGCAGGCCGACCATGAAGTAGAGCTTCACCTGGCGCCAGCCGTTGCCGTAGGCGGTGGCGACCGTGCGGATCAGGTCCTCTTCCGAGACCATCTTGTTGATGACCTTGCGCATGCGCTCGGAGCCGCCCTCGGGGGCGAAGGTGAGGCCCGAGCGGCGGCCGTTGCGGGTGAGCTCGTTGGCCAGGTCGACGTTGAAGGCGTCCACGCGGGTGGAGGGGAGGGAAAGGCCCACCTTGTCCTCCGTGTAGCGGTCCGCGAGGCCCTTGGCGATGTCGGCGATCTCGCTGTGGTCCGCGGAGGACAGGGAGAGCAGGCCGACCTCTTCGAAGCCGGTCGCCTTCAGGCCGCGCTCGACCATTTCGCCGATGCCGGTGATGCTTCGCTCCCGCACGGGGCGCGTGATCATGCCGGCCTGGCAGAAACGGCAGCCGCGGGTGCAGCCGCGGAAGATCTCCACGGACATGCGCTCGTGGACGGTCTCGGCGAGCGGAACCAGGGGCTGCTTCGGGTAGGGCCACTCGTCGAGGTCCATCACCGTGTGCTTGGACACCCGGTGGGGAACGCCGGATCGGTTCGGGAAGACACGCGCGATGCGGCCGTCCGGGAGGTACTCGACGTCGTAGAAGGCGGGGACGTAGACGCCGCCGGTCTTCGCGAGGCGCAGCAGCACCTCCTCGCGGCCGCCGGGGCGGCCCTCGGCCTTCCACGCGCGGATGATCGTGGTCATGTCGAGGACGGCCTGCTCGCCGTCGCCGATGACCGCGCAGTCGATGAAGTCCGCGATCGGCTCGGGGTTGAAGGCCGCGTGGCCGCCCGCGAGGACGATGGGGTGGTCGACCGTGCGGTCCTTGGACTCCAGCGGGATGCCCGCCAGGTCCAGGGCCGTGAGCATGTTGGTGTAGCCCAGCTCCGTGGAGAAGGACAGGCCGAACACGTCGAAGGCTCCCACGGGACGGTGGGAGTCGACCGTGAACTGCGGCACCTTGTGCTCGCGCATCAGCTCTTCGAGGTCGGGCCACACGCTGTAGGTGCGCTCGGCGAGGACGCCCTCTCGCTCGTTGAGCACCTCGTACAGGATCATGACGCCCTGGTTGGGGAGCCCGACTTCGTAGGCGTCCGGGTACATGAGCGCCCAGCGGACGTCACATTCGTCCCAGTTCTTGACGGTGGAGTTCAGCTCCCCGCCGACGTACTGGATCGGCTTCTGGACGTGCGGAAGCAGGGCCTCGAGCTGAGGGAAGACCGACTCGGTCATCACGCGACTTTCGTGAAGCGGGCAGGGGGCGACTCTCAAGCGTACCCCGGGGCGCGGTCGCCCCCCGCCGCGCCGACGGGAGGGCGGCCGCTCCCCGGTCAGGCCGACATGGGCCGTTGCACCCTGATCGACTGGAGCAGTCCGATGGCCACCCACACGGCGAACATCGAGGATCCTCCGTAGGAGACGAACGGCAGCGGCAGCCCGGCCACCGGCATGATGCCGAGCGTCATGCCGATGTTCTCGAAGGCCTGGAAGGCGAACCAGGCGATGATCCCGGCGGCGACGATCGTCCCGTACAGCTCGGAGGTCTCGCGGGCGATCACGCAGGCCCGCCAGAGCACCACGCCGAGCAGGACGAGGATCAGTCCGCCGCCGACGAAGCCCAGCTCCTCCCCCGCCACGGTGAAGACGAAGTCGGTCTGCTGCTCCGGCACGAACTGGCCGGTGGTCTGGGAACCCTGGAAGAGCCCTTCGCCGAGCAGGCCGCCGGAGCCGATCGCGATCCGGGCCTGGTTGGTGTTGTAGCCGACGCCCGCCGGGTCCAGCGCGGGGTTGGCGAAGGCCGCGAAGCGGTTGATCTGGTACTCGTCGAGGATGCCGAGCTGCCAGATGAGTACGGCGCCCGCCGCGCCGGAGCCGAGCAGTCCGAGCACCCACCGGTTGGAGGCCCCGGAGGCCAGCAGCACGCCGAGCACGATGACCAGCATGACCATGACCGAGCCGAGGTCGGGCATCAGCATGACGATGCCCATGGGGGCGGCGGCCAGGCAGAGCGCCTTGACCACGGTGCGGTGGTCGGGGTGGTCGAGGTCGCCCGCGTCCACCCGGGCCGAGAGCAGCACCGCCATGATCAGGATGATGGTGATCTTGCAGAACTCGGAGGGCTGGAGCGAGAAGCCGCCGCCGATCACGATCCAGGCGTGCGCGCCGTTGATGGTCGCGCCGAGCGGGGTGAGCACGGCGAGGACGAGGACCAGCGAGAGCCCGTACAGGACCGGCACGGCGCCGCGCAGGGTGCGGTGGCCGAGCCAGATCGTGCCGATCATCAGCACCAGGCCGATGCCGGTGTTCATGGCGTGCCGCAGGAGGAAGTAGAACGGGTCCCCGTTGTTCAGCGTGGTGCGGTTGCGGGTGGCCGACCACACCAGCAGCGAGCCGATGAAGGACAGCGCCAGGGCGCTGAGCAGTATCGGCCAGTCCAGCCGGCGCAGCACCGAGTCACGGGCGGTGAGCTTGCCGAGGGCGCCGCGGTCGGGGGCGTAGCGGGAGACGGAGAAGGTGTTGGGTCCGGGCATCAGTCCTGCCTCCCGGTTCCCGGGGCGGGCGGTCCGGCGAGGGGCGGCGGCGCGTCCTCGGGGCTCGGGGGTACGTAGGGCTTGATCTCGGGTGCGTCGATCGAGCCGTCGGCCTGGATCGTGGGCAGGGTCGACTGGGGGCGCGGCAGGAGGGCCTTGGCGGGGTCCTGCTTGCCGGCCATGTCGAGGCCGTAGATGGCGTTGTAGATGTTGCGCACGGCGGGGCCGGAGGCGCCGGAGCCGGTGCCGCCCTGGGAGATCGTCATCACGACCGTGTAGTCCTCGGTGTACGTGGCGAACCAGGACGTCGTCTGCTTGCCGTACACCTCGGCGGTGCCGGTCTTGGCGTGCATGGGGATCTGCTTCTGCGGCCAGCCGCCGAAGCGCCAGGCGGCGGTGCCGCGCGTGGCGACACCCTCCAGCGCTTCGTTTATCTTCGACCGGGTCTCCTCGGTCATGGGCAGCTTGCCGTGTGCCTTGGGCTTGATCTCCTCGACGTTCTTGCCGTCGGCGCTGATGACGGCCTTGCCGATGGTCGGGTTCCAGAGGGTGCCGCCGTTGGAGATGGCCGCGTAGATGGTGGCCATCTGGATCGGGGTGACGAGCGTGTCGCCCTGCCCGATGGAGTAGTTGACGGCGTCACCGGCGCGCATGAGGTTGCCTTCGAGGCAGTTCTCGTAGGACAGCAGCTCGACGTAGGTGCCGCCCTTCTTGCCGGTCTTGCACCACTGGTCCTTGTTGGCCTCCCAGAACTTCTGCTTCCACTCGCGGTCGGGGACGCGGCCCTTCTCCTCGCCGGGCAGGTCCACCCCCGTCTCCGCGCCGAGGCCGAACTGGTGGGCGGTCTTGTAGAAGATCTGGGCCGGGTTCTTGATCGGCTTGAGGCCGCCGTCCTTGAGCCACTGCTGGTGGCCGAGGGCGTAGAAGACGGTGTCGCAGGACACCTCCAGGGCGCGGCCGAGGGTGATGGATCCGTGGCCCTGGGACTCGAAGTTCTTGAAGACCTGGCCGCCGATGGAGTAGGAGCTGGGGCAGGGGTAGTTGCCGTCGAAGTCGTATCCGGCGTTGACCGCGGCCGCGGTGGGGATGACCTTGAAGATGGAGCCGGGGGCTGCCTGGCCCTGGATGGCCCGGTTCATCAGCGGGACGTTGGACTCCTTGGCGGTGAGCTTGGCGTAGTCCTTGCCGGAGATGCCGCCGACCCAGACGTTCGGGTCGTAGGTCGGGTTGGAGGCCATCGCCACGACGCGGCCGGTCTTGGACTCCAGGACGACGACGGCGCCCGCGTCGGCCTTGTAGTTGACGCCGGTGTTGCGGTCGTTCTGCTTGCGGGCCTCGACCATGGCGGCGTTCAGCTCGTACTCGGCGACCGCCTGCACGCGGGCGTCGATGCTGGTGACCACGTTGGCGCCGGGGACCGCGGGGTCGTTCTTGGCCTCGCCGATGACGCGGCCGAGGTTGTCGACCTCGTAGCGGGTGACGCCCGACTTGCCGCGCAGCGCCTTGTCGTAGGTGCGTTCCAGGCCGAAGCGGCCGACCTGGTCGGAGCGCAGGAAGGGGGAGTTGGTGGTCTTGGCGGCCTGGATCTCGCTGTCGGTGACGGGCGAGAGGTAGCCGAGGACCTGGCCGGTGTTGGCGCCGCCGGGGGCCGGGTAGCGGCGTACGGCGGTGGGCTCGGCGGTGATGCCGGGGAAGTCCTCGGGGCGCTCGCGGATCTGCAGGGCCTGCTGGGTGGTGGCTTCCAGGGTGACCGGGATCGGCTGGTAGGGGGAACCGTTCCAGCAGGGCTGGGGGGTCTTGGAGTCGCAGAGACGGACCTTGTCCATGACGTCCTGCGGCTTCATGTCCAGGACCCCGGCCAGCCGGGTGAGGACGCCCTTGCCCTTGTCCTTTATCTTCATCAGCTCGGTGCGGCTGGCGGAGACGACGAGGCGGGTCTCGTTGTCGGCGAGCGGCACCCCGCGGGCGTCGAGGACCGAGCCGCGCACGGCGGGCTGGACGACCTGCTGGACGTGGTTGTTCTTGGCCTCGTCGGCGTACTCGGCGCCGTTGCGGATCTGCAGGTACCACAGCCGCCCGCCGAGGGTGAGCAGCAGCGAGAAGACGAGCACCTGGATGATGACGAGCCGGATCTGCACCCGGGGGGTGCGGCCGGTCTCGGGAATGTTGGTCACGCGTGATCCCCCGTCACAGCTTCTTGACGCTCTTCACGCCCTTGAGGCCCTTGACGCTCTTGACGCCCTTGACCCCCTTTATGCGCACGGCCCGGTCCGCGCGGCCGCGCGCGCTCTTGAGCCGCAGGCCGCCGCGCTGGCTGCCGATGCGCAGGCCCGTACCGCCGGAGAGCCAGCCGGAGGCGACGTCGGCGCCCTGCGCCGGGCCGCCGTTGGCCTCGACGGCCATCGGGTCGTTCTCCGCGCGCCGGGCCAGCGCCATCAGGAACGGCACGGTGAACGGTGCGAGCAGCAGGTCGTAGAGGACCGCGGTGAACAGCAGGCCGGTGAGCCCGACGTGGCGGGCGGCGGTGTCGCCGACCAGCGCGCCGACGCCCGCGTACAGCAGGGTGGAGCTGACGGCGGCGGCCACGACGGTGAGCATCGGCCCCCAGGCGGAGCGGAAGCGGCCGGTGTCGGGCCGCGCCAGCCCGCAGGCGTAGCCGATGAGGCAGAGCACCAGGGCGTAGCGCCCGGCGGCGTGATCGGCGGGCGGGGCCAGGTCGGCCAGGAGTCCGGCGCCGAAGCCGATCAGGGCGCCGCTGACCGGTCCGTAGACCAGGGCGAGGGCGACGACGGTGAGCAGTACGAGGTCGGGGACGGCGCCGGGCAGCTGGAGCCGTCCCAGCACGGTGACCTGGACGACGAGGGCGACCACGATCAGCGTGGCGGAGAGCAGGATGCGGTTGAAGCGCATGACGTTCGGCTCCTACTCGTCGGCCGGCTTGAGGGACGCGCCGGCGGACGGCGTGACGGTGACGGTGACGGTCGGCGTCGGCTTGGGTCCTTCGGGCTTGGGCGGCAGGACGGCGTCGCGCGGGTCCTGGCGGGGCGGCATGACGACGACGCCGACGATGTCGAGGCGGGAGAAGCCGACGTAGGGGCGGACCCAGACCGTGCGGGTGAGGTCCCCGCGGGAGGGGTCGACCTTGACGACCTCGCCGATCGGGACGCCGGGCACGAAGGGCTTGTTGCCGCGCGAGCCGAAGGTGACGAGGCGGTCGCCGGGGCTGATCTTGGCCTTGCCGTTGAGCATCTGGACGGACAGGGCGCGGTCGCCCTGGCCGGTGGCGAAGCCGAGTTCGCCGGTCTTCTCCAGGCGGGTGCCCACCGTGAAGTCGGGGTCGTTGGCGAGGACGACGGTGGCGGTGTCGGGGCCGACGGTGGTGACCCGGCCGACGAGGCCTTCGCCGTTCAGGACGGTCATGTCGCGTTCGATGCCGTCCTTGCTGCCGGCGTCGATGGTCACGGTCCAGGAGAAGCCCTGGGCCGCTCCTATGCCGATGACCTCGGCGCCCTTGATGCCGTACTGGCCGGAGCCGGCCCGCTTGAGCATCTCGTCCAGTTCGCGGATGCGGCTCTTGTTGCGGTCGTCGCTGCCCAGTTTGGCCTTGAGCGCGGCGTTCTCGCCTTCGAGCGCGGTGATCCGGTTGTGGCGCTTCCCGGAGTCCCGCACCGCCCCTATGGCGTGGGCGACCGGGTCCACCGCGGTCGCCATGCCCTTCTCGACCGGGCCGAAGGCCGCTGCGGCGGCCTGCCGGGCACCGTCGACCGGTGACTCCTCGCCCGCTCTGATGTCCACCGTGATCAATGCGAACGCGATGGCGATCAGAAGCACCAGGAGCAGCCGGCTCTCTCGTGTGTCCCTCACGTGCGGCGGCCGTGCCTTCCTCGTCGGAATAATTCCCTGCCTGTATATCAACGATCCGCCGTACGGGAGCGGCAGCACCCGTACGGCGGATCCTTGTGTTCCGCGGCCCTCGGCCGGACGGGTCAGCGACGGGGCTGCGCGTCCAGGACCTGCTGGAGCGCCTCGAACTCCTCGACGCACTTGCCGGAGCCGAGGGCGACCGAGTCGAGCGGGTCCTCGGCGATGTGGATGGGCATGCCGGTCTCCCGGCGCAGCCGCTCGTCGAGGCCGCGCAGCAGCGCGCCGCCGCCGGTCAGGACGATGCCGCGGTCCATGATGTCGCCGGACAGCTCCGGCGGGCACTTGTCCAGGGTCGTCTTGACCGCGTCGACGATGGCGTTGACGGGCTCCTCGATGGCCTTGCGCACCTCGGCGGCGGAGATGACCACGGTCTTGGGCAGGCCCGAGACGAGGTCGCGGCCGCGGATCTCGGTGTGCTCGTCCTTGTCGAGGTCGTACGCCGACCCGATGGTGATCTTGATCTGCTCGGCGGTGCGCTCACCGAGGAGGAGCGAGTACTCCTTCTTGATGTGCTGGATGATCGCGTTGTCCAGCTCGTCGCCGGCCACCCGGATGGACTGTGCCGTGACGATTCCGCCGAGGGAGATGACGGCGACCTCGGTGGTGCCGCCGCCGATGTCCACGACCATGTTGCCGGTGGCCTCGTGGACGGGCAGGCCCGCGCCGATGGCGGCGGCCATGGGCTCTTCGATGATGTGCACCTGGCGGGCGCCGGCCTGCGTGGACGCCTCGATGACGGCGCGCCGCTCCACTCCCGTGATGCCGGAGGGTACGCAGACCACGACGCGCGGACGGGCCAGGTAGCGGCGCTTGTGGATCTTGAGGATGAAGTACCGGAGCATACGCTCGGTGATCTCGAAGTCGGCGATGACGCCGTCCTTGAGGGGTCGTACGGCGACGATGTTGCCGGGCGTGCGCCCGATCATCTTCTTCGCCTCGGTGCCGACCGCCAGGATGCCACCGGTGTTCGTGTTGATGGCGACCACGGACGGCTCGTTCAGGACGATTCCCCGGCCCCTCACGTACACCAGCGTGTTGGCGGTCCCGAGGTCGATCGCCATGTCACGGCCGATGAACGACATGTTGTTCCCCTTGTTCCCCATGAGGAGCGTCTGGCCTTCCAGTTGATAGCGGCTGCTGTCAGGGTCGGCGAGGTGGGTGTGTGGGTGGAGGCCCCATCGTAGTGCCGGTGGTACGGGCACCGCGCTGCGGGACTCCGGCAATCCCGCCGGAACGGAAACCCGCCCCCTTGGTGGTGACGTCGTGTCCTGCTGATGCGTTCCCGGGATCCGCCGTTCATACCGAAGGGCGACCGAAATTACTTCGGTCGCCCCAGGTCATGAGCGCTATTCGGCTGATGTCGCGTCAGTGGCGGGCCGTCGCTGAGCCATCAGAGGGCCGGGAAGAACAGCTTCAGCTCGCGCTCGGCGGACTCCTCGGAGTCCGAGGCGTGGATCAGGTTCTCCCGGACGATGGTGCCGAAGTCACCCCGGATGGAGCCGGGCGCCGCGGCGATCGGGTCGGTGGGTCCGGCCAACTGGCGGACACCCTCGATCACGCGTTCCCCTTCGACCACCAGGGCGACCACGGGACCGGAGGCCATGAAGCCCATGAGGGGCTCGTAGAACGGCTTGCCCTTGTGCTCGCCGTAGTGCGCCTCCAGGGTCTCCTGGTCCAGCGTGCGCAGCTCCAGCGCGGGGATGGTCCAGCCGGCCTTGCGCTCGATGCGGCCGATGACCTCGCCGATCAGGCCGCGACGGACCGCGTCGGGCTTGAGCAGGACGAGAGTGCGCTGGGTCATGTTCGAACTCCTTGCGGCATACGGGTGCGGTGCGTCGAGGCTACAGGGGCCGTACGGGTCCCCGTCACGCAGCGTCAGGTGCGGACGCCTCCGCCTGCGCGGCCCAGCGGGCCTTGATGACGTCGATCCTGCGCCCGTAGTGCACCGAACACCACCACAGGCCCGCGAACACCGCACCGAGGATGAACATCATCGGAACGACGAACCCGCTCAGCACGAGCCCGATCTGCAGCGCCCAGCCGATCTGGACCGCGCCGGGACGCGAGAGCATCCCGCACAGCAGCACCGACAGGAGCATGGCGACCCCGCAGACCGTCCAGACCGCGGCCTGGCCGAGGTCCGGGTTCTTCATCGCGACCAGCCCGGCGAAGCCGATCACGAAGAACTCGCCGATCAGCGTGCTGGCACACAGCGTGCGCATGTCCTCAGCCCCTCTTGAGCAGCAGGCGGGCCTCGCCCACCGTGATCACGGAACCGGTCACCAGGACCCCGGCCCCTCCGAATTCGGACTCTTCCTCCGCCAGGGTGACGGCCGCCTCCAGCGCGTCGTCCAGCCGGGGCTCCACCTGCACGCGCTCGGCGCCGAAGACCTCCACCGCGATGGCGGCGAGCTCGTCCGCACCCATCGCCCGGTGGCTGGTGTTCTCGGTCACCACGACCTCGGCGAAGATCGGCTCGAAGGCCTCGAAGACGCCCCTGACGTCCTTGCCCTCGCTCGCGGCGACCACGCCGATGAGCCGGCTGAAGCCGAAGGACTCGGTGACCGCCTCGGCGGTGGCCCGGGCGCCGGCCGGGTTGTGCGCGGCGTCCAGCACCACCGTGGGGCTGCGCCGTACGACCTCCATCCGGCCCGGGGAGGACACGGAGGCGAAGGCCTTGCGCACGGTGTCCACGTCCAGCGGGCGCGCGTGCTCGCCGCCGACCCCGAAGAACGCCTCGACCGCCGCCAGGGCGACGGAGGCGTTGTGGGCCATGTGGGCGCCGTACAGCGGCAGGAACAGGTCGTCGTACTCGCCGCCCAGGCCGCGCAGGGTGAGCCGCTGGCCGCCGACCGCCACCTCGCGGGAGACGACGCCGAACTCCATGCCCTCGCGGGCCACGGTCGCGTCCACTTCCACGGCCTTCTTCAGCAGCACCTGCGCCGCGTCCACCGGCTGCTGCGCCAGGATGACGGCGGCGCCCTGCTTGATGACCCCGCCCTTCTCCTGCGCGATCTCGCCGGTGGTGGAACCGAGCCGGTCCGTGTGGTCCAGGCTGATCGGGGTGATCACCGCGACCGTCCCGTCGATCACGTTGGTGGCGTCCCAGCTGCCGCCCATGCCGACCTCGATGACCGCCGCGTCGACGGGGGCGTCCGCGAAGGCCGCGTAGGCCATCCCGGTGAGCACCTCGAAGAAGGACAGCCGGTACTCCTCGGCCGCGTCGACCATCTCCACGTACGGCTTGATGTCGTGGTAGGTCTCCACGAACCGCTCGTGGCTGATCGGCAACCCGTCGAGGCTGATCCGCTCGGTGATCGACTGCACGTGCGGGCTGGTGTAGCGCCCGGTGCGCAGCTCGAAGGCGACCAGGAGGGACTCGATCATGCGGGCGGTGCTGGTCTTGCCGTTGGTGCCGGTGATGTGGATGGAGGGGTACGCGCGCTGCGGTGCGCCGAGGACGTCCATCAGCGCCTCGATGCGCGTGACGGACGGCTCCAGCTTCGTCTCGCCCCAGCGGCCGGCCAGCTCCTGCTCCACCTCGCGCAGGGCCCGCTCGACCTCCGGGTCCTCGGGACGGGCGGGGGCCTGGTCGCCCTGCGGCGCCCCGCCATGGGCGCGCAGGGTGCGGCTGCCGGCCTCGATCACCGCCAGGTCGGGGTCGCGGTCGGTCTCTTCGGCCACGATCTCGTCGAACTCGTCGGGCCGGTCGTCGCTCTCAGGCTGCTGCTCACTCACGGACCCCAGTCTACGGACGGGGAGCGGGAGGACTTTCGGCCCGGCCGGTTCGGGACCTTGGGCGCGCGGGCCGAGGGGTACGCCGTGCGAGTGTTGCGGCAGGAGATAGGGGAACGAATGCCGCAGGCCAGCAGCAGCAAGACGGGTTCCAGCCGCGACATAGGGATGGATCTGGGCACCGCGAACACCCTCGTCTACGCGCGGGGGCGCGGCATCGTGCTCAATGAGCCGTCCGTGGTGGCGGTCCGGGCGGGGACGGCGACGGCCGTGGCCGTCGGCGCCGAAGCCAAGGAGACCATCGGCCGCACCCCCGGCTCCATCACCGCGATCCGGCCGCTCAAGGGCGGGGTGATCTGCGACTACGAGGCCGCGGAGGAGATGATCCGGCACTTCGTGCGCAAGGCCGTGCCGGGCCGCAGGACCCGCACCCGCATGGTGGTCTGCGTACCCTCCGGGGTCACCCCGGTCGAGCGGCGGGCCATCGTCCACGCCTCGACCCGGGCGGGGGCCAGGGCCGTCCACCTGATCGAGGAGCCGATGGCGGCGGCGATCGGCGCCGGGCTGCCGGTCGGGGAGGCGCGCGGTTCGATGGTGGTGGACATCGGCGGCGGCACCACCGAGGTGGCCGTGATCTCGCTCGGCGGGATCGTCACCGCGCGGTCGCTGCGGGTCGGCGGGGACCGGTTCGACGCCGCGATCACCGACCACGTCCGCAAGGCGCACGGACTGCTCATCGGCGAGCGGACCGCCGAGGACGTCAAGTGCGCGATCGGCACGGCCTGGCCGGTGCCCGGCGAGCCGGAGCGCGAGGAGCGCACCTTCATGGTGCGGGGCCGTGCCAAGGTCGCCGGGATGCCCACCTCGCTGGAACTGACCGCCACCGACGTGCGCGCGGCCCTCGACGAACCGGTGGAGGCGATCATCGCGGCGGTCCGCGCCACCCTGGAGGAGTGCCCGCCGGAGCTGTCCGGGGACGTGATGGAGCACGGGATCGTGCTGACCGGCGGCGGCGCGCTGCTGCCCGGCCTGGACCTGCGCCTGGCCTCGGCCACCGGGATCCCGGTCTTCGTGGCGGACGACCCGCTGGACTGCGTGGTGCTGGGCACCGGGATCTGCGTGGAGGACATGGACACGCTGAACTCGCTGCTGCCCCCGGCGGCGAAGTAGGCGAAGTAAGCGAAGGAACGGTTCTGCGGACGGGGCGCGGCCCCGGGCGTCGCCCCGGGCGCGGCCGCGTGACGGCTCAGCCGCGCGGGAGGGTGGCGACGACCCGGTAGCGGTCCTCCGTGCGCGTCGCCGTCAGGGTGCCGCCCAGGCTGCGGACCCGCTCGGCCATGCTCGCCGTGCCCGAGCCCGCCGAGACGGGCGCGCGCACCGGGCCGCGCACCGGCAGGCCGTTGCCGACCGAGATCCGCACCTGCGGCCCGTCGAGCGCGATGGACACCTCGATGGTCTCGCCCCGGGCGTGCTTGGCGGCGTTCGTCAGGCACTCCTGGACCACCCGGTACACGGCCGCCTGGCGCAGCGGCGAGAGCGCGCGCACCTCCGGGTCCATGACGAGCCGGACGGGCGAGCCGGCCCGGCCGCTCTCGTCGGCGAGCGCGGCCAGCCCGTCCACGCCCGGGGTCGCGGCCCGCTCGCCGCGCTGCACGATGATGTCGTTGAGGACCAGGTGGGCGCGGCGCGCGGTGTCGGCCAGTTCCTCGAAGTCCTTGGCGTACGCCGTCTCGCGCGCCCGCATCGAGAGCACCTCGGAGCGCACCGTCAGCAGGGTCAGTTCCCGCCCGACGAAGTCGTGCACGTCCCGGGCGACCGAGCGCCGCTCCTGCTCCACGGCCTCGTAGACGGCCGCCTCGCCGCGCCGGACGGCCAGCTCGCGCACCAGGTCGTGCCGGTAGGCGGCGATCCCGACGGCGGCGGCCAGCACGCCGATGGGGATGACCAGGCTGAGGAACCCGCTGAGGGTGTCCGCCCGCTCCTCGGGCCAGCCGGGCAGGTTGAAGAGCGCGAAGGCGAAGAGGACGTACCCGGTGGTGGCCAGGACCCCGGCCCGCCGCCCGCGGTAGCGGCCGACCGAGTACAGGGCGAACTGGATCAGGGTCAGTTCGTGCAGCCAGCCGATGAAGAGCAGCGCGGTGAGGTACGCCGCCCACGGCGTGCGGCGACGCAGCAGCAGCGTGGCCGCTCCGGCGGTGAGCACCACCGCGGCCTGCGGGGCGCTGAGCGAGTTGTCCTCGGCAGCGAGTCCCGGCAGGTCCAGGGCCATCAGCGCGAGGCAGCCGAGGGCGGTGAGGACGTCGAGCGCGCGCGGCGAGGCGGCCCGGCTCCCGGTGAGCCGGCGGCCGGTGTCCCGGACCCACTGGAACGCCGAGGCGACGGGCTTGACGTGCATGTCCTCCATCATCCGTGGTCGGCGGGGCCGATCGGATCCGCCCGGCGCCCGGAAGAGGTGATATGCCGCACTCCGTCCCGGACCGGAAGGAATTCCGGCTGTCTGAATTTCCGCACACGGTGTTCGAATCTCCTGACGGTTTATCTAAGATCGGGGCTCTGCGGCCCTCCGGTCCGGCAGCACACCGACCACCCGAGGCCCGCATCGCGATGAGCACCGCCCCGACCACCGCCGTCGCCCTGCCCGGGGCGGCGGGCAGCCGCACCGGAGCGGAGCGCCCCGCCGCGCCCGCGGGCCGCCGCCGCGCGGGCGCGCTCGCCGCCCTCGTCTCGGCCCTCATGTCCATGGCCGCCTACTGCGCGGGCCTCGCCCTCCACGGCAGTTACCCCTTCGGGCCCTCGCCCCGCGCGGACAACGACCTGCGCCACCAGTACGTCCCCTTCCACACCCACTTGTGGGACGTCCAGCACGGCGCCGCGCACGGCGACCTCCTCTACAACTGGCAGAGCGGCTACGGCGTCGGCTTCCTCGGCGACTTCTTCACCTACCTGGCCAACCCCTTCTCCTGGCTCGTCGGCCTCTTCCCCCGCGACCAGAGCGAGTTCCCGGTCTTCCTGGTCAGCCTGTTCAGCATGGGCCTGGCCGCCGCCGCCATGACCGTCTGCCTCGGCAGGCTGCGCCCCGGCTCGCCGTGGCTGCGCGCCCTGATGTCCGTCGGCTACGCCCTGTGCGGCTGGAACACCTCCGAGGGCGCCATCGTGCCCATGTGGATGTGGGGGCTGGTCGCCCTCCCGCTGCTCTGCATAGCCGCCGACTGGTGTCTGACCGGCCGTCATCCCATCCTCGGCAGCCTCGTGGTCGCGCTCTGCTGGTACGCGAACTTCTACACCGCAGCCATGGCCACCCTGGCGGCCGCGCTCGTCCTGCTGCTGCGGCTGACGAGCGCCGGCACCGACCGGCGCACCCGGCTGCGGGTCCTGGGGCGGGCCGCGGCCAGGACCACCACCGGCATGCTGCTGGCCGCCCCCGCCATCCTGGTGTGCGCGCTCGCCAACGCCCAGGCGCAGCCCACCGACAAATACGTCGTCAGTGTGGCCACCCCCGTCCGGACCTACCTGGCGATGTTCCTGCCCGGCAGCATCGCGAGCCCCTCCGCGCCGAACGTGTTCACGGGCTCCCTCGTCCTCCTGCTGGTCCTCGCGCTGCCCTTCCAGTCCCGCGTCCCGGTCCGCGAACGGGTGGCCTGGGCCGTGCTGATCACCGCCACCGCGCTCTCCTTCGTGTGGACCCCCACCGCGAAGCTGTGGCAGGGCCTCGCCCTCCCGCACGGCGCCCCCTTCCGCGAATCCTTCGTCCTCAGCGGCTTCCTGGCCATGGCCGCGTGGGTCTGCCTGGCCCGCATGCCCCGCCCCCGCGCCCTGCTGGGCGGGGCCGCGCTGCTCGCCCTCCTGCTCGCCGTGACGTACGACGCCCAGCCGGTCGGCGGCCACGCGCTGACCGGCGCCCTCGCGGGCGGCGCCGCCGTCACCGCGCTCCTGCTGCTCTACGCGCGCGGGCTGCGCCGCCCGGCCCGCAGCGCCGTCGTCGCGCTGCTCGCCGTCACCGTCCTGGCGGGGGCGACGTACTCCGCCTACGGGCTCACCGACCTCCTCGACCCCGCCCGGCGCGGCCCGGTCCGCGCCCAGACCATGACCCAGCTCGGCCTGAACACCCGTCGGGCCCTGGTGCCGCGCGAGGACTGGCCCGCCGCGCGCACCGACCCCGGACCCGGCGTCTTCGTCACCAACAACGACGCGATGCTGCTGGGCACCGGCGGCGGCTCGTACTACAGCAGCTACATCACCAAGGAGACCGCCGGGGCGCTGGCCGGACTCGGCCTCGGCGAGGCCATGGGCGGCCGCCACTTGTGGCCCGCCCGGGACCCCGTCCTGCAGGCCCTCCTCGGCATCGGCACCACCCTCGACGTGATCGGCACCGACGGGGTCCGGGTCCGCGAGACGGCCGCCGTGCCGCTGGTCGCCGTACGGCCGCCGGGCAGCGACCGGGCGTACGGCGCCCCCGCGGACTCGGTGTGGGCCCGGCGCCAGGCGGCGCTCGGCGCCCGCGTGTACGAGGTCCCCGCCCTCGCGGCCAAGGACCCGCGGCGCGGGCTGCGGCTGGCCCCCGAACCGGTGGGCACCGCGGGCGAGGCGGCCGGGGACCCGGCGGGGAACACCTTCACCGCCCGGTGCGCGCCGGGGGCGCGCGCCTTCTTCCACGCGCCCGCGCTGCGCGCCGATGTCGCGGCCGCCGGCGGCGCCTCCGAAGGCTTCTACGGCGACCCGCCGCAGCGCCTGGCCCCGCTGAAGGAGCTGGGCACGGTCCCGGCCGACGGCCGCTTCACCTTCACCGTCCACACCGGCGAGGACGGCCAGTCGCTGCCCGCCGACGCCCTCGGCTGCCTGGACGTCCCGGCCTTCGAGCAGGCCGTCAGGACGCTCCGGGAGACCGGCGGCGCCGCCGTGGAGACCAGTGGTCACGCGCTGACCGCCCACCTGCCGAAGGGCTCCACCGGCACCGCCGTGGTCGCCACCACGGCTCCCCCGGGCTGGACCTGCTCGGTCGACGGCGGCCCCGCCCGGCCGCCCGTCCCGTACCAGGGGCTGCTCGGCGTACCGCTCGGGAAGGGCGGCGCCGCACGGATCGACTGCGCCTACCGCCCTCCGGGCCTGACGGCCGGGCTCGCGGGGACGGGCGCGGGCGCGCTGGCACTCGTGGCCACCGCCTTCCTCACCCGGCGGCGCGGCCGGCGCTGACGGGCCGCGCACACGGGGAGGGCCCCGCACCGTCACCGGTGCGGGGCCCTCCCCGTGTCTGCGCCACCCGTCCTCAGGCGGCCGGCAGGGACTCCAGCTGGGCCTTGATCCGGGCGATGTCCGCCTCGGCCTTGGTCAGCCGGCCCTTGATCTTGTCCACGACGTTGTCGGGGGCCTTGGCGATGAACGCCTCGTTCCCGAGCTTCGCCTCGGCCTGCTGCTTCTCCTTCTCGGCGGCGGCCAGGTCCTTGCTCAGCCGCTTGCGCTCCGCCGGGATGTCGATGGTGCCCGACAGGTCGAGCGCGACCGTGGCCCCGGCGACCGGCAGGGTCGCGGTGGCGCTGAAGTCGTCGCCCTCGGGCTGCAGGCGCAGCACCTGGCGGATCGCGGCCTCGTGCGCCGCCAGCGCGGTGGCGGACAGGTCCAGACGGGCCGGGACCTTCTGCTTGTCGTCGAGGCCCTGCTCCTTGCGGAACCGGCGGACCTCACGGACCAGGCTCTGGACGCTTTCGATCTCGCCCTCGGCGGCCGCGTCGCGGAAGCCACTGTCCTTCGGCCATTCGGCGATCACCAGGGACTCGCCGCCGGTCAGCGCGGTCCACAGGGTCTCCGTGACGAACGGGACCACCGGGTGCAGCAGGCGCAGCATGACGTCGAGGACCTCGCCCAGGACCCGGGCGGACGCCTTCGCCGGCTCGCCGCCCGCGAAGAAGGTCGTCTTCGACAGCTCCACGTACCAGTCGAAGACCTCGTCCCACGCGAAGTGGTACAGGGCGTCCGACAGCTTCGAGAACTGGTAGTCCTCGTAGTAGGCGTCGGCCTGCGCGACCGTCTCGTTCAGCCGGGAGAGCACCCAGCGGTCGGTCGCGGACAGTTCCTCGACCGGCGGCAGGTCGCCCTCGATCGTGGCGCCGTTCATCATCGCGAAGCGCGTGGCGTTCCAGATCTTGTTGGCGAACTTGCTGGAGGCCTGGACCCAGTCCTCGCCGATCGGGACGTCGACACCGGGGTTGGCACCGCGCGCCAGGGTGAAGCGGACGGCGTCGGAGCCGTACTTGTCCATCCAGTCCAGCGGGTTGACCGCGTTGCCGAAGGACTTCGACATCTTCTTGCCGCGTTCGTCGCGGACCATGCCGTGCAGGGCGATGGTGCCGAACGGCGGGGTGCCGTCCATCGCGTACAGGCCGAACATCATCATCCGGGCGACCCAGAAGAAGAGGATGTCGTAGCCGGTGACCAGCACGGCGTTCGGGTAGAACTTCGCCAGGCTGTCGGTCTGCTGCGGCCAGCCGAGCGTGGAGAACGGCCACAGGCCGGAGGAGAACCAGGTGTCCAGGACGTCCGTGTCCTGGGTCCAGCCCTCGCCCGACGGCGGCTGCTCGTCGGGGCCGACGCAGACGATCTCGCCGTTCGGGCCGTACCAGACCGGGATGCGGTGGCCCCACCACAGCTGGCGCGAGATGCACCAGTCGTGGAGGTTGTCGACCCAGTCGAAGTACCGCTTCTCCATCTCCTGCGGGTGGATCTTGACCTTGCCGTCGCGGACCGCGTCACCGGCGGCCTGGGCGAGCGGCGCGACCTTGACCCACCACTGGAGCGACAGGCGGGGCTCGATGGTCGTCTTGCAGCGCGAGCAGTGGCCGACCGAGTGGGTGTACGGGCGCTTCTCGGCGACGATCCGGCCCTCGGCGCGCAGCGCGGCGACGATGGCGGAGCGGGCCTCCAGCCGGTCCAGGCCCTGGAAGGGGCCGTGGACGGTGATGACGGCGTGCTCGTCCATGATGGCGAGGTTCGGCAGGCCGTGGCGCTGGCCGATCTCGAAGTCGTTCGGGTCGTGCGCCGGCGTCACCTTGACGGCGCCGGTGCCGAACTCGGGGTCGACGTGCTCGTCCGCGACGACCGGGATGCGGCGGCCGGTCAGCGGCAGCTCGATCTCGGTGCCGACGAGGTGCTTGTAGCGCTCGTCCTCGGGGTGGACGGCGACGGCCGTGTCACCCAGCATCGTCTCGGCGCGGGTCGTGGCGACCACGATGGACGCGTCGCCCTCGCCGTAGCGGATGGAGACGAGCTCGCCCTCGTCGTCCTGGTACTCGACCTCGATGTCGGAGATCGCGGTCAGGCAGCGCGGGCACCAGTTGATGATGCGTTCGGCCCGGTAGATCAGCTCGTCGTCGTAGAGCTTCTTGAAGATGGTCTGGACGGCCTCGGACAGGCCCTCGTCCATGGTGAAGCGCTCGCGCGACCAGTCGACGCCGTCGCCGAGGCGGCGCATCTGGCCGGAGATCTGACCGCCGGACTCGCCCTTCCACTGCCAGACCCGCTCGACGAACGCCTCGCGGCCCAGGTCGTGGCGGGACTTGCCCTCCTTGGCGAGCTCGCGCTCGACGACGTTCTGCGTCGCGATGCCCGCGTGGTCCATGCCGGGCTGCCACAGCGTCTCGTAGCCCTGCATGCGCTTGCGGCGGGTGAGGGCGTCGATCAGCGTGTGCTCGAAGGCGTGCCCCAGGTGGAGGCTGCCGGTGACGTTCGGCGGGGGGATGACGATGGCGTACGGAGGCTTCTCGCTCTTCTCGTCCGCCTCGAAGTACCCACGCTCTACCCAGCGCTCGTAGAGCTTCCCCTCTACGTCGGCCGGCACGTACGCGGTCGGCAGTTCGGAGTCGGGGCTGCTGGGTGTCTGCGCGTTCTCGGTCACGCGCACAGGATACGGGCGGCCCCGGCCCCGTTACGAATCGATACCGCGTGGGGCCATCTGTTGACCTGCGCATGGCAGGTCGGTGTCACTGGGCACATGAGCGAGAACGATCAGCAGCTGACCCAACCTCCCGCCCAGGCGCCTCCGAGCCCCTACGCGGCCCATGTGTCTCCGCCTCCTCCCCCCTCGAAAGCGAAGCGCCTTCTGT
The DNA here is from genome assembly GCF_056435825.1 of Streptomyces sp. NPDC043876. Taxonomy (NCBI): domain Bacteria; kingdom Bacillati; phylum Actinomycetota; class Actinomycetes; order Kitasatosporales; family Streptomycetaceae; genus Streptomyces; species Streptomyces sp. NPDC043876. The sequence goes on along the minus strand of NZ_JBWKDV010000002.1, from coordinate 377,717 downwards.
GGACGAGCGTGACCGTACTCGCGGCCGTGGCGGGCCTGTTCGGCGGCCGACTCGCCATGAATGCACTGCTCGCCGACGACAGGTCGGCGGACGACGAGCGCTCCGAGCAGCACCAGTCAGTCACAGCGGCCCCCGAATCAGCCGACTCCGGCCGCTACAAGCTGGCGCCGCCCACCTCCTTCCAGGGCCTGACCCTCCAGGACTCCGGGACGCGGGTCGACGCCATAAAGCAGGGTCAGGGGACCGCGAGGCCGGGCACGACGCCAGTAGCCGTCGTGTACGCGGATGAGTCAGGCGACGCCCAGCTACTGGTCAGCGGGTCGGCGGGCCGTTTCGGCGGCAAAGACCCGGCCGCCATGCTGGACAGCGCCTTCGCTTCCCTGGAGATCCAGTACGGGCAGATCGTCACGCACGACGCGGGCACACCGGCAGGCGGCACGATGCGCTGCAGCACACCGACCGTGCAGAAAATGCCGATCCCGCTGTGCGTGTGGGCCGACCACAGCACGGTGGTGACGGTCACGGTCCCGGTCGAAAGGAACGAGTCGGTCACGACCGGTGCACTCGCGGCTCAGGCCCGTGCCCTACGCCAAGCGATGGAAATCCCCGCGTCGTAGTTCGGTAACGCCGGGGGCCCCGGGGCGCGATCGCGCGCGTCCTTCCGCGAGGATGTGAGCAACATAAGAGGTTCCTAAGGGGGACGCGGGTATGAGTTACAACCAGCCAGGGCCGTACGGCGGCCAGCAGCCGCAGCAGCCGGGACCGTACGGCGGCCAGCCGGGACCGTACGGACAACAGCCCGCGCCGCAGCCCGGATACGGCTACCCGCAGCAGCAGCCGGGGTACCAGCAGCCCGGCTACCCCCAGCAGCCCCCGCCCCCGCCCGCCCCGGGCTACGGCTACCCCCAGCAGCCGGGCGTCCCCCCGCAGGGCTACCCGCAGCAGCAGCCCGGCTTCCCCCAGCAGGGGTACCAGCAGCCCGGCTACCAGCAGCCCCCGAAGAAGTCCAAGACGGGCGTGATCATCCTCTCGGTGGTCCTGGCCGTCGCGGTCATCGGCGGCGCGGGCTACTACTTCACGAAGGGCGGCGGCGCCTCGGGCGGCGCGGTGGCCGCGGACACCAAGGGGTACAAGCTGGTGGCGCCCGACACGGTCGCCGAATTCAAGAAGGACCCGGCCTACCAGCAGAAGCCCTTCACCGACAAGGACAAGCAGGAGGCACAGGCCGCGGGCGTCAAGAACCCCGCGCAGGTGGGCATGACGTACCAGGCCGGTGACCCGAAGAACCCTCTGCTGGCCAAGGGCCTCAACTTCCAGGGTGTGTACGGCGAGATCGCCGACCCCGAGAAGGCAGTGGACGGCTACTTCGCCATGGCCAAGCTGAACACCGCGAAGGACTCCAAAAGCACGGAAATGGAGCTCATCGGCAGCCCCAAGACGATGAGCCCGGCGGGCTTCAAGGGCGCCGTGCTGAAGTGCCAGGAGGCCAAGTTGACCTCCAAGAGCACCGTTTCCAAGGGCCCCCAGTCGGCCACGCTTCCGATCTGCATCTGGGGTGACTACAGCACCCTGAGCGTGGTCAGCGCCACGGACTTGGCCTCCGTGCTCGCCGGCAAGCCGGGCTACACGCTGGAGCAGGCCGCAGATCTCACGGCCAAGCTCTACAACACGGCCCGCGTCAAGGCCTGATACCGGCCCGGCGGCCAGACGGCACGCACACGAAGGAGGGGCGCCCCGGCGATCCGGGGCGCCCCTCCTCGTACGTGCTCGGCCGCGGCCGTTACGCCGACTTCTCCTGCGGGCCCTGGTCCTTCGGGACGATCCGCGGGACCAGCGTGGGGTTCACGTTGGAGCGGACGACCTCGGAGGTGATGACCACGCGGGCCACGTCGTTGCGCGACGGGACCTCGTACATCACCGACATCAGGACCTCTTCCATGATGGCGCGCAAGCCCCGCGCACCCGTCTGGCGGAGGATCGCCTGGTCCGCGATCGCTTCCAGCGCCTCGCGCTCGAAGTCCAGCTCGACGCCGTCGAGTTCGAACAGCCGCTGGTACTGCTTCACCAGCGCGTTGCGCGGCTCGATGAGGATCTGGAGCAGCGCCTCGCGGTCCAGGTTGTGCACCGAGGTGATCACGGGCAGGCGGCCGATGAACTCCGGGATCATCCCGAACTTCACCAGGTCCTCCGGCATGACCTCGTGGAACTGGTCGCTGGCCTCGATCTCGCGCTTCGAGCGGATCGTGGCCCCGAAGCCGATGCCCTTGGCCCCGGCGCGCGACTCGATGATCTTCTCCAGGCCGGAGAAGGCTCCGCCCACGATGAAGAGCACGTTCGTCGTGTCGATCTGGATGAATTCCTGGTGCGGGTGCTTGCGGCCGCCCTGCGGCGGGACGGAGGCGGTCGTGCCCTCCAGGATCTTCAGCAGGGCCTGCTGGACGCCTTCACCCGACACGTCGCGCGTGATCGACGGGTTCTCGCTCTTGCGGGCCACCTTGTCGATCTCGTCGATGTAGATGATCCCGGTCTCGGCCTTCTTGACGTCGTAGTCCGCGGCCTGGATCAGCTTGAGCAGGATGTTCTCGACGTCCTCGCCGACGTACCCCGCCTCCGTCAGCGCCGTCGCGTCGGCGATGGCGAACGGGACGTTGAGCATGCGGGCGAGCGTCTGGGCCAGCAGCGTCTTGCCGGAACCCGTGGGTCCGAGCAGGAGGATGTTGGACTTCGCGAGTTCGATCGCGTCGTCCCGGCCCTGCGCGCCGCCGTTCTCGCCGGCCTGCACGCGCTTGTAGTGGTTGTACACCGCTACGGAGAGCGCCTTCTTCGCCGGCTCCTGGCCGACGACGTAGCCCTCCAGGAACTCGTAGATCTCGCGAGGCTTGGGGAGTTCCTCCCACCTGACCTCGGAAGTCTCGGCCAGCTCCTCTTCGATGATCTCGTTGCAGAGGTCGATGCACTCGTCGCAGATGTACACACCGGGACCTGCGATGAGCTTCTTCACCTGCTTCTGGCTCTTTCCGCAGAACGAGCACTTGAGCAGGTCGCCACCATCACCGATGCGTGCCACGAGGTGCTTCCCCTTCGCCTGGGAGACGCCTGGTTCAGCGCTCCTGGTGCCTCTATCCGACGGTACCTTGCCAAGTGCCCCCTGCGGGGCCCCCTTGACGTGGTTCACATCGCCTTCTGCGACGAGCCTCCACGCCAAGGGGCGGCAAGGATCAGACCGCGTTGCTCTTGCGGGTGGAGATGATCTGGTCGACCAGACCGTAGGCGAGCGCGTCCTCGGCCGTGAGGATCTTGTCGCGCTCGATGTCGTCGCGGATCTTCTCGATCGGCGTCGTGGAGTGCTTGGCCAGCATGTTCTCCAGCTGGTCACGCATGCGCAGGATCTCGTTGGCCGCGATCTCCAGGTCGGAGAGCTGCTCGCGGCCGGTGCCGCCGGACGGCTGGTGGATCAGCACGCGGGCGTTCGGCAGCGCCATGCGCTTGCCGGGCGTACCGGCGGCCAGCAGGACGGCGGCGGCGGAGGCCGCCTGCCCCATGCAGACCGTCTGGATGTCCGGCTTCACGAACTGCATCGTGTCGTAGATCGCCGTCAGCGCGGTGAAGGAGCCACCGGGGCTGTTGATGTAGATGGAGATGTCGCGGTCCGGGTCCATCGACTCCAGGCACAGGAGCTGCGCCATGACGTCGTTGGCGGACGCGTCGTCGATCTGCACGCCGAGGAAGATCACGCGCTCCTCGAAGAGCTTCGCGTACGGGTCGTACTCGCGCACGCCCTGCGAGGTGCGCTCGACGAAGCGCGGGATGACGTAGCGGTTGTCCACCTGCGGACCGGTGTGGAGGCCGCTCGCGGAAGAGAGGTTGTTCATGTACATCGGGGTTTTCACCATCCTGGTGGCGTTCTGCGGGCTGTCGGCCGGGTACGGGCGGTGCCGCCGGGGGTCGGGCCCCGGCGCTGCCGGGGACGGGGCCCCGGCGTGCCGGGGGTCAGGCCCCGGTGCCACCGCCGCCCGGAACGTTGGACGCGGCCGAGATGATCTCGTCGATGAGGCCGTACTCCTTGGCCTCCTCGGAGGTGAACCAACGGTCGCGGTCACCGTCGCGGATGATCGCCTCGACAGTCTGGCCCGAGTGGAACGCGGTGATCTCGGCCATGCGCTGCTTGGTGCGCAGCAGGTACTGGGCCTGGATCTTGATGTCCGACGCGGTGCCGCCGATGCCCGCGGAACCCTGGTGCATCAGGATGTCGGTGTTCGGCAGGGCGAAGCGCTTGCCCTTGGCGCCACCGGTGAGCAGGAACTGGCCCATTGAGGCCGCCATGCCCATGCCGATGGTGACGACGTCGTTCGGGATGTACTGCATGGTGTCGTAGACGGCCATGCCGGCCGTCACCGAGCCACCGGGGCTGTTGATGTACAGGTAGATGTCCTTCTCCGGCTCGGCGGCCAGGAGCAGGAGCTGCGCCGTGATCTTGTTCGCGATGTCGTCGTCTACCTGCTGGCCGAGGAAGATGATGCGCTCGCCGAGCAGCCGGTTGTAGACATGGTCGCCGAGGCCGCCACCGATGGACGGCTCACCCGCGGCGTAAGGCTTCAGATTCGTCACGTATCCACCTGCTCGTCTCCGACGGCTAACGTGCCGTCTCAGCGTCTCTTTCAGGGGCCGCGGCTCGGCCGGCGCGGACCTGTCCGCCGGTGTCCGGGTACTCCCGCAACCCTCGTATTCATGGACCCTAACGCGCAGGTCGGACAACGCCATCCCGCTTCCCGAACTGTTCGCTCGGAGCGCAAGGTACGAAGCCGGTGCCCGAGCGGTGTCCGGGCGGTGCGCGGCCTCCCGCGGGGCGAAGCCGAAGGGCCCGGACGCGCGTGCGTCCGGGCCCTTCGGATACCGCTCAGGGGCCGTGCGAGGAGGCCGTCGCCGGCCTCCCGCCTGGGCTTACTTGGCCTCTTCGGCCTTCTCCGCGTCGGCCTCGTCGGCGTCGGCGGTGACGGTGGCCTCGGCCGCCTCGGCGGCCTGCTCCTCGTCCTCGTCCTCGTCCGTCAGGTCGACCTCGACACCGTTGGTGTCGGTCACCTTGGCGGCCTCCACGACGACCGCGAGGGCCTTGCCGCGGGCGACCTCGCCGACCAGCATCGGGACCTGGTTGCCTTCGACGACGGCCTGGGCGAACTGGTCCGGGGACATGCCGGAGGACTGCGCGCGACGCATGAGGTGCTCGGTGAGCTCCTCCTGGTTCACGTTCAGCTTCTCCTTGTTGACCAGCTCGTCGAGCAGGAACTGGGTCTTGATGCCCTTGACGGCCTGCTCACGGGTCTCGGCGTCGAACTCCTCGACCGTCTTGCCCTGGATCTCCAGGTACTTCTCGAGGGTCAGGCCCATCTGGCCCAGCTGGTGGTGCTCCAGGCTGTGCTTGCGGGTGTTGACCTCGTCCTCGAGGAGCTTCTCGGGGATCGGGACCTCGGCCAGCTCCAGGAACTTCTCCAGCACGCGCTCCTGGGCCTGGGTGGCCTGGTCGTACTGCTTCATGTTCTCGAGGCGCTTGCGGCTGTCGGCCTTCATGTCCGCCAGCGTGTCGAACTCGCTCGCGGTCTGGGCGAACTCGTCGTCCAGCTCCGGCAGCTCACGGGCGGAGACCTTGGTGACCTTCACGGTGACCTCGGCGTCCTTGCCCTCGGCGGAGCCGCCCTTGAGCTGGGAGGTGAAGGTGGCCTCGCCACCGGCCTCCAGGCCGGTCACGGCCTCGTCGATGCCTTCGAGCAGCTCGCCCGAGCCGATGGTGTACGAGACGTCGGAAGCGACACCGTCCTCGAGCACCTCGCCGTCGACCTTGGCTTCCAGGTCGATCGTCACGACGTCGCCCTCGGCGGCGGCGCGCTCGACGACGCTGGTGGTCGCGAAGCGGCCGCGCAGCTGCTCGATCGACTTCTCGACGTCCTCGTCGGTGACCTCGACCGCGTCGACCTCGACCTCGATGCCGGAGTAGTCCGGGATCTCGACGGTCGGGCGGATGTCGACCTCGGCGGTGAAGGCCAGCAGTTCGCCGTCCTTCAGCTCCGTGATGTCGACCTCGGGCTGACCCAGCGGGTTGACCTCGGCTTCGTTGACCGCCTCGGTGTAGAACTTCGGGAGGGCGTCGTTGACGGCCTCCTCCAGGACAGCACCGCGGCCGAAGCGCTGGTCGATGACTCGGGCCGGGATCTTGCCCTTGCGGAAGCCCTTCACCGTGACCTGCTGGTTGATCTTCTTGTACGCCGCGTCGAGGCTGTCCTTGAGCTCCTCGAAGGGCACCTCAACAGTGAACCGAACCCGAGTAGGGTTCAGGGTCTCCACGGCGCTCTTCACGGTTAGGTCTCCTTGTGGCTGACTGCTGGGGTTCTGCTGTCGCTGCGATTCAGCGGTTCAGCGGATCGGGCCCGGTACATCAGACACACGGGCACGCAGCTTGCATAGTAACCGCAAGCGGTCAGCAGCCCACAACGCGATCATCAGGTCGACGGTGACGGCGGTCGACGGTGAGGGTGGGGCGCGCGTGACGGTGGAGGCGGGGCGCATACGCCGGCAGTCCCGCCGGACCGCTCCCGCGGGGGCCCGCCGGCGACGGCGCCGGAGGTGAATGTGCGGCGGTGCCGCGTGATGCTGGTCGGGGTGGCCGGATTCGAACCGACGACCTTCCGCTCCCAAAGCGGACGCGCTACCAAGCTGCGCCACACCCCGTCGGTGCGACACGTAGGGTACATGCCCGGAGACGTTCCGACACGCGCACGTGAAGGAAGCGGGCACCGCGACGCGGGACACCCGCCGGGATCGCCGCGCGACACGGACCCGGGAATGCGGTGTGCACCCGCCCACCGGAACCCGCTAGGATGCTGCGTGTGCCACGGTCTGCGACCTGCGGCACGCGCTGTGCGGGCGTAGCTCAATGGTAGAGCCCTAGTCTTCCAAACTAGCTACGCGGGTTCGATTCCCGTCGCCCGCTCTTGATGGCTCAGGGCCAGGTCAGAGGATGCTTCCTCGGACCTGGCCCTGAGGCGTTTCCTGAGAGGGACCCATGACAGAACACGTCGCTCTGCATTTCGAGCGCGTCCGTACCCGAGGGGCTCATAGCGATCTCCGGCTGCGGATCGGCCCTCATCGGCACATCTGCGATTCGTACTATTTCGCACTGGACGACGCCCCTGAGGCGCCGGGCGGCTTGGGGGCGAGGCTTGCGCGCCTCTTGGAGCAGTGGAGCGCCCACGTGCGCGGGCTCACGGATGGAGGCGGCACCGCCTACCTGCCGTATGACTTCTCCGATCAGTGCACGGCATGGCTACGGGTGTCATCCGTAGACGGGCAGCGAGCCGAAGTGCAGGCCGGGTGGAGCCTGATCGAAGCCTGGGGGATCGCACCCTCCGACTACCTGGCCACGGCTCCGGAGGTAACGGACTTCGACCCGATCCCCCGTGCCCGCACCGAGTGCTCACTGACCGATCTGCTGGCACGCATCGAAGCCGACCGCATCACTCTCGCCGCCACGGGGCCGTAGGCCGTCGCACGCAGCTGCGCTGGGCCCGGCCCCGGTTTCGGGGGGCGGGGGCGGTGCGTAGGGAGGATGGTGGGAGGAGGCGCTGTGCGCGGCGTCGGTGTCGGCGGTCGGCTCGGTGGCCGGGCGCGGGCGCGGTACCCATCGGAGGCACGTCATGCGCAAGGTCATCGACTGTCGGGACTACCCGAGTGAAGCCAAGTGCAGCCTCGCCATCTCGGGCGAGGCGGATGAAGTGGTGCGGGCGGCGGCGGAGCATGCCGTGTCCGTGCACAGTGAGGTCGACACGCCGGAGTTCCGCGCGACGCTGCGGACCCTGCTGAAGGACGAGGCGCCGCAGCACGCGTGACGGCGCCGGTCCGGGCGGAGGAGGCGGGCTACAGCTTGATGCCCGCGATGGTGTCCGCGAGGGAGTTGAGGAAGCGGTTCACGTCCGGTGCGATGGAGCTGGACGCCAGGAAGAAACCGAAGAGGACCGCCACGATCGCGGGGCCCGCCTTGATGTGGTTCCCGCGGATCAGCACCACCAGGATGACCGCCAACAGAACCACCACTGACAGCGAAATGGCCACTACTGATCACACCTTCGGTCGTCCCCTGGTCGGCCCGGGGGCGCACGGCCACGCGCGTCCCCAGGAACATCGTGCCACCAACGGGGCCCCGCTATCCGCCCGGTGACGGCCCTTTCTGCCAACAGGGCCCGTTTCAGAGGCCGAGCAGGGAGCGCACGCGGGCATATTTGCCGGTCAAGCGCCGCCGGGTGGGCTCGTCCAGTACGGACAGCCGGGCCGGGTCCGCGTTGTGGGCGAGGTCCGCTTCCTTGACGAGCAGGGCTCCCGGGGTGGCCAGGATGCGGGCGGTGTACGCCTCGACCGGTTCGCCCGGGCGTTTGGTGACCGCGAGGACGATGTCCTTCACGGACTGCGGGAGGGCGGCGGAATCCAGCCACTCGCGGCTGAGGGCGTCGTCCTCGACCGCGTCGTGCAGCCAGGCCGCCGCCTGTTGGTCGGCGCTGCCGCCGCGGACGCGGACGCCTTCCGCGACGGCGGCGAGGTGCTCGGCGTACGGGCGGCCGGCCTTGTCGGTCTGCCCCGCGTGCGCCGCGCGGGCCAGGGCCTCGACCTCGGTCAGGGTGAGCGGTGGGCGGCGGTCGGTCATGCGATCCCCTCGGCGGCGCGGCGCAGGGCCCCGGCGGCCCGCCGCACATCGGCGGACGTGGTGCGCCAGTTGGAGAACGCGGCGCGCAGGGCGGGGGTTCCCGCGTACACGGTGGGGGTGACGAAGACCTCGCCGTTCGCGGCCTCGCGCAGCGCGGTCAGGCGGGCCGGGGTCGGGTCGTCGGCGAGGGTGAAGCAGACGACGTTCAGCCGGACCGGCGCGAGCAGCGTGAAGGCCGGGTCCGCGTCCAGGGCGGCGCCCAGTTCCCGGGCGCAGGTGATGTCCCGTTCGACGATCTCCCGGTGGCCCTGGCGGCCGTACGCGCGCAGCGTGAACCAGGCCGCCAGGGCGCGCAGCCGGTGGGAGTTCTCCGGGGTGAGGTGGACGAGGTCGGGGTGCTCGCCGAGGGGGCCGAGGTAGGCGGCGGCGTTCTGGAAGACGCGGGCCTGGAGGTCGCGGCGGCGGGTGAAGAGGACGGCGCTGTCGTAGGGGACGTTGAGCCACTTGTGGAGGTCGACGGTGACGGAGTCGGCGGCGTCGAGGCCGTCGGTGAGCGGGGCGTGCTCCGGCGAGAGCGCGGCGAAGGCGCCGAACGCGGCGTCGGTGTGCAGCCAGAAGTCGTGGCGTGCGCGGAGTGCGGCGACGGCGCGCAGGTCGTCGAAGTCGACGGTGTTGACGGTGCCCGCGTTGGCGACGACCACGCAGGGGCCGGGGGCGTCGGCGAGGGCGCGGTCGAGGGCGGCCGGGTCCACGGCCTCCCGGCCGGGCAGGGTCGGTACGGGCACCAGGGCCGCGCGGCCGAGGCCGAGGACCGCGAGGGCTTTGGCGATGGAGGAGTGCGGGGCGCCGGAGAGGACCCGGACGGGGCCGAGGGCGGCCACGCCGTCCTGGGCCGGGGAGACCCCGGCGCGCTCCCCCAGCCATTCGCGGGCGATGGCGAGGCCGGTGGTGTTGGACATGGTGGCGCCGCTGACGAAGACGCCGGTGTGGGCGTCGGTGAGGCCGAAGAGGTCGCGGAGCCAGCCGGTGGTCTCGCGCTCCAGGTCCTGGCCCGCCGGGTCGAGGGCGGAGTTGGAGTTCTGGTCGTGCGCGGCGGTCAGCCAGTCCCCGGCGAGGGCGGCGGGGGTGGCGCCGCCGGTGACGAAGCCGAGGTAGCGGGGGCCGGCGGAGGCGGAGAACCGCGGGGCCCAGTGGTCCTGGAAGGCGGCGAGGGTGTCGGCGAGGCCGGTGCCGTGGGTGGGGAGGCGGGCACCTGCCGGTGGGGGCGCGGTGGGGTCATCTACCGGCGGGGCGGTGGGCGTTGCGGTGGCAGGCGGTGCGGTGGCGGAGTGCGGTCCGGTGGTGGGCGGTGCGGTCCGCTGTGCGACGGGTGGCGGTACGACGGGACGTTCGGCCAGGGTGGCCAGCGCGTCGGTGGCTGCGCGGCGGGTGGCGTCGAGCAGGGCGGGGAGGTCGGCGAGATCGGCGGCGAGCGTGCGGTCCATGGGGGCACGCTAGGCCGGTCCGCGGCGCGGGGCCCCGGCCAATCGCCGAGGAGTGGCCGGGCGGGGCCCCTCGCCGGGGGCGGGGGCCGTTGCCGGAGTGGGGCCGTCGCCCGGGGGCTACTGCGGGGGCGGGTCCCCTCGCGGGTGTGGGGCCGTCGCCCGGGGGCCACTGCGGGGCCCCTCGCCGGGGGCGGGGGCACCGCCCGCCCTGGCAGCGGGCCGCGGTGCCGAGGGGTGGGGGCTGCCCCAGAGGGCCCGGGGTGTGCCCCCTGAGCCGGTTCCGACGGAGGTTGAGCGGGGGGCGCGGCCCCGGGCCTAGGACCGGGTCCCGGGCCGGGAGCCCGGAGCACGGGTACCGCCCCCGCGTGCCGCTACCCCGGCCAAGAGGCCCGGCCCAAGGGCCCAACAGCCCCCGAGCCGAGGCGCCCGGGCCGGGCGCCCGCCGCCCCGGGCGCTACGGCCGGCGCTCGGCCCGTCGTAGGGTCGCCGCATGACGGGGAACAGGATGCGGGGCGTGGCGGGCCGGGCGGCGCGGGAGCGGGTGCCGGGGTGGGCGCGGCGGGCGGGGGTGCGGGGCGGGGCGGTCGCGGTGGTGGCCGGGGTGGTGCTCGGGGGGTGCGCGACGCCGCCGGCGCCGCCGGTGGCGCCCGGGCCGACCGGGGTGCCGACCGCGGGGTTGCCCCGGCCGACCGGGAGGCCGAGCGGGGTGGCCACGCACCCGGGGAACCCGCGGCTGACGGACGTCCCGTCGGTGGATCCCGGCGAGGCGTGCCCCGAGGGCGGGATCCGGCTCGTCGAGGAGCAGGGGGACGCGGCGATGGGCCTGCGGGCGGGAGGTGTCCGTCTGGTCAACTGCGCCGCCGGGGCGTACCGGTTGGAGGGGTACCCCGAGGTGCGGGTGCTCGACGCGGAGCAGCGGCCGGTGCAGGTGGCGGTGGTGCACGGGTCGGGCGGGATCGCCACCGAGGTGGCGGGCATGGACGGGCCCCCGCAGGCGCTGGAACTGGCGCCCGGGGACGCCGCGCGGGTCCCGCTGCTGTGGCGCAACACGGTCACGGACGGGGCCGCGGTCGAGGGCCGGTACGTGGACGTGGTGCCGCGGCCGGGGGCGGCGGCCGTGCGGCTGAAGCTCGTCGAGCCCCTCGACGTCGGGACGACCGGGAAGCTCGGCATCGGGCCCTGGCAGTCCGTGCGGAGCGCCCCGTGATCGTCTGGCTCAACGGCCCCTTCGGCGGCGGGAAGACGCAGACCGCCCACGCGCTGCTGCGGCGGCTGCCCGGCAGCGTGCTGTGCGATCCCGAACACATCGGCTTCGGGCTGCACCGCGCGCTGCCGCCCGCGCTGCGCGGGGACTTCCAGGACCTGCCGGCCTGGCGCCAGGGCGTGTTCGAGGTGCTGGACCTGGTGGCCGGGCGCCACCCGGGGGTGGTGCTCGTCCCGATGACCGTCACGGAGCCGCGCTACTTCGCCGAGACGGTCGGCCGGCTGCGCGAACGGCCACGACGTCCGGCACTTCGCCCTGCTGGCCGACCGCGAGACCGTACTGCGGCGGCTGCACGAGCGCGGCCTGGGCCGCGGGCTGAAGCGCGAGAGCTTCGCCGTCGCACGTCTCGACGGCGCCCTGGAGGCCCTGCGCGCACCGGAGTTCGCGGAGCACTTGTGGACGGACCGGCTGCCCGTGTCCCGGGTCGCCGACCGGATCGCCGCGCACACGGGCCTGGCGCTGACCCCGGATACGGACGGCCCGCTGCGCGGACGGCTGCGGCGCGCGCTGGTCGGCGTACGCCACATCCGCTTCGACTAGGAACGGGTCTCTGCTAGGCCGGGCGCCGCAAGGCGTGGCGGGCCGGGAGGGACGTGGCCAGGAGGGTGAGGGCCAGGGCGCCGGCCGCGAAGGAGCCGTAGACCAGCGGGGGGACGTACGGTGCCTCGCCGGTGAGGGCCTTCGCCATCGGGATCAGGGTGGCGGCGGCGATGGCGGTGCCGAGGACCAGGCCCGCGCCGCCGATCAGGAGGGCTTCCCAGCGGATCATGCGGAGCACCTGGCGGCGGGTGGAACCGACCAGGCGCAGCAGGGTCAGTTCGCGGCGGCGGTCCAGGACGGTCATGGTCAGGGTGTTGGCGGCGGCGAGGGCGGCGAATCCGCCGAGGACGGCGGCCATGACGGTATTGGCCCAGGCGCCGAGCCGCCGGTCCAGGCCCTGGGCGGTGGCCCAGCCGCTCTTGTCCGTGACCGCGCCGCCGAGTTCCGCGAGGCCGGGCGAGGAGCCGCGGACCAGGAGTTCGGTGGCGGCGGATGAGGTGCGGTGTCCGGCGAGGTCGGCGGCCGGGAGGGTGACCTCGCCGAAGCCGAGGCCGCGGCCGTAGACCGCGACGATCTCGGGGGTGACCCGGACGCCGTCGGGCAGCCGCAGGGTGATCCGGCCGCCGAGGCGCGCCCCAGCGGCTTCGGCCAGGCCCTGGTCGACGGCGACGGTGCCCGGCCGCAGGGCGGCGAGGGAGCCGCCGCGGACGGCGAGGTCCTGTACGGGGGTGAGGTCGCCGCCGGTGACCTGGGCGGGGGCGCTGCGCAGTTCGGCGCCGGACCCGCTGCCGGTGGGCACGAGGACGGAGGTGTGGCCGAGGGGGACGGCGGCGGTGACGCCGGGCAGGGCGGCGGCCCGGGCCGCGGCGTCGGAGGGGAGGCCGCCGGATCCGGCGGGGGCGGTGACGATGCGGTCGGCCAGCAGGCCCGCGCTCTGCTGGTGGCCGGTGGCCCGGTCCGTGCTGGTCTGGAGGAAGACCAGGGTGGAGGAGAAGGCGACGGCGAGCACGATGGGGGTGAGGGCGGAGGCCAGTCTGCGGGCGTTGGTACGGGAGTTGGCGGCGGCGAGGGAGCCCGCCGGGCCCGTGGCGCGCAGCGGGAGGCCGAGGACGGCGGCGCAGGCGCGGGCGATCAGCGGTCCGAGCAGGGCCACGGCGAGCATGAAGAGCATGACGACGCCGGGTCCGGCGGTGGCGGCGGCGGTCACGGAGCCGCCACCCGCCAGGCCCGCGCAGGCGAATCCGCCCGCCAGGGCGGCGATGCCGAAGGAGGTGCGGATCCGGCCCTGGCGCGGGCGTTCCACCGCGGCTTCGGCGAGGGCCGCGCCGGGGCGGATCTTCGCGGGGCGGCGGGCGGCGCAGCGGCCCGCGAGGAGGGCGGTGCCGAGGCCGACGGCGACGGCGGCCGCGAACGGGATCCAGGAGGGGTGGAGCGTCAGGGCGGCCGGGACGGCCCCCTTCTCCTGGAGCGCGCCGAACCACCACTCGGCCAGGAAGACGCCCGGTACGCAGCCCAGGGCGCCCGCGAGGGGAGCGACCAGGAGCGCTTCGGTGGCGATGGAGCGGCGGATCTGGCGCGGGGTGGCTCCGATGGCGCGCAGCAGGGCGTATTCGCGGGAGCGCTGGCCGACGCAGAGGGCGACGGATCCGGTGGCGGTGAAGACGGCGACGAGGGTCGCGACGCCGCCGAAGGAGCCGCCGAGGCCGATGAGCACTTCCCTGGCCGAGGCGAGCGGCGCGTCCAGGACGCGCGCGTCGCCGGTGAGGACGCGGGCCCGGTCGCCGACGGCGGCGCGCGCCCGGTCGGCGAGGGCGGTCGCGGCGCCGGGCCCGGCCGGGTCCGCGCCGGGGGCGGGGAGGAGCGCGATGGCGTCGAGGGCGAGGGGGTGGCCGGAGAGGGTGCGGGCCTGGTCGTCGGAGAACCAGGCGCCGGGGGCGTCCGTACGTCCGGAGACCCGAAACTCCCGCTTTCCGGCCGGGGTGTCGAGGGCGATCCGCTCCGGGCCGCCGCCGGTGTCCGCGCGCCCGGAGGCGCCGCCGCCGAGGACGACCTCGCCGGGCCCGGGCGCGCGGCCCGCGGTGAGCCGGGCACCGGTGAAGGCGGTGGAGCCCCAGCCGTACGCCGTCAGCGCGCCCGCGCCGGACCGTACGGGGAAGGACACGTCGGGCACGGCCCGGCCCAGCGGGGCGAGCGCGCCCAGCAGTTCGGCGTCCACCCGGGCCAGGTCGGGGACCGGGACCGAGAGTTCCTCGGCGTCCTCCCCGCGTCCGGCGGTCATGCGGATCCGCTGGTCGGCGGCGATGACGACGGGGGCGTCGGCGTACCGGGTGGGCGGGACGGAGGCGCGCAGTCCGCCCTCCAGCAGGATGCCGCAGGCGCAGACGATGGCCACGGTCATCAGGAGGGCGAGGAAGGTGCCCGCGAAGGCGGCGGGTCGGAAACGCACCGCCGCCCGCGCGAGGCCGTTGGGCCGGGAGGGGCGCAGCATCAGGCGGCCGCTCCCGCGTACGCGGCGTCGCCGGTGGTGGGGACGGCGGCGGTCGTCGGGGCGCAGCGGCGGCCGGTGAGCGTGGCCATCCGGGCGGCGACGGCGTGGGCGGGGCTGCGCGGCAGCCGGTCCGCGATCAGGCCGTCGGCGAGGAAGAGCACCTGATCGGCGTGGGCGGCGGCGGCCGGGTCGTGGGTGACCATGACCACGGTCGCGCCGAGGCTGTCGACCGCGCCCCGGAGCAGGGCGAGCACCTCGGCCGCCGTGGTGGTGTCCAGGGCGCCGGTGGGCTCGTCGGCGAAGACCACGTCCGGGCGGGTGACCAGGGCGCGGGCGATGGCCACGCGCTGCTGCTGGCCGCCGGAGAGTTCCCCGGGGCGGCGGTGGCCCTTGCCTTCGAGGCCGACCTGGGCGAGGAGGGCGGCGGCGCGGGCGGCGCCGTCCGCCGTGACCCGGCCGCCCGCGAGGCGCAGCGGGAGCAGGACGTTCTCCTCGACGGTGAGGGAGGGCAGCAGGTTGAAGGCCTGGAAGACGAAGCCGAGGCGGCTGCGGCGCAGCACGGTCAGCTTGTTCTCGTTCATGCCGGTGATCTCGGTGCCGCCGAGGCGGACGGAGCCGGAGCTGGGGTGGTCCAGTCCGGCGGCGCACTGCAGGAAGGTGGACTTGCCGGAGCCGGAGGGGCCCATGACGGCGGTGAAGCTGCCGCGCGGCAGGCTGAGGTCGATGCCGCGCAGGGCCTGGACGGTGGCGGAGCCCCGCCCGTAGGAGCGGCGTACGTCGCTCAGCTGGACGGCGGGCGCGGTGGCGGCGTAACCGGCTCCGGATGTGCGACCGGCGGCGGCCGCGGCTCCGGACGCGTCCCAGGGGCCCTGCCCGCCGCGGGACCGGTCGTCGCTCCCGCCGTGCCCCTGCTGCTGCCTGCCGCGCCCGAACCCCATGGTGTGCCGCCTTCCTCGTCTGCCGTCTGCGTCTCGTGACCTTGACGCTACGGAGCCGGGGGCGGTGCCCGCCATGGTGGAAACGGGCCGGTCAGGGGTGGGGTAAACCCCACCCGGCGCCTTCCGGTGGGATGCGGGAGGGTCAGGGCGAGCGGCGGATCAGCAGCAGCGCGCGGTCGTCGTTGACGTCCTTGGCGACCTTCTCGATCAGGTGCCAGGTCGAGCCCTCCCAGCCGGAGGTGACGTAGCGGTCGGCTTCGCCGGTGAGCCGGTCGATGCCCTCGCTGATGTCGCGGTCGGCCGTTTCGACGAGGCCGTCGGTGAAGAGCAGCAGGACGTCGCCGCGGCGCAGGTTGCCGTGGGCGGCCTCGAAAGTGGCTCCGTCGTAGACGCCGAGGAGCGGGCCCTCGCCGCTCCTCTCCTGCCAGCGGCCGGTGCCCGCGGAGAGCTGGAGGGCGGGCAGGTGACCGGCGGAGAGGAGGTCGTAGTCCCCGGTCTCCAGGTCGAGGACGAGGTGGATCGAGGTGGCGAAGCCTTCGTCCCAGTCCTGGCGCAGCAGGTAGCCGTTGGCGGCGGGCAGGAAGTCCCGCGGGGGCAGCGAGCCGAGCAGTCCGCCGAAGGCGCCGGAGAGGAGCAGGGCGCGGGAGCCCGCGTCCATGCCCTTGCCGGAGACGTCGGTCAGGACGACTTCGAGGGTGCGGCCGCCGTTGGTCCGGGCGGCGACCACGAAGTCGCCGGAGAAGGACTGGCCGCCCGCGGGGCGCAGGGCCATCTCGCGGTGCCAGCCGCGCGGCAGGGCGGGCAGCTTGCTCTGCACCCGGATGCGTTCGCGCAGGTCGAAGAGCATGGTGCCGCCGCGTCTCCAGGGCACGCCGACGCGGCTGCGGAACTGGGCGATGACCAGGCCGAAGAACCCGCAGGCGGCGACGACGAGGATGGTGCCGGGAGTGACCCGGGCGGGGCCTTCGGTGTAGGGACCGAGGGCCAGCGCCTCGACGATCAGCGCGGTCGCGGCGGCGGCGTAGAGGGCGAGCAAACTGGCGGGGCGCAGCAGTAGTCCGCCCGCGACGATGGGCAGGACGAGGGCCGACGGCGAGAACCAGACGGGCAGCAGGAGGGTGCCCCAGGTGATGGCCGGGACGGTGAGGAGCAGGCCGCCGAAGGCGAGCCAGTCGGAGGCGTCCCCGCGGAAGTAGTCGACGGCGGATTTGCGCAGCGCGGTGCGGGCCCGGTGCGAGGTCTTCCGCAGCCGTGCCGTGAGGGTTTCCATCCGTGCTCCGCCCATTGTTCCGGGACCCTATCCATCCTGACTGTGAGCGCGCAGGGGTACCCCCGGACCGCATGGAGATTTCCGGACCAAAACGGGTCGACCAGGATGGATTGCCCTGATAGGGATGGCCCCATGGCTCATGAGACGAGGGTGCTGCGGCCCGAAGAGTGGGATGCCTGGTACGACCATCTGGAACTGGCGTTCGGCGGTGTGCCGGAGGAGGAGGAAGAGCGTGAACTCTACAAGTCCCTGACCGAGGCGGAGCGTTCGCTGGGGGTCTGGGACGGGGACACCTGCGTGGCCTCGGCCGGCGCCTTCACCTTCCGGGTCACGGTGCCCGGCGGGGCGCTGGTGCCCGCCGCGGGCGTGACCATGGTCGGCGTGACGCCGACGCACCGGCGCCGGGGTCTGCTCACCGCGCTGATGCGGCGCCAACTCGACGACATCCGGGCGGGTGGCGAGCCGGTCGCCGTGCTGACGGCGTCGGATCCGGCGATCTACGGGCGGTTCGGCTACGGCACCGCGGCGTACTCGCTCGCCGTGGACATCGACACCAGCCGGGTCCGGCTGCGGCTGCCGCCGGGGGCGGACGGCGTGCGGCTGCGCCTGGTGGATCCGCAGAAGGCGCTGACCGCGTGCGAGGCGGTGTACGCGGAACTGGTGCCGCGACGACCGGGCATGACGGCGCGTCAGCCCGGCTGGGAGCGGCAGGCGCTGCTCGATCCGGCGTCGGGGCGTGCGGGCCGGTCCCCGCTGAAGTGCGTGCTGGCCGAGCGGGAAGCGGACGGGCGCGTAGTGGGGTACGCCCGCTACCGGGTGCGGCCGGGCTGGGAACTGAGCGGCTCGGCCGGGGTGGTGGAGGTCGAGGACCTCGACGCGCTGGACCCGGCGGCGTACGGGGCGCTGTGGGCGTACGTGTTCGGGATCGACCTGACCTGGACGGTACGGGCGCGCAAGCGGCCGGTGGACGATCCGCTGCTGCACCTGGTCAGTGACGTGCGCCGGACCCAGCCGCGCACCCGGGACGCGCTGCACCTGCGCCTGGTGGAGCTGGGGGCGGCGCTGGAGGCCCGGACGTACGGGGCTCCGGTGGACGTGGTCTTCGAGGTGGCGGACACCTTCTGCCCGTGGAACGCGGGGCGCTGGCGGCTGACCGGCGACGCGAAGGGGGCGTCCTGCGTGCGCACGGAGGATCCGGCGGAGCTGGCCCTGTCGGTGGCGGAGCTGGGCTCGGCGTACCTGGGCGGGGTCACCCTCGCGTCGCTGGCGGGCGCGGGCCTGGTCACCGAACTGCGCCCGGGCGCCCTCCAGGAGGCCTCCCGGGCCTTCACCTCGGACCTGGCGCCCTGGCTCCCGCACGGGTTCTAGGCCGGCGCGGTTCAGCGGGGCTGGCAGCCCGGGCACCAGAAGAGGTTGCGGGCGGCGAGGCCGGCGGTGCGGATCTCGCCGCCGCACAGCAGGCAGGGCAGGTGCGCGCGGCGGTACACGTAGACCTCGCCGCCGTGGTCGTCCACGCGCGGCGGGCGGCCCATGGCCTCGGGGGTGTGTTCGGGGCGGACGGTGTCGATGCGGTTCAGTCGGACCCCCTCGCGCATCAGCGCGGCGAGGTCGTGCCACATCGCGTCCCATTCGGCGCGCGTGAGGTCCCGGCCGGGCCGGTAGGGGTCGATGCCGTGCCGGAAGAGGACCTCGGCGCGGTAGACGTTGCCGACGCCCGCGACGACCTTCTGGTCCATCAGGAGGGCGGCGATCGTGGTGCGGGAGCGGGAGATCCGCGCCCAGGCCCGGTCGGGGTCGTCGGCGGGGCGCAGCGGGTCCGGGCCGAGGCGCTCGTGTATCGCCTGCTTCTCGGCGCCGGTGATCAGCGCGCAGGTGGTGGGGCCGCGCAGGTCGGCGTAGTGCTCCCGGCCGACGAGGCGCAGACGCACGGTGTCCGTGGCGGGCGGGGCGGGGACGGGGCCGAAGCCGTACTTCCCGAAGAGGCCGAGGTGGATGTGGATCCAGTCCCCGGCGGGGCCGTCGAAGCCGAGGAAGAGGTGTTTGCCGTGGGCCTCGGCCGTGTCGAGCTCGCGGCCGTCGAGCAGGGCGGCGCTCTCGGCGAAGCGGCCCTGGGGGCTGCTGACGCGCAGCGGCCGGCCGGCGAACCGTTCGGCGTGGTCCTGGGCGAGGCGGTGGATCGTATGCCCCTCGGGCACGGCGCTGCTCCTGGTGCGGTCGGGGCCCGTCGCGTGCGGACGCGACGGCGGCGCCGGGGGTCCCGGCGCCGCCGTCGTACGTCTCGTGTGCGGGGCGGGGGTGTCAGCCCTGCGGGTGGTGCGCCGGGATCGGGGGCAGCTCACCGGTGGTCTCGTAGGCGGAGAGCATCTCGATCCGGCGGGTGTGACGCTCCTCGTCGGAGTACGGCGTGGCGAGGAAGATCTCGACGAACTTGGTCGACTCCTCCACCGTGTGCATGCGGCCGCCGATGGAGAGGACGTTGGCGTTGTTGTGCTCGCGGCCGAGGGCGGCGGTCTGCTCGCTCCAGGCCAGCGCGGCGCGGACGCCCTTGACCTTGTTCGCGGCGATGGCCTCGCCGTTGCCGGAGCCGCCGATGACGATGCCGAGGCTCTGCGGGTCCGCGGCGGTCTTCTCCGCGGCGCGCAGGCAGAACGGCGGGTAGTCGTCCTGGGCGTCGTAGATGTGGGGACCGCAGTCGACGGCCTCGTGGCCCTGGGCCCCCAGCCACTCGACGAGGTGGTTCTTCAGTTCGTAGCCGGCATGGTCGGAGCCGAGGTAGACGCGCATGGGCACGAGTGTGACACGAGGGGCCCGGGCGGCACGCAAGGGGTGCCGGGGCGATGTCGCGTAAGTCACTTCTAAAGCTCAAGTAAACCCAAAGGACGCAGTTGGGGCGGGGTGCAGCGGTTCGGGACCTTGGTCCCGGAGGTTCGTCCTACGGACACGATCCGGATTCAGGTCTTCCGTCTTACGTTCATCCCGGGTTTGAATGCCGGAACTCGCAACCCGAGAACCTAAGGATTCGTCCATGAGCTCCACGACGACCCTTCAGAAGTCAGGCGGCCCCACCGGTGAACCCGATGGCACCCAGCCCTCCGACGGTCTGAAGGCCGGTCTCAAGAACCGGCACCTGTCCATGATCGCCATTGGCGGCGTCATCGGCGCCGGCCTCTTCGTCGGTTCCGGCGGCGGCATCGCCAAGGCCGGTCCCGCCATCCTGATCTCCTACGCGCTGGTCGGCGCGATGGTGGTCTTCGTGATGCGGATGCTCGGCGAGATGGCCGCGGCCAGCCCGAACTCCGGATCCTTCTCCGCCTACGCCGACCGGGCGCTCGGCCGCTGGGCCGGCTTCTCCATCGGCTGGCTGTACTGGTTCTTCTGGGTCGTCGTCCTGGCCGTCGAGGCCACCGCGGGCGCGAACATCCTGGAAGGCTGGGTCCCGGCCGTCCCGCAGTGGGCCTGGGCGCTGATCGTGATGGTCGTGCTGACGGTCACCAACCTCGGCTCGGTCGCCTCGTACGGCGAGTTCGAGTTCTGGTTCGCGGGCATCAAGGTCGTCGCCATCGGCGGCTTCGTGATCGTCGGCCTGCTGGCCGTCTTCGGCGTGCTGCCGGGCTCGGACAACCCGGGCGCGGGCTTCGCGCACCTCACGGACACCGGCGGGTTCATGCCCAACGGGGTCGGGTCGATCCTGACCGGCGTCCTGATGGTCGTCTTCTCCTTCATGGGCAGCGAGATCGTCACCCTGGCCGCCGGTGAGTCCGAGGACCCGCGCCGCGCGGTCACCAAGGCCACCAACTCGGTGATCTGGCGCATCGGCATCTTCTACCTCGGCTCGATCTTCATCGTGCTGACCCTGCTGCCGTGGAACGACAAGTCGATCACCGAGAAGGGCTCGTACGTCGCCGCCCTCGACTCGATCGGCATCGCGCACGCGGGCCAGATCATGAACGTGATCGTGCTGACGGCCGTGCTGTCCTGCCTGAACTCGGGCCTCTACACCGCGTCCCGCATGGCGTTCTCGCTGGGCGAGCGCGGCGACGCCCCCAAAGCCTTCGCGAAGGTCTCCAAGAACGGCGTGCCGGTCGCCGCGATCCTGGGCTCCGTGGTCTTCGGCTTCGTCGCCGTCTACTTCAACTACGCCTTCAAGGACACGGTCTTCAGCTTCCTGCTGAACTCCTCCGGGGCCATCGCGCTCTTCGTCTGGCTGGCGATCTGCTTCACCCAGCTGCGGATGCGCGCGATCCTGCTCCGCGAGGCGCCGGACAAGCTGACGGTGAAGATGTGGTTCTTCCCGTACCTGACCTGGCTGACCGCCGCGATGATCAGCTTCGTCCTCGTCTACATGCTCTTCGACGACGACAACCGCGAGGTGGTCCTGCTCTCGACGCTGGTCGCCGCCATCGTGATGGTCATCGGCACGGTGCTGGACTTCGTCCGCCGCAGGAACGCCGCGCGCGCCTGACCGTACGGAGGAACACGGCGGCCCCGGACCACGCGCGTGGTCCGGGGCCGCCGTGCGTCGCGGTGGGGTCAGCCGCGGCCGGCCAGCTTCCAGGCGGCCGGGAGCAGCCCCATGGCGAGGAGCGCCTTGAGCGCGTCGCCGATCAGGAACGGGGTCAGGCCCGCGGCGACGGCCGCGCCCGACGACATCCCGGTGGACAGGGCCAGGTACGGGACGCCCACCGCGTAGATGACCGCGGAGCCCGCCGCCATCGTCAGGGCGGTACGGACCACCGAGCGGTCGGCGCCGCGGCGCGCGAGGGCTCCGGCCAGGGTGGCGGCGAGCAGCATGCCGAGCACGTAGCCGAAGGAGGCCCCGCTCGCGCCCGAGGTGCCCTGGGCGAACCAGGGCATCCCGGCCGCGCCGGCCAGGGCGTAGAGGGCGAGCGCGAGGAAGCCGCGGCGGGCGCCGAAGGCGGTGCCGACGAGCAGGGCGGCGAAGGTCTGCCCGGTGACCGGGACCGGCGAGCCGGGGACCGGTACGGCGATCTGCGCGGCGAGGCCGGTCAGCGCGGCGCCGCCCACGACGAGCGCGATGTCGCGGACCCGGCTCGCGGGCAGCAGGTCGGCGAGGACGGCACCGGGCCGGAAGGCGGCGGTCGTCGGGACGGAAGCGGTGCTCATCGGGACTCCGGAGGGTCGGGTGCTGAAGGGCGGGGCGGAGGTCGGGTCGCGCGGGGCGATCACGGGACGGGGTGGCCGGACGGGCCGGACAAGGCGACGTTAGTCCCGGCCGGCGGGCTGTCCGGCGTCGCGCGGAGACAAAGCGGTGATCCCCCGCGTGGTGGGGATTCCACAACGAAAGGGCTCCCCGCATCCCGCCGCGGGGCCGAAGTGACCTGGGTCACCCGGCGCTTTGGCCGTCGGTCAGGCGTTTTGCGTCGCCGCGTCCCGCTCGGGGAGACTGTGGAAATGTCACAAGCACCCCTGCCGGAACTCGCTCCGGAGCCGGAACCCCTGGGTCACGGGCTCAAGCAGCGCCACCTGACGATGCTGGGCCTGGGCGGCGTGATCGGCGCCGGGCTCTTCGTCGGCTCGGGCGCGGGCATCACCATCGCCGGGCCCGCGATCGTCGTCTCCTACCTGCTCGCGGGCACCCTCGCGCTGCTGGTGATGCGGATGCTGGGCGAGATGTCGGCCGCCCTGCCCGCGTCCGGGTCGTTCTCGGTGCACGCGGAGCGGGCGCTGGGCCGCTGGGCCGGCTTCTCGGTCGGCTGGCTGTACTGGTTCCTGCTGGTGGTGGTCCTCGCGGTGGAGGCGACCGGCGCGGCGAAGATCGCGAACGGCTGGGTGCCGGGGATCGCCCAGTGGGCGTGGGTGCTGATCTTCATGGTGGTGTTCACCGCGAGCAACCTGGCGGCCGTGCGGAACTTCGGCGAGTTCGAGTTCTGGTTCGCGACCCTCAAGGTCGGCGCCATCGTGCTGTTCCTGGTGCTCTCCACCCTGGCGATCTTCGGCGTGCTGCCGGACACCGATCCGGTCGGCGCGGCGAATCTGACCGGCCGGGGCGGATTCGCCCCCAACGGCCTCGGCGGGGTGGTCGCGGGCATGCTCGCCGTCGTCTTCGCCTTCGGCGGCCTGGAGGTCGTCACCATCGCCGCGGCCGAGTCCGACGACCCGGCCCGCTCGGTGGCGCGCGCGGTGCGCAGCGCGGTGTGGCGCATCCTCTTCTTCTACATCGGCTCGATGCTGGTCATCGTGACCCTGCTGCCCTGGGACTCGATGAAGGCGGGCGCGAGCCCCTACGTGGCCGTCCTGGACTCGATCGGCATCCCGGGGGCCGGGCAGATCATGAACATCGTGGTCTTCGTGGCGCTGCTGTCCGCGCTGAACGCGAACCTGTACGGGTCCTCGCGGATGGTCTTCTCGCTGGCCGAGCGCGGCGAGGCGCCCGGGGCGCTGCTGAAGGTGTCGGGCGGCGGGGTGCCGCGGCGCGCGGTGTTCGCGTCGGTGGCCTTCGGCTTCGTATCGGTGCTGCTGAACCTGCTGTGGCCCGACACGGTCTTCCTCTACATGCTCAACGCGGTCGGCGCGGTGCTGCTGTTCGTGTGGGCGCTGATCGCGGTCTCGCAGCTGAGGCTGCGGCGCCGGATCGAGCGGGAGATGCCGGAGCGGCTGACGCTGCGGATGTGGTGCTTCCCGTATCTGACGTGGGTGGCGCTGGCGGGAATGGCGGCGGTGCTGGTGCTGATGCTGTTCGACGATGCGGCGCGGCCGCAGCTGCTGTGGTCGGGCGGCGCGGCGGTGGTGGTGCTGCTGGTGGCGTGGGTCCGGGAACTGCGGTCCTCCCCCGCGGGCGGATGATCACTTCGCGTGAAGGAGTCGTCCGCATGCTGGACGGGAAACGTCCGGTAATCGGACGGTAGGCAGACTGGTGCGCCGCACCCCGTCCACCCGCACACCGGACAGGCACACCTCCATGAGCCAGCGCACCGCCACCCCTTCCGAGCACCAGCAGCAGGGCCCGGCGCCCGGGGACGGCCCCGGATCCCCCCTCGGCAACGGCCTCAAGCAGCGCCACCTCTCGATGATCGCCCTCGGCGGGGTCATCGGAGCCGGCCTCTTCGTGGGCTCGGGCGCGGGCATCGCGGCCGCCGGTCCCTCGATCGTGCTCGCCTACGCGGCGTCCGGGCTGCTCGTGATGTTCGTGATGCGGATGCTCGGCGAGATGTCCGCCGCGAACCCCGCCTCCGGCTCCTTCTCCGTGCACGCCGAACGCGCGATCGGCCCGTGGGCCGGTTTCACCGCGGGCTGGATGTTCTGGATCCTGCTGTGCGTCGGCGTGGCCATCGAGGCCATCGGCGCGGCGCACATCGTGACGGGCTGGCTGCCGGGCACCCCCTCGTGGATGTGGGTGCTGATCTTCATGGCGGTGTTCTGCGGCGCGAACCTGGGCGCCGTCTCGCACTTCGGCGAGTTCGAGTTCTGGTTTGCCGCACTGAAGATCGCCGCGATCGCCCTGTTCCTGGGCCTGGGCGTGCTGGCCGTCCTCGGCCTGCTGCCCGGCACCTCCTCCCCCGGCGCGGCGAACCTGCTGCACGACGGCGGCTTCCTGCCCAACGGGACGGACGGGCTGCTCGTCGGCCTGCTGGCCTCGGTCGTCGCTTACGGCGGGCTGGAGACGGTGACCATCGCCGCCGCCGAGTCCGAGGACCCCGTCCGCGGCGTCGCCAAGGCCGTGAAGACCACCATGTGGCGGATCGCGGTCGTCTACGTCGGCTCGATGCTGGTGATCGTGACGCTGCTGCCGTGGCACGACCCGGCCGTCACCGGCGAGGGCCCGTACGCGGCCACCCTGAACCGGCTGGGCATCCCGGCCGCCGGCGAGGTCATGAACGTGGTCATCCTGATCGCGCTGCTGTCCGCGATGAACGCCAACATCTACGGCTCCTCGCGCATGGCCCACTCCCTGGTCTCGCGCGGACAGGGCCCCCGCGCGCTGGGCAGGCTCACCCGCGGGGTGCCGCGCCGCGCGGTCCTGGCCTCCTCGGGCTTCGGCTTCGTGACCGTGCTGCTGTCCTACTGGTACCCCGAGACCCTGTTCGCGTGGCTGCTGAACATGGTCGGCGGCGTGGTCCTGGTGGTCTGGGGCTTCATCGCCGTCTCCCAGTTCGTCCTGCGCCGCCGGACCGAGCGCGAGGATCCCGGGAAGCTCGTCGTGCGGATGTGGGGCTTCCCGTACCTCACCTGGGTGTCCCTGGCCGGGGTGGCCGGGGTCCTGGCCCTGATGGCGGCGGGCGAGGACACCCGGGTCCAGGTCCTGTTCACCGGCGGGCTCGCGGTCGCCCTCGCGGTCACCGGGTACGTCCGCCAGCGCGCGGCGGCGGCGCGCACGGCGGCGTAACGACCCTTCACGCACCACCCCGGAGGCCGGGTCCGCGCAGGTCGCGGACCCGGCCTCCGGCGTACCCGGGGCGCGCCGGAGCCAGGGGACCCTTAGCTGCCCGGGCAAACAGATACTGCTAGCGTGCAGTTGCGCATGTGTTGCAATAAGACACTGAGGGGACCGGATACCCGCATGGCCATCTACACGCTTCCCGAGCTGCCGTACGACTACGCGGCACTGGAACCGGTGATCAACCCGCAGATCATCGAGCTGCACCACGACAAGCACCACGCCGCCTACGTCGCGGGCGCCAACACCACGCTGGAGCAGCTGGAGGAGGCGCGCGACAAGGAGAACTGGGGCGCGCTGAACGGCCTGGAGAAGAACCTCGCGTTCCACCTCTCCGGCCACATCCTGCACAGCATCTACTGGCACAACATGGCGAACCCGAAGACGGACGAGGGCGGCGGCGTCCCGGACGAGAAGGACGGCCTCGGCGACCTCGCGGACGCCATCACCGCGTCCTTCGGCTCGTTCGAGAAGTTCCGCAAGCAGCTCACCTTCGCGGCCTCCGCGACGCAGGGCTCCGGCTGGGGCGTGCTCGCGTACGAGCCCCTCAGCGGCCGTCTGATCGTCGAGCAGGTCTACGACCACCAGGGCAACGTCGGCCAGGCCTCGGTGCCGGTCCTGGTCTTCGACGCCTGGGAGCACGCCTTCTACCTGCAGTACAAGAACCAGAAGGTGGACTTCATCGAGGCCATGTGGAAGGTCGTCAACTGGCAGGACGTGGCCAAGCGCTACGCCGACGCCAAGGCGAACACCCCGCTGCTGATCCCCGCCCAGGGCTGAGCGGCCACCGAGCCGCCCGCCTCGTGATCGTCTTCTCACCCTTCACGTGCGGGCGTTTCCACCGGAAGGCCCCCGCGAGGACGTGACTCGCGGGGGCCTTCCGCGTGCGCCGCTACGCGAAGTTCGGACCGACGGTACGGGTCCGCTTGATCTCGAAGAAACCGGGCGTGGAGGCCACCAGCAGGGTGCCGTCCCACAGCCGGGCCGCGGCCTCGCCGCGCGGGGCCGGGGTGACGACCGGGCCGAAGAAGGCCACGTCCTCGCCGTCGGCGCCGGGCACCGAGATCACCGGGGTGCCGACCTCCTGGCCGACCCGGTCTATGCCGTTGTTGTGCGAGGCCCGCAGGATCTCGTCGTACTCGTCGGAGTCGGCGTACTCGATCAGCTCGGCCGGCAGGCCGACGTCGGCGAGGGCGGCGGCGATGGTCTCGCGGCCGGCGCCCTGGTCCTCGTTGTGGAAGCGGGTGCCCAGCGCCGTGTACAGCTTGCCGGTGACCTCGCTGCCGTGCTTCTGCTGGGCCGCGACGACCACGCGGACCGGCTCCAGGCCCTTGGGGCCGAGCAGGTCGCGGTAGCGCTCCGGCAGCTCCTCCAGCTTGTTCTCGTTCAGCACCGCGAGGCTCATGACGTGCCAGCGCACCTCGATGTCACGGACCTTCTCGACCTCCAGCATCCAGCGGGAGGTCATCCAGGCCCAGGGGCACAGCGGGTCGAACCAGAAATCGACCGGGGTCTTCTCGGGCACCTGGGTGTCGGGCATGACTCTCCTCGCGGCGACGGGACTCGGGGGGGCACATCGGGGGCGCACCGAGGTGCACGCCCACGGACGCCAACCGCCCGGCGGTCCGGCGCATTCCCCGTGGGAGGATTCGAACCGAAAACGTGAACACGCACGAAGGAGTGCCCGTGTCCGGTGAAAACCTGTCCCGCGACGAGGCCCGCGAGCGGGCCGAGCTGCTGTCCGTCCAGGGGTACGAGGTGGTCCTCGACCTCCGGTCCGCCGTGGACGAGAACGAACCGGCCGAGGGGCCACGGACCTTCCGCTCGGTGACGACGATCCGCTTCCGCTCCGCGGTCCCCGGCGCCGCCACCTTCGCGGACCTGATCGCCCCCTCCGTGAACGCGGTCACCCTCAACGGCGCCGCCCTCGACGTCGCCGCCGTGTTCGACGGCTCGCGGATCGCGCTGGCGGACCTGGCCGGCGACAACGTCCTGGTCGTGGACGCGAACTGCGCCTACAGCCGGACCGGCGAGGGCATGCACCGCTTCGTCGACCCGGAGGACGGCGAGGTCTACCTCTACACCCAGTACGAGCCCGCCGACGCCCGGCGGGTGTACGCGAACTTCGAACAGCCCGACCTGAAGGCCCCGTACCGCTTCGAGGTGACGGCGCCCGAGGGCTGGCAGGTCTGGAGCAACGGCGTGGAGGAGTCCCGCGAGGGGGACACTCGCCGCTTCGCCGAGACCGCGCCGATCTCGACGTACATCACCTGCGTGGTCGCGGGCCCCTACCACTACGTCACGGACACCTACACGCGCGGTGACCTGACGATCCCGCTCGGCGCGATGTGCCGCAAGACGCTGGCCAAGCACTTCGACGCGGACGACGTCTTCCTGGTCACCAAGCAGGGGTTCGACTTCTTCCACGAGCACTTCGACTACCCGTACCCCTTCGGCAAGTACGACCAGGCCTTCGTGCCGGAGTACAACCTGGGCGCCATGGAGAACCCGGGGATGGTGACCTTCCGCGAGGAGTACATCTTCCGCGGCAAGGTCACCAAGGCCTCCTACGAGCGGCGCGCGAACGTCATCCTGCACGAGATGGCCCACATGTGGTTCGGCGACCTGGTCACCATGAAGTGGTGGGACGACCTGTGGCTGAAGGAGTCCTTCGCGGACTTCATGGGCTCCTTCTCGATGGTCGAGGCGACCCGCTTCGACAACGGCTGGGTCACCTTCGCCAACAACCGCAAGGCCTGGGCCTACCGCGCCGACCAGCTGCCCTCCACCCACCCGATCACGGCCGACATCCGTGACCTGGAGGACGCGAAGCTCAACTTCGACGGCATCACCTACGCCAAGGGCGCGGCCGTCCTCAAGCAGCTCGTCGCCTACGTCGGCCGGGACGCGTTCCTCGACGGCGCGCGCCGCTACTTCAAGGCCAACGCGTACGGGAACACCACCCTGGACGACCTGCTGTCGGTCCTGGCCGAGGTGTCCGGGCGGGACATGGCCGAATGGTCGCGGGCCTGGCTCCAGACGGCCGGCGTGAACGCGCTGACCCCGCTGGTGACCCACGACGCCGACGGGCGGATCACCGAACTCGCCGTGCTCCAGGAGGGCGACGAGCTGCGGCCGCACCGGGTGGCCGTCGGCCTCTACCGGTTGCAGGACGGCGCCCTGGTCCGCTACGCGCGCACCGAGGCCGACGTCGCGGGCGCGCGCACGGTGGTCCCGGAGCTGGCGGGCGCCGAGCGGCCCGACCTGGTCCTGGTCAACGACGACGACCTGACCTACTGCAAGATCCGCTTCGACGAGGGCTCGCTGGCCACGCTGCGCGCCCACCTGGGCGAGCTGACGGACCCGCTGGCGCGCGCGCTGTGCTGGTCCGCGCTGTGGAACCTGACGCGCGACGCGCTGATGCCCGCCCGGGACTTCCTCGCGCTGGTCCTGGCCCACGCGGGCCGGGAGACGGACGTCGGCGTGCTCCAGATGCTGCACGCGCAGGCGCAGAGCGCGGTCACCCACTACGGCGCGCCCGAGTGGCGCGAGCAGGGCGGCCGCGAGCTGGCGGCGGGCGCGCTGCGCGAACTGCGCCGCGCCGAGCCGGGTTCGGAGCACCAGCTGACCTGGGCCCGCTTCTTCGCGGCGGGCGCCGCGACCGAGGGCGACTTCCAGCTGCTGCTGGGCCTGCTCGACGGCAGCGCCCGGATCGACGGGCTGGAGGTGGACCAGGAGCTGCGCTGGGACTTCCTGCTGCCGCTGAGCGCGCACGGCGCGGTGGACGAGGGCGTCCTGGCTGCCGAGCTGGCGCGGGACGACACGGCGTCGGGCAAGCGGCACCAGGTGCGCTGCCTGGCGGCGCGGCCGTCGCAGGCCGTCAAGGCGCAGGCGTGGGCCGTGGTGGTGGAGTCGGACGCGCTGTCGAACGCGCTGGTGGAGGCGACGATCGCGGGGATGCAGCAGTCCTCGCAGCGGGAGCTGCTGGCGCCGTACGCGCAGCGCTACTTCGACGCGATCGAGCGGGTGTGGAGCGAGCGGTCGATCCAGATCGGCATGGACGTGGTCCGCGGGCTCTTCCCCGCCCTCCAGGACCCCGAGCCGACGCTGGCCGCGGCGGACGCGTGGCTGGCGGGGCATGCCGAAGCGGCTCCGGCGCTGCGCAGGCTGGTGCTGGAGTCGCGTGACGACCTGGCCAGGGCGCTGCGCGGGCAGCGCTGCGACGCGGCGGCCACGGCCCGCTGAGGCACCCCGGGGCTCCGCCCCGGACCCCGCGCCTCAAACGCCGGCGGGGCTGAATACGGCCACTGCCGCGGGGCTGGTTTGCCGCTCAGCGGCAATTCCAGCCCCGCCGGCGTTTGAGGCGCCGCCGGAGGCAACAGCCGCGCCCCGGGCGCCAGCCACAAGGGCTCCGGGGACCGCCGGCGGCACGGCGCCCCTATCGACACTCGAACGCCCGTACTTTAGCCCGGGCTTGTCCCGGTTTGTCGACGAGCGTGTAACAGCGGTTAGCGGGGCGGCCGGATGCGGAATCCCCGGCTCATGAACCACGACACGCCCCTCCCCCTCCGGCACCTCACCGGCAGCCGCCCCCGCGTCCTGACCCTCGCAGAGCTCCGCGAGCACGGCGTCACCGCCTCCGACGCCGCCGGGCGGCCCTGGCAGCAGATCCTGCCCGGGGTCTTCCTGCTCCACTCGGGGCCCGCGACCAGCGAGGAGCGGCTGCACGCGGCGCTGCTGTACGCGGGCCGCCGCGGCGGGGAGGTCATGATCACGGGGCTGGCCGCACTCGCCCTGTACCGGTTCACCTCCGCCCCCACCCTGCTCGCGCTGCCGCAGATCGACGTCCTGGTCCCCGGCACCCGCAGGCTCCGCTCCACCGGCTGCGCCCGGGTGGTCCGCGCGCAGGTCCCGCCCCGCCCCCAGGAGGTCACCGGGCTCCCGGTGGCGCCCGTGGCCCGCGCGGTGGCCGACGCCGTCGCGCAGCTCTCGGACGCGCAGACCGTGCGCCGCCTGCTGAGCGAGGCGGTGCGCGGCGGCCACTGCGAACCGGCCGCTCTGGTACGGGAGCTGACGGTGGGCCGGCTGCTGAGCCGTCCGCACGTGGTGGACGCCGTCGAGTCGCTCCTGGCGGAGGGGCGGGCCATCGCCGAGGACCGGCTGTACGACCTGGTGCGCCTGCACGGCCTGCCCGAGCCGCTGTGGAACGTGGACCTGCGGGTCCCCGGCGGCCCGCACCTCGGCGGAGTGGACGCCTACTGGCCCGACCAGGCGGTCGCGGTGGAGCTGGACACCCGGGCCCCGCGCCAGGGCGAGGACGAGGAGTGGTCGCAGTGCGCGCGCAAGCGGGACGCCCTGGAGCGGCTCGGGGTGACCGTCCTGCACCTCACCCCGCGCAAGCTGCGCGACCACGCCGAGCAGCAGGCCGCGGTGGTCCGGACCGCCCTGACGGCGGCGGCCGACCGCGAGCCTGCCGCCTACCTCGTGGTCCTGCCGCGGTGATCCCGAGCGGGCCGGCCGCTCACGTACGCTTGAGGGGATGGGCGCGGCGGACGGTACGGCGCCCCGCTCGGCCCCTGGAGCAGGCATGACGACGACGGACCCGCGGCCGCTGACCGGGGAACCGATCGCCCTGGACCTGCTGAACACCCGCTGGACGCGGGACGGGGTGCCTGTGGACCTCTTCGCCGGGGCCGGAGCCGCCGGGCTGACCCGGGTGGAGGGCGTGGCCCTCTGGCTGCGGTCGACCGGGCTCGACGACCGCTTCCGGGCGGACGCCCCGACCCTGATCCACCTGCTGACCGCGCGCGAGGCACTGGCCCGCGCGGTCGCCGACCCCGCCGACGAGGGGGCGCGCGCGCTCGTCGACGCGGTGCTGGAAAACGGCCGGATCCGGGTCACGCTCACCGCCCAGGGGCCCGGCGAGCGGGCCGAGTTCGCCGACCCGGCCTGGGGTCCGGCCTGGACGGCCGCCCGCGGCTACCTCGACCTGCTGGCCACCGCGCCCGGGCGGATCCGTAGCTGCGCCGGGGAGGACTGCACCCTGCGCTTCTTCGACGCCTCGCGGGGCGGCACCCGGCGCTGGTGCGCGAAGGGCGCCTGCGGAAACCGGGCGCAGGCCCCGCGCCACCCCGCGCGCACGCGCGTGCGCTAGAAGCCCGGAAACTGTCACACCCGGGCCGCGGCCGGGCCGCCGCCATGCGCTGACATCCGGTCAGCGAGTCTACAAATCGCCTCTTCACCGGCCTCGGTTGGTGCGGGTCTGCCCGCCTATGAGCCCGATGGCGCATACCCCGTGGTGGCGAATATCCGCCATGACAGGTCACGGTCAATGACAACCCTCCCCAAAGAGCGGTCACGTGCACCAAGCTGACCGGTCATCCGGCACCGAAATCCGGACCGTTTCTTTCACTACCCAGGGATGCTGATGACCCTCGAATCCCCCGGCCCCATATCCGGCTCGCGACGCGTGGCACGCGTCGCGGCCGCCGCGGGCCTGGTGGCCGCCCTCGCGGCCACCGGCGCGGTGCCCGTGTTCGCTGCGGGTGGCACCGTCGACCCGGCCGCTTCCGCAGCGGTCAAGTCCGCGGACCAGAAGCTCGGTTCCGCCGACGCCGAACTCCTGCAGCAGGCCCAGGCCAAGGGCGAGAAGACCGTCACCGTGATGGTGGCGACCGCCCCCGGCGAGACCAAGCAGGTGGCCCAGCAGCTGGACGCCGTACAGGGCGCCTCCGTGGGCCAGACGTACGACAAGCTCGGCTACGTGCGCGCCACGCTGCCCACCGACAAGGCGGACGCGGCCCTCAAGGCCGCCGCCAAGCTGTCGGCCGTGCACGGCATCGACCTGCGGCACGAGATCGAGCTGCCGGACCCGCGCCCCGACGCCAAGCAGGAGAACGCGGCGGCGCGCAAGACGGCCGCCGAGACCTACCCGGGGCCCGGCAAGGACACCCCCGCGAAGAACCCGTACAACCCGTCCTTCGAGACGGGCGCGGTCGACTTCGTGCAGCAGAACCCGCAGGCCGACGGCCGCGGCGTGACCATCGGCATCCTGGACTCCGGCGTCGACCTCGGCCACCCGGCGCTCCAGAAGACCACCACCGGCGAGCGCAAGATCGTCGACTGGGTGACGGCGACCGACCCGATCGCGGACAACGACGCGACCTGGCGTCCGCAGATCACCCCGGTCACCGCCGCCGGCGGCACCTTCACCGCGGGCGGCCAGAGCTGGAAGGCCCCCGAGGGCTCCTTCCAGTGGAGCCGCTTCAGCGAGTCGATCACCGCCGCCGGTGACATGAAGGGCGACGTCAACCGCGACGGCGACACCACCGACAAGTTCGGCATGCTGTACGACCCGGTGGCCGGCACCGTCCGCGTGGACACCGACCAGAACGGCGACTTCACGGACAACGAGCCGATGAAGCCGTACAAGGACGGCTACCAGGTCGGCTACTTCGGCACCGACAACCCGTCGACCGACGTCGCCGAGCGGATCCCGTTCACCATCGAGATCCGCAAGGACGTCCCGATGGACCCGTACGGCGGGGACTGGGTCGGCAAGAAGGCCGACTTCGTCAACATCGGCATCATCGAGTCCGAGCACGGCACCCACGTCGCGGGCATCACCGCGGCGAACAGCCTGTTCGGCGGCAAGATGAACGGTGAGGCCCCGGGCGCCAAGCTCGTCTCCTCCCGCGCCTGCTCCTGGTCCGGCGGCTGCACCAACATCGCGCTGACCGAGGGCATGATCGACCTCGTCGTCAACCGCCACGTGGACATCGTCAACATGTCCATCGGCGGCCTGCCGGCGCTGAACGACGGCAACAACGCGCGCTCCGAGCTGTACGGCCGCCTGATCGACACCTACGGCGTCCAGCTCGTCATCTCGGCGGGCAACGAGGGCCCGGGCGTCAACACCATCGGTGACCCCGGCCTCGCCGACAAGGTCGTCAGCGTGGGCGCCGCGGTCTCCAAGGAGACCTGGGCCGCCAACTACGGCTCCGGCGTGACCAAGAAGTACGCGCTCTTCCCGTTCTCCTCGCGCGGTCCGCGTGAGGACGGCGGCCTGACGCCGACCATCACCGCCCCGGGCGCGGCCATCAACACCACCCAGACCTGGCTGCCCGGCTCCCCGGTGAAGGAGGCCGGCTACACCCTGCCGGCCGGTTACTCGATGCTGCAGGGCACCTCGATGTCCTCGCCGCAGGCGACGGGCGCCAGCGCCCTGCTGATCTCGGCCGCCAAGCAGCAGCACCTCGCGCTGACCCCGGCGAGCCTGCGCATCGCGCTCACCAGCACCGCGAAGAAGATCGACGGAGCCTCCGCGATCGACCAGGGCGCCGGTCTGATCGACGTCAAGGGCGCGTGGGAGTCCATCCAGCGCGGTCCCAAGGCCAACGACTTCGCCGTCAAGGCCCCGGTCGACACCGCGATCGACCAGTTCCTGAAGACCCCGGGCTTCGGCACCGGCCTCTACGACCGCGAGGGCGGCCTCAAGGTCGGCCAGAAGAAGGTCTACGACGTCGTCGTCACCCGCACCACCGGCGTCAAGTACGGCACCCGCCACGACCTGACCTGGCGCAACAACGACGGCACCTTCAAGGTGGTCGGCGGCTACGACTACGTCACCCTGCCGCTGAACAAGCCCGTCACCATCAAGGTCGAGGCCAACGCGAAGACGGCCGGTGCGCACAGCGGCATCCTGCAGCTGGACGACGCCACCACCGAGGGCATCGACAAGCAGATCATGACGACCGTCATCACGGCGGCCCCGCTGGCGAAGCCGTCCTTCGGCCTCTCCGACACCTCTTCGGTGCAGCGCAACAGCACCAAGTCGTACTTCGTCACCGTGCCGCAGGGCGCCAAGACGCTGGAGGTCGCGCTCGGCGGTCTCACGGCGGGCAGCCAGACGCGCTTCATCTCGATCCACCCGTACGGCGTGGGCGTCGAGGACAGCGCGACCACCCAGTGCTACCCGAACTACGACAACCCGGCGAACACCTGCCGCCCCGACCTGCGGTCGTACGCGGCCCCGACGCCGGGCGTCTGGGAGATCGAGGTCGAGGCGCGCCGCACGTCGCCGCTGCTCGACAACCCGTTCAAGCTGGACGTCAGCGTCCTGGGCGCGGCCTTCGACCCGGCGGTCAAGGTGCTCCCCGAGGTCAAGCTGGGCACCCCCTCGCAGGTCCAGTGGACCGTCAAGAACGAGGGCGCGGCCATCACCGGCGGCAAGCTCAAGGGCGGCCAGCTCGGTTCCGCGAAGGTCGCCAAGCCGACCATCGCCAACGGTGAGGTCCAGACCTCGACCGTGACCATCGGCGAGGGCGTCTCGCGCCTGGACATCGGCATCGGCAACGTCTCCGACACCGCCGCCGACCTGGACCTCGAGGTCCAGCTCAATGGTGTCAAGGTCGCCTCGTCCGCCGACGGCGACTCCGAGGAGTCCGTCAGCCTGGCCAACCCGGCCGTCGGCACCTACACGGTGATCGTCACCGGTTACGCCGTTCCGTCCGGCTCCACCACCTACGACTACCGCGACGTGTACTTCTCGGCCGGTCTGGGCTCCGTCCAGGTCGACGAGGCCGCGGCCGTCAACCTCGCCAACGGCGCTTCGGCGAACGTCTCGGCGAACGTCCTGGTCAGCAGCGCGGCCCCCGAGGGCCGTCAGTTCTTCGGCCAGGTCCAGCTGCTCAACGGCCGCGGCACCGCCGCGGGCACCGGCAGCGTGCAGATCGAGAAGGTCCTCCCGTAGCGGTCGACCGGATCACGGCATGACGGAAGGGGCGGCGCTCTCGGAGCGCCGCCCCTTCCCCGTGTTCCCCGGGCCCCCGCCCGCCGCCGGGGCGCTCCCGCGGCCCGCCGCAGCCGTGCGCCGTCCGGACACCGTCCGTTCCTCGGACAATGGATTGGACAAGGCTCGTGGGGTCGAACGCATGATGGCCTCACGCGCGCCCGCGTCGTACGGACAAGAGGAGTCACCGTGAGGGTCGGAATCGTCGGAGCCACCGGACAGGTCGGCGGAGTCATGCGCGGCATCCTCGCCGAGCGGAAGTTCCCGGTGGACGAGCTGCGGCTGTTCGCCTCTGCCCGGTCCGCGGGCACCGTCGTGGAGTGGGAGGGCCGCGAGATCACCATCGAGGACGCCTCCGCGGCCGACTACTCCGGCCTGGACATCGTGCTGTTCTCGGCAGGCGGATCCACGTCCAAGGCGCTGGCCGAGAAGGTCGCCTCCCAGGGCGCCGTGGTCATCGACAACTCCTCCGCCTGGCGCCGCGACCCCGAGGTCCCGCTCGTGGTCTCCGAGGTCAACCCGCACGCGATCGCGAACCGTCCCAAGGGCATCATCGCCAACCCGAACTGCACCACCATGGCCGCCATGCCCGTGCTGCGCCCGCTGCACGACGAGGCCGGTCTGACCGCGCTGATCGCCACGACCTACCAGGCCGTGTCCGGTTCCGGCCTGGCCGGTGTCGCCGAGCTGGACGGCCAGGTCAGGGCCGTCGCCGAGGGCGCCGCCGGGCTGGTCCACGACGGCGGGGCCGTCGACTTCCCCGAGCCGGGCGTCTACCAGCGCCCCATCGCCTTCAACGTGGTCCCGCTCGCGGGCTCGATCGTCGACGACGGCTCCTTCGAGACCGACGAGGAGCAGAAGCTCCGCAACGAGTCCCGCAAGATCCTGGAGATCCCCGGCCTCAAGGTCTCGGGCACCTGCGTCCGCGTCCCGGTCTTCTCCGGCCACTCCCTCCAGGTCAACCTCCGCTTCGAGCGTCCGCTGAGCGTCGAGCGCGCCTACGAGCTGCTGGCGGACGCCCCGGGCGTCGAGCTCTCCGAGATCCCGACCCCCCTCCAGGCGGCCGGCAAGGACGCCTCGTACATCGGCCGCATCCGCGTGGACGAGACCGCCGACAACGGCCTCGCCCTCTTCCTCTCCAACGACAACCTCCGCAAGGGCGCCGCGCTGAACGCGGTCCAGATCGCGGAACTGGTCGCCGAGGAGCTCCGCGGCTGACCCCGCGCGCACACCCGGAGGGCGGCGCCGCCGTGGCGCCGCCCTCCCGTGCGCCGGTCCTCGGCCGATTTCGCCCGTGGATTACTCCGACGCGGTGACGCGTACCGCATGGAAGGATGGCCGGGCAACGTCACCATCAAAGGAGATGCCGCGTGCCTGGCACGAATCTGACCCGTGAAGAGGCGCAGCAGCGCGCGAAGCTGCTGACCGTCGACTCGTACGAGATCGATCTCGATCTGAGCGGCGCACGGGAGGGCGGCACCTTCCGGTCCGCGACCACCGTGCGCTTCGAGGCGTCGGAGGCCGGCGCGGAGACCTTCATCGACCTGGTCGCCCCGGCCGTGACCGAGGTCGTGCTGAACGGCACCCCGCTGGACGTCGCGTCCGTGTTCGCGGACTCCCGGATCGCGCTGGCCGGTCTGGCGGCCGGGCCCAACGAGCTGCGCGTCGTCGCCGACTGCGCCTACACCAACACCGGCGAGGGCCTGCACCGCTTCGTCGACCCGGTCGACGAGCAGACCTACCTGTACACCCAGTTCGAGGTGCCCGACGCGCGCCGCGTCTTCGCGAGCTTCGAGCAGCCCGACCTGAAGGCAACCTTCCGGTTCACCGTGACGGCCCCCGAGGGCTGGACCGTGATCTCGAACTCCCCGACCCCGGCGCCCGCGGACGTCGAGGACAACGTCTGGCGCTTCGAGCCGACACCGCGGATCTCCACCTACATCACCGCGCTGATCGTCGGCCCGTACCACGCCGTCCACAGCTCGTACGAGGGCCCGGACGGCCAGTCCGTCCCGCTCGGTATCTACTGCCGCCCCTCGCTCGCGGAGTTCCTCGACGCGGACGCGATCTTCGACGTGACCCGCCAGGGCTTCCGGTGGTTCCAGGAGAAGTTCGCCTACGGCTACCCCTTCGCCAAGTACGACCAGCTCTTCGTGCCGGAGTTCAACGCGGGCGCGATGGAGAACGCGGGCGCGGTCACCATCCGCGACCAGTACATCTTCCGCTCGAAGGTGACGGACGCGGCGTACGAGCTGCGCGCCGAGACGATCCTGCACGAGCTGGCGCACATGTGGTTCGGCGACCTGGTCACCATGGAGTGGTGGAACGACCTGTGGCTGAACGAGTCGTTCGCGACCTACACCTCGATCGCCTGCCAGGCCTACGCCGAGGACTCGAAGTGGCCGCACGCCTGGACGTCCTTCGCGAACTCCATGAAGACCTGGGCGTACCGGCAGGACCAGCTGCCCTCGACGCACCCGATCATGGCCGAGATCAATGACCTGGACGACGTCCTCGTCAACTTCGACGGGATCACCTACGCCAAGGGCGCCTCGGTCCTCAAGCAGCTCGTCGCCTATGTCGGCATGGACGAGTTCTTCAAGGGCGTGCAGGCGTACTTCAAGGCGCACGCCTTCGGCAACACGCGCCTGTCCGACCTGCTGGGCGCCCTGGAGGAGACCTCCGGCCGCGACCTGACCGCCTGGTCGAAGGCATGGCTGGAAACGGCCGGCATCAACATCCTGCGCCCGCACGTCGAGACCGACGGGGACGGGGTCATCACCGCCTTCGCCGTCCGCCAGGAGGCCCCGGCGCTGCCCGCGGGCGCCAAGGGCGAGCCGGTCCTGCGTCCGCACCGGATCGCGGTCGGCTTCTACTCGATCGACCGGGCCAGCGGACGGCTGCGGCGCGAGCACCGGGTCGAGCTGGACGTCGCCGCCGCCGAGCTGACGGACGTACCGGAGCTGGTCGGCCAGCGGCGCCCCGACGTCATCCTGCTCAACGACGACGACCTGTCGTACGCCAAGGTCCGCCTCGACGAGCGTTCGCTGGCCACGGTCACCGCGCACATCGGCGACTTCGAGGCCTCGCTGCCGCGCGCGCTGTGCTGGTCCGCCGCCTGGGACATGACGCGGGACGGCGAACTGGCCACCCGCGACTACCTCGCCCTCGTCCTGTCGGGCATCGGCAAGGAGTCGGACATCGGCGTGGTGCAGTCGCTGCACCGCCAGGTGAAGCTGGCCATCGACCTGTACGCCGCCCCGGCCTGGCGCGAGGAGGGCCTGACGGCCTGGACCGAGGCCACCCTGGAGCACCTGCGCGCGGCCGCCCCGGGCAGCGACCACCAGCTCGCCTGGGCCCGCGCCTTCGCGGCGACGGCCCGCACCGAGGGCCAGCTGACCTTCCTGGCGGCGCTGCTGGAGGGCACGGCGGAGATCAAGGGCCTGGCCGTGGACACCGAGCTGCGCTGGTCGTTCCTGGAGCGGCTGGTTGCGACGGGCGTGGTCGGCGAGGCGGCCATCGCGGCGGAGCTGGAGCGGGACAAGACGGCGGCGGGCGAGCGCCACGCGGCGACCGCCCGTGCGGCGCGGCCGACCGCCGAGGCGAAGGCCGAGGCCTGGGCCTCGGTCGTGGAGTTCGGCGACCTGCCGAACGCCGTGCAGGAGGCCGTGATCGGCGGCTTCGTGCAGACGGACCAGCGGGAGCTGCTGGCGCCGTACGCCGAGAAGTACTTCGCGGCGGTCAAGGGCGTGTGGGACACCCGCAGCCACGAGATCGCGCAGCAGGTCGCGGTGGGCCTGTACCCGGCGCTCCTCGTCTCCCAGCGGACGCTGGACGCGACGGACGCGTGGCTGGCCGAGGCCGAGCCGAACGCGGCGCTGCGGCGGCTGGTCTCGGAGTCCCGCGCGGGCGTGGAACGCGCCCTCCGCGCCCAGTCGGCCGACGCGGCGGCCGCGTAACCCGGCCGCCGCCGCGCCCTCGAACGCCGGCAGGCTGAATCTCCGCCCCCAGGGGCGGCACCTCCAGCCCCGCCGGCGTTCGAGGCGCGGGCCCGGGCAGAACCCGGGACGACCCTCCGCGGCGGCCCGCCCTCGCCTCCGGCGGGCCCTCAAACGCCGGGCAGGCTGAATTTCCCGCCCCGGCGGCGGTCCGCAGACTCGGTGCAGGCTGCATTTCCGGCCCCCGGAGCAGCACCTCCAGCCCCGCCGGCGTTTGAGGCGCGGGTCCGGGCAGAGCCCGGGACGGCGGCCCGCGGCCGCTCGTGCTTGCCTCCGGCGGGCCCTCAAACGCCGGGCAGGCTGAATTCCCCGCCCCGGCGGCGGTCCGCAGACTCGGGGCAGGCTGACTTTCCGGCCTCAGGGCGGCACACCCAGCCCCGCCGGCGTTTGAGGCGCGGGTCCGGGCGGAGCCCGGGGGTCAGGTGGGGGCGGCGGTGCGGAGGGCGGACAGGACGCGGGCCACCGCCGGCCCGGCCTCCGCCCCCCGCCGCAGCGCGGCGATGACGTGCCGGGCCGGCCGGTCCGCCTCCAGCACCCGCACCGCGACCCGGTACACCCGCCCCGTCACCGCCATCCGCGGCACCAGCGCCACACCCATCCCCGCCTCGACCATGGCCAGGATCGCGGTCCACCCGGCGGCCGAGTGCGCCTGTTCCGGGACGAAGCCCGCCCCCTCGCACGCGGTCCGGGTGATCTCCGACCAGGGCCCGCTGCCGCCGAAGATCCACCGTTCGCCGGAGAGGTCCGCGAGCCGCAGCCCCGGCGCGCCGGCCAGCGGGTGGTCCGCCGGGAGCGCCACGTCCAGCGGGTCCGCGAAGAGCGGGATCCGGGTGAACCGCGCGTCGCGGGCGGTGGGCGCGTGGGCCGCCAGGGACAGGGCCAGGTCCACCGACCCGGCGGAGAGCAGCTCGTACGCCTCCGCCGCCTCGGCCTCCCGCACCCGGACCTCGATCCCCGGGTGGCTGGCCCGCAGCGCGGCGACGGCCGGAACCACGAGCGCCGGAACGGCGGTGGAGAAGGCGCCCACCCGCACCTCGCCCGCTTCCCCGGCCAGGTACCCGGCCAGCTCGGCGTCGGCCCGTTCCAACTGGGCGAAGACCGCCTCGGTGTGCCGCAGCACCAGGTGCGCGGCGTCCGTGAGCCGGACCCGGCGCCCCTGCGCCTCCAGCAGGACCACGCCCAGCTGCCGGGCGAGGTTGGTCAGCTGCTGCGAAACGGCCGAGGGCGTCATCATCAGCGCCTCGGCCGTCGCGGTCACGGTCCCCCGTTCGGCGAGGGTCCGCAGGATCCGCAGCTTCTTGATGTCCCAGTCGTGCATGGCACCGAACCTACCGGCGGGCACCCAGCGTCACACCGCCCAGGATCAGGCCCATGCACAGCAGCTTCGTCAGGCTGGTCTCCTCGCCGATGAGGAGGAAGCCGAGGACCGCGACGAAGACCGGCTGGAGGTAGTAGACGACGCCCGCGCGGGCCGCGCCGATCATCGAGACGGCCTTGTTCCAGGCGAAGAAGGCGACGGCGGAGGAGAAGATCCCGACGTAGAGGAGCGGGCCGACCGTGCCGGCGGCGACCTCGAAGCCGCCCTGGGCGCGGACGGAGACGGCGTAGACCGGGGCGAGCATCAGGGCGCCGAGGACGAAGGTGGTCAGCAGGAAGGCCGGGCCGCCGATCTCGGCCGGCTTGCGGCGCAGCAGCGCGCTGTACGAGGCGAAGGACAGCGCGGCACCGAACATCCACAGGTCACCGGCGGTGAAGTCGAAGCCGAGCGAGCCGTCGCCGACGAGGAGCAGCACGCCGAAGGCGGCGAGCAGCATGCCGCCGGTCCGGCGCACGCCCAGCTTCTCGCCGCCGATGCGGGAGTAGACGGCCATGACGACCGGGGAGGCCGCCATGATCATGCCCATGGTGCCGGCCGGGGTGGTGAGTCCGGCCTGGTGGACGAGGGTGTTGTACAGCGCGATGCCGAGCAGCGAGGCGAGCGCGAGGTAGCCGAGGTGGCGGCGGATCAGGGCCCGCTGCCGCCAGGCCTGGCGCGCGGCGAAGGGGGCGACGGCGAGGATCGCGATGATCCAGCGCCAGAAGACGGCCTGGACGGGCGGGACGGAGCCCGCCATGTCCCGGGTGGCGACGAAGCTGCCGGACCAGACGACCGTGGCGGTCAGGGCGAGCAGCACGCCGAGTCCGGCGGCGCCCTTCCCGGCCGCGCCCCGCCGGTTCTCCGAGGCGTTCGAAGCGGTACGGACGCGGTCCATGACGGCCACTGGTGTCTCCTCCTGGGATGGGTGTTCCGGTACTCCCGGTGTGTGTCGTGCCGCTACCGTCGCACCTGCCCATTCACCAGGTCCATCGAAATGTTTCGATCAATCTGTTCAGATATCACGAACGATCGCCGGGAGCCGAGGCCGGAGCGGGAGCCGAAGCCGGAGCGCGGACGCGGGGTCCGGCCCGGCAGCTGCCCCACGATCGTCGCCGTGAAGGCGATCGCCATCCCGGTCACCTGGACCGGCGAGAGCGCCTGGCCGAGGGCGGCCCAGCCGATGACGGCGGCGGTGAGCGGCGAGAGCGGGCCGAGCAGGGTCACGGAGGTCGCGGTGAGGCGGCCGATCCCGCGGAACCAGAGCCAGTACGCGATGCCGGTGTTGATCAGCATCATGTAGCCGTAGCCGAGGAAGGCCTTGCCGTCGAGGGCGGGCGGGGCGCCTTCGACCAGGGCGGCGACCGGCAGGAGCAGCAGCCCGCCCGCGGTCAGCTGCCAGCCCGTCAGGGCCAGCGGACCGACGCCGTCCGGGCGGCCCCAGCGCTTCGTCATGACCGTGCCGGCCGCCATCGAGGCGGAGGAGGCGACTCCGGCGAGTACGCCGACCAGGTCGAGCGCGGCGCCGGCCTTGAGCACCACCATGCTGACCCCGAAGGCGCCCACGATCGCGGCGAGCAGCGCCTTGGTACCGGCCCGCTCCCCCAGCAGCAGGGCGGCGAGCCCGATGACCACCAGCGGACCCATCGAGCCCAGGACGGCGGCGACCCCGCCGGGCAGCCGGTAGGCGGCCAGGAACAGCAGCGGGAAGAAGGCACCGATGTTCAGCGCGCCCAGGACGGCGGACTTCCACCACCAGGCGCCCTTCGGCAGGACCCGGGCCACGGCGATGAGCATCAGCCCGGCGGGCAGCGCGCGCATCACCCCGGTGAACAGGGGCCGGTCGGGCGGCAGCAGTTCGGTGGCGACGGCGTAGGTGGAGCCCCAGGAGACGGGGGCGAGTGCGGTCAGGGCGACGGTGGCGAGGCGCTTCATGGCGGACTCCTCGGACGGAAGGCGGAAGGCGGGCGGGACGCAGACGTACAAACGGAGGCGGACGGGATTCAGACGGCGGCCGGGACGCGCGCGACCACGGCGGCCGGGACCGGAGCGACCGCCGGGGCCGGGGCGGCCACCGCGGTCGCGACCGGCGGCTCGGCGTACACGGCCTCGGTCGGCAGGTGCCGTTCCAGCCGGACCAGGGCCCCCGCCGCGCCCAGCGCGGCGACGGCGAGCACGGCCCACGGCAGCCGCCCGTCGACGTCCAGCAGGGCGGTGAACAGGGACGGCGCCAGGGCTCCGGCGAGCGAATAGGACAGCTGGTAGGTGGCGAGGTAGCGGCCGCGCACCGCCTCCGGCGCGGCGGAGACCGAAAGGGCGCCGCCGGAGGGGCTGTGGACCAGTTCGCCGAGGGTGTAGACGGCCACGATCACCAGGAGTCCGGCCAGCAGGCCGGCCGAGCCGGGGCGCAGGGTGCCGAGGACGATCTGGCCGGTGAAGGCGGCGGCGAAGAGCAGGGCCCCCAGGGCGGCGGAGCGGGTGCGGCGGGCGCCGGAGCGGCGGACCCGGCCCGCGATCAGGACGCCGACCCCGGCGCACAGGACGGTGTTGAGGGTGAAGGCGGCGCCGGTCAGCGAGTCGGGGCCGCGCAGCCAGGTGGCGATGTACAGCGGGAAGAGGACCGAGAGGGCCGCGTACCCGAGGGCGGTCAGGAAGTTGGCGGCGGTCAGCGCGAGGAAGGGCCGGTCGGCCAGTACCGTCCGGTACCCGGCGGCCGGGCGGCGCGCCGTGGCGGCGGGCGCACCGGCGGGGTCGCCGACCGGCCGGACGGGGCGGATCCGGGCGGCCAGGAGACCAGCCAGGGCGAAGGCCAGCGCGTTGGCCCAGGCGGTCCAGGAGAAGCCGCCCGTTCCCCACAGGGCCAGCACCCCGGACACGATCATGGCCCCGGCGCCCATCCCGGCGTTCTGCAGGGCCCGCAGCGAGGCCTGGAGCCGGTCCCGGGCCGCCCCGCGCGCCACCTCGCCGATCAGCGACTGCTGGACCACCGCGAAGGAGCGGTCGGCGAGGGCGGTGAAGAGGGCGACGGCGGCGAAGGCGGCCGGCGCGGTCGCCAGCGGGTAGAGGAGGAAGCCGAGCGTGCGGATCCCGTAGAGGACGAGGACGGCCGGCCGGGCGCCGAACCGGTCGACGGCCACGCCCGCCAGCGGCATCAGCGCGAGCCCGGCCAGTCCCGTGAGGGTGAGCACCAGGCCGACGGCCGCGAAGGAGAGGCCGGTGACCTGGTGGAAGAAGACCAGCGTGAAGGGGACGTACATGCCGGTCCCCACCGCGCTGATCCCCGCCGCCACGAGCAGTTCCCGCTCCCCGGCGACCCGTTCCCCCGCCGCTGTCCCGTGCCACCGCTTCGCCGACATCACTGCCCCCCAAGTAGATTGTCAGGAAGTAGCTTACCGCTAAGCTACTTATCGTCAAGCAACTTTCTTGCGGTCGATCGACCGGACTCGGGATACTCCACACATGAGCGAAAAGGACGCGGTCGACGCGATCACGGACCAGTGGAACGCGGTCCGCCCGGAGCTGGACGTGACGCCGATGGCCGTCTTCGGCCGGATCTACCGGATCAGCCGGGCTATGGGCGACGCCATGGACCGGACCTACGCCCGATACGGCATCTCCCGCGGCGAGTTCGACGTCATCGCCACGCTGCGCCGCTCCGGCGCGCCCTACACCCTCTCGCCGCGCCAGCTCTCGGCCACGCTCATGCTCACCACGGGCGGCATGACCGGGCGGCTGGACAAGCTGGAGAAGGCCGGGCTGCTCGCCCGCAGCCCCGACCCGCACGACCGGCGCGGGATCCAGGTGACGGTCACCGAGCGCGGCCTCGCGCTCATCGACGAGGCGGTCACGGCGGGGCTGGAGGTCCAGCGGGCGGGCCTGGCCGGGCTGGACGAGGAAGAGGTCACCGTCCTGACCGCCCTGCTGCGCAAGCTCCTCGGCGGCCTCTGAGCCGGTGCCGCGGCGGCGCCCGGCGGGTACGCGAAAGGGCGCCGGAGGTCCACGAGCCGCCGGTACCTGACGCGTCACGCGTCACGTACCGGGCTGCGGACCTCCGGCGCCCCGGAAGCCTTGAGGGGGCCGACCCCGCGGGGTCAGCCCTGCTGGTCCCGCGTCTTGCGCGACTTGTCGCCGACCATCACGAGACCCGCGATGACCAGGAACAGCACGAGGGGCGCGGCCACGTACAGGCCGAGCGTCTCGGCGATGCTCAGGCCCTTGCCCGGGTCGGCGCCGTCGTCGCGGGCCGCCGCGAGCGCGGGAGACGTCATCAGCAGCATCATCAGCGTCGTTCCGGCCGTGACGGCGCCGGCGCGCAGAGCGTTCTTCTTGTCCACGGTGCAAACGTAGCGAACACCTAAACAGTGCGCGCGCCCGGGGGTGCCGTACGGGGGTGACCGGCTCCGTGCACCGCGCTCAGCAGGGCGTTCGCCCGCGGCGACGCGATCAGCCGCTCCAGCGTGAGCGGCCGCCCCGCCGCGTCGGCGACCGGGAGCCGCCAGTTGGGGTACTGGTCCCAGGTCCCCGGCAGGTTCTGCGGCCGCCGGTCCCCCACCGCGTCCGGGAGCCATACGCCGACCAGCCGGGCCGGGGTGCGCAGCAGGAACCCGTACAGGGCGCGGACGGCGGCCTCCTCGCCCTTGGTGTCCAGGCCGAGCCGGTCCAGCACGGCCAGCCACTCCTCGGTGTCGGCGGCATCCTCCGACCGCTCCTGCGCGGCCGGACGGGTCA
Source organism: Streptomyces sp. NPDC043876 (assembly GCF_056435825.1). Taxonomy (NCBI): domain Bacteria; kingdom Bacillati; phylum Actinomycetota; class Actinomycetes; order Kitasatosporales; family Streptomycetaceae; genus Streptomyces; species Streptomyces sp. NPDC043876. Next base: position 332,782 of record NZ_JBWKDV010000002.1, on the reverse strand, counting down.
GCAGGCCCAGCCGGTCGCGCAGTTCGACGTGACTGCCGGCCAGTTTCGCGGCGCTGGGCGGCAGATCGTGGGTGGTGGCGGTCGCCAGGCAGTCCGCGCGCCACCGCTCCGGGGGCAGCGGGGCCCCGCCGCCCGCCCAGTCCCGCTCGAACCACAGCACGGAGGTGCCCAGCACCCCGCGCCGGGCGAGCGCCTCGCGGACCCCCGGCTCCACCGTCCCGAGGTCCTCGCCGATGACCAGCGCCCCGGCCCGGTGGGCCTCCAGCACCAGCACCGCGAGCATGGCCTCGCCGTCGTACGAGACGTACGTGCCCTCGGCGGGCGGGGTGTCCCGGGGGATCCACCAGAGCCGGAACAGGCCCATGACGTGGTCGATCCGCAGCGCTCCGGCGTAGCGGAACACCCCGCGCAGCAGGTCGCGCAGGGGCGCGTAACCGCTGGCGGCGAGCCGGTCCGGGCGCCAGGGGGGCAGGCCCCAGTCCTGCCCGCGCGCGTTGAAGGCGTCCGGCGGGGCGCCGACACAGGCGTCCACGGCGTACGTGTCCCCCGCGGCCCGGACGTCGGCGCCCAAGGGATGCACCCCGACGGCGAGGTCGTGGACGATGCCCACCGCCATGCCCGCCTCTCGGGCCCCGCGCTGGGCGGCGGTGAGCTGGGCATCGGTGAGCCAGGCCAGCCAGCGGTGGAACGCGAGGTCGGCGGGGTCCGGCTCGGCGCCCTCCGGCCAGGCCGCCGGGTCCGGGCCGTGCCGCTCGGCCAGCGCGCACCAGGCCGTGTGCCGGGCCAGCGCGGTCCCGCCCTCGGCCGCGAAGCGGGCGAGGTCCGCCTCGCGGTCCGGGTCGCGCGGGACGGCGTACAGCAGCTCCAGGGCGGACCGCTTGAGGGCCCAGACCGCGTCCCGGTCGATCAGCGCGTCCTTCTCCAGCACCCGGCGGTTCAGCTCGGCCCCCCGCACGGCCAGCGCGTCCAGGGCCTCCCGGTCCGGGCAGGCGGCGTACTCGGGGAGGTCCGCGATCCGCAGGTGCACCGGGTCCGGGAAGCGGCGGGAGGAGGGCCGGTAGGGCGAGGGGTCGGTCGGGGTGCCGGGGACGGCCGCGTGCAGCGGGTTGACCTGGATGAACCCGGCGCCGTGGGTCTGCCCGGCCCAGCGGGCGAGGTGCGCGAGGTCACCGAGGTCGCCCATGCCCCAGGAGTCCTCGGAGAGCAGCGAATAGAGCTGGACCAGCAGGCCGTGGGCGCGCTCCGGCGCGGCCGGGGCCCGGTCGGGCGCCACGATCAGGGTGGCCCCGCCGGTCCGCCCGTCGGGGTGCGTCACCGTGATCCGGTGCACCCCGAGCGGCAGCCCGCCGGCCGGGAGCGGCCCGCCCGGACCGGTCTCCCACGCGGCGGCCTCCCCTTCCTCCGGGTCCAGCAGGATCCGCGTGCCCGGGGGCAGCGCGGCCAGCGCGGCGGGGGGCGCGGCGCCCTCCCAGTGGACCAGGGTGGTCGGCAGCAGCCGCTGCGCCGCCTCCCGCTCGGCGCGCGCGAGCGCGTCCCGTACGGCCTGCGGCGTCGCCGCGTCCACGCCCAGCAGCCCGAGCACGGTCACGACGGTCCGCTCCGGGACCTGGACGCTCACGCCGGCCGAGGGGTGGTAGGAGGTGGCGACTCCGTGGTGGGCGGCGAGCCGGGCCAGGTCCATGCGTATCCCTCGGCTAACCCGCGGCGGCGGCGGGGGTGGTCGGCTCGCAGGTCAGCGGAGCCTCGTCGGTGAGCGGCGGTTCACTGGTGAGCGGCGCGTGGGCGGTGTCCGCGAGCGGGGACTCACTGGTGAGCGGGCCGGGGGCGTCGCCCCCGGTCACGGAGAGCCGCCGGGGCAGATGGGCGAGCAGCGGTACGGAGCCGGCGGAAGCCGGCCCGGCCCGGACGGGGCGGACAGGACGGACAGGACGGACAGGAACGTTCACGGCGGTACTCCCGGTGTGCTGACGACGCACGGCCGCCCCCCGTTACGGGGAACACCGCAGCCCTACCCATCCGGCGGTACCGCATTCCCGACCCTTCGCCCAGAACCCCTCCCTCGACCGGAACACCAGCCAAACCCAGCTCCGACCCGGCGCAACTCCAGCCCGCCCGGCGTTTGAGGGCCCGCCGGAGGCCCCACAAGGCCGCACGGCCCCACCGCAGACGGAAGCACGGACCCGGCTGGACCAGGACATGGGCAAGGCTGATCCGGGGATGGCGAAGGGGAAGGGGAAGGGGACCCCGGGGACGGCAAAGGCCCGCCCCGGAACCCCCGTCAGGACGCCGCCGCCCCGATCCGCGCAGGATCGGACACCCCGACCCCGATGCGGTCGAGCGCGTCATCGGCCCCGTACGGCTGGAGATACGGCATCCAGCACGGATCCCGGTGCCCGGTCCCGATGATCCGCCAGGCCAGCCCCGACGGCGGCGCCGGCTGGTGCCGCAGCCGCCACCCCAGCTCGGGGAGGTGCCGGTCGGCCTTGACGTGGTTGCACCGCCGGCAGGCGGCGACGACGTTGTCCCAGGCGTGCTGGCCACCCCGGCTGCGCGGGATGACGTGGTCGACGCTGGTGGCGACGGCGCCGCAGTACATGCAGCGCCCGCCGTCCCGCGCGAAGAGGGCACGCCGGGTGAGCGGAACGGGCCCCCGGTAGGGGACCCGCACAAATCGCTTGAGCCTGACCACGCTGGGCGCGGGGACGACTCTCGTCGAACTGTGCAGAAAGGCGCCGGAGTCCTCCAGGGAGACCGCTTTGTTCTCCAGGACGAGGACGAGCGCGCGACGGAGCGGTACGACGCCGAGGGGCTCGTACGACGCGTTGAGGACCAGGACGTGCGGCACGGACTGCCTCCTTGTACGCCGGCGGCGCGTGGCTCGCGCCGGGACGATCTGCTTTCCAGTTTCTCCTTACCGCTGGTCGAAGCGCCACCACGCGCCCGTAACGGGTCGGAGGTGTTTTCGACCACACGGGGGCCGTCCTCGGGTGAGTCCGGTCTCTCCCGGGCGACACGGCAACGGGACCGCTGGATTGCCCCGTTAGTGTGGTTGGTCTGCCCGCGCAAACCCCCGGACACGTCCTGGGGCCCCCGGCGGGCAGACCGCTATGCCTGGAGGTTTTCTGCCGTGCCCTGGCCCGCCGCCCCGTTCCCGCTGGCCGATGACGTCCCCGCCATGCCCCGCAACGCCGAGGAAGCCGGTCAGAGCGTCGACAACGCCGCCGGTTTCATCCAGCAGAACTGGGCCGACTGGCTCTTCCTCGGCCTGAAGATCCTGCTGATCATCGTCATCGCGGCCGCCCTGCGCTCCGTGGTCCGCAAGTCGCTGACCAAGCTGATAGGGCGGATGAACCGCGGCGCGGAGGCGGTGGAGGGCACGGCCCTCGGCGGGCTGCTGGTCAATGCCGAGCGGCGGCGCCAGCGCTCCGAGGCGATCGGTTCGGTGCTGCGCTCGGTGGCGTCCTTCCTGATCCTGGGGACCGCCGGGCTGATGGTGCTCGGCGCCCTGGACATCAATCTCGGTCCGCTGCTGGCGAGCGCCGGTGTGGCCGGTGTGGCGATCGGTTTCGGCGCCCGGAACCTGGTGACGGACTTCCTCTCCGGTGTGTTCATGATCCTGGAGGACCAGTACGGCGTCGGGGACAAGATCGACGCCGGGGTGGCCTCGGGCGAGGTCATCGAGGTCGGCCTGCGCGTGACCAAGCTGCGCGGGGACAACGGCGAGATCTGGTACGTCCGCAACGGCGAGATCAAGCGGATCGGCAACCTCAGCCAGGGCTGGTCGACGGCGACCGTGGACGTCCAGGTCAAGCCGTCCGAGAGCATGGCCCGCATCCGCCGGGTGATCGAGCGGGTCTCGGAGGACATGGCGAAGGAGACGCCGTGGAACGAGCGGCTCTGGGGACCGGTGGAGGTGCTGGGCCTGGACGAGGTGCTCCTCGCCTCGATGACCCTGAAGGTGTCCGCCAAGACCATGCCCGGCCAGCAGTTCGCGGTGGAGCGCGAGCTGCGCTGGCGGATCAAGGAAGCCTTCGACGAGGCGGACATCCAGATCATCGGCGGGATGCCGCCCGCGGAGGACGAGACGGAGGCCCCGGATCCCTCGGCCGCGGTCGCCGCGCCGTCCGCGCTGGCCAACCCGGCCTCGCCGCAGTCGCTGGCGACCGCCCCGATCCCGGCGCCGGTCACGGGTCCGGGGATGCCCCGCATCACCAAGTAGGACCGTTCACGGAGTACGACCGCGTTCGCCCCGCGGGTCCGCGCCCACCCAGTAGGCTCGCGGCCCGCACCGGCGCCCGCACCGCCGCTGCCCCGTCGACCCGCCCCGCCGACCCGCACCGCCGCTGCCCCCGCCGATCGTTTTCCGCGGGGGCAGCGGCATTGTCGCGACCGCCATTGACATGGGCCGACGGCTGATAGGAAACTTACCTAACAGTTCACACCTGATTCAGGGAGAGAACACCCCATGGCCGGCACCACCCCCGGAACCCCCAGCCTGCTGCGCGCGATGAACGACCGCGCCGCACTGGACCTGCTGCTGGCCCACGGTCCCCTGTCCCGGACCCGGATCGGCCGCCTCACCGGCCTCTCCAAGCCCACCGCCTCCCAGCTGCTGGCGCGGCTGGAGGCCCGGGGACTGGTCGTGGCCACCGGCACCGCCACCGGCCGCCCCGGCCCCAACGCCCAGTTGTACGCCCTCAACGCCCGGGCCGCCTACGCCGCCGGACTCGACGTCACTCCGGGCCGCATCATCGCCTCCGTCGCCGACCTGGCCGGGGAGGTCGTCGGCAGCTGCGAACTGCCCAACCCGGGTCCCGGTACACCCGTCGTCGACCAGGTCACCGAAGCCCTGGGCGAGGCCGTCAAGGCGGCCGGCCTCCAGCGCTGCGACGTCCAGCGCCTGGTGATCGCCACCCCGGGCTCCTTCGACCCGCGCACGGGGGTCCTGCGCTACGCCGACCACCTCCCCGGCTGGCACTCCCCCACCCTCCTGGACGAGCTGGCGGCGGCGCTGCCGATGCCCGTCGAGTACGAGAACGACGTGAACCTCGCCGCGGTCGCCGAGCAGCGCCTGGGCGCGGCCCGCGGGCACGAGGACTTCGTCCTGCTCTGGAACGAGGAGGGCCTCGGCGCGGCCCTGGTCATCGGCGGACGGCTGCACCGCGGCTGGACCGGCGGCGCGGGCGAGGTCGGTTACCTGCCGGTCCCCGGGCGTCCGCTGGTGCGCCACGTGACCCGGGAGAACTCCGGTGGCTACCAGGAGCTGGCGGGCGTGGAGGTGCTGCCCGGCCTGGCCGCCTCGCTGGGCCTGGAGATGCCGCACGCGGATCCGCCCGCGCCGGGCACCCCCGGGCACGCCGCCGACGTGGCGAGCGCGGTGACGCTGCTGGAGCGGGCCGCCGCCGAGCCCGTGGGACCGTACCTGCGGCTGCTGGAGGCGTACGCCACCGCGCTCGCCACCGGTCTGGCATCGCTGGTCGCCGTCCTGGACCCGGAGATCGTGGTGCTCTCCGGCGCCGTGACCGCCGCGGGCGGGGACCGGCTGCGCGAGCTGATCGAAGCCGAACTGGGCGACCTCGCCCCCTCCCGGCCGCGGCTGGTGACCGGCGAGGTGCGCACGCGCCCGGTGCTGCGCGGCGCGCTGGAGACCGCGCTCGCCGCGACCCGCGACGAGGTCTTCGACACCTCCCGCTGATCCACCGCGCCCGGCCCTGCCGGGCGCGGCACCGCATCACCCCTCACGCGTCACGCATCACCGCATGACGAAGACCACCCGGCCCACCCGTCCCCCACGCCCCACCCGCACCGCCGGCTCCTCCCCGCTCCTCCCGTTGGACCCCGACCGGACGTTCCCCGCGCAGAGAGAGACACAGCCATGCCCGGACGCACCCGCCGCCTGACCACCCTCGCGGCCGCACTCGCCGCGATATCCGCCCTCGCCACCGGGTGTACCGGGCAGAGCGGTGCCGCGGCCTCCGACGACCCGAACAAAGAGGTCACCCTGAACTTCTGGCACGGCTGGGTGGAGCCCCGCGAGGTCAAGGCCATCGAGGACAACGTCGCCCGGTTCCAGAAGGCGCACCCCAACATCAAGGTCAAGGTCACCGGCAACATGACCGACGACAAGATCAACCAGGCTTTGCGGGCGGGCGGCAGCAAGGCCCCGGACGTGGTGTCGTCCTTCAGTACCGACAGCGTCGGCAAGTTCTGCACCTCGAAGGCCTTCGCGGACCTGAACCCCTTCCTCGCCAAGTCGGACATCGACAAGACGAAGGTCTTCCCCAAGACCCTGCTGGAGTACACCCAGTTCAAGGGCAACCAGTGCACCCTGCCGCTGCTGAACGACGCCTACGGCCTCGTCTACAACAAGACCGCCTTCGCCGCCGCCGGGATCACCGAACCGCCCAAGACGTGGAGCCAGTTCGTCGCGGACGCGCAGGCGCTGACCAAGCAGAGCGGGGACACCTACCAGCAGCTCGGCCTGATGCCCACCTTCCACGGCTACGAGACCACGCCGATGCGGCTGGCCGCACAGTGGAGCCCGACGTACTTCGCCGCCGACGGCAAGTCGAACCTGGCCAAGGACCCCGCCTTCGCCAAGATGCTGAACGCGCAGAAGGACCTGGTCGCCAAGCTGGGCGGCTACGAGAAGCTGGAGAAGTTCCGCACCACCTTCGGTGACGAGTGGAGCGCCGAACACCCCTTCAACAAGGGCCTGGTCGCCATGCAGATCGACGGCGAGTGGCGGGCCGCGATGGCGAAGGCGGCCGGGACGAACTTCGAGATCGCCACCGCGCCGATGCCCGTGCCGGACGACCAGCTCGCCGACTACGGGAAGGGCTACCTGTCCGGCACCGTCATGGGCATCGCCTCCGGCAGCACCAAGCAGAACGCGGCCTGGGAGCTGGTGAAGTACATGACCACCGACACCGACGCGGTGGTGGCCTTCGCCAACGACATCCACAACATCCCCTCCACGCTCGCCGCACTGGACTCGCCGAAGCTCCAGGTCGCGCCGGAGTTCAAGACCTTCATCGACATCGCCAAGCACCCGAAGTCGAACACCACCCCGGCCCAGGCCGACGGCGGCACCTACCAGCTGACCTTCGCGGACTTCGCGTACGCGGTCGAGAAGGGCGCCGTGCCCGACCTCCAGGCCGGCCTCGCCAAGACCGACCAGCAGATCGACACGGACATCGCGAAGGCCGAATAGCCGATGACCACCTTCACCCCGCGCGCGAAACGGCGCCGCTCGGCGCTGCGGACCGCGGCCTTCATGTCCCCGTGGCTGATCGGGTTCGCGGTCTTCTTCGCCTACCCGCTGCTGTCCACGGTGTACTTCTCCTTCACCCAGTACGACGGCTTCCGGCCGCCGGTCTTCAACGGCCTGGCCAACTGGTCGTACGTCTTCACCGACTCCCCGATGTTCTGGCCGGCGATGCGCAACACGCTGTGGCTGGTCGTGGTGATGGTGAGCTTCCGGGTGGCCTTCGGCCTCGGCGTCGGCCTGCTCATCACGAAGATCAAGACGGGGACCGGGGTCTTCCGCACCCTGTTCTACCTGCCCTACCTGGCCCCTCCGGTCGCCGCGACGCTCGGCTTCGTCTTCCTGCTCAACCCCGGCACCGGGCCGGTCAACACCGGGCTGGAGGCCCTCGGGCTGCCGGCGCCCGGCTGGTTCACCGACGCCGACTGGTCCAAGCCCGCGCTGACCGCGCTGGCGCTGTGGGGGGTGGGCGACCTGATGGTGATCTTCATGGCCGCGCTGCTCGACGTACCGAAGGAGCAGTACGAGGCCGCGGAGCTGGACGGGGCCGGGCCCTGGGCGCGCTTCCGGCACATCACCCTGCCGAACATCTCCCCGATCATCCTGTTCGCCGTGGTCACCGGGGTCATCCAGGCCATGCAGTACTACACGCAGCCCCTGGTCGCGGGGAAGGTGGCGGCCGGGGTGATCGGCGGCTCGGGCCAGCGCGTCGAGCCCGGGTACCCGGACAAGTCCACGCTGACCCTGCCGCAGCTCGTCTACAACCTGGGGTTCCAGCGCTTCGACTACGGCACCGCCTGCGTGGTCGCGCTCGTCCTCTTCGCCCTGTCCATGGCCTTCACCGCGCTCCTGCTGCGGCGCCGTGGCGGACTGATCGGAAGCGGTGACTGAGATGGCCGTGACCACCGGCACGACCCCGTCCCCGCGGACGGTCCCGGCCCCCGCCCCCGGCGCCTCCGGCCGGGCGGCGGCCCGCCACCGCCGCAAGGAGGTGCTGCACTGGGTCGCGGTGCACTCCCTCGGGGTGGCCGCCGCGCTCTTCTTCGTCCTCCCCTTCGTCTTCCTCTTCCTCACCTCGGTGATGAGCAACCAGCAGGCCCTCACCCGCGACCTGTGGCCGCACACCTGGGAGTGGGGCAACTACGCGCGGGTCTGGCACACGCCCGGATTCCTCCTGTGGTGGCGCAACACCCTGCTGTACGCGGGACTCGGGACGCTGCTCACCGTGGTGTCCTCGGTGCCCGTCGCCTACGCCCTCGCCAAGTTCCGCTTCCGCGGCCGGCGGCTCTCGCTGCTGCTGGTGGTCTCGATGATGATGCTGCCGCCGCAGGTGGTGGTCATCCCCATGTACCTCTTCTGGGCCAAGCAGCTCGACCTGTCCGGCACGCTGTGGCCGCTGATCATCCCGATGGCCTTCGGCGACGCCTTCTCCATCTTCCTGCTGCGCCAGTTCCTGCTGACCATCCCCGACGAGTACCTCGACGCGGCGCGGGTCGACGGCTGCGGGGAGGTCCGCACCCTGCTGCGGGTCGTCCTGCCCATGGCCAAGCCCGGGATCGCCGCCGTCGCGCTGTTCCAGTTCTTCTCCGCCTGGAACGACTACTTCGGCCCGCAGATCTACGCCTCCGACAACCCGGCCGCCTGGACGCTCAGCTACGGGCTGGAGTCGTTCAAGGGCGCGCACCAGACCAACTGGAACCTGACCATGGCCGCGACCGTACTGGTCATGGCCCCCGTGATCATCCTCTTCTTCTTCGCCCAGAAGGCGTTCGTCGAGGGTGTCACGCTGACCGGAGTGAAAGGCTAGACATGAAACTCGCAGTGGTGGGCGGCGGTTCCACTTACACCCCCGAACTGATCGACGGCTTCGCGCGGCTGCGCGACACCCTGCCCATCGGCGAACTGGTGCTGATCGACCCCGCCGCCGACCGGCTGGAGCTGGTCGGCGGGCTCGCCCGGCGGATCTTCGCCCGGCAGGGGCACCCCGGAACCATCACCACGACCTCCGACCTGGACGCGGGGGTCGCGGACGCCGACGCCGTACTGCTCCAGCTGCGCGTCGGCGGACAGGCGGCCCGCCAGCGGGACGAGACCTGGCCGCTGGAGTGCGGCTGCGTGGGCCAGGAGACCACGGGCGCGGGCGGCCTCGCCAAGGCGCTGCGCACGGTCCCCGTCGTCCTCGACATCGCCGAGCGGATCCGGCGCGCCAACCCGGACGCCTGGATCATCGACTTCACCAACCCGGTCGGCATCGTCACCCGCGCCCTGCTGGGCGCCGGGCACAAGGCGGTCGGGCTGTGCAACGTCGCGATCCACCTCCAGCGCACCTTCGCGGCCCTGCTCGACCTCGCCCCCGGTGACCTGCACCTCGACCACGTCGGCCTGAACCACCTCACCTGGGAACTGGGCGTGCGCCGCGGCGGACCCGGCGGGGAGGACCTGATGCCCCGGCTGATCGCGGAGCACGGGGACTCCGTCGCCGCCGACCTGCGGCTGCCGCGCGCGGTCCTGGACCGCCTGGGCGTCGTACCGTCCTACTACTTGAAGTACTACTACGCGCACGACGAGGTGGTGCGCGAGATGGGCCAGAAGCCCTCGCGCGCCGCCGAGGTGGCCGCGATGGAGCAGGACCTGCTGAAGATGTACGGCGACCCCGCGCTCGACGAGAAGCCGGCCCTGCTCGCCCAGCGGGGCGGTGCCTTCTACTCGGAGGCGGCCGTCGACCTGGCGGCGGCCCTGCTGGGTGACGGCGGCAGCCCCGTCCAGGTGGTCAACACGCTGAACAACGGCGCCCTGCCCTTCCTCGCGGACGACGCGGTCATCGAGGTGCAGGCCCGGGTGGACCGCACCGGCCCGGTGCCGCTGGCCGTGCCCCGGCTGGACCCGCTGTACGCGGGGCTGATCGCGCACGTCTCCGCCTACGAGGACCTCGCGCTGGACGCCGCCCTGCGCGGCGGCCGGGAGCGGGTGGCCAAGGCGCTGCTCGCCCATCCGCTGGTCGGGCAGTTCGACCTCGCCGAGGGGCTGACCGACCGGCTCCTCGCGCACAACAAGGAGCACCTGGCATGGGCGTGAGCGACGCGGTGCTGCTGGCCGTCGACGCGGGCAACAGCAAGACCGACCTCGCCTTCGTCGACGCGGCCGGGTCGGTGCTCGTCACCGCCCGCGGGCCCGGCTTCCGGCCGCAGGCGGTCGGCGTCGAAGGGGCCTTCGACGCGATCGCCCCGGCCCTCGACGAGGCCCGCGCGAAGGCGCGGGCGCTCGGCCTGCCGCTGGACTCGGCCGACTCCGTGGCCCACGTGTCCGCCTGCCTGGCCGGCGCCGACCTGCCGGTCGAGGAGGAGGCGCTGACCGACGGCCTGCGGGCGCGGGGCTGGGGGCGGACCGTCGAGGTCCGCAACGACACCTTCGCGATCCTGCGCGCCGGTCTGGTGGGCAGCGGGCCGCCGCTGGGCGTCGCGGTGGTGTGCGGCGCGGGCATCAACTGCGTGGGCATGCTGCCCGACGGGCGCACCGCGCGCTTCCCGGCGCTGGGACAGCTCTCCGGCGACTGGGGCGGCGGCGGCGGGCTCGCCGCCGAGGCCGTGTGGTGGGCGGCCCGGGCGGAGGACGGCCGGGGCGGCCCGACGGGGCTGGCCGCTGCCCTGCCGCGGCACTTCGGGCTGGCCGCCATGTCCGAGCTGATCGAGGCGGTGCACCTGGGGGAGATCGCGCCGGAGCGCACGCACGAACTGGTCCCGGTGCTCTTCGCGGTGGCCGCCGCGGGCGACCCGGTGGCCCGCGCGCTCGTGGAACGGCAGGCGGACGAGGTGGTGGCGCTGGCCGCGGTGGCCCTGGAACGGCTCGGGCTGCTGGACCGGGAGGCGCCCGTCCTGCTGGGCGGCAGCGTCCTGGCGGCCGGTCACGCCCGGCTCAACGACCGGATCGAGGAGGGGCTCGCCGCGCGCGCCCCGCTGGCCAGGGTGTCGGTGGTGACCGCGCCGCCGGTGCTGGGTGCGGGGCTGCTGGGGCTGGACGCGATCGGTGCGCCTGCCGCCGCGTACGGAAAACTCCGTGCCCATTTCGGGTGAACCCGCCCCGGGCCGGGACAACTCTGGAACCGTGGCGGCCGTAGGAACGTATTGACGGTGAAGGAGTGGCGGGGGCGCTCCGGCCCAAGATCCAGCACCTGGTGCTGTGCGGGGCCGGGAGTACGGCCATACTGCTCCCGAGCAGTCCACGACCGAGGGGGAGGTCACGGTGGCCATCACATCGCACGCACCCGCGTCCGCGCCCGCGTCCGCGCCTTCTGCCGCGCCCGGCCCGGTGGGGCCCGGCGGCGGCGGTCCGGCGCTGCCGGGGCGCCGCAGCGCGTGGGCGGAGGGCGTGGAGCGGCTGCGGGACGCGGCGACCACCGAGCCCGGCCGGCTGCGGATCATCGGGGCGGCCCTGGCCGTCCTGGTGCTGCTCTTCGGGGTGGTGACGGTCTGGGAGGTCTCCGGCCGGTCCGGCGCCGCCGACGACGTGGTCGGCCGCAGCCAGCCGCTCAGCGCGGACGCGGCGAGCATCTACCGCTCGCTGGCCGATGCGGACACGGCCGCTTCCAGCGGGTTCCTCGCGGGCGGCCAGGAGCCGCGCGAGGTCCGCGAGCGGTACGAGAAGGACATCGCCAACGCCTCCCGGCTGCTGGTCAACGCGGCGGCGAACACCGGCGGCGACACGGAGTCCCGCAAGGAGATCGCGCTGCTCGGCGAGCAACTGCCGCGCTACACCGGCCTGATAGAGCAGGCCCGGGCGACCAACCGGCAGGGGCTGCCGCTCGGCGGCGCCTACCTGCGCTACGCCAACGAGCAGATGAGCACCCAGCTGCTGCCCGCCGCACAGCGCCTCTACCGGGCGCAGACGGCCCGGCTCTACCAGGACTACGACGACGCCCGCGCCCTCCCCGTGGGCTCGTTCGCCACGGGCCTGCTCGCCCTCGGGGTCCTGGGCTGGGCCCAGCGGCGCAACTACCTGCGCACCCACCGCGTGTTCAACCACGGGCTGCTGGCCGCGACGGCCGCCTCGGTGGTGGTCCTGCTGTGGCTCGTCGTGGGGCACACGGTGGCGCGCGCCGAGCTGGGCGAGGCCCGCTCGGGCGGCCAGGAATCGCTCAAGGTGCTGAACGACGCGCGGATCTCCTCGCTCCAGGCGCGGGCCAACGAGAACCTGACGCTGATCGCGCGGGGCGCCGTCCTCGCCGACGACAAGAAGTCCGACAAGTACGACGTCGACTTCGCCAGGAACATGAAGGACCTCGACGCGGGCCTGGCCGAGGCCGCGCGGCTCGCCGACGACACCACCGGGCGCACGCCCGTCGCGCGCGCCGCCGACGGCGTGAAGCAGTGGAAGCAGCGGCACGCGGCCGCCCGGGAGACCGACAACAAGGGCGATTACGACCTCGCGCTGCCCCAGGTCATCGGGGGCAAGGACAGCAGCGGGGCGTCCTTCGACACGGTGGACGCCTCCCTGGAGCAGGCGGTCGCCCACGAACAGCGGCAGTTCACGCAGGCGGCCCGGTCCGGACTCGGCGCCCTGGGCGGTCTGGTCACGGGCGCGGCGGCCCTGGCGGTCCTCGGGGCGGCGGCCGCGCTGCTCGGCATCGGGCGCAGGCTTTCGGAGTACAGGTGATGCGGATGCGAGGGCGCCGGGTGGAGCGGAACGACGTCGGCGGGCCGGGCCCGCGACGGCTGCGCGGCTGGGGCGGGGTGAGCGCGATGGCCGCCGCCTGCGCGGTGACGGCCGTCGCCGTCCTGCTGCCGCTCGCCCAGGCAGCGCCGGAGACGGCACAGGCCGGTCCCGCCGCGCCCGCGGTGGCGCCGGCCGCCCCGGCGGTGCAGGAGACCTGCCAGGACCCGGAGGCCAGCCTGCGCCCGCCGGGCGTGGACGGACCGGCCATCGCCCGGATCAAGGCGGCGGGCAAGCTCGTCGCGGGCGTCGACCAGAACAGCTTCCGCTGGGGTTACCGCAACCCGGTCGACGGCAAGCTCGACGGCTTCGACATCGCCCTGGTCAAGGCCATAGCCAAGGACATCCTGGGCGACGAGAACGCGGTGATATACCGGGCGATCCCGACCAGCCAGCGCATACCGGCGCTGGTGGAGGGCCGGGTCGACATCGTCGTACGGACCATGACGATCAACTGCGACCGGCTCAAGGACGTCGCCTTCTCCACGGCGTACTTCGAGGCGGGCCAGCAGGTCCTGGCCCCGAAGGGCTCGCCCATCACCGGCTACGACGACTCCCTCAAGGGCCGCAGGATCTGCACGGCGGCCGGTTCCATCGCCGAGAGCAAGCTCAAGGAGAACGGCTACGGCTCGGTGTCCGTCACCGTCCCGAACCAGCTGGACTGCCTGGTCAGGCTCCAGCTGGGCGAGGTCGACGGCATCGTCACGGACAACGCGCTCGCCGCCGGACAGGCCGCGCAGGACCCGACGGTGCGGCTCGTCGGCTCGCCGTTCACCCGCGAGTTCTACGGCGTGGCCATGAACAAGGACGCGACCGACCTGGTGCGCCGGATCAACAAGGTGCTGGAGAACTACCGGGCGGGCGGGGACGCCGGCCAGTGGGCCAAGGCCTACCGCACGCACCTGGAAGCCGTCCTGCCCGGCATCCCCGGCCCCCCCGCGCCCAAGTACCGGGACGGCTGAGCGCCGTGGCGGGAACAGGAGGGGCCGTGCCGGCGGTGATGGACCGGGACGAGGTCGACCGCGCGCTGGCCCGGCTCGACGCGGAGCACGAGGCCGTGGAGTCCTCGCTGCTCGCGCTCCAGGACCACGCCGGGCGACGGCTCCTGGAGGGCGCGGCGCTGACCGGCACCACCCGCGAGCGGTGGGCCGTCACCGACGCCGCCATCACCCGTCTGTGGACGTACTTCGACGCCTACAGCGGGGCGCTCGCCGCCGCCCGGGAACTGCGCGAGCGGCGCCGCTGGCCCACCCGCGAGGACCTGGCCGAGCTGACCGAACGGCTGCGCGGCGCCGGGGTGGTGATCGCGGGCGGCGCGGTGGAGGGTGCCCAGCTGGCCGAGCGGTTCTCGCTGGCCGAGCTGGTCGCGCGGATGAACGAGCTGTACGCGGCCTCGCTGGACATGGTGGTCGCCGCCGACGCGGTGTGGTCGGCGCTGCCCGCCCGGATAGACCTGCTCGCCGCCGAACTGCACCGCACGCGTGCGCTGGCCCACTCCGTCGGCGTCCGCCCCGGCGAGCACCCTTCGGGCGACGACCTGGAGGAGATCACCGCCGAGCTGGCCGATCTGCGCGCCCGGGTCATCGAGGACCCGCTGGCCTTCTGGACCCCCGCGCCCGGCAGTTCCGCGCCGGGCGGCGGGCGGCCGGACACCGCGCGGTACGACCGGGCGGCGCGCGCGCTGGAGGACGTACGCCGCGAAGTGGAGGCGGTCCTGGCCGTGCGGCAGGACGCCGAGCAGCGGCTGATCAGCCTGCGCGACGTGCTGTCGCGGGCCGACCGGACCCTGGCGGAGGCGCGGACCGCGCGCGTCGAGGTGCTGGCCAAGATCGCCGCCTCCGAGGTGCCCGCGGTGAGCGGGCCGCCGACCGTGCTCCAGGAGCAGCTGGCGGCGGCCGCCGACTACCGGCGGCGCTCCCAGTGGCACCGGCTGTCGCCGCTGCTGGAGTCCCTGGAGGAGCGGGCCGAGGACGAACTGCGCCGGGCCCGCGCCTCCTTGACGGCGGTGACCGCGCCCCTGGCGGTGCGGGCCGAACTGCGGGGCCGGCTCGACGCCTACCGGGCGAAGATGGTCCGGCACGGGACGGCCGCAGACCCCTTGCTCGTCGAGCGGTACGACACGGCCCGGCGGATGCTGTGGAGCGCGCCCTGCGATCTGCGCGCCGCCGAACAGGCCGTCCTGCGCTACCAGCAGGCGGCCGCCGAGTCACTGGTACCGCAGCAGGACCGGCCCCTCGGGCCGGGGAAGGAGAACGCGTGAGCCTGACCGGGACTCCGTGCGGCCGGCCCGGCTGCCCGGGCGCGTACGAGGACATGGGCGGCGGGGAGCTGTACTGCGACACCTGCGGCCTGGCGCCGCTGCCGGGCGCGCCCGCCGCGGCGTCGGCAGGCGCCGCCGAGCTGGTGTCGCCGCCCACCGGGATGACCAGCGCGGCCCGGGGCGCCGGGGCGCGCGGCTCCCAAGGGTCGCAGGCCTCGGCCCGGGGTTCCGGTTCGGCCCGCTCCGCCCGGTCCTCGCGCTCGTCGTCCTCGCGGCGTTCGGTCTCGGGACGGCTCTCGCGCGCCCTGTCGGGGACCGCGGCGTCCGGCCGTTCGGTGTCGGTGCGCAGTTCGGGTTCCTCGTCCGGGCCCTCGGGCCGCGGGCGGCTGGGGGCCGGGCTGGTGAGCGTGCCGGAGGTTCCGCGTCCGGATCCTTCGGCTTCGGTGCTGGCCAATCCCGAGGTGCCGGAGCGCAAGCGGTTCTGTTCGAAGTCGGACTGCGGGGCCCAGGTCGGGCGGGCGCGCGGCGACCGCCCGGGCCGTACCGAGGGCTTCTGCACCAAGTGCGGGCACCCGTACTCCTTCGTGCCGAAGCTCGCCTCGGGCGACGTGGTGCACGGGCAGTACGAGGTGGCGGGCTGCCTGGCGCACGGCGGCCTAGGCTGGGTGTACCTCGCCGTCGACCGGGCGGTCTCGGACCGCTGGGTGGTCCTCAAGGGCCTGCTGGACACCGGGGACCAGGACGCGATGGCCGCGGCCATCTCGGAGCGGCGCTTCCTCGCGGAGATCGAGCACTCCAACATCGTGCGGATCTACAACTTCGTGGAGCACCTGGACCAGCGGACCGGCTCGCTGGACGGGTACATCGTGATGGAGTACGTCGGCGGCAAATCGCTCAAGGAGATCGCCAACGAGCGCCGCCAGGCGGACGGCCGGCGCGATCCGCTGCCGGTGGAGCAGGCCTGCGCCTACGGCATCGAGGCGCTGGAGGCCCTCGGCCACCTGCACAGCCGCAACCTCCTCTACTGCGACTTCAAGGTCGACAACGCCATCCAGCAGGCCGACCAGCTCAAGCTGATCGACATGGGCGCGGTCCGGCGGATGGACGACGACGAATCGGCCATCTACGGCACGACCGGCTACCAGGCGCCCGAAGTCGCCGAGCTGGGCCCCTCGGTGGCCTCCGACCTCTACACCGTCGCCCGCACGCTGGCCGTGCTGACCTTCGACTTCCAGGGCTACACCACCGTCTTCGTGGACAGCCTGCCGGACCCCGACCACATCGAGGTCTTCCGCCGCTACGAGTCCTTCTACCGGCTGCTGGTGCGGGCCACCGACCCCGACCCGGGACGGCGGTTCGCCTCGGCGCAGGAGATGGCCGACCAGCTGACGGGCGTGCTGCGGGAGGTGGTGGCGCTCCAGACGGGGCGCCCGCGCCCGCAGCTGTCCACACTGTTCGGGCCCGAGCTGCGGGTCCCCGACACCGGGCTGTTCGCCGAGGAGGCGGGGGGCGCGATGCCCCGGCTGGGCGCGCGCGAGCTGACGGCGTGGCGCGGGGTGCTGCCGGGCCGCCGCCGCGCGGTGCCCGCGGTGACCGGCGCAACCGCTCCTGCGGGCGGCCGCGCCGGCGCGGTGTCCGAGCTGGCGCCCGTGCCCATGGCGGGTGCGGTGCCCCTCGTGGGCGCGGCGGCGGTGCCCGCGCCGGCGACGACCGCCACGCACGTGACGGTTGCCCCGGGAGCCCCCGGGGCGGCCGCGCGGCCGGCTCCGGCCGAGGTGTCCCTGCCCGCGCCGCGGGCGGCGCCGGCCGCGGCGGCGCCCGTCGTGGCGTACCCGGCCGCGCTCCCCGGATCGGCCGTGCTGGCCGCCCTGGACGCGCGGGCGGCCTCGCTGGCCCTACCCGTGCCGCTGGTGGACCCGGCCGACCCCAACGCCGGTTTCCTGACCGCGCTGCTGACCTCCGCGCCCGCCGACCTGCTGGGCGCGCTGGCGTCGGCGCCCGCCGACTCCGCCGAGCTGCGGCTGCGCGCACTGCGGGCCCACCTGGAACTGGGCGAACTCGCGGTGGCGGGCCGGACCCTGACGGAGCTGGAGGCGCGCCACCCCGACGACTGGCGCGTGGTCTGGGCGCGCGGCATCGCCTCGCTGGCCGCCGGGGACGACGAGGTCGCGGCGCTGTCCTTCGACGCGATCTACGACGCCTTCCCGGGCGAGCCCGCGCCGAAGCTGGCGCTGGGCCTGTGCGCGGAGATCCTGGGCCAGTTGGACAATGCCGCCGAGTACTACAGCCTGGTGTGGGCCACCGATCCGGGATTCGTGAGCGCCGCCTTCGGGCTGGCCCGGGTCCAGCTGGCCGCCGGGGACCGCACGGCGGCGGTGCGGACGCTGGAATCCGTACCGGAGTCGTCCATCCACTACACGGCCGCGCGGGTGGCGGCCGTACGGGCACGCTTGCGCGACCGCTCCCCCGAGGAGCCGCTCCTGGACGACCTGCTGGCCGCCTCGGGGCAGGTGGAGGCGCTGCGGCGGTTCGGCCTGGACGCCGTCCGGTACGAGGTGCTGACGGCCGAGGTTCTGGGCTCGGCGCTCGACTGGGTACTGTCGGGTAGCCGGGGCGCGGACCCCGGCCGGACCTCGCTGCTCGGCAGCCAACTGGACGAGCGGGGGCTGCGCTTCGGCCTGGAACGCTCGTACCGGGTCCTGGCCCGCCTGGCGCAGCGGGGCGAGGAGAGGATCGAACTGGTGGAACGGGCAAACCGTTTCCGTCCACGGACGTGGGTGTGAGTGATGTCGATGCATCGGCCGTCGGGCTGCCCCAGCTGTGCGGAACCCCTGGAAGAGGGTGACCGTTTCTGCGGAGTCTGCGGATATTCCCTCTCCGCGGAGCCCCCGCCCCCGGACGACCACCCGACGGTCGCCCTGACCCCGGACGCGGCGGCGCCCCGGCCCGCCTTCCCGCCCGCCGTCGGCGCGCCCGAGCCCTCGGGCCCCGCCGGCTGGTCCGACGCGTCCCACACCCCGGGTCCGGCATCCGCCCCGCCCGGCTACGGCGCGCCCGAGGCGACCCCCGCACCCGGCGGCTACGGCGCCCCCGCGCCGTCGGCCGCACCCGAGCCCGCCGGGTACGGCGCGGCCCCGGCGCCCGGCGCCGCTCCCGCACCGGCACCCGCACCCGCACCCGCACCCGGCCACGTGCCCACGCTCGTCGACGAGCCCGGCGGCTGGGGCCCCGCCGCCCCGCAGGGGGCCACCACCGGCCACCCGGGCTCGGGCAGCGGCGACGGCGGCGGCAGCGGCGACCCGGCCGGGACCGACCCCGTCGGCGAGCCGACCGGCGGCAAGACCTGTGTCGCCTGCCGCGCCGGCCGGGTCGACACCGACGGCTACTGCGAGCACTGCGGCCACGCCCAGCCCCGCGAGCGGGACCACCTCGAAGAGGAACTCGGCAGCGTCGCCGCCGTCAGCGACCGCGGCCTGCGCCACCACCGCAACGAGGACTCCTTCGCCGTCGCGGCCACCGCGCTGCCCGACGGCTCGGCCGCCACCGTCGCCATCGTCTGCGACGGCGTCTCCTCGGCCAGCCGCCCCGACGAGGCCTCCGCCGCCGCGGCCGTCGCCGCCAACGAGGCCCTGCTGGAGGCGCTGCCCCGCGGCGCGCTGCCTCAGCAGGCCATGCACGAGGCGATCCTGGCCGCCGCCACTGCCGTCAACGCCCTGGCCCCGGAGGTTCCCGGCGCGCAGAACGCCCCCGCCTGCACCCTCGTCGGCGCGGTCACCGCGGGCGGCCTGCTGATCATCGGCTGGGTCGGCGACAGCCGCGCGTACTGGGTGCCCGACGACCGCTCCGCCCCGCCCGCCCGCCTCACCGAGGACGACTCCTGGGCCGCCCAGATGGTCGCGGCGGGCCTGATGAACGAGGCCGAGGCGTACGCCGACGTCCGCGCCCACGCCATCACCGGCTGGCTCGGCGCCGACGCGTACGAACTGGAGCCGCACACCGTCGCCTTCAAGCCCGACCGGCCGGGCGTGGTGGTCGTCTGCACCGACGGGCTGTGGAACTACGCCGAATCCGCCCAGGAAATGGCCCGGTTGCTGCCCACCGACGCCGCCGCCCGGCCGCTGCACAGCGCCCAGGTGCTCGTCGGCCACGCCCTGGACGGCGGTGGTCACGACAACGTGACCGTGGCCGTCGTCCCCTTCGCCGTGTCCGAGGCGGCCGCGGCACCCGCCGCCTGACCGCACCGTCCCCGCCCGCCCCGCACACCGAGGAGACCGTCCTGATGGCGAACTTCGCCAAGCCGAGCGCCCCGCGCTTCACCGTGGAGGTGTACCAGAACGAGTTCCTCCCGGTGGGCGGGCAGGACGTGCACGCCATCGTGACGGTGACGTCCACCGGCGGCGCCGCCGCGACCCGCGCCGCGACCTCCGGCAGCGGTGCGGCCGTCGTGATCATGGTCGACTGCTCGGGGTCCATGGCGTATCCGCCCGCCAAGATGACCGGCGCCCAGGAGGCCACGGCCGCCGCGATCGACACCCTGCGCGACGGGACCTCCTTCGCCGTGATCGCCGGGACGCACGTGGCCCGGGAGGTCTACCCCGGTCAGGGCCGCCTCGCGGTCGCGGACCCGGTCACCCGCGCCCAGGCCAAGGGCGCCCTCGGCGCCCTGACCCCCGGCGGCGGCACCGCCATCGGCACCTGGCTGCGGCTGGCCGACGGCCTGCTGCGCCAGTCCCCCGCCACCATCCGGCACGGCATCCTGCTGACCGACGGCCGCAACGAGCACGAGGACCCGGAGGTGCTCCGCGCCACCCTCGACGCCTGCGCCGGCCGGTTCACCTGCGATGCCCGCGGGGTCGGCACCGACTGGGAGGTCAAGGAGGTGACCGCCATCGCGAGCGCGCTGCTCGGCACCGCCGACATCGTGGCCGACCCGGCCCGGCTGGCCGAGGACTTCACGCTCATGATGGAGAACGTCATGGGCAAGGAGGTCGCGGACGTCGCGCTGCGCCTGTGGAACCCGGTCGGCGCGGAGATCCAGTACGTCAAGCAGGTCGCGCCCGCCGTGCAGGACCTCACCGACCGCCGCACCGAAGCCGGTCCGCGCGCGGGTGACTACCCGACCGGGTCCTGGGGCGACGAGTCCCGCGAGTACCACGTCTGCGTCCGGGTACCGGGCGCGGACGTGGGCCGGGAGATGCTCGCCTCGCGGATCTCCCTGGTCCTGCCGGGCCGCGGCGGCGAGGACGCCACGGTGCTCACCGAGACCCCGGGGCTGGTCCGCGCGGTGTGGACGGCCGACCTGGCCGCGTCCACCAAGATCAACGCCCAGGTCGCCCACTACACCGGCCAGGCCGAGCTGGCCGAGGTCATCCAGCAGGGCCTGGAAGCACGCAAACTGGGAGATCTCGACGGCGCCACCGCCAAACTGGGCCGCGCCGTGCAGCTGGCCAGTGCGTCCGGGAACGAGGACACTGCGAAACTGCTGGCAAAGGTGGTGGATGTCGTGGATGTCGCGGCGGGTACTGTGCGGCTGAAGGCGAAAGTCGCCGACGCCGACGAGATGACCCTCGAAACGCGGTCGACGCAGACCGTCCGCGTGAAGCGGAACTGAAGCGGCACCGAAGCGGTACCGAAGCAGTACGACAGCGCCACGACAGCGGCACCCGAGCGCCACAGAAGCGACACTGACGTCCCGACGCAGGGGAGAAGGGGGAACGGCCGACATGCCGACCTGCCCGAACGGGCACCAATCGGTCTCCGACGACTGGTGCGAAGTATGCGGTCACCGCATGGCCCCCGCGGCCGCGCCCCCGGGTGCCCACGAGCCCCCGCCGCCGCCCTCCTACGACTACGGCTTCCCGATGGCCGGGGGCGAGCCCACCGCGCAGGCGGAGCTGTGCCCGCAGTGCCGGACCCCGCGCGAGGCGATGGCCCCGTACTGCGAGGAGTGCCGCTTCAACTTCCTGACCCGGACGGCGACCTCGTACACGCCGATCGCCCCGGATCCGGACCGCATTCCGGGTCCGCCCGTGAGCACGGGCGCCCCGCACGCGCCGATGCCGACCGCCGAGGCCTCGTACGCGCAGGATCCCTACGACCACCACGTCTCGCGGCCCTCGCAGGTCAACCGGCCCGCCGAGTCCTTGCAGCGCGAGGACGACTGGCTGCTGCCGCCGCCGGTGCAGGAGCAGGAGCCTCGGGGTTACTACGAAGCGCTGCCGTCCATGGCGCAGCCGGGATACGAGCAGCCCGCGCCGGAGCAGCCCTCGATCCCGCCCCAGGGCGGTGCCTGGACCGCGACGATCGGCCCCGACCGCTCGTACTTCATGGCGATGATGCAGCGCAGCGGCCCCGAGGCGGCGGGTCTCAACCTGCCCGCCTACGCCCCGGAGCAGCACCTTCCGCTGTCCGGCGGCCAGATCACCATCGGCCGCCGCCGCGCCTCCACGGGCGAGTCCCCGGACGTCGACCTGTCGGTCCCGCCGGAGGACCCGGGCGTCTCGCACGCGCACGCGGTCCTGGTCCAGCAGCCCGACGGCAGCTGGGCGGTGGTGGACCAGAACTCCACCAACGGCACCTACATCAACGGGGGCGAGGAGCCGATCCAGCCCTACGTGCCGGTCCCGCTGCGCGACGGCGACCGCGTCCACGTCGGCGCCTGGACCACGGTCACCGTCCGCCGCGGCTGAGCGTCAGGCGGCGGCATCCCCCAGGGGCCAGACGTACGGCCCCTGGGGATCGTCCAGCCAGGACCACTGGCCCTCGTCGGTGACCGTCACGCCGAAGCGTTCGCGCGCCGGCCGGTCCTCGCTCCGCCACAGGTCCAGGGCCTCCCGCGGGTGCAGCGCGCCCGCCGTGAGGATCAGCATGAACTGGAAGCGCTCGTTCTCCAGCAGGTCGTACGGCAGCCCGCCCGCCACCCACGCGGGCGCGGCCGCGGCTCCGCGCAGCGGGACGAAATACGCCGGGGTGTGCAGGAAGTGCCCCTCAGCGAAGGCCGCGTCCCGCACGCGCAGCGCGATCAGCCCCGTCGACAGCGGCGCCAGGATCCGCGCGCCCGCTCGGCACTGGGGCAGCCAGGCGGCCGGGATCTGCGGCAGCGTGCAGGTGACGATGATCCGGTCGAAGGGGCCCCGCGCCGGGCAGCCGCGCGCACCGTCCCCGGTGACCACCACCGGGTGGTGGCCGAGCCGGGCCAGGTGGACCCGCGCCGATTCGGTGATCTCCTCGTCCAGGTCCACCGTGGTGACCAGGTCCTCCCCGAGCCGGTGGCAGAGCAGGGCGGCGTTGTAACCGGTGCCCGCGCCGATCTCCAGCACGTTGTCCCCGTCCCGGACCTCCAGCGCGTCCAGCATCCGCGCCATCAGGGACGGCTGGCTGCTGGAGGAGACCAGCTCGCCGTCGCGCAGCCGGGTCGCGAGCGGAGCGTCCGTGTAGACCCCGCGCAGCCAGCGGGCCCGGCGCTCGGGATCGGGGTCCTCGGCCCACAGCCGCTCGTGGCCCGCGCCGCGGCCGGTCCAGAAGTAGGGGACGAAGACGTGCCGGGGCACGGCGGCGAAGGCCGCCCGCCAGGCCGGATCGGGCAGCGCCCCGGCGGCGACCAGCTCGCGGACCTGGGCCGCGTGCGCCGTCTCCCGCAGGTCCCGCGCCGCTCCGGCCTCCGTACCTCCCATGCTTCCACTGTGCTGCCCGCGCCTCCGGGCCGCCCGTCGGACACGAGGGGCCTGCGCCGGGCGGCCGATGGTCCTAGGACCCCGGTCCTCCGTCCGGGCGTCTGAGACGATGGTCGGGTGAACGAGATTCCGCGGGGCACCCTTCAGGAGCAGACCTTCTACGAGCAGGTCGGCGGCGAGGAGACCTTCCGCCGCCTGGTCCGGCGCTTCTACCAGGGGGTCGCCGAGGACCCGCTGCTGCGTCCCATGTACCCGGAGGCCGACCTGGGCCCCGCCGAGGAGCGCTTCGCGCTGTTCCTGATGCAGTACTGGGGCGGGCCGACCACCTACAGCGACCAGCGCGGCCACCCCCGCCTGCGGATGCGGCACGCCCCGTTCCAGGTGGACAGGGCGGCCCACGACGCGTGGCTGCGGCACATGCGGGACGCGATCGACGAGCTGGGCCTGGCGCCGGAGCACGAGGCCCAGCTGTGGCGGTACGTGACGTACGCCGCCGCCTCGATGATCAACACCGAGGGCTGAGCGGAGGCACGGCGCGGGCGGGGCGTACCGGCGTCAGACCGGGCGGACCTGGAGGGCGCCCAGGCCGCCGCCCGGGCGGCGGGTGACCACGGAACCGTACGGGGTGCGCAGCCGCAGCCAGCTGCCGGATGCCAGCAGCGCCACCGGCTCCGGGGCGTCGGGCGCGGCGCTCTGCGCGGGCACGGTGGACCGTACCGGCCGCAGGAAGCCCAGGGACTGGGCAGCGTGCACGGCGCGCAGCGGGAGGGCGGTCTCGCCCACGGTCCGGGACCAGATCTCGCGGCCGATCCGGTCGCGCTCGGAGCGGGTGCGGTGCTGCGGGGGCAGGGCCTCGTCGCGGCTGCGGAACTCCGCGACGGCCAGCGCCACCTGCGCGCGCATCGCGTCGGCGCCGGGCAGCCCGGGCACCTGCTGCCAGCCGCCGCGGGGCGGCAGTACGCCCGCCCAGGGGGGCCCGGTCACGGCCGCGGGCACGACCGCGCTGCCCTCGGCCTCGTCGATCGCCTCCAGGAGTTCCCCGGCGGAGACGGTCCGGTCCAGCGGCAGGGCCGGGGGCTGCGCGAGCCGGGCCGTACGGATCGCCAGCACGTCGAAGGACGGCGGGCGGCCGAACACCGCCAGCGCGCCGCCGCCCACCTGGAGGCGGACCGCGGCGGCGCGGTCGTAGTGCACGAGCCGGCCCAGGAAGGCGGCGAGGTCCGCCGCCTCCCCGGAATCGGCGAGGCGCAGCCGTTCGCTCATGCGGCGACGGCCCCTTCCGGGCCCGTGGGCTCGTCGAGGTACTTCTGCAGGAACTGCTTCTCCTCGGCCGTGATGCGGCGGGGCCGCCCCTCGGCGAGGTTGTAGGGCACGACGACCGTCGAGGCCCGTACGTAGACCTTCTCGGGCCGGCCGTCCTCCGCCACGTCCTTGACCTCGTAGCCGATGGTCAGGGACGCCGCGCCTATCCGGGTCACCCAGGATTCGATGAGGACCGGCTCGTGCCGGTGCACGAGGGGCAGCTTGTAGTCGATCTCGTGGCGGGCCACGACGGAACCGCCCGTGAAGGACTCGCTGCCCTCGCCCGGCGCGAGCCGGAACATGAAGTCGATCCGGGCTTCCTCCAGGTAGCGGAGGAAGACCACGTTGTTCACGTGCCCGAAGGAATCCATGTCCGACCAGCGCAAGGGGCACCGGTAGAGGTGTCTGGCCATGCTTGTTCCAGCCTCAGTCTCAGCCTCGGGTGAGCTTCTTGTACGTGGCGCGGTGCGGGCGGGCCGCATCGGCGCCGAGACGCTCGATCTTGTTCTTCTCGTACGACTCGAAGTTGCCCTCGAACCAGTACCACTTCGACTCGCCCTCGTAGGCGAGGATGTGCGTCGCGACCCGGTCCAGGAACCAGCGGTCGTGGGAGATGACCACGGCCGCGCCCGGGAACTCCAGGAGCGCGTTCTCGAGCGAGGAGAGGGTCTCGACGTCGAGGTCGTTGGTGGGCTCGTCGAGGAGCAGCAGGTTGCCGCCCTCCTTGAGCGTCAGCGCCAGGTTGAGGCGGTTGCGCTCACCACCGGACAGCACGCCGGCCGGCTTCTGCTGGTCCGGACCCTTGAAGCCGAAGGCGCTGACGTACGCGCGGGACGGCATTTCGACCTGGCCGACGTTGATGTAGTCCAGCTCGTCCGACACGACGGCCCAGAGGGTCTTCTTGGGGTCGATGTTGGCGCGGCTCTGGTCGACGTAGCTGATCTTGACGGTGTCGCCGACCTTGATGGCGCCGGAGTCCGGCGTCTCCAGGCCCTGGATCATCTTGAACAGCGTGGTCTTGCCGGCGCCGTTCGGGCCGATGATGCCGACGATGCCGTTGCGCGGCAGCGTGAAGGACAGGTCGTCGATGAGGACCTTGTCACCGAACGCCTTGGAGAGGTTGTTGACCTCGACCACGATCGAGCCCAGACGCGGGCCCGGCGGGATCTGGATCTCCTCGAAGTCCAGCTTCCGCATCTTGTCCGCCTCGGCGGCCATCTCCTCGTAGCGGGCGAGGCGTGCCTTGGACTTGGTCTGGCGGCCCTTGGCGTTGGAGCGGACCCACTCCAGCTCTTCCTTGAGGCGCTTCTGGCGCTTCTCGTCCTTGCGGCCCTCGACCTTGAGGCGGGTGGCCTTCTTCTCCAGGTACGTGGAGTAGTTGCCCTCGTAGGCGATGGCGCGGCCGCGGTCCAGTTCGAGGATCCACTCGGCGACGTTGTTGAGGAAGTACCGGTCGTGGGTCACGGCGATGACGCAGCCCTTGTACTGCGAAAGGTGCTGCTCCAGCCAGTTCACCGACTCGGCGTCGAGGTGGTTGGTGGGCTCGTCGAGGAGGAGCAGGTCCGGGGCCTCGATCAGCAGCTTGCAGAGCGCCACGCGGCGCTTCTCGCCACCGGAGAGGTTGGTGACGGGCCAGTCGCCGGGCGGGCAGCCCAGGGCGTCCATGGCCTGCTCCAGCTGGGCGTCGAGGTCCCAGGCGTTGGCGTGGTCCAGGTCCTCCTGGAGCTTGCCCATCTCGTCCATGAGCGCGTCGGTGTAGTCGGTCGCCATCAGCTCGGCGACCTCGTTGAAGCGCTTGAGCTTGCCCATGATCTCGGCGGCGCCGTCCTGCACGTTCTCCAGGACCGTCTTGGACTCGTCGAGCTTCGGCTCCTGCATGAGGATGCCGACGCTGAAGCCGGGAGACAGGTACGCCTCACCGTTGGACGGCTGCTCCAGGCCCGCCATGATCTTCAGGACGGTGGACTTACCGGCGCCGTTCGGACCGACCACACCGATCTTCGCGCCGGGCAGGAAGTTCAGGGTGACGTCATCAAGAATCACCTTGTCGCCGTGCGCCTTGCGCGTCTTGCGCATGGTGTAGATGAACTCAGCCAAGAGAAACCGTCCGGCAGATCGATGGGTGGGCAGATACACCCCATCTTGCCAGTCGTCCATACCTCGGGGCCAATGGGTAGGTCAGAGGCCCCTGACCTGGGGCGGGCCCGGCGCGGGGTCTCACGCCCAGGTCACCTCCGGTCGACATGGGTCGGCGCCGGGGGCCCCGGACGGCCCACGGGCGGCCCCGGACGGGCCCTCGAGTGCCTGGCAGCGACGGATTTCTCCCCTGAACGGCACCCCCACCGCAGGACCAAGCTGCAAGATGCCCTTGCCGTGAGGGATACGCGTCGTCATCCAGGGGGTCCAGTGGGAAGCACGCTCATCGGGTTGGCAGTGGCTGTAGTGGGTGTCGCGGGGACGCTCACAGCGTCCGTCCTGTCGCCACGCCTGCTGGCCCGCGTGCAGGCGGAACAGTTCGTACGTCAGCAGCAAGCGGGTGAGGCCCAATGGGTCCGTGAGCAGCAGGTGGCCGAACTGGCCCGCCGGCGCGAGAGCTACATGAGCGTCAACGCGGCCTTTCGCCGGTACCGGACTCATCTCATGAACTTTCTGTGGATCGTGCACAAGGGCGCGGTGACCACGGAGGCGAGAGAGGTGGTCGAAGAGGCGCGCCGGGACCACCACTCGGTCTTCGCCGCGGCTCAGCTGGTGGCATCGGGTGAGGTACTGGTCGAGCTGAACGCCATGACCAAGTCACTGTCGGAGGTCTATCGGCGCATCATGTGCCTGGAAGAGGGCGTACCGGATCCGGACGGCTCGTTCGATGGAATTCGCACAGATTTCGTTCGGCTCTGGGAGCAGTGGGAGAGGATGCTCGACGCCATGCGGGCCGACGTGGGCGCGGGAAGCGCGACGGCAGGGCAAGCCCGGATCGGCTGACGGGCCGGGCGGAGCCAGGGCCGGGTGGGAGCGGGGTTCCGGTCCTGGCTTCGGGGTGCTCCGGGGAGTCAGCGGGGGCGGTAGACCGTGAGGGCGTCGGGCAGCTCGTCCAGGACGCAGGACCTGGGGGCCAGCGCGTACTCCCCGTCGTAGGCGAGCGGGGTGCCCTCCGGGATCTCGGAGAGGCGCAGGCTGCGTAGCTTGGTCGCCGTGTGGACGGGCGAGCGCGTCAGCGGCCCGGCGAGGGCCGCGGCGAGCAGGCGCGGGCCGGGGCGCCCGCCGCCGAACACGAGCCGTACGTCGAGCAGCCCTTCGCCGAGGCTCATCCGGTGCCGCGGGGTCGCGCCGCTGCCCTGGTAGGTGCCGTTGCCCGCGAAGAGCAGCCAGACGGCCCGCTGCCGCCCGGCCAGCCGCATCCGTACCGGCCGCTCCGCGCGCAGCACCTTCCAGGACGCCAGCAGCGCGGCGGGGCCGCCGCCGATGCGGTGCCCCCAGCGCAGCCGGTGGCCGAGCAGCTCGGGGTAGGCGCCGATGCTGAAGTTGTTCAGGAAGTACCCGAACTCCTCCCGTTCCGCCGTGGCCTGCGCGACCGGCACGGCGGGGCCGGCCGAATCGGCCGGGGGAACGGGGACGGCGCTCGCGTCGAGGGCCGGTTCGGCCCGGGCGGGGCCGGGGGTGAAGCGGCCCACGCCCACCTTGACGGCGTGGCCCGCGGCCACCGCCCGGCAGGTGTCCTCGGGGCCGACGAGCCCGAGGTCGAGCGCGAAGTGGTTCAGGGTCCCGCCCGGGAACACCGCGAGCGGCACCCCGGCCTTGAGCGCGGCGGTGGCGGCGGCGTTCACCGTGCCGTCGCCCCCGCACACCCCGAGGACCTTGCTGCGGGCGGCCGCCGCGGCCAGCTCGGCGGGCACGTCCGGCCCCTCGCACTCGACCACCTCGGCCTGGGGCAAGGACTTGAGCAGCCGCTCGATCCCCGCTTCGGCGGCGGTCCCGGACCCCTTGTTGACGATCACGGTGAGCCCCTCGCCGTCGGGCAGCGCGGGAGCGTCGGCGGCCGGGCGCTCGTTGCCCGGGGTGACCCGGTGCCGCTCGATGCTCCGGGCCACGAACCGGACGGTGCACGCCGCGGCCACGCCGAAGCCCGCTCCCGCCAGGACGTCGGTGGGGTAGTGGACGCCCGTGTACACCCGGGAGAACGCCACCGAGGCCGCCACCGGCGCCACGACCGCGCCCCAGCCCGGGGATTCCAGCGCCAGTCCGGTGGCGAAGGCGAAGGCGGAGGCCGAATGGCCGGAGGGGAAGGAGGTGGTCCGGGGTTGCCGGGCGAGCCGCCGCGCGGTGGGCACGCCCTCCAGCAGCGGCCGGGCCCTGCGCACCGACCACTTGCCGACGGTGTTGATGGTGGCGGAGGCGAGCGCCAGCGAGGCCATCCCGCGCACGGCCCCGCGCCGGGCCCTGACCGAACCGAACACGGCGAGCGCCGAGGCCGCACCGGCCCAGAGCACCCCGTGGTTGGCGGCGCGGCCGAGTCGCGGCAGCACCTTTTGCGCACCGGGCCACTGCCTGTGGGCGACCGCGTCGAACAGCGCACGGTCGCCCCGGGCGACCGCACCTTGCCAGGTCAGTTCCTGATCAACCATTTCACGCCCTTACCCGCCGCCCCCATTTCGAACCAGCCTCCCCCAGACCCGGCCTCGTCGCGCGCGGGCAGGGCTGGGCGGGGGCCCGTAGCGGCGGGCTAGGGCGTGTTTTAAAAGTAGCGCCGGGGCGCCCGGAGGGCGCAGGCCTGCGGCGTCTGGTGCCGTGCATCGCAAGGCGGAGGGGCGCCCGTGTACTGGAGTACTCGGGCGCCCCGACAACGCGGCGAGGTGCGGTGCCAGGCGTCGCAGGCCAGGCGGGACTTTTAAAACACGCCCTAGGCGTCCTGGTCCGCCCGGGCGGCCGGGGTGTCCTCCTCCAGGGGGCGCTTGCGCAGGAGGAGGACGACCATGCCGCCCAGGACCACCAGGCCCACCGCCAGGCCGGCGATGACCGGGGTGGCCCCGGAGCTGCCGCTGGCCGCCAGCCGCTCCTCGTCACCGCGTCCCGCGGTCCCCGTCGTGCTCCGGGTCTGGCCGGTCGGCGGCCCCACCGAGGTCCCGGCCGAGCCCTGGGCCCCCTGGCCCCCGGTGGAAACCGGGACCACCCGGGTCGGCCACTCCGCGGTGGCCACGGCCGAGGCCGCCGAGGCGCTGGACCCGGCCACGATCAGCGCCCGGGTCTGCTCACCGCCGGTGAAGACCCGGCCCACGGGCACCTTCATCGCGCCCTGCACCGTCACCGACGCCTCCCCGTCGGGCGTGCCCGCCGGGACCTCGAAGTACAGCTTGCTGCCGTTCCCCGCGGTGGTGAGGGGCTGCCCGTCGGCGTCCACCACCCGCACCCCCATCGCCAGGGCCGCCGCGTCCGGGGTGACCGTCACGCTCTGCGCCCCGGTCCGGACGGTCACGGGCCCGATCCTGCCGCCCACCGGCCCGGACACCTCGCCGGGGTCCAGGCCCAGCGAGGCCGGGGGCTCCGGCAGCTGGGCCGCCGCGCGCTGGAGGTAGTCGGCCAGCTTCTCCGCCTCCGGGTCGGCCGCCTCCACCTGCGCCGACTCGGCCAGCCGCCAGATCGCCACCTGGGTCCCGGCCGCCGCGCTCTCGGCGGTGAGCGATGCGGCCCCGGCTGCCCTGGCCAGCCCCGCCAGGTCGTTCAACTGCGGGTAGGAGTGCTCCAGCACCCATCGGATCCGGCCCGCGTCCCCGTGGTCGCCGAGCGGACTGCGGCTCCACGCGGTCTCGGTGTAGTGCGCCTCCGGCTGGGCGAAACCGGTCAGGCCGACCCCGTACGTCTGGAGCATGCCGCCCCCGTCCACCCGCATCTCGTACAGCCCGGCCGGGATCTGCTGCACCGCTCCGTCCTGGGTCCGCAGCACCGCCTGGCCGTACGTCTTGAGCCCGTCCAGCACGGCGCTCGCGCCCTCCGGTGGCCGGGTGGCCGAACCGTCCGCCCCGGCGGCGGCCGCGGCGGTGCCCGGCGCGGTGGCGATGGCCGCCGCCAGCAGGGCCGTGGCGAGCGGCCGTCTCGCGGCGGCCCGCACCCCGCCCCCGGACGCGCCGGGCGCGGCAAACGCCGCGGACGTAGCCGCAGCAGACGTAGACGTGGACGTAGACGCAGAGGATGCGGGAACGGCGATCGACACAGTCTTCCCCTCCGGGCCAGAGACCCAGGTGCCCGTGAGTTCCGGGGAATCCTATCGGCCCCGAACACTCAGCCCACCGCCGCCTTCTGAGGTTCCGTCAGTGGAGTCTCCGCGCGGACGATGCGGCGGAACGCCGAGGTCCCGCGGTTGAGGTCGTGGCCGATGGCCACCGCGTCGATCTCCGCCGAGAAATACCGTTTGCCGTCGCCCTCCTCGTCCCGCACCCGCAACCGCCCGTGCACCACCAGCGGTTCGCCCGACGCGACCGATCCCGCGAGGTTGGCGGCGAGCGCACGCCGTGCCCACACGGTGTAGAAGCTGGTCGCGCCGTCCTTCCAGCCCTCCCGCTGCCGGTCCCAGTACCGCGGGGTCACGGCGAACCGGAATCTGACCACCGCCCCGCTCGGCGATTCCCGGTAGTCCATGCCCGTCGCCACGTTCCCCACCAGCGTCACCAGGGTGTCGTTCATCCCGGCCGCCCCCTCCCCCGCACCCGTCCAGCCTCTCGGACACCCGGCCATCCGCCCCGATCGGCACGTCCGCACCTCGCGTCCGCCCACCCATGCTGACCCGGCCGGCCCGCACCCGCTCCGGCCTGTGGACTACTGACGGGTTGTGGACAACCGCGCCACCGTCGCGTACTGCTCGCGCACCTCCCGGTAGCGCAGCAGCTCCGCCGCCACCGGCTCCAGCACCCGCGCCCGCCCGCACCCGGCGGCGGCCTGCCGCAGCCGCTGCTCCGCGTCCTGCCCGTACCGCCGGGCCGGTCCGCGGGCCGCGATCGAGCAGGCCCACTCCACCAGCGGGCCGCCCACGATGCCCGCCACCATCAGCAGCACCGGCGGCAGCAGCCGCGGCTCCAGCACCCCGGCGATCTGGCCCACCAGCCACAGCCCGCCGAAGATCTGGAGCAGCGTCATGGCCGCCTGGGTGAGCACCGCGGCCGGCCACCACGCGGGCCGCGGCGGCTTCCCGGCGGGCACGCCCAGCGTCGCCGTCAGCTCGTCCAGCGCCTCCGGCAGCCGCTCGCCGCCCCGCACCGCGGTCTCCCGCACCGCCTGCGCCCAGGGGTCCGGCAGCCCGTTCACCGCCTCGTCGGAGACGGTCCGTACGGCCTGCTCCACTCGCTGCCGGGCGGTCACCTCCTCGCCGACCGGCGCCTCCACGATCCCGGATCCGGGGTGACGTCCTCCGATGGCGGCAAGGGCGGCGAGCCCGGCCAGCGTGCGCGGGGCGCGCTTGCCCTCGTACCAGCGCCACAGCCGCAGCCACGGCGTCCCGCAGGCCTTTCCGGCATTGCGCCGCCAGGCCCGTTCGGCGGCGAGCCCGGCGGCGTACGCGCCGACCGCCTCGGCCAGCCGGTCCTCGAACTCGGCCCGGGCGGCCTCGCCGATCTCCGGCCCCGAGTGCCCGTCGGCCACGTACAGCGGGCGCAGCCGCACCGCCGCCTGGTCGACGTCGGCGGCGATCCGCCGGGTGGCGGCGCCGCGCTCCTGGGTGAACTGGCCGAGCAGTTCGCGCAGTTCCCCCAGCCCCTCGCCGGTGAGGGCGGAGAGCCCGAGCACGGTCGCGCCGGGTTCGCCGTGCTCGCCGAGCGCGATGCCGTCCTCGTCGAGGAGCCGGCGCAGGTCGTCGAGGACCAGGTCGGCGGCCTCGCCGGGCAGCCGGTCCACCTGGTTGAGCACGACGAAGGTGACCTCGGCGTGCCCGGCCAGCGGTCGCAGGTACCGCTCGTGCAGCACCGCGTCGGCGTACTTCTCGGGGTCGACGACCCACACCACGGCGTCCACCAGCGCCAGCACCCGGTCCACGTGGTCGCGGTGTGCGCCGACCGCCGAGTCGAGGTCGGGCAGGTCCACCAGGACCATTCCGCGCAGCGCCTCCGCCTCGGAGGTCTCGCGCGGGCGCCGCCGCAGCCGGCCGGGGATCTCCAGCCGGTCCAGCAGGCCGGCCGCCCCGTCGGACCAGCTGCACGCGATGGGCGCGGCGGTGGTCGGGCGGCGCAGGCCCGTCTCCGAAATCTGTACCCCTGCGAGTGAATTGAAGAGCGTGGACTTGCCGCTTCCGGTGGCTCCGGCGATCGCGACGACCGTGTGCTGCGCCGACAGGCCGCGCCGCGCGGCGTACTCGTCGAGCACCCGGCCCGCCTCGGCCAGCGTCTTGCCGTCGAGCCGGGTCCGGGACAGCCCGACCAGCTGGCGCAGGGCTTCGAGCCGGGTCCGCAGGGCCTGTCCCTCGGGGCTGAGCGGCGGCGCGGCGGGCGACTTGCCGCCGTCGTTCCCGGCTCCGGAGACGGCGCGGACGAGCGCCTCGTCGGCGCCCCCGTCGGCGTCCGGGTCGTCGTCCGTACCCGCCCGGCGCGACCGCGCGATGAACCCGTCGTCCCAGCGCGGCCGCCCGTCCGCGCCCTGCTCGGACTCCCCCTCGGGCCCGCGCCCGCTGTCGGGGTCCCCGCCGCGGTCGCGGTCGCGCAGGTGCTCCACCTCCCGCTCGCGGTCGCGGTCACGGTCGTCGGTTCGGTCGGTCAGGGCGGTCACCGCGTCACCTCTCCTTCTGCAGTAGGGACAGCGCGGCGATCAGTTCTGCCTGGGGCTCCGGGGTCACGTCGAGCGCTTCGAGGGGGGCCAGGCGGCGGTCGCGTTCGGCCCGCAGCACCTGGTCGAGGTGGGTCGCGACGAGTTCCGCGCCGCGGTCGCGCAGCCGCAGGGCGACCTGTACGCCGACCCGCTCGGCCAGCTTCTCGCCCGCCGCGCGGGCCCGCTTGCCGCCGAGCAGCACCGCGACGAGGAGGGCGGCCACGCCGTCCGGATCGGGCCCGGGCTGCTTCTCCAGCCGGGCCACCTCCTCCTCGGCCAGCTCCTCCAGGACGCGCCGCCAGCGCCGGACGGCCATCCCGATGCGTTCGCCCGCCTCCCGGTCGGGCGCGGGCAGCGGGACGGCGGCCGCGGCCGGTTCGCGGCGCCAGGCCTGCGCGATCCGCTCGTCGGCGGCGGCCACGGCGCATTGCAGCAGGGCGGCGAGCGACTCGGCGAGGGAGTCGAGGAGTTCGTCGGGAGTGGTGTCGAGGGGGTAGCCGCGCCAGCGGGTGAGGGCGTCCCCGGCGAGTACGGCGCCGTGGTCGAGCCGGTTGCGGACCCGCTTGCCCTCCCGCTTGTAGGCGTCCTCGACGGCGAAGGTCAGCCGTACGGCGGCGGCGTGCTGGGCGGCGACGGCGGAGGCCAGTTCGGGCATCCGCCGCGAGAGCGAGTCCAGCACCCCGAGCGCGGTCCGGCCGACGGCCTGCTGCCGCGCGGCGGGGTCCTGCGCGTGGTGGCTGAGCCAGGCGAACAGCGGCGCCACCGCGCTGGCGGGCAGCAGCCCGCCCTCCCCGGCCGATTCGGGCAGCTCCGGGACGGTGAAGCGCGGTACGTCGCCCAGCCCGGCCCGGGTGAGCAGCGCGGCGTACTGCCGCGAGACCTCGCCGAGCACCTGGTGCGGCACCCGGTCCAGGACGGTGACCAGGGTCGCCTTGTACTCCTTGGCGGTGCGCAGCAGGTGCCAGGGGACGGCGTCGGCGTAGCGCGAGGCGGTGGTCACCATGACCCAGACGTCGGCGGCGCAGATCAGCTGGGCGGCCAGGGTGCGGTTGTCGACGACGAGGGAGTCGATGTCGGGGGCGTCGAGGACGGCGAGGCCGCGCGGCAGGGTGCTGACGGTCTCGATGCGCAGTTCGCGCGGCTGCCCGCCCCCCGGAGCGGCCGGCCGCCGGCCGAGGCCCTTGCGGCCGACCGGAACGGCTTCCTCCTCGCCCTGCGGAAGCCAGACGCGCATCAGGTCGGGCAGCACCCGCATCCCGGCGAACCAGTGGTGGTCGTCCGGATGGCAGACGAGGACGGGCGTGCGGGTCGTGGGCCGGAGCACGCCGGCCTCACTGACCTGACGGCCCACGAGGGAGTTGACGAGGGTGGACTTCCCGGCTCCGGTGGACCCGCCGACGACGGCGAGCAACGGGGCTTCGGGGGCTTTGAGCCGGGGCACGAGATAGTCGTCGAGCTGTGCGAGCAGCTCCGATCTGGTCTGCCGGGCGCGCGGGGCACCGGGCAGAGGCAGCGGCAGACGCACGGAGGCTACCCGGTCGCGCACGGCGGAGAGGGCATCGAGCAGCTGGGGCCGAACATCCAAGGTCACCACATGTGAAGAATGCCCAATTTGTGACCTTTTTTGAAGCTTATACGCCCCCTGCGCGGCGAACGCGACTCCAGTGGTGCATTCCGGGCACTCCGGACAGCCCACCGGCGGGGCCCCGCCGAGACATCACAGACAGACGGGACGAGTGGGGCACAGGCATAACGAGTACACAACACCCGGGGCGCCGCGGCGCAAAAGCGATGCGCGAATCGCACCTGCCTGCGATTATCGGGACCGCTTCACCGAACCTCCACATCGTGGCACGCGGGGGAAGCAACCGGGACAAGGCGGCCGGAGCCCTATCCTTGACCCGGCACGGACCGCAGCCCCACCCCCACGCCGGGGCTCCAGGCCCCACACGGCCACCTTCCGGCCCCCGTAGCTCAGTGGATAGAGCAGGTGCCTTCTAAGCACTTGGCCGCAGGTTCGAGTCCTGCCGGGGGCACCACTTCTCCACCACTCGAAGCCCTCCCCCCGGGGAGGGCTTCCGTGCAGGTCAAGGCACCTTATCGGGGCAGCCGTAGCGCGGCGGTAAGCGCCGGAGCCGCGTGATGTGCCACGCCGTGCCGCTGCGGTGGGGGCCGGGGGCGCGGGAGGATCGGAGCATGACCGTCCACCTCGCGGAGCCGCTCGGCGTGGGGGCTGCCGCCTGCTCCGGCGCGCCCGGGCGCGTCTGGTACGCGTCCTACGGTTCCAACATGCACCTGGACCGGCTGACCGCCTACCTCGCGGGCGGGAGGCCCGCGGGGGCGACGCGGACGTATCCGGGCTGCCGGGACCGCCGGGGGCCGGAGCGGTCGATCGCCGTCGAGCTGGCGGGTTGTCTGTATTTCGCCACCGAATCCCCCGTGTGGACGGGAGGGAGGGGCTTCTACGACCCGACGGCGCCCGGCCGGATGCGGGGGCGCGCGCACCTCGTGACGGTGGGCCAGTTCTCGGACATCGCCGCGCAGGAGATGTACGGGGAGCCGGGGGCCGACCTGGACCTGACGGGCGTTCTGCGCCTGGGGCGGGGGGCGTTGGGCCCGGGGCGCTACGAAACGCTGATCTGCCCCGGGACGATCGAAGGGGTACCGGTGCTGACGCTGACCGCGCCGTGGACCCTGCGGGACGTCGCACCGCTCGCGCCGTCCGCCGCGTACCTGCGGTACCTCGCGGGCGGGCTGCTGGAGTCGGGCCCCTGGGACGAGCCCGACATCGCGGAGTACCTCTCCTCCCGCTCCGGAGCGGCCGGCCACTGGGCTCCGGCGCAGGTACGGGGGCTGCTGACCGACGGCGCCCCGCCTCGCTGACCTCCAGCACCTCCCGCGCCCGTCAGGCCCCGGGCGGCGCCCCGGTCGCCCGGCGCTGCCGTTCGCGGTAGCTGCGCATGGACACCTGGGAGCCGCAGCCGGGGCTGCAGTACAGCCCTCCCCCGTTGCGCGTGCGGTCGAGGAAGCCGAAGTGGCAGGGGGGATTCCGGCACGCCTTGACGCGTCCCCAGTCACCGCTGCCGACGAAGGCCGCCACCGCGGCCAGTACGGTCCCGAACGCGCCCGGCACCCCGGTCTGGGGCGACGCCAGTTCGACACCGTCGGCCGTGATGACCGTCGCCAGCGGGTAGAGCGCGCCCGCGCGCCGCAGGTGCCGTTCGGCGCGGCGCAGCGGTTCGCCGCGGCCCTCCTCGTCGCCCGCGTGCGCGAGCAGGACGGTCACCAGCGCGTCGCGCAGCTCGCGCGCGGCCGCGGCGTCGGCATCGGTCGCCACCGTCGCGCCGCCGAAGGCGTCGTGGCGCGCGAGCCATGCCGCGAACGCGTCGCCGTCCGCGAACGACTCCTCGCGGCCGGAGCCGTCGGCGCGGGTGTTCACGAAGGCGAGCACGGTCTCCACCTCCGGCGTGACCGCGCGGGGGCTGAGTTTGGAAGGTCCGGCCGTCGCACCGCTCATGGTTCCCACCCTACCCCAGCGACGAGAGGCACTAACGCCTCTAACAGGCAACGCAGAGCGCCCACTTGCTTGACTCGTTATGAGCTAACCACTTACGGTCGCAACATGAACGAGACGACAGCACAGCAGACCCAGCCCCGTCCCCGCGTCTGGCTGATCACCGGCGCGACGTCCGGCATCGGCCGCGAACTGACCCTCCAGGCACTGGCGAACGGCGACGCCGTCGCGGCCCTCGCCCGCGACGCGTCCTCCCTGGCCGAACTGGCCGAACTGGCCGAACCACATGGAGCGGCCGACCCCCACAGCCCCCGCGGCCCGCACCACGACCGCCTGCTCGCCGTACCGACGGACGTGCGGGACGAGCAGGCCGTCCAGCAGGCGGTGCAGCGCACCCTCGAACGCTTCGGCCGCATCGACGTGGTCGCCAACAACGCGGGGTACGGGCTGTTCGGAGCCGTCGAGGAGGCCTCCGACGCACAGGCCCGCGCCGTCTTCGACACCAACGTCTTCGGCGTGCTGAACGTCCTGCGCGCCACCCTGCCCGTACTCCGCGCCCAGCGGTCCGGGCACGTCCTCCAGGGCTCCTCCGTCTACGGACAGTCCGCCCACCCCGGCGTGGGACTGCTGGCCGCGACCAAGTACGCGGTCGAGGGGCTGTCCGACGCGCTGGTGGCGGAAGTCGCGCCGCTGGGCATCAAGGTCACGCTCGTCCAGCCCGGGATGGCCGCGACCCCCTTCCTGTCCCACCTCGACGTCGCGGCCGGCCTCGGCGACTACGACGGGACCGTCCGCGAGGTCCAGAAGGGCATCGGCGAACTGCCCCCCTCCGCCTTCTCCTCCGCGGCGCGGATCGCCGAGGGCATCCGGAGCGCGGTCGACAGCCCCAACCCGCCGCTGCGCCTGGCCCTCGGCTCCTCCGGCGCCTCGGTCATGCGCGCCGCGCTGGAGGCGCGCCTCGCGGAGCTGGACCACGGGAAGCAGGTGGCGGACGGCGTCGACGGGTGACCGTGCGGCGGCCCGCCGGAGCGCCCTCCCCGAGCGGGTCCTCGCGCCACGCGGCGGCCCCGGTCCCTGCACCCGCGCAGATGACGCGCAGGGGGTACGTACCCTTGGCCCGTCAGCAGCGGCACGGCGACGAACGGGGACCGGACCATGGCGGATGGGCCACAGGGCGAGCAGACCGGCGCCGAAGCGGCCGCCCCCGGCACCCCCGCCCCCGGAAGCTCGGATTCCGCAGGCGGTAACGGCGGCACGGATTCCGCAGGCGGTACGGGCGGCGAGCCGGTGCGCGATGCCCGGCGGGACGTCTTCCGCGACTACGTCGACGCCGTCGGGCTCCACGGCATGGCGGCGGCGGAAGCGGCCGGACTGCACGC
Source organism: Streptomyces sp. NPDC043876 (assembly GCF_056435825.1). Classification (NCBI taxonomy): domain Bacteria; kingdom Bacillati; phylum Actinomycetota; class Actinomycetes; order Kitasatosporales; family Streptomycetaceae; genus Streptomyces; species Streptomyces sp. NPDC043876. Next base: position 294,903 of record NZ_JBWKDV010000002.1, on the reverse strand, counting down.
CTCCGAGTGGTACGCCCTGAGCCGGATCACCCTGACCGGCGGGCTGACCTCCGGTGAACTGGCGGCCGGAACCGGCCTGACGACGGGGGCGACCACCCGCCTCATCGACCGCCTGGAGCGCGCGGGCTACGTACGGCGCACCGCCGACCCGGCCGACCGCCGCAAGGTGGTCGTGGAGGCCGTGCCCGGCTCGCTCGCGGCCGTCGAGCACGCGGTGGGGCCGGCCCGCCGCCGCGTCGCCGACGTACTCGCCGCCTACACCCCGGAGCAACGCGACCTGATCTTCGACTACTTCAGCCGCGCGACCCCCGCGTTCCGGGAAGCCACGGAAGAGATCAGGACGGCGTCGGGCGGCAGGCGGATCCGGCCCGCGACGGCGGGACCGCACGCTGCGGGCGGGCCGTTGTGACAAGCCACGGGTGCCGCTGTTATTCCTGTTGTTCCGGGATCCGCGCAGTCCCTACATTGCGGGGGTGACCACCTCGCTCTCGCCGGAACGCTCCGCGACGGACCGCCGGGCCCTGCTCGCCGCGGCCGCCACCGTGCTGCTCTGGGCTTCCGCCTTCGTATCGATCCGGGCGTCCGCCGGGCACTTCACCCCCGGCGCGCTCGCCCTGGGGCGGCTGCTGGCGGGGTCCGTGGTGCTGGTGCTCCTGTTGCTGGCGCGGCGCGGCGGGATTCCGCCACGGCAGGCGTGGCCCGGGATCCTGGGGTCCGGGATCCTCTGGTTCGGCGCCTACATGGTCGTCCTGAACTGGGGCGAGCAGCTGGTGGACGCCGGCACCGCGGCGATGGTCGTCAACATCGGCCCGGTGCTGATCGCACTGCTGGGCGGCTGGTTCCTCAAGGAGGGCTTCCCGCCGCTGCTGCTGGCCGGGATGGCCGTGTCCTTCGCGGGCGCGGCCATCGTCGGGTTCTCGACCTCCGGCGGCGGCTCGTCCTCGCTGCTCGGGCTGCTCCTGTGCCTGCTGGCCGCCGTGGCGTACGCGTCGGGGGTGGTGCTGCAGAAGCCCGCGCTGCGCCACGCGACCCCGATGCAGGTGACGACGTACGGCTGCCTGACGGGGACGGTCGCCTGCCTGCCCTTCAGTGGGCAGCTGCTCTCCGACCTCTCGCGCGCTCCGGCGTCGGCCATCCTCAACGTGGTGTACCTGGGGCTCTTCCCGACCGCGCTCGCCTTCACCACCTGGGCGTACGCGCTGTCGCGGACCACCGCCGGGAAGATGGGGGCGACGACCTACGCGGTGCCCGCCGTGGTGATCCTCATCTCCTGGATCGCGCTGGACGAGGTCCCCGGGTGGGTGACCCTGCTCGGCGGCGCCGTCTGCCTGAGCGGGGTGGCGGTGTCCCGGTCCCGGCCGCGCCGACCGGTTCGCCCGGCGCCGCCGGAGGCCTGACACCGGTCGCCGATGCCGAGCCGCCGGGGCGGAGAGCGGCCCGGTGGGGTTTGGTCGTACGCCTCAAGAATGATGCGATCGCGTCCCGCCGGCCGGCCCGCGGCGGGGACCGCGGGGCCGCACGGAAGGGGCATTTCGCCGATCGCCCGAGGCCGCGGGGGTGCGCGCGGCCACCGCGCAGGGGTCCGGCCTCCCCGGCGCCGGGGGGAGCGGGGAACCGGGCGGGGTGGGCGCATCAGACTTGCGGCGAATACGAGTTCGTCCGCAGGGCGGACCCGCTCGGGGGCCGCCGGAGCAACACTGGAGGCATGAAGCGTCCCTTCGTCATCGCCCTCGCCACCGTGGGAGTCATCGCCACCGCCGCCGTCGCCCTGCCGAACCTGCCGCCGAACCCGCTGACCGACACGGCCAACGCCCGCCTCTTCGGCAACGAGGAGAAGACGTTCGCCACCGCGGCGGACGCGCCGAAGAAGGGCGACCCCGCCTTCGTGCTGCCGGACTGGATCCCGCAGGACGCCCAGAAGGTCAAGGTGAAGGCCCACACGGCCGGCGACGCGAAACTGATCCGCTTCACGCTCGGCCGCACGCCGCTGGACGGCCCCCGGTGCGCGGGCGTCCCGGCCCCGCGGACCGGCGCCCCGAAGCTGGGCGCGAAGTGGTGGCCGAAGGACACCGCGAACGGGAGCCGTCCGCAGTGCCGGGGCCACTACCAGGTCGTGGTGCGCGGCGGGAAGGTCTACGCCTGGACCAACGGCGCGGTCCCGCCCGTGCCGGCCCGGTCCGGCGCCACGATGGCGGGAGCCGCGGCCACGCGCTGAGCGGTGGCCGGACCGCCCTGGTCGACCGTGACCGGCCTCGACTACCCTCGGCCGGGTGATCGAGTACGTGAACCAACTCGGCGGCGCCGCCCCGCGGATCGGCGCGCTGCCCCAGGGTGACGCCGTGTCCCTCTGGGCCCTGGACACCACCCTGGAGGTGGTCGGCGGCCACCGCGTCGCCGGTGCGCTGCCGCTGCTGGACGCGGCCGAACGCGACCAGGCGGGCCGCCGCCGCCAGCAGGCCGACCGGCACCGCTACCTCGCCTCGCACGTCGGGCTGCGGGTCCTGCTCGGCGCCCATCTGGGGCTGGCTCCCGAACGGGTCGAGCTGGTCCGCGAGGTCTGCCCCTGCTGCGGCGGTCCGCACGGCCGCCCCGCCGTCGCCGGGGGCGCGCTCCACTTCTCCCTCTCGCACAGCGCCGACGTGGCGTACATCGCCCTGTCGCGGGTCCCGCTCGGGGTCGACGTGGAGGCCATACCGGGCGCCGATGCGGTGGTCGACGTACTCAACACCCTGCACCCCGATGAGACGGCCGAGCTGAACGCGCTGCCCGAGCCGGGCCGCCCGGTGGCCCTGGCCCGCGTGTGGTGCCGCAAGGAGGCCTACCTGAAGGGCACCGGCACCGGTCTCGCCCTCGGCCTCGTCGAGCCGTACGTCGGCTCCGCGCCCGCGCCGGCCGCCGTCCCGGGCTGGACCCTGACCGACCTTCCGGCGCCCCGCGGCTATGCGGCCGCGCTGGCGGTCCGGAGCGCCTAGGCTGCGCGCATGGACATCCGCCGGGCCCGCACCGTCGCAGAACTCGTCGCCGCCGAGGGCCTGTTCGACGGTCCCGTCCGGGAGGAGTGGGCCACCCGGTTTCTGGCCGCCCCCGGGCACCTGATGCTCATCGCCTCCGTGGCGGGCGTACCGGTGGGGATGGTCTCCGGCGTCGAGATGAGCCACCCGGACAAGGGCACGGAGATGTGCCTGTACGAACTGAGCGTGGACGAGGGCCACCGCCGCCGCGGCATCGGGCGCTTGCTGACGCGCGCCCTCGCGGACGAGGCCCGGGCACGCGGCTGTTACGGCATGTGGGTGGGCGTGGACACCGACAACGAGGCGGCGCTCGCGACCTACGCCTCGGCCGGCGCCGTCGACGAGGGCGTCTTCACGATGCGCGGCTGGGCGCTGCCCCCGGACCCCGCGGCCGGCACGCCGTAACCCCCGTGCGCGGCGTGTCGTGCGCCCACTCGGCGCACCCTCCGCGCGCCCCGCCCCCGCCTCGCCGAGCATCGCCGCATGACCGCATTCACCGCGCTGCTCCCCGCCGCCGCCCTGCTGGCGGCGACCGCCATGCCCCCGCAGACACCCCCCGGCGCGAGCAGCGGCCCCGCCACCGGCACCGCCCCCTATGTCGTCGTCCTCAAGGACACCACCGCGCGCGCCCCCGCACGGGCCCTGGCCGCCGAGGCCGCGCGGGCGGGCGACACCGTCGGCCGGGTGTACGACAACGCCCTGAGCGGGTTCTCCGTACGGACCACCGCGGCCCGGGCCGCCGCGCTGGCCGCCGACCCGCGCGTGGCGTCCGTCGAGCCCGACGCCCTCGTCCACACCACCGCCCGGGCGACGGGCGCGGCGGACGCGCCCGGTTCCCAGACCCCGGCGCCCTGGCAGCTGGACCGCCTCGACCAGCGCACGCTGCCGCTCGACGGGGCCTACGCGTACCCGGGGACCGGGGCGGGCGTGACGGCGTACGTCATCGACACCGGGATCAACACCGCCCACACGGAGTTCGGCGGCCGGGCCGTCTTCGGGGTCAACGAGACCGGCGAGCCCGCCGAGGACCTCAACGGCCACGGCAGCCACGTGGCGGCGAGCCTGGGCGGCGCCACCTACGGGGTCGCCAAGGGGGTCACCCTGATCGCGGTCAAGGTGGCCGACCGGCGGGGCGACGGCAGCGTCTCCGACATCATCGCGGGCATCGACTGGATGATCGGCCACGCGCGCGCGGCCCGGCAGGCGGGCGGGCTCCCCGCCGTCGCCAACCTGAGCATGGGCGGCGGCTACAGCTACGGCATGAACCGCGCCGTGGCCAAGGCCGTCACCTCCGGCGTCACCTTCACCGCCGCCGCGGGCAACGACGGCGCCAACGCCTGCTACTCCTCCCCCGGCAGCACCCCGAGCGCCCTGACGGTCGGCGCGACCGACGCCGCCGACCGGCGGTCCTCCTTCTCCGCTCACGGTCCCTGCGTGGACCTGTTCGCGCCTGGCTCGCGCGTCACCTCGGCCTGGAAGGGCTCGCCGACCGCCCTCCAGAGGCTGTCCGGGACCTCCATGTCCGCCCCGCACGTCGCCGGTGCGGCCGCCCTGGTCCTGGCCGCCGGGACGGCGAAGACCCCGGCGGAGGTGACCCGGGCGCTCCTCGCCGGGGCCGCCGTCAACAAGATCACCGGGCTGCCCGCCGGGACCCCGAACCTGCTCCTGCAGACCCCGTCCGCGCCCGCGCCCGTACCGGCCCCCGCGCCCGTCGTCCCGCCGGTGGCCGCGCCGGTGCCGGCGCCGGTGGTGACGCCCGTGGTCCCGTCCGTCCCGCCCGCCCCGTCCGCATCGGACGTCCCGTCCCCCGCCCCGGCCGCCCCGTCCGTCCCGCCCGCACAAGCCGCTCCCTAAGGCAGGCCCGTACGGCCCGCACTCCGCCCGCCCTCGCGGCCGGCTCGCCGCCCCGTCCTGATGGGACATCAATGTCTGAGTGCTTCGGGCGAAAGCAAGTCATTGACTTCTCATCACCGCGACGCGTCAATATCGGCCACCGCACCGGCTCGGCCTCTCCCCCACAGCGGGTGGGGGGAGGGTTCGTTTGACGAAGGAGTCGCGACCCAGTGAGTACGACAACGTTCCGACGAAGAGTTCTGGCCGGGGCGGGCGCCCTTTCCCTGGCCCTGACGGGTGGCGTGGTGGGCCTGGCGGGTACGGCTCAGGCGGCGACCAAGACCACCCCGGTCGCCATGAAGTGCGTCGCCCCCGCGCCGCAGCCGGGCGCCAACGGCAACCAGGACTACACGATCACGCTCCCGGACGGCGCCAAGGCCGGGCAGTCCGTACCGATCACCATCGACCCGGGCGAGACCCCGGTCATCCCGATGTTCACGATCGACACGGTCAACACCATCAAGGCCAAGCTGTTCGTCGGCGGGGTCGCCCAGACCGTCACCAGCCCGGCCGTGCCCAGCCACCAGGAGGCCAACAAGAAGTCCGACCCGCCGGCGTTCAGCGGGAGCATCACCATCCCGGACGGCACCGAGGGCAGCAGCGTCCAGATCACCATCGACCAGGTGGTCACGGACGCCGACCTCGGCGGCACGGTCTACACCACGACCTGTACGCCGGACCCGCGTCCCAGCGGTCCGGTCGGCTCGGTCGCCGTGGAAGCCCTGCCCAAGGACCCGGTCACCACGAAGGTGACGCCCAACAGCGGCAAGGCGGGCACCTCCGTCGTCGCCACCGGCGCCAACTTCCCGGCCGGGCCGGTCACCTGCTCCGCCCTGCTCGGCGGCGCGGCGACCGGTGACACGGGGGCGGGCACGGCGGACGCCTCGGGCGTCGCGAGCTGCACCCTCACGGTCACGAAGAAGGCCGACGCGATCCGGATCGACGGCTCGGTCACCCCGTACAAGTCCTTCGTGTTCCTGGAGGACCAGGCGGGCGTGCGGAACCCGGTCGACGTCGAGGTGCTCCCCGGTCCGCTGGCGCTGGGTCCGAAGGACGGCCAGCCGGCCGTCAGCTTCGGCTCCGTCACGATCAACGGCAAGGCCCAGTCGGTGGTCGGCATGTTCAACGCCGCGGCCGTCCAAGACTTCCGCGGCGGCAGCCTCGGCTGGGACGTGACGGCAACCCGTACGCCGTTCCTGAACCAGACCACCGGTCACTCCATGGCCAAGGCCCAGATCGGCATCCAGCCGACCTGCACCGTGACCAACCCGGACAGCCCGAGCACCTGCTCGGCCGGTACCCCGGGCGCGATCACGGACACCCCGATGAAGGTGGCCTCGCAGGCGGCCGGCGGGGACGAGCTGACCGGTGGCGAGTTCGCGGTCGGCGGCGCCGGGATGATCCAGCTCCCGCCGTTCATGTTCGCGGACACCTACCAGTCGGTCGTGACCTTCTCGATCGCCTGACCGGCACCACCGCACGGCACAGCCCGGCTCCGGGTGGTGCGGCGCTCCGGCGCCGCACCACCCTTCCCCTTCCCGTTCCCGTTCCCTTTCCCGCTCGCGTTCGCGTTCCCCGTCGCGTCCTGTCGCGTCCCGTCCCGTGGCGTCCCGTCCCGTCCGTCTGGAGCCCGCCCATGCGCCGCACCCGCATCCGTATCCGCCCCCGTCACCATGGATCCCTGATCCGAGGCCAGTTGCTCGGCCTGCTGCTGCTCGTCGGGCTGCTGCTGCCGGCCGGGGCCGCGGACGCCGCCGAGAACGGCACCTGGGGCGTCTTCCCGACCCCTGCGGCGGGTGCGGCGATGACCGACCGGGCGTACTTCTTCCACCAGGGCGCGGCCGGGTCCACCGTCGGCGACAGCGTGACGATCCTCAACACCTCCGCGAAGGACCTCACGTTCCAGGTCTTCGCCACCGACGCCGTGAACACCCCGGCCGACGGCGCCTTCGCGCTGCTGCCCGTCGAGACGAAGCCCAAGGACGTCGGCGCCTGGCTCGCCCTGCCGCCCGGTACGGCGACCGTCACCGTCCCCGCCAAGGGCCGCAAGGACATCCCCTTCACCGTGAAGGTCCCCGAGGACGCGACGCCGGGCGACCACGTCGGCGGGATCGTCGCGCTGAACACCGAGGTGGAGGGCGTCCAGCGGGAGGGCAAGGTCCAGGTCGGGGTGAAGCGATCGGTCGGCGCGCGGCTCTACTTCCGGGTGCCGGGGCCGCTCGCTCCCGGGCTCAGCGTCGAGGACGTCCGGGTCCGCCGGGACGCGCCGCTGCTGCCGTGGCTGCACCGGGCCTCCGCCACCATCACGTACGCGCTGGTCAACCGGGGGAACGTGGTGGTCGAGCCGAAGGTGGCGGTGAGCGCGGAAGGCCTGATCGGGCGGAACGTCCTGAACCGGACGGGGCGCGATCCGCGGCTGACCCTGCTGCCGGGTCAGCGGATCGAAATGAGCGAACCCTGGCCGGACGCACCTCAGTTGGACTGGGTCACCGTGAAGGTGGAAGCGCGTGCGGCGAGGTACGGGGACCTGGTCACCGCCGGTTCGGCGGAGTTCGTCGCGGTGCCGTGGCCGGCGGCCGGCGCGCTGCTCGTCCTCCTGGGAGCCGGGACGGCGTTCTGGGTGCTGCGCCGCCGGCGCCGCCCGGAGGCCGAAGTCCCGGCTCATGACGCGGACTTGGCCGAGGCACGCTTCTAGTGCCTTCGCCGCCTGCTGGCCCTTGTGGATGCCGGCTCGCTTGAGGAGACGCCACGCGGTGGCCTCAGTGGTCGCGGCGCGGGCCGCTTCCGTGTACTCCGCCTTGATGGCGTCAGAGACGCCTATGGCAGTGAGGACGGGCTCCACGTCCGTGGCGCTGGGAAGGAGATTGGCGTTCTCAATCTTGGAGAGCTCGGACGGAGACATGAGGGCGCTACGGGCGACCGCTTTGGCTTCCTTGCCGGATGCCTCTCGCAGTGCCCGCAGCGCGGCCCCGAGCTGTGCCTTGTTCACTCGCCGTACTTGGCCCACCAGTCGGTGAACGGCTCCGCGTGGGCGAGTGCCGTTTCCCGGTAGGCGACGTAAGGGGCAGCTTCGTCCTGTGGCAGAACGTCGGCACCGAGGTACGCCCCGGCTTCGTACCGCATCACGGCCGTGTCCTTGGAGTCGAAGAGCCAGAAGTCCGGAACGGCGTCGAGCGGGTTCAGGGCGTCCGTAACATCGAAGATGAAGAACTCTTCCCCGCCGGTCATGTTCGTCCGGTAGCCCCACGCCAGCTCGAATCGGAGGTACTCCGTGAGGGGGCGCTTGAGGACGTGCACGCGGTACACCCGCTTGCCCTCGTGCGTGAGTCCTCGGAGTTCTTCGACCCATCCGGCGTTGTAGCCCTCAGGCCGCTCCTCTCCGGCCTGGAAAGCACGGTAGGCATCAACGTTCCCGGAGCCGCTGTAGTCGTCGAGAGTCTCCAGGCGGAACGCTTCGTGCTGGAACCGCTCGAAGAGTTCGGCCAGGGTGCTAGACGAGGCCATCGGCAATGGCCTTCTTGATCAGCTCGACGGGGATCTCCACGAGGGCTTCGTGAGCGGGAATCTTGAGCCCGTGGTCGTCGGGCGCCTCGCCCTGCACGAGGAACGTACCTCGGTCGGTGGCGTAGATCGTCGGGCAGTCCTTGAGGTCACAGGTGCTGATCAGCTTGGTCACCTTCATGGCTTCCAGTTCCCCTCTCCCGTTCGGCGTAGTGCCGCGTTCGATGCTCCCGAGCCGGTGGCCCGGGGGTCAAGCGATCACGATTGAGAGAACGGGAAACCGGCCCGGGACAGCAGGAACCCCCGGCCGGTGAGGGTGGGCCGGGGGCTCCTGGGTGCGGGGGTGGCGGGGTGGGTCAGTGGTTGCGGGGGAAGCCCAGGTCTACGCCCGAGGGGGCTTCCGAGGGGTCCGGCCAGCGGGTGGTGACGACCTTGCCGCGGGTGTAGAAGTGGATGCCGTCGTTGCCGTAGATGTGGTGGTCGCCGAAGAGCGAGTCCTTCCAGCCACCGAAGGAGTGGTAGCCCACCGGGACCGGGATCGGCACGTTCACGCCGACCATGCCGGCCTCGACCTCCAGCTGGAAGCGGCGCGCGGCGCCGCCGTCGCGGGTGAAGATCGCGGTGCCGTTGCCGAAGGGCGAGGCGTTGATGAGGGCGACGCCCTCCTCGTAGGTCTCGGTGCGCAGGACGCACAGGACCGGGCCGAAGATCTCGTCGCGGTAGGCGTCGGAGTCGGTGGAGACGTTGTCGAGGAGCGAGAGGCCGATCCAGTGGCCGTTCTCGTTGCCCTCGACCGTGTAGCCGGTGCCGTCGAGGATCACGTCCGCGCCCTGGGCGGCCGCGCCGGTGACGTACGAGGCGACCTTGTCGCGGTGGGCCGCGGTGATCAGCGGCCCCATCTCGGAGGTGGGGTCGTTGCCGGGGCCGATCTTGATCTTCTCGGCGCGCTCGCGGATCTTCTCGACCAGCTCGTCGGCGATGGCGCCGACCGCGACGACCGCGGAGATCGCCATGCAGCGCTCGCCGGCCGAACCGTACGCCGCCGAGACCGCCGCGTCGGCCGCCGCGTCCAGGTCGGCGTCCGGGAGGACCAGCATGTGGTTCTTGGCGCCGCCGAGGGCCTGGACCCGCTTGCCGTTGGCGGAGGCGGTGGTGTGGATGTGGCGGGCGATCGGCGTGGAGCCGACGAAGGAGACGGCGGCGATGTCGGGGTGCGCGAGGAGCGCGTCGACGGCGGTCTTGTCGCCGTGGACGACGTTCAGCACGCCCGCCGGGAGCCCCGCCTCGGTGGCCAGCTCGGCCAGCTTGTTCGCGGCCGAGGGGTCCTTCTCGCTCGGCTTGAGGATGAAGGAGTTGCCGCAGGCCACGGCCAGCGGGAACATCCACATCGGCACCATGGCCGGGAAGTTGAACGGGGTGATGCCCGCGACGACGCCGATCGGCTGGCGGATCGAGGCGACGTCCACGCGGCTGGAGACGGAGGTCGACAGCTCGCCCTTGAGCTGGGTGGTGATGCCGCAGGCCAGCTCGACGATCTCCAGGCCGCGGGCGACCTCGCCCAGCGCGTCCGAGTGCACCTTGCCGTGCTCGGCGGTGATCAGCTCGGCGATCGCGTCGCGGTTGGCGTCGAGGAGGGCGCGGTAGGCGAACAGCACCTTGGTGCGGGCGGCCAGCGAGGACTGGCCCCAGCTCAGGTACGCCTCTTTGGCGACCCGTACCGCCGCGTCGACCTCTTCGGCCGAGGCGAGGGCGACCTGGGTGGTGACTTCGCCGGTGGCGGGGTCGGTGACCGGGCCGTAGTTGCCCGACGCGCCCTCGACGGTCTGGCCACCGATCCAGTGGTTGACGGTCTTCATGCCTTGCTCCTTCACAGATGGCGACGTCGCTGCGCGGCTTGCCGGTCGTACTCTTCACGGGCTCCGGCCGCCGACGCACGGGTCGCGGTCTCGGCCACGGGAACATCCCACCACGCCGCCGCGGGGGGCGGGCCCGACACAGTGTCGGGCGTTCGGGTCTCCACGTAGACACATGTGGGACGGTCCGCATCGCGGGCCGCCGTCAGGGCTTCCCGCAGGTCACCGACGGTGCGGGCGCGGAAGACGGCCATCCCGAGGGAGGCCGCGTTGGCCGCGAGGTCCACCGGGAGCGGCGCGCCGTCGTACGCGCCGTCCGGCCCCCGGAAGCGGTAGGCGGTGCCGAAGCCCTCGGCGCCCACGGCGGCCGAGAGCCCGCCGATGGAGGCGTAGCCGTGGTTGTCGAGGACCACCAGGCGCAGCGGGACGCGCTCCTGGACTGCGGTGACGATCTCGGTCGGGTTCATCAGGTACGTGCCGTCCCCGACCAGGGCCCACACCCGGTCCGCGGGCGCGGCGAGGGCGGCTCCCAGGGCGGCCGGAATCTCGTAGCCCATGCAGGAGTAGCCGTATTCCACGTGGTACTGGTGCGGCGAGCGGGCCCGCCACAGCTTGTGCAGGTCACCGGGGAGGGAGCCGGCCGCGTTGACGAGGACGTCGTCCTCGGTGAGCAGGGCGTCGAGGACGCCGAGCACCTGGACCTGCGTCGGTACGGCGCTCTCGTCGGGCGCGGCGTACGCGCGGTCCACGCGAGCCTCCCAGTCCTCCTTCGCCCGGGTGTAGCCCGCGCGGTACTCCGGGCTCACCCGGTGGCCGGCCAGCGCCTCGCGCAGCTCGTCCAGGCACTCGCGGGCGTCGCCGACCAGGGGCCGGGCGGCCAGCTTGTGGGCGTCGTACGGGTCCAGGTTGAGCCCGACGAAGCGGACCGCGGGGTGCTGGAAGAGGGTCGCGGAGGCGGTGGTGAAGTCGGTCAGCCGGGTCCCGGCCGCGATCACGAGGTCGGCCTCGCGGGCCAGTGCGGCGGCGGTGTCGGTGCCGGTGTGGCCGATGCCGCCGACCTCGGCGGGGTGGCCGTGGAGCAGGGCGCCCTTGCCCGCCTGGGTGGCCGCGACCGGGATGCCGGTGGCCTCGGCGAAGGCGGCCAGGGCGGCTCCGGCCCCGCTGTGGTGGATGCCGCCGCCCGCGATGAGCAGGGGGCGCGCGGCCGACCGTACGGCCGCGGCGGCCCCGGCCAGTTCGGCGCGGTCGGGCCGGGGACGGCGTACGGACCACACGCGCTCGGCGAAGAACTCCTCGGGCCAGTCCCACGCCTGCGCCTGGACGTCCTGCGGGAGGGCGAGGGTGACGGCGCCGGTCGCCACCGGGTCGGCGAGCACGCGCATCGCCTGGAGCGCGGCCGGGATCAGCGCCTCGGGGCGGGTGATCCGGTCGAAGTGGCGGGAGACGGGGCGCAGGGTGTCGTTGACGGAGACGTCCCCGGCCCAGGGGACTTCGAGCTGCTGGAGCACCGGATCGGCGGGCCGGGTGGCGAAGGCGTCCCCGGGGAGCAGGAGGACCGGGATCCGGTTGATGGTGGCGAGGGCCGCTCCGGTGACGAGGTTGGTGGCGCCGGGGCCGATGGAGGCGGTGACGGCGTGCGCGGAGAGGCGGCCGCTGCGCCGGGCGTAGCCGACGGCGGCGTGCACCATCGCCTGCTCGTTGCGTCCCTGGAGGAACGGCATGGCCTCCGGTCCGCTCTCCAGCAGCGCCTGGCCGATCCCCGCGACGTTGCCGTGGCCGAAGATCCCCCAGGTCGCGGCGATCAGGCGGGTGCGGCGGCCGTCGCGCTCGGTGAACTGGCGGGCGAGGAAGGCGACGAGGGCCTGCGCGACGGTGAGGTGACGGGTATCGCTCACCGGACCTCCTCCGATCGGTGCGCTGTGACGGGCCGACCCGGCGTGTCGGACCGCTCCGCCGTGCCGGCCCGGTCCGCCGCCGGGAAGGGCAGCCGGGGGTCGACGGCCTGGCCCGGCCAGGTGTCCCGGATCCAGCCGTGGTCGGGGTGGTCCCGGATGAGCCACTCCCGGGACTCCCCCGGGCCCGCCATCACATTGAGGTAGTACATGTCGTGGCCGGGCGCGGCCATGGACGGTCCGTGCCAGCCATCGGGGATCAGCACCGCGTCTCCGCTCCTCACCTCCGTGAGGATGTCGGTCTTCCCCGCCGGGGACGGACTGACACGCTGGTAGCCGACGCCGGGGGCGGCGCCGTGCGGGGCGATTTCGTAGTAGTAGATCTCCTCCAGCTCGGACTCGGTCCCGGGGTGGTGCTCGTCGTGCTTGTGCGGGGGGTACGAGGACCAGTTCCCGCCCGGGGTGAGCACCTCGACCGCGATCAGCCGGTCGCACGCGAAGACACCCGCGGCGGCGAAGTTGTTGACCTGGCGGGAGCAGCTGCCCGCTCCGCGCAGTTCGACGGGCACCCGCTCGGCGGGGCCGTGGCGGGCGGTCAGCCTGCGCGTGGCGAGGGCGCCGGCGAGGGCGAAGCGGCCGCCGGCGGGCGAGGTGATCCGGGCGCTGCCGTCGCGCGGCAGGTACGCGAAGTCGGTGACGCCCGCGAACACGCCGGCCCGGCCGCGCAGGTCGAAGAGCTGCCCGGGGTCGTCCGGGGCGGGCCCCAGGCTGCGCACCGCGCACGCCCCCGCCAGCGGGAGGACGATCCACTCGTGGTCACCGCACTCCAGCCGGTACGTCTCCCCCGGCTCCAGCTCCAGCACGCGCAGCTGCGTGTACGCCATCGCCCACGCCCCGGTCACCGCCATGACGCCAGCACCTCCTCCACCTCGTCGGTCCGCGGCATCGCCGTGGAACAGGCCAGCCGGGACGCCACGATGGCTCCCGCCGCGTTCGCGAAGCGCACCACCCGCTCCAGCTCCCAGCCGCCGAGCAGCCCGTGGCACAGCGCTCCCCCGAAGGCGTCCCCGGCGCCCAGCCCGTTGACCACCTCCACCGGCACCGGCGGCGCCTGCACCGCGCGGCCGTCGCGGTGGACGGCCAGGACGCCCTCCGGGCCCCGCTTGACCACGGCCAGTTCCACCCCGGCGGCCAGCAGCGCGCGGGCCGCCGCCCACGGCTCGCTCTCGCCGGTGGCGATCGCGCACTCCTCGACGTTCCCCACGGCGACCGTGGCGTGGGCCAGGGCCCGCGCGTACCAGGCGTCCGGCTTCGAGGACCACAGCATCGGACGCCAGTCGAGGTCGAAGACGGTGGTCCCGGCCTTCGCCCGGGCCTCCAGCGCGGCCAGGGTCGCCGCCCGGCTCGGCTCGGCGCTCAGTCCCGTGCCCGTCACCCAGAACACCCGGGCGGCGCGCACCGCTTCGAGGTCCAGCTCCTCCGGGTGGATCTCCAGGTCGGGGGCCTTGGGCTGCCGGTAGAAGTAGAGGGGGAAGTGGTCCGGCGGGAAGATCTCGCAGAAGGTCAGGGGGGTCGGGTAGGCGGCGACCTCCCCGACCCAGCGGTCGTCCACGCCGAAGCCGCGCAGCTCCTGGCGCAGGTACGCGCCGAAGGGGTCCGCCCCGGTCCGGGTGATCACGGCGGTGCGCCGGCCGAGCCGGGCGGCGGCGACCGCCACGTTGGTCGGTGAGCCCCCGAGGAACTTGCCGAAGGTCTCGGCCTCGGCCAGCCGTACGCCGGTTCTCAGGGGGTAGAGATCCACCCCGATCCGGCCCATCGTGATCACGTCGAACGGGTCGGTGGTCACAAGCGTCCTCCCACTCCTCTTCCGGTCCCTGCGGCCTGTCCCGTCGAGCCTCGCACCCTAAGGTGGCGTCATGACGTCCTCCCCGCCCGCGTTGACCCGTATCCGCATCGGTTCGGCTCCGGACTCCTGGGGGGTGTGGTTCCCCGATGACCCCCGGCAGACCGGCTGGCCGCGCTTCCTCGACGAGGTCGCGGAAGCCGGGTACGAGTGGATCGAGCTGGGCCCCTACGGCTATCTGCCCACGGATCCCGCGCGGCTCGCCGAGGAGACCGGCAGGCGCGGCCTGAAGGTCTCGGCCGGCACGGTGTTCACCGGACTCCATCACGGACCCGCCGTATGGGAGGAGACCTGGGCGCACGTGTCGCGGATCGCCGGACTGACGCAGGCGATGGGCGCGGAGCACCTGGTGGTCATCCCCTCCTTCTGGCGGGACGACAAGACGGGGGCGGTCCTGGAGGACCGCAACCTCGACGCCGGGCAATGGCGCGAACTCGCCCGGCAGACCGAGCGGCTGGGCCGCGAGGTGCGCGAGCGGTACGGGCTGCGGATCGTGGTCCACCCGCATGCCGACACCCACATCGACACTCCGGAGAACGTCGCCCGGTTCCTGGACGCGACCGATCCGGACGCGGTCTCGCTGTGCCTGGACACCGGGCACTACGCCTACTGCGGGGGCGACAGCGTCGAACTGATCGAGACCTTCGGCGAGCGCATCGGCTACCTCCACCTCAAGCAGGTGGACCCGCAGATCCTCGCCGAAGTCGTCGCGGAGCAGCTGCCCTTCGGGCCCGCGGTGGGCCGCGGGGTGATGTGCGAGCCGCCCGCCGGGGTGCCCGCGCTGGAGCCGGTGCTGGCGGCGGCCCAGCGGCTCGGGGTGGACCTCTTCGCCATCGTGGAGCAGGACATGTACCCGTGCCCGCCGGATCGGCCGCTGCCGATCGCCCGGCGCACCCGCGCCTACCTCCGCTCCTGCGGCGCCCGTTAGCCCCCCTGGTCGCATCGAACCCTGGAAGAAGAGGTAGCCATGAGCACGCTCGGCATCGCCGTCATCGGCACGGGGAAGATGGGCAGCGACCACGTCCGCCGGATCGGGCGGACCGTCGGCGGGGCCCGGGTGGTGGCCGTGGCAGACCCCGACGGCGACCGGGTCAAGGAGATCGCGGCGGCGCTGGAGGGCGCGAGCGCGCACACCGACCCGGCGGCCGCCATAGCCGCGCCCGGGGTGGACGCGGTCCTGATCGCCTCGCCCGGACCCGCGCACGAGGAGGCCGTCATGCGGGCCCTGGCCCGGGACCTGCCGGTGCTGTGCGAGAAGCCGCTGACCCCGGACCCGGCGGGGGCGCTGCGCATCATGGAGGCGGAGCAACGGCTCGGGCGGCGGCGGGTGCAGGTCGGCTTCATGCGCCGCTACGACGCCGAGTACGAGCGCCTGAAGGAACTGCTGGACGCCGGGGGCATCGGCCGGCCGCTGTTCCTGCACTGCCGCCACCGCAATGCCTCCTCGCCCTCCTTCTTCACCAGCGACATGCTGATCACCGACTCGGTGGTGCACGAGGTGGACGCGGCCCGCTGGCTGCTGCGGCAGGAGATCACGGCCGTCACCGTGCTGTCCCCGACGCCGTCGGGTGCGGCCCCCGAGGGGTTGCGCGACCCCCGGCTGGTGCTGCTGGAGACCTCGGGCGGCGCGATCGTCGACGTGGAGATCTTCGTCAACTGCGGTGTGGGCTACCAGGTGCAGTGCGAGGCCGTGGGCGAGGCGGGCAGCGCCCGGATCGGCGACGGCCACACGATGGTGGTGCAGTCCGGGGGCCGCTGGGGCGGTGAGATCGTCCAGGACTACACCGTGCGCTTCGCCGATGCCTACGACCGCCAGCTGCGCCGGTGGGTGGCCGCCGCGGCGGCGGGCCGGGTCGAGGGGCCCGGCGCGTGGGACGGCTACGCGGCGGCCGCGGTCTCGGAGGCGGGCCTCGCCGCCTCCCGCAGCGGGGCGCGGACCGTCGTCGAACTGGCGGAACGGCCCCCTCTCTACCGCTGATCGGCGCCGTGGCCCGCCGCGACACGCCCTTGCCCCTTCCGACCCTTGTGCCGCTTGTGTCACGGAGGTCGGGGTCTCGTCACACGTGTCCGCATTACGCGGGTCTTGCGTCACAGACATTCGACAGCCCCTCCCCTGCGTTCACTCCGTGTCGTTCTCCGGGCACAACCTTGATTGATCGTCAGTGTCCACGCTCTGGCTCCCCCGACGGCCTCCCGGCCGCCCCCGCGGCGTGGACGAGGAGGTGCCCCAGATGACCGACCGGAAGCTGTGGTCGTACAAGGAGATCGCCGCCCACATCCAGGTCCAGCCGGACACCGTGCGTTCCTACCGCAAGCACGGGCTGCTCCCCCCGCCCGACCACGTCGAGGTCGGCAAGCCCTACTGGTACGCCGACACGATCCGCGCCTGGGTCGCCCGGCGCCCCGGCAACCGGGGCCGCCGCGACGACTGACTCCCGCCGCGCGGAGCGCCGTTCGCCGCCCGGGCCGGGGTGCCACCACCCCGGCCCGGACACCGCCCGCGAGATCCGCGGGCCGTGCTACGGCGCGACCGGCACCCGGCCGGAAGGCTCGGCGGGCTCTACGCGCTCCGCGGCCCCGGCGGCGGGCTCGCGCGGCGCACCCGCCTCCCCGCCCTCGCTCAGCCCGAACCGGTCGTGCAGCCGGCGCAGCGGCCCGGGGGCCCACCAGGTGGCCCGTCCCGTCAGCTTCATGACCGCAGGAACCAGCAGGCTGCGGACCACCATCGCGTCCATCAGCACGGCCAGCGCGATCCCGAGCCCCAGCATCTTGGTGTTGGTCACCCGCGAGGTACCGATGGCCACCATCACCACCGCCAGGATCACGGCCGCCGCGGTGATCAGGCCGCCCGTGCGGGCGAGCCCCGTCCGCACCGCGCCCTCGTGGTCCCCGGTGCGGTCGTACTCCTCCTTGATCCGGGATATGAGGAACACCCCGTAGTCCATGGAGAGTCCGAAGGCGATGGAGAACATCAGCACCGGCAGGGTGGTCTCGATGTCTCCGGTGGAGGTGAAGGAGAGCAGGCCCGAGAGGTTGCCGTCCTGGAAGACCCACACCACCGCCCCGAACATCGCGGTCAGGCTGAGCGCGTTGAGCAGCACCGCCTGGAGCGGTATGAGCAGGCTCCCGGTGAGCAGGAAGACCAGCAGCAGCGTGGCCAGGACCACCAGGGCCAGCGCCCACGGCAGCCCCCTGGCGATCGCGTCCTGCCCGTCGACCAGGACCGCGGCCTGCCCCGTCACGGACGTCTTGAAGTCCGCATCGACCCCCCGGACCTCGCCGACCAGCTCGCGGGCCTGCTGCCCGGCGGCCTCCCCCTCGCCGACCACCGAGAAGTAGGCGTACTGCCCCGGGGCCCCGCCCGGACCGGAGCCCACCGGCCCGTCGACCCGGACCACCCCGGGCAGTTCGCTGAGCCTGCTCCGGTAGGCGGTGTACGCGGACGCGTCGGCCGGGCCCTCGGCGAGCACGAGGAGCCGCGCCGCGGGGTTGCCCGGGAAGCCGTCCCGGATGTGCTGCTGCACCACGTGCGATTCGGCGGTGGCCGGGAGCTGCCGGTCGTCCACCGTGCCGAACTTCACCCC
This sequence comes from Streptomyces sp. NPDC043876, assembly GCF_056435825.1. Classification (NCBI taxonomy): domain Bacteria; kingdom Bacillati; phylum Actinomycetota; class Actinomycetes; order Kitasatosporales; family Streptomycetaceae; genus Streptomyces; species Streptomyces sp. NPDC043876. The sequence goes on along the minus strand of NZ_JBWKDV010000002.1, from coordinate 277,266 downwards.
GAGGAAGGGGACGCCGAGCAGCAGCAGCCCGGCGGTGGTGATCACCGCGAAGACGGGCGCCCGCCGCATGACCAGCGCGGCGGTACGCGCCCACCCCCGGCCCTCGCCGCCGCCGGCTTCCGCACGGGGCCCGCGCCGCCCGCGCCGCCACAGCGCCCGCAGGTCGAAGGAGTTGACCCGGTCCCCCAGCAGCACGAGCGCCGCGGGCAGCAGGATCAGCGCGGCTCCCGCCGCGAGCAGCACCACCGCGACCCCGGCGTAGGCGAAGGAGCGCAGGAAGTACATCGGGAAGAACAGCATCGCCGAGAGGGACACCGCGACCGTCAGGGCGGAGAACAGCACCGTCCGCCCGGCGGTGCGCAGGGTGGCGCCCACGGCCTCCCGGGGCTCCCGCCCGGCCGCGAGTTCCTCGCGGAAGCGCCGCACGATGAACAGGGCGTAGTCGATGGCCAGTCCGAGCCCGAGGGCGGTGGTGAGGTTCTGGGCGAAGACGGAGACCTCGGTGATCTCGGTCAGCCCGCGCAGGACCGCGTTGGTGCCGATGATCGCGACGATCCCGACCCCGAGCGGCAGTGCGGCGGCCACCGCGCTGCCGAAGACCAGTACCAGCAGGACCAGGGTGACGGGCAGGGCGATCATCTCCGCCCACAGCAGGTCTTCCTGGATGGTGCTGGTGACCTCGCTCTGTACGGCGACGGGCCCGCCGAGGGAGACCCGCACCGGGCCGTGGGTCCCGCGCAGCGCGGGGGCGATCCGGTCGAGCACCTCGGCGGTGGTCTTCTCGTCGCCCTCGACCCGGGCGGCGATCAGCGCCTGGTGACCGTCCTCGGAGCGCAGCGCGGGCGCGTTGGCCTGCCAGTACGAACCGACTCCGGCGATCCCCTCCTCCGCGGTGAGCCGCGCGATCAGCCGGCGCGCCTCGGCGGCGACGGCCGGATCGCCCACCCCGGCCGCCCCGGCGTCCACGAGCAGCAGCAGATTGGGCTGCGAGGCGGGGAACTCGCGCTCCAGTGCCTTGGTGGCGTAGGTGGACCGGGCGGCCGGATCCTGCCAGCCCCCGCTGGCCATCCGGTCGGCGACGCCGCTGCCCGCGAACACGGCCAGGGCCGTGACGACCAGGGCGAGCAGCAGCGACAGTCCCGGCCGGGCCGTGACGAACCGCGACCAGCCACCGATCTCCGGCCCGGGGACGGCTCCGCGCCCCGGCGGCCCGCCTCCGGGCGAGGGGCGCGGCCCCTCCCCCTGGTCCCGCCCCTGCTCACGCGCTCGCCCCGACGGCGGTTTCTTGACTTCGGACATGTCTCGGTGTCCCCTTCACCGTGATTGCCAGAAGCTAGACTGGCAAACACGAGCAGTCGCTCGCGTTCCCACAGAATGCGAGCGGTAGCTCGCGTTTGTCAATCACCCTCGGGAAGGACGGGGAGCGAAGTGCCCGACATGCCGGAAACATCCGCACCCGGGAAGGCCGTGCAGACGTCGCCGAAGTCGCCGAAGACGCGGAAATCCGCCCCCGGAGCCACCCCGGACCCCACCGGCCCCGCCGCCCCGGACCCCGCCCCCCGCCGCCGACAAGCGCGCGGAGAGCGCCGGATCGCACAGCTCCTGGCAGCCGCCGCGGGGGTGTTCTGCCGTACCGGTTACGCCGCGGCGAGCACCAACGCCATCGCCCGCGAGGCCGGCGTGTCCCCGGGCACGCTCTACCAGTTCTTCCCGAACAAGGAGGCCATCGCGATCGAGCTGGGCGGCGAGCTGCTCAAGCGCGCCCACGACACGCACGGCCAGGCCTTCCTGCCCGAGAACCTGAGCAAGCCGCTGCCCGAGCTGCTCGACGCGGTCCTCGACCCGGTCATCGCCTTCAACTGCGAGAACCCCGCCTTCTGGGCCCTGATGCACGGCTCGGGGGTCCCCGGCATGACCCAGGAGCACGAGGAGCTGCACTCCGGCCTGCTCACCCGGGTCGAGGACGTGCTGCGCGCCTACGCGCCGGACTTCTCCCCCGAGCGGCTGACCCACGTCTCCAACATGGTGCTGGGCATCTTCAAGTCGTCCCTGGACCTGGTGCTCGCCAGCGAGGGCGCCGAGCGGGACGCCTACGTCGCCGAGCTGAAGGACGTACTCCTGCGCTACCTGGAGCCGATGATCACCACGACTCCCCATCGCTGACCGGCACCCGCTCACCCCGGCCGGCCTTCACCCCCGCCCGCCTACCGCCCGCCCGCAGCCGCAGCGCCAGCAGCGGGAACACCAGCACCGAGATCATCCCCGCCCCCACCAGCGCCGCCGCCTCCCCCGCCCGCACCATCCCGTCCTGCACCCCCAGCGTGGTGATCGCGACCACCAGGGGCAGCGCGGTCGACCCGAGCAGCACCAGCGCCGCCCGGTCCCGCCGCCCGAGGTCCCGGGGCGCCAGCCACCAGATCGGCAGCCCGCGCACCAGCAGGAACAACAGCAGGAACACCGGCAGCAGGAGCAGCACCCGACCGCCCCCGAGCAGGGCCTTCAGGTCGAACTGGATCCCGGTGAGCACGAAGAACAGCGGCACCAGGAAACCGAAGCCCATCGCCTCGACCTTGGAGAGCACCACCTCGCCGCTGTCGGGCGCGGCGCCGCGCAGGACCAGTCGGGTGATCAGCCCCGCGGCGAAGGCCCCGAGCAGCACGTCCAGGCCGAGCGCCTGCGCCAGCCCCAGCATGGCCACCAGCAGCAGCATCACCAGCCGCACCGCGAACTGCGCGCTGCTGTCCAGGGTCCGGGTGATGACGTGCGAGAGCCAGGGCGCCTTCGGGCGCAGCGCCCAGAACACGGCGGCCGCCGTGAGCACCCCGAAGGCGGCCAGCAGGGCGGCGGAGCGGGCGGGGGCCCGCCCGCTGAGCAGCAGGGCCATGGCGATGACCGGCCCGAACTCGCCGATCGAGCCCATGGCCATCACCACGGACCCGAACCGGCCCCGCAGGTCGCCCGCGTCGCGCAGCACCGGCAGGACCGTGCCCAGCGCGGTGCTGGTCAGCGCGGTGCCGACGTAGACGCCCTTGCCGAAGCCGCCGCCCTGCGCGAGCAGGGTGCCGGCCGTCAGCCCCGCGGCCAGGGCGATCAGCCAGGCCGCGGCGGAACGCTTGAGGGTGTCGCCGCCGATCCGGTCGAACCGGATCTCGTACCCCGCCAGGAACATCAGCATCGCCAGGCCGAGCTGGCCGAGCACGTCGATCACCTGGCCCGGCGCGGCCCATCCCAGCACGTCGGGCCCGACGAGCACTCCGAGCAGGATCTCGAAGATCACCAGGGGTACGGACAGCCATCGGGAGACGCCGTGGGCGAGCAGGGGCGCCAGCACCGCGATCGACATGATCAGGATCAGCGTCAGACTTCCCGAAGCGGACATACCCGCCATTTACATACGGTGAACACGCCCTGTCCACCGGTCGTCCCGGGCGTCGGGGCTCGCCTCGATACCCCCTAGGGGTATAGTCTGGAGCTGTCGGCAGAAGGGTGGAGGGATCCACCGCCTTCCGGCGACCGCACATGCCCCCGATGAGGAGAACGACATGAGCGCCGAGACGGACACCCGGACCACCACCGTCTACCGGGTGACCGGCATGACCTGCGGCCACTGCGAAGGCGCCGTGACCGCCGAACTGACCGCCCTGCCCGGCGTCGACTCGGTCAAGGCCGTCACCGCGTCCGGCGAGGTCACCGTGGTCTCCGCCGCCCCCCTAGCCGAGGACGACGTGCGCGCCGCCGTCGACGAGGCGGGGTACACCTACGCCGGCCGGGCCTGACCCTCCGCGGCGGGCCCGGCCTCGACGACGGACCGGGCCCCGCGCAACACCCGCAGCACCCGCAGCACCCGCCGGGCCGTACCGTCCAGCTCATACTGGTTCCGTACGGACCCGGCCCTCCCCCTGGAGCCGGACATGACCAGCACAGTGCACGACGGACCGATGACCACCGAGGTCGAGCTGACGATCGGCGGAATGACCTGCGCCTCCTGCGCGGCCCGCATCGAGAAGAAGCTGAACCGGATGGACGGCGTCAGCGCCACGGTGAACTACGCCACCGAGAAGGCGCGGGTCTCCTACGCGCCCGAGGTGCAGGTGGCCGACCTGATCGCCACCGTCGTCAAGACCGGGTACACCGCCGAGGAACCCCCGCCGCCGGCCCCGGCGCCGCAAGCGGAATCCGGCGCGGCGGCGGACGGGGACGCGGCGCCCGATCCGGAACTCGCCGCGCTGCGCGGGCGCCTCCTCGTCTCCGCCGCCCTGGCCCTGCCCGTCGTGCTGCTCGCGATGGTGCCGGCCTTCCAGTTCGACAACTGGCAGTGGCTCTCGCTCACCCTCGCCTCGCCCGTCGTCGTCTGGGGCGCCCTCCCCTTCCACCGGGCCGCCTGGACCAACGCCCGGCACGGCGCCGCCACCATGGACACCCTGGTCTCGGTCGGCACCCTGGCCGCCTTCGCCTGGTCGCTGTGGGCGCTGTTCTTCGGTCACGCGGGCATGCCCGGCATGCGGCACGGCTTCACCTTCTTCGCCGTCCGGTCAGGCGCCGTCTCGCGCGTCGACGGTTCCTCGGCCATCTACCTCGAAGTCGCGGCCGGCGTGGTCGCCTTCATCCTGCTCGGCCGCTACCTGGAGGCGCGCTCCAAGCGGAGGGCGGGCGCCGCCCTGAAGGCGCTGCTGCACCTGGGCGCCAAGGACGTCGCCGTACTGCGCGGCGGCGCCGAGGTCCGGATCCCGGTCGGCGCGCTGGCCGTCGGCGACCGGTTCGTCGTACGCCCCGGCGAGAAGATCGCCACGGACGGCACGGTCGTCGAGGGCAGCTCCGCCGTGGACGCCTCGATGCTGACCGGCGAGTCCGTCCCGGTCGAGGTGGGCGTCGGCGACGCGGTCACCGGCGCCACCGTGAACACCGCCGGACGCCTGGTCGTCGAGGCGACCCGGATCGGCGCGGACACCCAGCTCGCCCGGATGGCCACCCTGGTCGAGCAGGCTCAGAACGGAAAGGCGCAGGTCCAGCGGCTGGCCGACCGGATCGCCGCCGTCTTCGTCCCCGTCGTGCTGATGCTCGCGCTCGGCACCTGGGTGGCCTGGCTGCTGCTCACCGATGACCCGACCGCCGCGTTCACCGCCGCGGTGGCGGTCCTGATCATCGCCTGCCCCTGCGCCCTGGGACTCGCCACCCCGACCGCCCTGCTGGTCGGCACCGGCCGCGGCGCACAGCTCGGGATCCTGATCAAGGGCCCGGAGGTGCTGGAGTCGACCCGGCGCGTGGACACCGTCGTCCTCGACAAGACCGGTACGGTCACCACCGGCCGGATGACCCTGGCCGGGGTGCACCCCGCCGAGGGCACCGACGCGCGCGAACTCCTGCGCCTGGCGGGCTCGCTGGAGCACGCCTCCGAGCACCCGATCGCCCGGGCCGTCGCCGCCGGGGCCGCGGATCGCGCGGGCTCGCTGCCCGTGCCGGAGGACTTCCGTGCCCTCGCCGGTCTCGGCGTCCAGGGCGTGGTGGACGGCCACGCCGTCCTGGTGGGCCGCGAGCAGCTGCTGGCCGACTGGTCGATCACGCTGCCCGAGGACCTCGCGCGGGCCCGGGCGGAAGCCGAGGCTGCGGGCAGCACCGCCGTCCTGGTCGCCTGGGACGGGGCGGCGCGCGGCGTGCTGACCGTCGCCGACGCGGTCAAGGAGACCAGCGCCGAGGCGGTGGCCCGGCTGCGCGCACTGGGGCTGACCCCGGTGCTGCTGACGGGCGACAACCGGGCGGTGGCCGAGACGGTGGCCCGCGCGGTGGGCATCGACGAGGTGATCGCCGAGGTGCTGCCGCAGGACAAGGTCGACGTCGTACGCCGGCTGCAGGCCGAGGGCCGTACGGTCGCCATGGTCGGGGACGGGGTCAACGACGCGGCGGCGCTGGCTCAGGCCGACCTGGGTCTGGCCATGGGCACGGGCACGGACGCGGCCATCGAGGCGGCCGATCTGACTCTGGTCCGCGGGGACTTGAGGGTCGCGGCGGATGCGATCCGGCTCTCCCGGCGTACCCTGGGCACCATCAAGGGCAACCTTTTCTGGGCCTTCGGCTACAACGTGGCGGCGCTGCCGCTCGCGGCGGCCGGGCTGCTCAACCCGATGATCGCGGGGGCCGCGATGGCGTTCTCCTCGGTGTTCGTGGTGAGCAACAGCCTCCGGTTGCGTTCGTTCCGTTAGAAAGCGGCCTCCGCAGCCCGTACACATTTCCTTCACAGGAGACGCAGATCACAGTGATGGGAACGTAACCATCGGGCGTCGGCGCGGGTCTAATGGGGCGGGTGCCAGGAATGTCTTGGGGGACGTTCACGGAGGTCTTGGGGGACGTCCGCAGGCACCGGCCGGCCGGGACACGTGCCCGCGGGAAGCCCGTACGACGCGGGCCTTCCCGAACCGAACGGGTCCCGGCGGACACCCCTGACGGAGCGCCGTTCGCGCTCCTCACCGACACCCTGGTCCGGGTCCCGTGGGGGGAATCCGTACCGGGGAAAGGAAAGCGCCCCGACCGTCGACCCGTGGGGGGATCGACGGCGGGGCGCTTTTCGTACGCGCGGGGCCGGTGACGCGGTCAGCGGGCCTCGACCGGGACGAAGTCGCGCAGGACCTCGCCGGTGTAGATCTGGCGCGGGCGGCCGATGCGGGAGCCGGGCTCCTTGATCATCTCGTGCCACTGGGCGATCCAGCCGGGGAGGCGGCCGAGCGCGAAGAGCACGGTGAACATCTCGGTCGGGAAGCCCATGGCCCGGTAGATGAGACCGGTGTAGAAGTCCACGTTCGGGTAGAGGTTGCGCTCGACGAAGTACTCGTCGGCCAGCGCGTGCTCTTCCAGCTTGAGCGCGATGTCCAGCAGCTCGTCGCTCTTGCCGAGCGCCGAGAGGACGTCGTGCGCCGCGGCCTTGATGATCTTCGCCCGGGGGTCGAAGCTCTTGTAGACGCGGTGTCCGAAGCCCATGAGGCGGACGCCGTCCTCCTTGTTCTTCACCTTGCGGATGAAGGCGTCGACGTCGCCGCCGTCGTTCTTGATGCCTTCCAGCATCTCCAGGACGGACTGGTTGGCGCCACCGTGCAGCGGGCCCCACAGGGCGCTGATGCCGGCGGAGATCGAGGCGAACATGTTCGCCTGCGAGGAGCCGACCAGGCGCACGGTGGAGGTCGAACAGTTCTGCTCGTGGTCCGCGTGCAGGATGAGCAGCTTGTCGAGCGCCGAGACCACGACCGGGTCCAGGTCGTACTCCTGGGCCGGCACGGAGAACGTCATGCGCAGGAAGTTCTCGACGTAGCCGAGGTCGTTGCGCGGGTAGACGACCGGGTGGCCGACCGACTTCTTGTACGCGTAGGCCGCGATCGTCGGAAGCTTGGCGAGCAGCCGGATCGTCGAGAGGTTGCGCTGCTTCTCGTCGAACGGGTTGTGGCTGTCCTGGTAGAACGTCGACAGCGCGCTGACCACGGAGGACAGCATCGCCATCGGGTGCGCGTCACGGGGGAAGCCGTCGTAGAAGCGCTTCACGTCCTCGTGCAGCAGCGTGTGCTGGGTGATCTCGTTGCGGAACGACGCGAGCTGGTCGACGGTCGGCAGCTCGCCGTTGATCAGCAGGTACGCGACCTCGATGAAGGTCGAGCGCTCGGCCAGCTGCTCGATCGGGTAGCCGCGGTAGCGCAGGATGCCCTGCTCGCCATCGAGGTAGGTAATGGCGGACTTATAGGCGGCGGTGTTCCCGTAGCCGCTGTCCAGGGTGACCAGACCGGTCTGGGACCGGAGCTTCGAGATGTCGAAGCCCTGGTCGCCGACGGTGCTTTCGACCACCGGGTAGGTGTATTCACCGTCCGCGTACCGCAGTACTACAGAGTTGTCGCTCACGTCATCCCTCACCGACGTAGTGCCTCTTCTTCGAGGTGCCCTGACTGCCTCTACCTTCCCCCATTTGGCACAGGTGAGTGCACTCGGGGTCGGGGTTTGGTGTGTGTGACGGCACTGAGTGCCTTCAAGCTGCTCATCCTGCCCCCTCCGAAGGGGTGGGGATAGCCCAAATGATCGATCATTTAGGTGATGTTTCCCACCGGTATGCGTCCGGAGAGCCTGGCGGCCACGGCTGTGTACCTCCTGCCTGCGGAAACGGTACGCACCGCCTGGCCCAGCGCCTTGCGGGACCCGACGAGGACGACCAGTTTCTTCGCCCGCGTCACCGCGGTGTAGAGCAGATTTCGCTGGAGCATCATCCAAGCCCCGGTGGTGACCGGGATCACGACCGCGGGATATTCACTCCCTTGGGACCGGTGGATGGTGACGGCGTAGGCGTGGGCCAGCTCGTCGAGCTCGGAGAACTCGTACCCCACCTCCTCGTCCTCGTCCGTGCGCACGGTCAGGCGCTGTTCCACCAGGTCGAGGGCGGTGACGACGCCGACGGTGCCGTTGAAGACGCCGTTGGCCCCCTTCTCGTAGTTGTTCCGGATCTGGGTCACCTTGTCGCCGACCCGGAAGACCCGGCCGCCGAACCGCTTCTCGGGCAGGTCGGGGCGGGCCGGGGTGATCGCCTGCTGGAGCAGGCCGTTCAGGTTCCCGGCGCCCGCCGGGCCCCGGTGCATGGGCGCGAGGACCTGGATGTCGCGGCGGGGGTCGAGGCCGAATCTGGCCGGAATGCGACGGGCGGCCACGTCCACGGCGAGCAGCCCGGCCGCCTCGGTGTCCTCCTCGGCGAAGAGGAAGAAGTCCGGCAGCCCCTCGGTCAGCGGCGGCAGCCCGGTGTTGATGCGGTGCGCGTTGGTGACCACGCCCGACTGCTGGGCCTGCCGGAAGATCCGGGTCAGCCGGACGGCCGGTACCGGCCCGCCCTCGGCCAGCAGGTCCCGCAGCACCTCGCCCGCCCCGACGGACGGCAGCTGGTCCACGTCCCCCACGAGCAGCAGGTGGGCGCCGGGCGCCACCGCCTTCACCAGCTTGTTGGCGAGCAGCAGGTCGAGCATCGAGGCCTCGTCGACCACCACCAGGTCCGCGTCCAGCGGCCGCTCCCGGTCGTACGCCGCGTCGCCGCCCGGTTTCAGCTCCAGCAGCCGGTGCACCGTGGAGGCGTCGGCCCCGGTCAGCTCGGCGAGGCGCTTGGCGGCCCGCCCGGTGGGCGCGGCCAGCACCACCTTGGCCTTCTTCGCCCGGGCCAGCTCCACGATGGAGCGCACGGTGAAGGACTTGCCGCAGCCGGGCCCGCCGGTGAGCACCGCGACCCGCCGGGTGAGGGCGAGCCTGACCGCGTCCCGCTGCTCGGGCGCCAGGGTGGCGCCCGTCCGCCCGGCCAGCCAGCCCAGCGCCTTGTCCCAGTCGACGTCCGCGAAGCCGGGCATCCGGTCCTCCTCGGCCCGCAGCAGCCGCCGCAGCTGGCCGACGAGGGAGAGTTCGGCGCGGTGGAAGGGGACCAGGTAGACCGCGGTGAGCGGGGGGCCGCCCTGCGGGTCGGGCACCTGCTCGCGCACGACGCCCTCGGGATCCGCGGCGAGCTCGGCCAGGCACTCGATGACCAGCCCGGTGTCCACCTGGAGCAGCTTGACGGCGTCGGCGATCAGCCGCTCCTCGGGCAGGAAGCAGTGGCCCTGGTCGGTGGACTGGGAGAGGGCGTACTGGAGGCCGGCCTTGACCCGTTCGGGACTGTCGTGCGGGATCCCGACCGACTGGGCGATCTTGTCGGCGGTCAGGAAGCCGATGCCCCAGACGTCGGCGGCGAGCCGGTAGGGCTGGTTGCGCACCACCGAGATGGAGGCGTCGGCGTACTTCTTGTAGATGCGCACCGCGATGGAGGTGGAGACCCCGACCCCCTGGAGGAAGATCATGACCTCCTTGATGGCCTTCTGCTCCTCCCAGGCGGCGCCGATCATCTTCGTCCGCTTGGGGCCCAGTCCGGGCACCTCGATCAGCCGCTTCGGCTCGTCCTCGATCACTTCCAGGGTCCCGACGCCGAAGTGCTCCACGATCCGGTCGGCGATCTTCGGCCCGATGCCCTTGATCAGACCGGAGCCGAGGTAGCGGCGGATGCCCTGGATGGTGGCGGGCAGGACCGTGGTGTAGTTCTCGACGGTGAACTGCTTGCCGTACTGCGGGTGCGAGCCCCAACGGCCCTCCATGCGCAGGGATTCGCCGGGCTGCGCGCCGAGCAGCGAGCCGACCACCGTGAGGAGGTCGCCGGCGCCGCGCCCGGTGTCGACGCGCGCGACCGTGTAGCCGCTCTCCTCGTTGGCGTAGGTGATGCGTTCCAGAACCCCTTCGAGCACTGCCGTGTTCACTGCGCTGTCCGTCCCCATGGGCGCAACGCTAGCGCCAGGCGCCGACAGCCCGGCCCCCCTGTGGACAACCCCTGGACGAACGAAAGGGGGTCCGGCCTCGCGGCCGGCCCCCCTCACGGTTACCCCTCCCTCGCCGGACTTCCCGATCCCCCCAGATCCCCTCCCGGAAGTTTCCGACGCACCCTATGACCCGCGATCCGGCAGGACGGTTGCACAGAGATCCGAGGCTTTATCTTTCCGTTACCCGAGGTGCCGGTGAAACGCGGCGGACGTAGCGTTTCGGACATGAGCGAACCCTCCTTCCAGGACGACGTGATCAACGAGCTGGGCGACGACAGGCTGACCGAGATCGCGGGTCTGCTGGGCACCGACGCCTCCGGCGCGCGCGACACGATCGCCACCACCGTCGGCGCCATGACCGGCGACCTCCAGCAGAAGGCCCACACGGACGACGACGACGGCGTCCAGGTCCGCCAGGCCGTCGCCGAGGTGAGCGAACCGCCCCTCCAGGGCGTGGCCACCCTGGGCGGCGGCCTGCTGAGCGGCGGCATGATGGCCGCAGTGCTGGCCAAGGTGAGCCGGCCCGTCTCCGAGGCCGTCTCCAAGAAGACCGGCATCCCCGCCCCCACCATCGCCCGGGTGATCGAGATGCTGATCCCCGTACTGCTCGCCGTCTTCGCCAAGCGCGCGGCGGGCAAGGGCGCCGGTGCGGGCGCCGGTACGCCCCAGGCCTCGGGCGCTCCCGCCCCGGGCGGCGGCGGCCTCGGCGACCTGCTGGGCCAGATCCTCGGCGGCGGGAAGAAGTAGCCCGTCCGCGGCCGGAACACCCGCGCGTCCCCCGTACGGTGCGGCGCGGAGCCGGAACCCCCGTTCCCCGGCTCCGCGGCGCGCCGTATCCTCGGACGCCATGGAGACGTCCGGCACGCAGCCAGTACTCCGCCCACCGGAACCCGGCGACCTGGGCTGGATCGTGCAGCGGCACGGCGCCCTCTACGCCGCCGAATACGGCTGGAACAGCGAGTTCGAGGGGCTGGTCGCGCGGATCGTCGCGGATTTCGCGCAGGACCACGATCCCCACCTCGAACGCGTCTGGATCGCCGAGCTGGGCGGCCGTCCCGTCGGCTCGGTGATGTGCGTGCGCGATCCCGCGCCCGGCACCGCCCGGCTGCGGCTGCTGCTGGTGGACCCGGCGGGCCGCGGTCACGGGATCGGCGCCCTGCTGGTGGACACGGTGATCGCGTTCGCCCGGTCGGCCGGCTACCGGGAGCTGGTGCTGTGGACGAACGACGTGCTGAGCGCCGCCCGCTCCCTCTACCAGCGCGCCGGATTCACCCTGGTGGCCGAACGCGAGCACCGTTCGTACGGCGTCACCCTGACCGGACAGGACTGGCGGCTGCCGCTGCGGGAGGACCCGCCGCGATGAGCGGTGCGCGGGGCGTACGGGCTCCCCGCGCCGGAGCGAGCGAGGTGGCCGCGACCCCGCCGACCAGCAGCGCCGCGGCCAGCCAGCGCAGCGGCGAGATCTGCTCGCCCAGCACCAGCGCGGCCGAGGACATCCCGAAGACCGGCACCAGCAGCGAGAAGGGCGCCACCGAGGAGGCCGGGTAGCGGCGCAGCAGGTAGCCCCAGGCCCCGAAGCCGAAGACGGTGGACACCCAGGCGACGTAGCCGATGACCGCCGCGCCGGACCAGTCCAGGGCGCGCAGCGCGGCCAGGTCCCGCCCGGGCCCCTCCAGCAGCAGCGAGAGGCCGAACAGGGGCAGCACCGGCACCGCGCACACCCACACCATGAAGTTCAGCGCGTCCGGCGGCGCGGCCCTGCGCGTCAGCACGTTGGACACCCCCCAGCACGCGGCCGCGGCGACGACCAGCACGAAGCCGGTGACGGGCGCCGGGGTCCCCCGGTCCACGGCCGCGACGGCGATCCCCGCCAGCGCGACCGCCATCCCGGCCAGCCGCACCCGGCCGGGCCGCTCGCGCAGCACGACGGCGGCGATCAGCGCGGTGAAGACGGCCTGCACCTGGAGCACCAGCGAGGACAGCCCGGCCGGCATCCCGGCGGCCATCCCGGTGAAGAGCAGCCCGAACTTCGCGATGCCGAGGGCCGCTCCGACGCCGAGGATCCACTTCCAGGCGACCTTGGGCCGGCCCACGAAGAACACCGCGGGCAGGGCCGCGACGAGGAAGCGCAGGGCGGAGAGGAGCAGCGGCGGGAAGTGGCCGAGCCCGATCTCGATGACGACGAAGTTGACCCCCCAGACGGCGGCGACGAGGACGGCCAGAGCGGTGTGTACGGGACGCATACGAAGAGCATCACGCGCCGAACCATGTAGCACCAGCGATGATCTCTTCCATCAAGGATGAAGCAGCACTTACGATTGCCCCATGCTCGACCTGTCCCGGCTCCGCGCCCTGCACGCCGTCTCCGTCCACGGCTCCGTCGCGGGCGCGGCGGCCGCCCTCGGCTTCACCCCTTCGGCCGTCTCCCAGCAGATCGCCAAACTGGAACGCGAGACCCGCACCACCCTCCTGGAGCGCCGCGGCCGCGGTGTCGCGCTCACCGACGAGGCCCGCCACCTCGCCGCCACCGCCCAGGAGTTGCTGGGGATCGTGGAGCGGGCCGAGACCACCCTGGAGGAGCGGCGCGGACAGCCCAGCGGGCTGCTGCGGGTGGCGGCCTTCGCCTCGGCCGCACGCGGGCTGCTGCCGGGGGTGCTGGCCGAACTCGCCGACCGCTACCCGGCCCTGGAGGTCCGGCTGACCGAGGTCGATCCGCACCTCTCGGTGGACCTGGTGACCCGGGGCGTGACCGACCTGGCCGTGGCCCATGACTGGGACATCGCCCCGCTGCCCGTCCCCGACGGGGTGGAGCAGGCGGTGATCGGCGACGACCTCTGCGATCTGCTCGTGCCCGCGGCCCATCCCTTCGCCGCCCGGGCCGTCGTCCGCCGCGCGGACCTCGTCGGGGAGCGCTGGATCTGCCAGCCGCCCGGCCGGGTCTGCCACGACTGGCTGGTGCGCACCCTGCGGGCGGTCGGCTCCGAACCGGACGTCGCGCACGTCGCCGAGGAGAACCACACCCTGGTGGCCCTGGTCGCGGCGGGCCTGGGCATCGCGGTGGTGCCGCGCCTGGGCAGCGGTCCGCTGCCGCCGGGCGTGGTCGCGGCCCCGCTGCGGCCCGCGCCCTCGCGCAGGCTGCACGCCCTGTGGCGGGCGGGGGCCGCCCGGCGGCCCGCGATCACGGCGGCCGTCCGGGCCCTGCGGGAGCACGGGGCCACCACGTCCGGGGGACCGGGCGAGTGTCCTTAGGCGCTGCGGGGGCGGGCGGCGCTAGCGTGCCCGCGTGCCGAACCACGCGTCCCGCCGCTCCCTGCTGTCCGCCGCCGCCGTGGCCGCCGTCGCCGCCGCCGGAGCCGCCGCTTCCGCGCTGCCCCGCCGGGCGCCGGGGGGCCCGTACCGCCGCGCTCCCGGTCCCGCGGCCGGAGAGGCCCCGGAGCGGCTGATGGCCCGGATGAGCCTGGAGGAGAAGGTCGGACAGCTCTTCGTCACCCGGATCTACGGGCACAGCGCGGCCGCGCCCGACCCGGCCGACGCGGACACCTTCCGGGCCGAGCTGGGCGTCCGCAGCGCCGCCGAACTGATCGCCCGTTACCATCCGGGCGGGGTCATCTACTTCGGCTGGGCGAACAACATCCGCTCCCCCCGGCAGGTCGCCGAGCTGTCGAACGAACTCCAGCGGACGGCCCGCGCGGAGGGCGCCGGGGTCCCGCTGCTGCTCTCCACCGACCAGGAGCACGGCGCCGTCAACCGGATCGGGAAGCCCGCGACCCAGCTGCCGGGGGCGATGGCGCTGGGCGCGGCCACGGGCGGCGGCGCCGAGGCCGCGGCCGACGGCGCACGGCGGGCCGCGCGGATCTCGGGCGCCGAGCTGGCCGCGATGGGCATCCGCCAGGACTACGCCCCGGTCGCCGACGTGAACGTGAACCCGGCCAACCCGGTGATCGGCGTACGGTCCTTCGGCGCGGACCCGCGGGCGGTCGCGGCGCTGGTGGCGGCCCAGGTGGGCGGCTACCAGAGCGCCGGGGTGGCGGCCACCGTCAAGCACTTCCCCGGGCACGGGGACACCGACACCGACAGCCACGTCGGGCTGCCGGTGATGCGGCACACCCGCGCCGAATGGGAGGAGTTGGACGAGCCGCCGTTCCGGGCCGCGATCGAGGCGGGCGTGGACGCGGTGATGACCGCGCACATCGTCTTCGCCGCGCTCGATCCCGCCGGGGACCCGGCGACGCTCTCGCGGCCCATCGTCACGGGCATCCTGCGCGAACGCCTGGGCTTCCGGGGCGTGGTGGTCACCGATTCGCTGGGGATGGCCGGGGTCCGCCAGACGTACGGGGACGACCGGGTGCCGGTCCTCGCGCTCCTGGCCGGGTGCGACCAGCTGCTCAACCCGCCGGACCTGGGGCTCGCGTACCGCAGTGTGCTGGCGGCGGTCCGCTCGGGCGAGCTCACCGAGCGGCGGATCGAGGAATCGGTCCTGCGGATCCTGGAACTGAAGGCGCGCCGGGGCCTGCTGGCGGACCCGCTGGTGGTACCGGCCCGGGTGGCGGCGACCGTCGGCACCCCGGAGCACCTGGCCGGGGCCGACGCGCTCGCCGCCGGGACCACGACCCTGCTGGCCAACACGGGGGGCCTGCTGCCGCTCGACCCGGTGCGTTACCCGAAGCTGCTGGTCACCGGCGCCGATCCGGCCTCGCCCACGGGGACCGGCGGGCCGCCGACGACCGTGCTGGCGCGCGAGCTGGGAGCGCTGGGCTTCACCACGACCGCGCTGCCGGGCGAGCGGGCGGTGGCCGCGGCCCCGGACCACGACGTGGCGCTGGTGTGCACCTACAACGTCCCGGAGGGCGACAGCGCCGCGCACGAGCTGGTGGCGGACCTGGTCGCGGCGGGGGCCCGGGTGGTCACGCTGGCCCTGCGCAACCCGTACGACCCGGCCCGGCTGCCACCGGTGGCGGCCGCGCTGGCGGCGTACTCCTGGACGGACGGGGAACTGCGCGCGGCCGCCCGGGTGATCGCGGGCGCGCACCGGCCGACGGGACGGCTCCCGGTGCCGGTGCCGGGGCGCTGGCCGCTCGGTCACGGGCTGACGTACTGAGGCGGGAAGCGACGCTGCCGCTCCCGTGGGCCCGGGGCCCACGGGAGCGGCAGCTTTCACCGGATCACGGCCGCAGCTGCGGCTCGCGCTCCAGGTCGCGCTTGTCCAGCAGGGCGTCGGCCCGGGCGAGCGGGGCCGCCTTGTTCGGATCGGCCTGCACGGCCGCCGGGGCGACTCCGGCCCACTGGAGGATCTTCGCGGTGGCGAGCTTGCGCTCGCCCTCCTGGAGCTTGGCCACGTTGGCGCCGTGGTTGGCTCCGGGGGCGATCATCACGTAGCTGTCGGTGACCCCGTAGCCGAGGTGGAACGGTTCGGCGCCCCACGGGTCGTTCTGGCCGTACACGAACAGCATCTGGTGGGCGTTGGTGCGCACCCAGTTGTCGACCTCGGCCATGACCCCGGGCTGGAAGCTCATGGGGATGTCGCGGGGCACGAAGTTGCGCGGCGGCTGGTAGCCGTAGCGGCTCAGGCCGGCCAGGTGCGGCTGCTTGATGTCGGGCGAACCGAGCTGGGTGCCCGCCTGGTAGTAGTACGGGGTGTAGGTCTGCAGGCCCTGGTCCGCGTAGGCGGAGAAGCCGGAGATCGCGTCCACCGTGTCCCAGATCTCCTGGTCGGAGGCGGTCGCGGCGGTCGGGATGCCCGCGCAGTCGGCCAGCAGGCTGTACTGCCAGAAGGCCCAGGTGTAGTCGAGGACGACCGCTTCGAAGGCCTTGTCGAGGGTGCCGACGGTGTTGAAGGTCCAGCCGTTCTCGGCGGCGGCGGCCGCGTACTTGGCCTCCAGCGGCTCCCGGCGCACCAGGGCCTCGCGCTGTACGGCGTTGAGCTTGTCGCGGCACTCCTTGGTGCCGACCTTGGTGAAGAACCGGTCGTAGGCCGAGTCCTCCTTGTTGACCACGTCGTTGGGGGCGACGTAGGCGACGACGCCGTCCATGTCGCGGGAGTAGTAGCGCTCGTAGTACGTCGCCGTCATGCCGCCCTTGCTGCCGCCCGTGGCCAGCCAGTTCTTGGTGTAGATCTTCTTGAGGGCGGTGAAGACGCGGTGCTGGTCACTGGCGGCCTGCCAGATGTCCAGCTTCGACCAGTTGGCCGGGTCGGGGCGGGACGGGGTGAAGAATCGATACTCCAGCGACACCTGGTTGCCGTCGACGATGGTCGTCGGCTCGCTGCGGCGCGGGCTGGTGTTGACGTTGTACCCGGAGGTGAAGAAGACCGTCGGGCGGAAGGTGTCCTTGTGCAGCAGGGTCAGCCGCTGCTTGAAGGCGCCCTTCCCCGGCTGCCGGTGGTCGATCGGCTGCTCATAGTTCAGTACGAAGAACCGGTAGCCGGGATACGGCTGTTCCTCGATGAGGGTCATCCCCGGAATCGCGAGGATCCGGTCCTTGATGTCCGTGGCGGCGGCCGGCCCGGCGGCGGTGGCCGCTTGAGCCGTCACGCCCGCCGCGCCCATGGTGCCGATGAGCACCACGAACGACAACAGCCATCTGAGCGCCTTGTGCATTCTCACCCTCCCCTTGAGTTCACTGCGGTACCGGTGAACCTAGCGGGGTCAACGCACGATCGAACAGGGGGCGTTGGGACTCCGTCTCAGCACAGGATCCAGCCGGAGCCGACCGCTTCCGACCCCACCCGCCCCCTTACATACACACAGCGGTTCACCGCGGGCACCGTGACGGGCCCGGCGAACCGGGTGAAAACGCCCGCGTCCCCGACCGGCACCCCACCGCGCGGCTGCACGCTCACCGCCATCCGCTGCCGCGCTCCCGGCCGCGCGGGCACGGTCACCGCGCACACCTGGGTACGGGTCCGGTACACCCGGATCTCGCCGGTCGTCAAGGGCGCCGTCCGCACCAGCTCACCGGGGCAGTTCCCGGTCGCCGCCCCGGCGGCGGGCGCCGCCAGCAGCGTGCCGGACGCGAGGAGCAGCCCCGCCCCGGCCGCCCCCAGGGCCCTGGCCGTCCGGCCCGTCCCCCGCCATCCGAACATCTTCGCCCCCCTCGGTCGTCCGTACGCGTACGCACCCGTACGACGCACGGACCCCCCGGAAGGTTGCAGGGGCAACCTGCTCCGGGGGGCCGTGGCGGGCCGGGCCGCCGGTCAGGCGGCGGCGCGCTCGTCCTCGCCGACGAAGGTCCGCCACAGGCGCGCGTACCGGCCTTCCTGGGCCAGCAGTTCGGCGTGGGTGCCGTCCTCCACGACCCGGCCGCGGTCCATCACCACGACCCGGTCGGCGCGCGCGGCGGTGGTCAGCCGGTGCGCCACCACCAGGGTGGTGCGCTTGCCCGCGAGCCGGTCGGTGGCCTGGTTGACCAGGCCCTCGGTGGCCAGGTCGAGCGCGGCGGTGGCCTCGTCGAGCAACAGGACGTCGGGGTCGACGAGTTCCGCCCGGGCCAGGGCGATCAGCTGGCGCTGGCCCGCGGAGAGGTTGCGGCCGCGCTCGGCCACGGTGTGCAGGTAGCCGCCGTCCAGGGTGGCGATCATGTCGTGCGCGCCGACGGCCCGGGCGGCCCCCTCCACCTCGGCGTCGGTGGCGGCGGGGCGCCCGTAGGCGATGGCGTCGCGCACGGTCCCCGGGAAGAGGTACGGCTCCTGCGGGACCACGCCGAGCCGGTGGCGGTACGCCGTCAGGTCGAGGTCGCGCAGGTCGGTGCCGTCGGCGGTGACCCGGCCCGAGGTGGGGTCGTAGAACCGGGCGACCAGCTTGACCAGGGTGGACTTGCCCGCTCCGGTCTCGCCGACGAAGGCGACGGTCTGGCCCGCGGGGATCCGCAGGCTGATGCCGCCGAGGGCGTCGCCCTTGGCGCCGCGCTCCTCGGCCGTCCCGTACTGGAAGCGGACGTCCTCGAAGGCGATCTCGCCCCGCAGGGCGGGCACCTCGCGCGGCTCGGCGGGCAGCGGGGTGGTGGTGGGCTCGCGCAGCAGCCCCTGGATCCGGCCGAGCGAGACGGTGGCCTGCTGGTAGCCGTCGAAGACCTGGGAGAGCTGCTGGACGGGGGCGAAGAACAGGTCGATGTAGAGCAGGTACGCGACCAGCGCGCCGGTGGTCAGCGTGCCCGCCTCGACCCGGCCCGCGCCGACGATGAGCACGGCGGCAGCGGCGACCGAGGACAGCAGCTGGACGAAGGGGAAGTAGACCGAGATCAGCCACTGGCCGCGGACCCGGGCCTCGCGGTAGGAGTGGCTGCGCTCCGCGAAGCGGGCGGCGCCGACGCCCTCGCGGCGGAAGGCCTGCACGATGCGCAGCCCCGACACGGACTCCTGGAGGTCGGCGTTGACCAGGCCGACCCGGTCGCGGGCGAGCTCGTACGCCGCCACCGACTTGCGGCGGAAGACGATCGTGCCGATCACCAGGAGCGGCAGCGTGGCGAAGACGATCAGGGCCAGTTCGACGTCGAGGACGAGCAGCGCGACGAGGATCCCGAGGAAGGTGAAGACGGAGACGACGGCGGTGACCAGGCCGGTCTGCAGGAAGCTGGACAGGGCGTCCACGTCCGTGGTCATCCGGGTCATGATCTTGCCGGTCAGTTCGCGCTCGTAGTAGTCGAGGCCGAGCCGCTGGAGCTGCGCGAAGATCTTGACGCGCAGGGCGTACAGCACCCGCTCGCCGGTCCGCCCGGTCATCCGGGTCTCGGCGAACTGCGCGGCCCACTGGGTGAGGACCACCGCCAGCGCCAGCCCCGCGGCCACCCACACGGCGCCGAGCGCGAGCCGCTCGACGCCCCGGTCGATGCCGTGCCGGATCAGGATCGGCAGCAGCAGACCGGCGCCCGCGTCCAGGGCGACCAGGGCGAGGCTGATGGCCAGCGGCGCCCAGAAGCCGCGCAGCAGGTGGCGCACGCCGTAGCTGGTCTCGGCGGACGCGGCGCGGGCCTCGTCCACCTCCGGGGTGTCGTCGGCGGGCGGCAGTGCGGCCACCTGGGCGAGCAGCTCGGGGGTGGCGGGCATCCCGGCGACGGCTCCGGCCATGGAATGACCCGCCCCGGGCGCGCCGGCGGTGACGGCCGCGCCAGGAGCCGGGGCCTTGGCGGCGTCCGTGTCCTCCTGGCGCCGCCACAGCTCGGGGGTGACGCCGTCGGCGACCCGGCGCTTGGCGCCGACCTGCTCGGAGTCGATCTCCGCTTCGAGTTCCAGGTCCCGTTCGAGATCGCGCTCCAGATCCCGTTCGAGGCCCGCGATGACGGCGGCCGGCGCCTCGTCCGCCCGCGGCGATCCGGCGCCGAGCGCGTCGGGGTCGGTCAGCAGCCGCCGGTAGAGCGCGGACCTGCCCTCCAGCTCCTCGTGCGTGCCGACGTCCGAGAGCCGCCCCTGGTCGAGTACGGCGATCCGGTCGGCGAGGGCGAGGGTGGAGCGTCGGTGGGCGATGAGCAGGGTGGTGCGGCCGGCCATCACGGAGCGCAGCGCCTCGTGGATCTCGTGCTCGACGCGCGCGTCGACGGCCGAGGTGGCGTCGTCGAGGAGGAGCAGCCGGGGGTCGGTGAGGATGGCGCGGGCGAGCGCGATGCGCTGGCGCTGGCCGCCGGACAGGGTCAGGCCCTGCTCGCCGACCTTGGTGTCGTAGCCGGCGGGCAGGTCCCTGATGAAGCCGTCGGCCTGGGCGGCGCGGGCGGCGGCCTCGACCTGCTCGTCGGTGGCGCCGGGGTGCCCGTAGGCGATGTTGGAGCGGATCGTGTCGGAGAAGAGGAACGAGTCCTCCGGGACGAGTCCGATCGCGGCGCGCAGCGAGTCGTAGGTCAGCTCGCGCACGTCGTGCCCGCCGACGCGGACGGCGCCGCGGTCGGCGTCGTAGAAGCGGGGCAGGAGCAGCGAGACGGTGGACTTGCCGCTGCCGGAGGAGCCGACGACGGCGACGGTCTCGCCGGCCGCGACGGAGAGGGAGAACCCGTCGAGCACCGGCCGGTCCGGGTCGTACCCGAAGGCCACGTCGTCGAACTCGACGGTCGCGGGCGCGTCGGCGGGCAGCGCGTGGGAGCCGTCCCGGATGACGGGTTCGGTGTCGATGAGTTCCAGCACCCGCTCGACGCCGGCCCGGGCCTGCTGGCCGACGGTCAGCACCATCGCGAGCATCCGGACGGGTCCGACGAGCTGGGCGAGGTAGGTGGAGAAGGCCACGAAGGTGCCGAGGGTGACCTCGCCCTTGGTCGCCATCCAGCCGCCCAGGGCCAGGATCGCGACCTGTCCGAGGGCGGGTACGGCCTGGAGCGCGGGGGTGTAGCGCGAGTTCAGCCGGATGGTGCGCATCCGCCCGGCGAACAGCCGCCGCCCGGCCTCGCGGAGCTTGCCGGTCTCCTGCTCCTCCTGGCCGAAGCCCTTCACCACGCGGACGCCGGTCACGGCGCCGTCGACGACGGTGGCGACGGCGGCGGCCTGGGCCTGGGCGTACCAGGTGGCCGGGAAGAGCCGCTTGCGGCTGAGCTTCGCGATGAACCACAGGGCCGGGGCCATCAGCACGGCGACCAGGGTCAGCAGCGGGGAGAGCCACAGCATGATGGCCAGGGATATCCCGAAGAGCAGGAAGTTCCCGATGGTCATGGGGAGCATGAACAGCAGCCCCTGGATGAGCTGCAGGTCACTGGTGGCCCGGCCGACGACCTGGCCGGTGGACAGCTCGTCCTGGCGGCGCCCGTCGAGGCGGGTGATGGTCGCGAACATGTCGGTGCGCAGGTCGTGCTGCACGTCGAGGGCGAGGCGTCCGCCGTAGTACCTGCGGACGTAGGTCAGCACGTACACGAGGAGCGCCGCGCCTATGAGCGTCCCGGCCCAGGGGGCCATGGGCCTGCTCTTGTCCCCGATCACGTCGTCGATGATCACCTTGGTGACCAGCGGCACGAGCGCCATGACGGCCATGCCGCCGAGCGAGGAGCCGAGCGCCAGCAGCACATTGGCCTTGTAGCGCCAGGTGTACCCGGTCAGCCGCCTGCCCCAGCCCTCGGCCTTCCCCTGTTTCTCCGCCGCCGCCACGTGGTGCCTCCCCGTCCGTCCTGCCTGCCCTGCCGGAAGCCCCAACGCCGCGACCGGTCGTTTTCATCCCGCCGCAACAATCGAACGCCGTTGCGGAGCGGTTCGGGGCGGGCCCGGGCGGCCGCCGTCAGAGGTGGGTCGGGGCGAACATCTTCAAGGTCGCGGGGAGCACGAGGACCGAGGGGCCCGGGGTGGCGAGGGACGCCGCCAGGTCCGCGCGCAGGGATTGCGGGGTGGTGGTGGACGCCGGGACGCCGAAGGACCCGGCCAGGGCGACGAAGTCGGGGCGGGCGAGGTCCGTACCCGTGGTGCGGCCGTCGAAGGACAGGTGCATGTACTCGCGCAGGATGCCGTAGCCGCCGTCGTCCACGATCAGCCAGGTCACGTCCAGGTCGTGCTGGCGGGCGGTGGCCAGCTCCGCGAGGGAGTACATCGCGCCGCCGTCGCCCGAGACGGCCAGCACCGGGGTGCCCGGTTCGGCGGCGCAGGCGCCGAGGGCGGCGGGGAAGGCGTAGCCGAGGCCGCCCGCGCCCTGGGCCGAGTGCATGGTGTTGGGGTGCTCGGGGTCGAAGGCGGACCAGGCCCAGTAGGACAGGATCGTCATGTCCCAGAACGACGGCGAGCGGGGCGGCAGGGCCGACCTGATGGAGGCCAGGAGCTGCTGCTCCAGGGTGACGTCCTGACCCGCCAGGCGCTCCGCGACCGCCGCGAGGACGGCGCGTACGCGCTCGGGCGCGCCCGGGTCCGGGCGCTCGGCCACCGTCTCCAGCAGGGCCTGGAGGGCGAGGCGCGCGTCCGCGTGGATGCCGAGCCCGGGGTGGTTCGACTCCAGCTTGCCGAGGTCGGCCTCGATCTGGACGACCCGGCCCTCCGGGAAGAACGTGTGGTAGTTCGAGGAGAGTTCCCCGAGGCCCGAGCCGACCACCAGCAGGACGTCCGCGTCCTCCAGGAAGTCCGTCATGTGGCGGTCCTCCAGCCAGGACTGGAGCGAGAGCGGGTGGGTCCAGGGGAAGGCGCCCTTGCCGCCGAAGGTGGTGACCACGGGCGCGTTCAGGCGTTCCGCGAGCTGCTTCAGCTTGCCCGCCGCGTCCGAACGGATCACTCCGCCGCCCGCGATGATCACGGGGCGCTCGGCGTTCTCCAGCCAGTGCGCGGCCAGGGCGGTGAGCTCGGGGCGCGGGGCCGGCTCGTGCGGGGCAGCGTCCATGGCGGTGACCCGGGGGACGAGGGTTTCCGCGCGCAGGACGTCTTCCGGGATCTCGACCCAGACCGGGCCGTGCGGGGCCGTCAGCGCCGATTCCCAGGCCTCGGCGATGACCGAGGGGATCTGTGAGGGGGCGCGGGCGATGTGGACGGACTTGACCACGTCCCGGAAGGAGGCCGCCTGGTCCCGCAGCTCGTGCAGGTGTCCGCGCCGGCCGCCTCCCAGTCCCGGGGTCGGGACCTGGGAGGCGATGGCCAGGACGGGGGCGGATGCCGCGGCCGCCTCGGCGAGGGCGGGCAGGGCCATCAGCGCGCCGGGACCGGTGGAGAGGAGGAGGGGGACCGCCTCGCCGGTCATCCGGCCGTACGCGTCGGCCGCGAAGGCCGCGTTGTTCTCCGTACGGAGGCCGATCAGGCGGAGGTCCGAGCGGCCGACCGCGTCGAAGAGGCCGAGGGCGTGCTGGCCCGGCAGGCCGAAGACGGTGGTCGCGCCGAGCGAGCGCAGCGTCTCCACGACCAGGTCCCCGCCCGTGCGCCCCGGCGGCGGCGCCAGGGCGGCCGCCGTCTGGGCGGGGGTCGGACGGAGTACCAGGTCGTGGTCGTGCGTCACGTCGTGCGTGCCCTTCGGCTCTGTCCCCGGCGCGCCGCTCAGCCCTGACGTGCCGCGGAGATCTGGCGGCTCATGATCGTGGTCAGCTCGTAGGCGGTGTGCGAGGCCGCGACCGAGGTGATCTCCGCGTGATCGTACGCCGGGGCCACCTCGACCACGTCGGCGGAAACGAGGTTGCAGGACGACAGGCCGCGGATGATCTCCAGCAGCTCGCGGGAGGTCATGCCGCCCGCCTCCGGGGTGCCGGTGCCGGGCGCGTGGGCCGGGTCCAGCACGTCGATGTCGATCGAGATGTAGAGCGGGCGGTCGCCGATGCGCTGGCGCAGCTGGTCGGCGACCTCGTCGGCGCCGCGCCGGTAGACGTCCGCCGAGGTGACGATGCCGAAGCCCATCTTGGCGTCGTCGTCCAGGTCCTGCTTGCCGTAGAGCGGGCCGCGGGTGCCGACGTGCGAGAGCGCCTCGGTGTCGAGGATGCCCTCCTCGACGGCCCGGCGGAACGGCGTGCCGTGCGTGTACTCGGCGCCGAAGTAGGTGTCCCAGGTGTCCAGGTGGGCGTCGAAGTGGAGCAGGGCGACCGGGCCGTGCTTCTTGGCCACCGAGCGCAGCAGCGGCAGCGCGATGGTGTGGTCGCCGCCGAGGGTCATCAGGCGCGAGCCCGTGCCGAGCAGCGCGTCGGCGGCGGCCTCGACCTGGTCGACGGCCTCGTTGATGTTGAAGGGGTTCACGGCGATGTCACCGGCGTCCGCGACCTGCGCGAGGGCGAAGGGGGAGGCGTCCTGGGCCGGGTTGTACGGGCGCAGCAGGCGGGAAGCCTCGCGGATGGCGTTGCCGCCGAAGCGGGCGCCGGGGCGGTAGGAGACACCGGAGTCGAAGGGCACGCCGACGACGGCGACGTCCGCCGAGCCGACCTCGTCCAGGCGGGGCAGCCGGGCGAAGGTCGCGGGGCCCGCGTAGCGCGGGATGCGGGAGGAGTCGACGGGGCCGCGCGGCTGCGTGCTCATGAGGGGTGCCCTTCCGGAGGTCCTACGGGGTTGGTGCGGGTGCGGTGCTTCGAGCGTAAGCGGACACCAGGGGCGGGCGAAGTGTACGTTTCATCCACCGCGTGTCCCCGATGTGTACGGAGTATCCATGGAGGCGGTCCCCGCACCCGCTGCCCCGTCCGCTCCCCCGCCCACCCCGCCGGTCGCGCTCTCCGCGCTGCTGCGCGACCGGGAGCTGGGGCTGCGGCACCTCGCGGGGCCGGCCGAGGCCGCGGTGCACGGCGTGCACGCCTCCGAGATGGCGGACCCCTCCCCCTACCTGCTGGGCGGCGAGCTGCTGCTGAGCGCGGGCGCGGCCGCGGCCCAGGACGCGGAGCGGTACGTCGCCCGGCTCGCCGGAGCCGGTGTCGCGGCGCTCGGCTTCGGCGTGGCGCCCCTGCACGAGGAGGTGCCGCCGGGGCTGGCCGAGGCGTGCGAACGGGCCGGCCTGCCGCTGCTGGAGGTGCCGCCCGGCACCCCCTTCAGCGCGGTCGCCCGGGCGGTCTGGCGGCTGATGGCGGAGGCCCGTACCCGGGAGCTGCGCCGGGTCACCGAGGCCCAGCAGTCCCTGGCGGCCGCGGCGGCCCGCCCCGATCCGGTCCCGGCGGTGCTGCGGCGCCTCGCGGCCGCGCTGGGCGGGCGGGTCGAGCTGGCGCCGGACGGCCGCTCCGCGGGCGCGGCGCCGCCCGCGGCGGCCGCCGGGGCGCTGGCCGCGCTGCTGGAGCGGGTCGGCCGGCCCGGTGGCCCGGCGACGGCCACCGCCGAAGCCGCGGGCTGGCAGCTGGCGGCCTACGCCCTGACCCGCCGCCCGGAGCAGGCGGCCGCCCCGGCCCGCGCCGAGGCGCCCCGCCCCCCGGCCGCCCCGCAGCAGCCGCACGCCGACTCCCCCGCCGCCGCGCCGGAAGCCCCGGACCGGGCCCCCGCCGCGCCCGGGGCCGGGGGGCACGCAAGCGCGCGGGCCCTCGGGACCGCCACGCCGGTCCGCGCCCCCGGGGACCACACCATCGCCTCGGTGGCCGCCGTCCTGCTCGCCCTGCTGACCGCGCACCGGCCCGGCGGCGACGAGGCCACCGCCCTGACCCGGCTGCTGCTCGACGGGGATCCGGCCGAGGCGCTGGGACCGGGGCCCTGGTACGCCGTCCACGCGCGCGGGGCCGGGGATCCGCGGGCCCTGGCGGCCGCGCTGGGCACCGTACTGCTCGACCCGCGCGAGTCCGCGGGAGTGCGCCTGCTCACCGACCGGGACCCGGACCCGCAATCCGGATGGCGCCTCGGCGTCGCGGCGCCCGCGGGCCCCGCGGAGCTGCGCGGGGCCGCCGCCCAGGCCCGGCGGGCCCTGGAGCGCGCGGAGGCCGCCCGCATCCCGCTGGCCCGGCACACCCCGGGCGGCATCGGCGCGCTGCTCGATCCGGCGGAGGCCCGCGCGCACGCCGAGGCGCTGCTCGCCCCGCTGAACCCGGCCCACGCGGACACCCTGCGCGTCTGGCTGGCCCACCACGGCAGCTGGGACCGCAGCGCGGCCGCCCTCGGGGTCCACCGCAACACCGTCCGCCAGCGCATCGCCCGCTGCGCGGCCCTGCTGGCCCTCGACCTGGACGACCCGGACACCCGGATGGAGCTGTGGTTCGCGCTGCGGCACACCGCACCGGGCGGCTGACCGGGTCCGCCCACGGGGCCCGGAGGCGACAAGCGGGGCGGCAGGGGCGAGGCTGGGCACATGAGCCGAGCGGAGGACAGCACCCCGCAGCCGGGGGGATGGGAACGGCGCCCGCCCCCGGGCGGCCCTCCCCCGGGGGCGCCTCCGCATGCGCCGCGCAGGCGGCGGCGGTGGCCGTGGGTGCTGCTCGGGGTGCTCCTGCTGCTGGTCGGCGGGTGCGCGGCCCTCTTCGCCGTCTTTGCCCACGAGGTGTCGCAGGAGGCCGGGCGGACCGCCCGTGTCCGTTACGCGGCGACCGGCCAGGCCACGGGCGTGACCATCACCTACTCCGGCTGGCGCAACGGGAACGTGTCCACGAGCCAGATCGGCGACCGGAGCCTGCCGTGGTCGAAGGAGATCACCACGAAGGGCTTCGTCAAGGGCGGCTCCCTCGTCGTCACGCTGGGCGCCGACGGCGGCGCGGCCACCTGCTCCGTGACCGTGGACGACGCCCCGCCGGTCACGGCGACCGCGCTCGGCCCCTTCTCCTCGGCGGTGTGCAGTGGTTTCTAGCCGCGGGCGTCGTGGTGCGTGCCCGGCGTCACTCTGGACAGCAGGGACAACTCACCGGTAACTTAATCTGAGCAAGCGCTTAGATTGGGCGGCTGACTGCCGCGACGAAGGGAGTCGGCCGTGCGCCGTACGGTGTTCAACGAGGACCACGAGGCGTTCCGCGAGACCATCCGCGCCTTCATCGAGGCCGAGGTCGTCCCCGTCTACGACGAGTGGTTCCAGGCCGGCCAGGCTCCGCGCGAGTTCTACTACAAGCTCGGCGAGCTGGGCGTCTTCGGCATCAACGTGCCGGAAGAGTTCGGCGGCGCGGGCCTGGACACGCACAAGTTCGAGGCCGTCCTCTACGAGGAGACCTCGCGCGCCGGCGTGAACTTCGGCGGCTCCGGCGTGCACGTGCTGCTCGCCCTCCCCTACATCAAGATGCTCGCCAACGACGAGCAGAAGAAGCGCTACCTGGAGAAGTTCGTCACCGGCGAGGAGATGTGGGCCCTCGCGATGACCGAGCCGGGCACCGGCTCCGACGTCGCGGGCATGAAGACCTCCGCCAAGCTCTCCGAGGACGGCACGCACTACGTCCTCAACGGCGCCAAGACCTTCATCACCGGCGGCGTGCACGCCGACCGCGTGATCGTCTGCGCCCGCACCTCCGCCCCCTCGGCCGAGGACCGCCGCTTCGGCATCTCCCTCTTCGCCGTGGACACCAAGTCCGAGGGCTACTCGGTCGGCCGCAAGCTGGACAAGCTGGGCCTGCGCACCTCCGACACCGCCGAGCTGGCGTTCGTCGACGTGAAGGTGCCGGTCGAGGACCTGCTCGGCGAGGAGAACAAGGGCTTCTACTACCTCGGCGCCAACCTGCCCTCGGAGCGCTGGGGCATCGCCTTCGGCGCGTACGCCCAGGCCAAGGCCGCCGTCCGGTTCGCCCAGCAGTACGTGACCGACCGCACCGTCTTCGGCAAGCCGGTCGCGCACTTCCAGAACACCAAGTTCGAACTCGCCTCCTGCCAGGCCGAGGTGGACGCCGCCGAGGCCGTCGCCGACCGCGCCCTGGAGGCCCTGGACGCCGGTGAGCTGACCGCCGCCGAGGCCGCGTCCGCGAAGCTGTTCTGCACCGAGGTCGCGCACCGCGTCATCGACAAGTGCCTCCAGCTGCACGGCGGCTACGGCTACATGAACGAGTACCCGATCGCCCGCCTGTACGCCGACAACCGCGTGAACCGCATCTACGGCGGCACCAGCGAGGTCATGAAGTCCATCATCGCCAAGTCGATGGGCCTGTAAGGGACGTACGGCGCACAGCCTTCCACGGTGAACGACGCACTGACGACGCTCCTCGATCTGCTCGACCTGGAGCAGATCGAGGAGAACATCTTCCGCGGTACCAGCCGTTCGGCGCTGGTACCGCGCGTCTTCGGCGGTCAGGTCGCGGCCCAGGCCCTGGTCGCGGCCGGCCGTACCGTGCCCGAGGACCGCACGGCGCACTCGCTGCACTCGTACTTCCTGCGCGCCGGTGACCCCGGCGCGCCCATCGTCTACTCCGTCGACCGGATCCGCGACGGGCGCTCCTTCACCACGCGCCGGGTCGTCGCCGTCCAGCACGGGCAGCCGATCTTCCACCTCTCGGCGTCCTTCCAGACCGCCGAGGAGGGCCTGGACCACCAGGCCGCGATGCCGGACGCGCCCGATCCGGAGACCCTGCCGACGGCCGCCGAGTCCCTCCCGCGCTACCGGGACGTCTTCCGCGACCCGGGCACGGTGGAGCGGCTGATCGAGGCGCGGGGCGCGGTGGACCTGCGGTACGCGACGACCCCGCCGTGGGGCAGCGTCGGCGAGCCGGTCGAACCGCGCTCGCAGGTGTGGTTCCGGACGGCGGGCAAGCTGGAGAGCGACGACCCCCTGCTGCACACCTGCCTGGCCACCTACGTCTCGGACATGACCCTGCTCGACTCGGTGCTGCTCGCGCACGGCCGGGGCGGCTGGGCGGTCGGAGACGTCGTCGGCGCCTCGCTGGACCACGCGATGTGGTTCCACCGGCCGTTCCGCGCGGACGAGTGGCTGCTGTACGACCAGGAGTCCCCCTCCTCGGCCGCCGGCCGGGGCCTGGGCCAGGCCAGGATCTGGACCCGCGACGGGCGGCTCGCCGTCACCGTCATCCAGGAGGGCGTGGTGCGCGTCCCGCGCGCGTAGCGGGGGCGGCGCTTGTACCGTCGGCTCATGTCGAGCAGCGAGCACGAGGGCCCCGGCCACGCGGGCCGCGGCGACGAGCGCGCCGGCGGCGAGAGCGTCGGCACGGTCCTCGTCGCGGTGGTCACCAACCTGGGCATCGCCGCCGCGAAGGCGGTGGGCGGGATCGTCAGCGGCTCCAGCGCCATGCTGTCAGAGGCCGCGCACTCGGTGGCCGACACGGTGACCGAGGTGCTGCTGCTGGCCTCGCTGAAGCGCAGCGCGAGACCGGCGGACGAGGCCCATCCGCTGGGTTACGGACCGGAGCGCTACATCTGGGCGCTACTGGCCTCGATCGCCACCTTCGTCGGCGGCGCGGTGTTCGCGGTGTACGACGGCATCCACACGCTGGTGCACGGCGAGGACCCGGGGAACCCGGCGCTGTCGTACGTCATCCTCGGCGTCGCGTTCCTGCTGGAGGGCTACTCGCTGCTGGTCGCCTGGCGCCAGGTGACGGGCGAGGCGGCCCGGATGCGGGCGCCGCTCGGCCTATACGTGAAGCACACGCCCGACACCGCGGTGAAGGCGGTCCTGCTGGAGAACGTGGCCGCGCTGATCGGGCTCGTCCTGGCCGCGGGCGGCCTGCTGGGCGCGCAGCTGACCGGGTCCGGGGCGTACGACGGGATCGCGTCGCTGCTGATCGGACTGCTGCTGGTCGCGGTGGCGTGGGAGCTGGGCCGCTCGAACGCCCAGTACCTGATCGGCCGCCCGCTGCCGGCGCCGATGCGGGCCGAGGTCCGCGAGGAGCTGCTGTCCGTGCCGCACATCGAGGGGGTCCTGGAACTCACCACGCTGGTGCAGGGGCCGGACGAGGTGCTGATCGCGGCGAAGATCGACTTCCACGACCTGGCATCGGCCCGCCAGGTGGAGGCGGCGTGCGAGGACGCGGAGGCGCAGCTGCGCGAGCGCTGGCCGGCGGTCCGCCGCGTGTACCTGGACCCGACCCCCACCCCGGGGCGGACGCCGACGCCGGCCCCGGCCGCTCCGCCCGCCCCCGCGGACGGGCCCTGAGCCCGGCCCCGACCGTTCCCGTCCCCAGGAGAGCCCCATGACCCGCAAGACCGTCCTCATCACCGGCACCTCCTCCGGCATCGGCCTGGCCGCCGCGGTCGGGGCCGCCCGGGCGGGCTGGCACACCGTCGCGACGATGCGCGACACGGGCCGGGCCGACGCCCTGCGCCGGGCGGCCGAGGAGGCGGGCGTGTCCGGCCTCGTGGAGGTCGCGCGCCTCGACGTCACCGACGCGGCCTCGGTCGCGGAGTGCGTGGCCGGGGTGGTCGCCGGACACGGCCGGCTCGACGCGGTCGTGAACAACGCGGGCGCCGGGTTCGCCGGCACCGTCGAGCAGCAGGGCATGGGACCGGTCCGCGCCGCGATGGAGGTCAACTACTTCGGCGTCGTGGAGGTCACCCTCGCGGCGCTGCCCCACCTGCGGGCGTCGGGCGGCCGGATCATCACGGTGACGAGCGTCGGCGGGGTGGTCGGCCAGCCCTTCAACGAGGCCTACTGCGCCGCCAAGTTCGCCGTGGAGGGCTTCATGGAGTCACTCGCCCCGGTCGCGGCGAGCGTCGGCGTCCTGGTATCGGTGGTCGAACCGGGCGCCGTCACCAGCGAGTTCGTGGCGAGCCAGCGGCTCGACGTCCCCGCGATGGTGGAGGCGGCCGGTCCCTACGGCGGCGCGCTGCGGGCGTACGTCGAGCACGCGATGTCCTCGTACGGGGCGGACACCTCGCAGACCTCCGCCGAGGCGGCCGGACCCGTCGTCGCCCTGCTGGACGCGCCCCAGGTGCCGCTGCGGGTCCAGACCTCGCCGTGGGCCCGGGACTTCGTCGCGGCGAAGCTGGCCGACCTCGACGGCTCGGCCGTCCAGGCCGTCACGACCGGCTGGCTCCGCTGAGCGGCGGAGGCGGCCGGGGCCCGCTGCGCCGCGCGGGTCAGCCGGACAGGCCCGCCGCGTCCAGCAGGTACGCCACCAGCGGGTCGTAGTGCCGCGGGTCCCGCACGTGGTCGTCCAGCGGCACCGCCACCTGGAGGGTCCCCTCGGCCTCGCCGAGGAAGAGCGCCGGGTCGTTGCAGTCGGCGTACCCGACCGCGTCCAGGCCCCGCTGGGCCGCGCACCCGGCCCACCCGTGGTCCGCGACGACCAGGTCCGGCAGCGGCCGCCCCTCGGCGGCCAGGGCGTCCAGGATCGCGGCCATCGGGTTCGGCGAATGGGTGTGCCACAGGGTCGCCCCGCGCTCCAGCACCGCCACGTCCGCGAACTGCCACACGGAGCCCTCGTCGGCCATGAGCCCGGCCGGGATCACCACGATCTCGCAGCCGGCCGCCCGCAGGGCCGCCGCGGTGGCGCGGTGCACGTCGAGCAGGCCGCCCGGGTGACCGGTCGCGAACAGCACGCGCTGCTGGTCCAGGGCCGCCTTGCGCAGCCGGGCCGCCATCCGGTCGAGGGCGTCCAGGGTCAGCTCGGGGTCGATGGTGTCCTGGCCGTACAGCTGCGCGGGGTCGTCGACGACCCCGCAGCGCTCCGCCATCACGGCGAGGACGTCCTGTTCGTCCGTCCAGCGGTCGCCCAGTTCCAGGCCCAGCCAGTAGTGGCGGTCGCCGTTGGCGAGCTTGCGGTAGTGGGAGAGGTTGTTCTCGCGCGGCGTGGCGACCTGTCCCGCGATCCGGGTGCGGACCAGGTGATCGACGAGTTCGGCGCGGCTGGGTACGGACGTCTCTATCGGCATGGGGGCCATTCTGCCGCCGGAGGACCGGACGCGTCCGTTCCGTCCCGGTCGGCGGACCCCGCGGACCGGCTTCCCGCCGCGGCCCCACCTCACCCCGACAGCGCCCCGAACGCCCCGTGCGCCACCCGGCGCAGCAGCGACTCGGTGGCCTCACGGCCCAGCGGTCCCAGGTGCGGGGTCGAGTTCAGCAGGCCGAAGACGGCGTGGACGCAGATGCGCACCTCCGCCTGCGGCACCAGCGGGTGCAGCTCCCGCACGACCTCGACCCACAGCTCCACGTACTGGCGCTGGAGCTGGCGCACCAGCTTGCGGTCGGCGTCCCGCAGCCGGTCGAGCTCGCGGTCGTGGACGGTGATCAGCGCCCGGTCGTCGAGCGCGAAGTCGATGTGCCCGTCGATCAGCGAGGCCAGGACGGAGGCGGGGTCCCCGGCGGCCTCGGCCACCCGGTGGCGGCCGCCGGTCAGCAGCCGCTCGCTGATCCCGACGAGCAGCTCGGCGAGCATCGCGTCCTTGCCCGCGAAGTGGCGGTACAGGCCGGGGCCGCTGATGCCCACCGCGGCCCCTATCTCATCCACGCCGACCCCGTGGAAACCACGCTCGGCGAAGAGACGAGCGGCCTCGTTGAGGATCTGCTCGCGACGGGTGGGGACGGCCGCTCCGGTGTTCATGGGAATCCATTCTAGACAGGGCCGTTAGCGGTCGTTAACCTATGGCGCGTAAGGCGTTAACGCTCATTAACCGAGCAAGGGAGCTCGAGCGATGCAGCAGGCACCAGTGCTGACGACCGCCGCCGATCCGGCGTCCGAGGCCTGGCGGACCAACGAGGCCGCCCACCGCGAGCTGACCGAGGGGCTGCGGGCCCGGCTCGACGCCGCCCGGCTCGGCGGCGGCGAGAAGGCCCGCGCCCGCCACACCGCCCGCGGGAAGCTCCTGCCGCGCGACCGGGTGGACGCCCTCCTGGACCCCGGTTCGCCGTTCCTGGAGCTGGCGCCGCTGGCCGCCGAGGGCATGTACGGGGGCGCCGCCCCGGCCGCCGGGGTGATCGCGGGCATCGGCCGGGTCAGCGGCCGCGAGTGCGTGATCGTGGCGAACGACGCCACCGTCAAGGGCGGCACGTACTACCCGATGACCGTCAAGAAGCACCTGCGCGCCCAGGAGGTCGCGCTGGAGAACCGGCTGCCCTGCCTCTACCTGGTCGACTCCGGAGGCGCCTTCCTGCCCATGCAGGACGAGGTCTTCCCCGACCGCGAGCACTTCGGCCGGATCTTCTACAACCAGGCGCGGATGTCCGGCGCGGGCATCCCGCAGATCGCCGCCGTCCTCGGCTCCTGCACCGCGGGCGGCGCCTACGTCCCGGCGATGAGCGACGAGGCCGTCATCGTGCGCGGCCAGGGCACCATCTTCCTCGGCGGGCCCCCGCTGGTGAAGGCGGCCACCGGAGAGGTCGTCACGGCCGAGGAGCTGGGCGGCGGCGAGGTGCACTCGCGGACCTCCGGGGTCACCGACCACCTGGCCGAGGACGACGCGCACGCGCTGCGGATCGTCCGCAACATCGTGGCCACGCTGCCGGCGAAGGCGGCCCCGCCGTGGTCGGTGGAGGCTCCCGAGGAGCCGAAGGCGGATCCGTACGGCCTGTACGGCGCGGTGCCCGTCGACTCCCGCACGCCCTACGACGCCCGCGAGATCATCGCGCGCCTCGTGGACGGCTCCCGCTTCCAGGAGTTCAAGGCCGAGTTCGGGCAGACCCTGGTCACCGGCTTCGCCCGGATCCACGGCCACCCGGTCGGCATCGTCGCCAACAACGGCATCCTGTTCTCCGAGTCCGCCCAGAAGGGCGCGCACTTCATCGAGCTGTGCGACCAGCGCGGCATCCCGCTGCTCTTCCTCCAGAACATCTCGGGCTTCATGGTCGGCCGGGACTACGAGGCGGGCGGCATCGCCAAGCACGGCGCGAAGATGGTCACCGCCGTGGCCTGCACCCGGGTCCCGAAACTGACCGTGGTCGTGGGCGGTTCGTACGGCGCGGGCAACTACTCCATGTGCGGCCGGGCCTACAGCCCCCGCTTCCTGTGGATGTGGCCCAACGCCAAAATCTCCGTCATGGGCGGCGAGCAGGCCGCCTCCGTGCTGGCCACCGTCAAGCGCGACCAGATCGAGGGCGCCGGCCAGGAGTGGCCCGCCGACGACGAGGACGCCTTCAAGGCCCCGATCCGCGCGCAGTACGAGGAGCAGGGCAACGCCTACTACGCCACCGCGCGGCTGTGGGACGACGGGGTCATCGACCCGCTGGAGACCCGGCAGGTCCTGGGACTCGCCCTGACCGCCTGTGCCAACGCGCCCCTCGCCGACTCGGCTTTCGGCATCTTCCGGATGTGATGTGTGACGTGAGGACCTCTTCGATGTTCAGCACTGTTCTGGTGGCCAACCGGGGCGAGATCGCGGTCCGGGTCATCCGTACGCTGCGGCGCCTCGGCGTGCGCTCGGTCGCCGTGTTCAGCGACGCGGACGCCGACGCGCGCCACGTGCGCGAGGCGGACACGGCCGTCCGGATCGGCCCGGCGGCGGCCGCCGAGAGCTACCTGTCGGTGGAGCGGCTGCTGGATGCCGCCCGCCGCACCGGCGCCGAGGCCGTCCACCCCGGCTACGGCTTCCTCGCGGAGAACGCCGCCTTCGCCGCGGCCTGCGCCGAGGCGGGGCTCGTCTTCATCGGCCCGCCCGCCGGCGCGATCTCCCTGATGGGCGACAAGATCCGCGCCAAGGAGACGGTACGGACGGCAGGCGTCCCGGTCGTCCCCGGCTCCTCGGGCAGCGGGCTCACCGACGCCGAACTGACCGCCGCCTCCCAGGAGATCGGCATGCCGGTCCTCCTCAAGCCCTCGGCGGGCGGCGGCGGCAAGGGCATGCGGCTGGTCCGCGACGAGGCCCTGCTCGGCGAGGAGATCGCGGCCGCGCGGCGCGAGGCGCGGTCCTCCTTCGGCGACGACACCCTGCTCGTGGAGCGCTGGGTCGACCGCCCGCGGCACATCGAGATCCAGGTCCTGGCGGACGCCCACGGCCACGTCGTCCACCTCGGCGAACGCGAGTGCTCCCTCCAGCGGCGCCACCAGAAGGTCGTCGAGGAGGCCCCGAGCGTCCTGCTGACCCCGCGGATCCGGGCCTCGATGGGCGCGGCGGCGGTGGAGGCGGCCCGGTCCTGCGGGTATGTCGGCGCGGGCACCGTGGAGTTCATCGTGCCGGGCGGGGACCCGTCCTCGTACTACTTCATGGAGATGAACACCCGCCTCCAGGTCGAGCACCCGGTCACCGAGCTGGTGACCGGCCTGGACCTGGTGGAGTGGCAGCTGCGGGTCGCCTCCGGCGAGCCCCTCGGCTTCGGCCAGGACGACATCGCCCTCACCGGCCACGCGATCGAGGCCCGCGTCTGCGCCGAGGACCCGGCGCGCGGGTTCCTGCCCTCCGGCGGGACCGTGCTCGCGCTGTCGGAGCCGAACGCGGGCGCGGTGCGCACCGACTCCGGGCTGACGGAGGGCGTCCCGGTCGGCAGCACCTACGACCCGATGCTGTCGAAGGTCATCGCCTACGGGCCGGACCGGGCCAGTGCGCTGCGGACCCTGCGGGCGGCGCTCGCGGACACGGTGATCCTGGGCGTCCAGACCAACACCGGCTTCCTGCGGCGCCTGCTGGCCCACCCGGACGTGGTCTCCGGCGACCTGGACACCGGGCTGGTGGAGCGGGACCTCGCCAAGCTCCTGCCGGAGGGGGTCCCGGCCGAGGTGTACGCGGCGGCCGCACTGCTGGCCGCGCCCGAAGGCGGCCCGGCGGCGCAGGCGTCATGGGTCGACCCCTTCGGCGTCCCCAACGGCTGGCGCCTGGGCGGCACTCCCGCCTGGACGGTCCACCACTTCCGCCTCCCGGGCGCGGACCCGGTCGAAGTCCGCACCCGCCCCTCGGGCCAGGACACGGAACTGCTCCTCGCCGCCGAGCCACTTCCAGCCGCACCGGCACATCCAGCCCCGCCGGCGTTTGAGGCGCGGGGCCCGGGGCGGAGCCCCGGCACACCGGCCGTGGGCCGGACGGTCACGCGCACCGCCACCCACCTCACCCTCGAACTCGACGGCATCACCCACCGCTTCACCCACACCCCCTCCCCGGAGGGGACCTGGCTCGGCCGCGACGGCGACACCTGGCACGTCCAGCGCCACGACCCCGTCACCGCGTCCCTCACCGGCCGCGGCCGCTCCGGCGCCGACACCCTGGCCGCCCCCATGCCCGGCACCGTCACCGTCGTGAAGGTGGCCGTCGGGGACGAGGTGGCCGCGGGCCAGAGCCTCCTGGTCGTGGAGGCGATGAAGATGGAGCACGTCATCTCCGCGCCCCACGCCGGTACCGTCACCGAGCTCGACGTGACCCCCGGCACCACGGTCGCCATGGACCAGATCCTGGCCGTGGTCACCCCCGCCGCAACCGGGGAGGACAAGTGAACGGGCTCCCGATGACCGTCCCCGCAGCCGGCCTCCCGGCCCGGGTCCGCATCCACGAGGTGGGTGCCCGCGACGGCCTGCAGAACGAGAAGACCTCCGTCCCCACCGCGGTGAAGGCGGAGTTCATCCACCGCCTCGCCGCGGCGGGCCTCACGACCATCGAGGCGACCAGCTTCGTCCACCCCAAGTGGGTGCCGCAGCTGGCGGACGCGGAGGACCTCTTCCCGCTGCTGTCCGACGTGCCGGCGGAGCTGCCCGTCCTCGTGCCCAACGAGCGCGGCCTGGACCGGGCGCTGGCCCTGGGCGCGCGGCGGATCGCCGTCTTCGGGTCCGCGACCGAGACCTTCGCCGCCCGCAACCTGAACCGCACCGTCGCGGAGTCCCTGGCCATGTTCGAGCCGGTCGTCGCCCGCGCCAAGGAGGCCGGCGCGCACGTCCGCGGCTACCTCTCCATGTGCTTCGGCGACCCGTGGGAGGGGGCCGTCCCGGTCCGGCAGGTCGTCACGGTCGCCAAGGCCCTGCTCGACCTCGGCTGTGACGAGCTGAGCCTCGGCGACACCATCGGCGTCGCGACCCCCGGCCACGTCGGGGCGCTGCTCACCGCGCTGAACGAGCGGGGCGTGGGCACCGGCCTGATCGGGGTCCACTTCCACGACACCTACGGGCAGGCCCTGTCCAACACCCTGGCCGCGCTCCAGCACGGGGTCGCCGTCGTCGACGCCTCCGCGGGCGGCCTCGGCGGCTGCCCGTACGCCAAGAGCGCCACCGGCAACCTCGCCACCGAGGACCTCGTGTGGATGCTCGACGGCCTCGGCATCGAGACCGGGGTCGATCTGGCCGCCCTCACCGCCACGAGCGTGTGGATGGCCGGACAGCTGGGGCGGCCCAGCCCCTCCCGCACCGTCAAAGCCCTCTCCCACAAGGAGCAGTAGACCCATGCCCCTCGACCACCGGCTCACCCCCGAGCACGAGGAACTCCGCCGCACCGTCGAGGCGTTCGCGCACGACGTGGTCGCCCCGAAGATCGGCGACCTCTACGAGCGGCACGAGTTCCCGTACGAGATCGTCCGCGAGATGGGCCGGATGGGCCTGTTCGGCCTGCCCTTCCCGGAGGAGTACGGCGGCATGGGCGGCGACTACCTCGCGCTCGGCATCGCCCTGGAGGAGCTGGCCCGCGTCGACTCCTCCGTCGCCATCACCCTGGAGGCGGGCGTCTCGCTGGGCGCCATGCCCATCCACCTCTTCGGTACCGAGGAGCAGAAGCGGGAGTGGCTGCCGCGGATGTGCTCCGGCGAGATCCTCGGCGCCTTCGGCCTGACCGAGCCCGACGGCGGTTCGGACGCGGGCGGCACCCGCACCACGGCCGTCCGGGACGGCGACGAGTGGGTGATCAACGGGTCGAAGTGCTTCATCACCAACTCCGGTACGGACATCACCGGTCTGGTGACGGTCACCGCGGTCACCGGCCGCAAGGCGGACGGCCGCCCCGAGATCTCCTCGATCATCGTGCCGTCCGGCACCCCCGGCTTCACGGTCGCGGCGCCGTACTCCAAGGTCGGCTGGAACTCCTCCGACACCCGCGAGCTGTCCTTCGCCGACGTCCGGGTGCCGCTCGCCAACCTGGTGGGCGCGGAGGGCCGGGGCTACGCCCAGTTCCTGCGGATCCTGGACGAGGGCCGGATCGCCATCTCGGCGCTCGCGACGGGCCTGGCCCAGGGCTGTGTGGACGAGTCGGTGAAGTACGCCAAGGAGCGGCACGCCTTCGGCCGCCCGATCGGCGACAACCAGGCGATCCAGTTCAAGCTGGCGGACATGGAGATGCGCGCGCACATGGCGCGCCTCGGCTGGCGGGACGCGGCCTCGCGGCTGGTGCACGGGGAGCCGTTCAAGAAGGAGGCGGCGCTCGCGAAGCTGTACTCCTCGACGGTCGCGGTCGACAACGCCCGCGAGGCCACCCAGATCCACGGCGGGTACGGCTTCATGAACGAGTACCCGGTGGCCCGCATGTGGCGGGACTCCAAGATCCTGGAGATCGGCGAGGGCACCAGCGAGGTGCAGCGCATGCTCATCGCGCGCGAACTGGGCTTCGCCGGCTGAACCGAGGCCCCCGTACATAAAGAAGACCCGGCGTCCGTCGCTCGCGCGGCGGGCGCCGGATCACGTTTCGAGCCGGAAGTTAGGACCCCCTTACCCAGAGGGCATGAGGTTAGGCTAACCTTCGTTGCGAACGGCCGAGAGCGGCCCCTGCAACGCACGAAAGCGGACACCCACATGCCCAAGTCCCGGTCCTCCCTCCTCACCCGCCGCGGTCTGATCGCCGCGGGCGGCGCCCTCGGTCTCGTCGCCGCGCTCACCGCGTGCGGCGGCTCCGACGCGAAAGCGGAGAAGGGCGGGTCGGACGCGGCCGGCGCGAGCGTGGGCGCCTGGACGTTCAAGGACGACCTCGGCAAGGACGTCTCGCTCAAGGCCAAGCCGAAGAACATCGTCGCCTTCACCGGCACGGCCGCCGCGCTGTACGACTACGGCATCCAGGTCAAGGGCGTGTTCGGCCCGACGACCCTGCCGGACGGCAAGCCGGACGTGCAGGCCGGTTCGATGGACGTGAAGAAGGTCGAGATCCTCGGCAACGTCTACGACCAGTTCAACGTGGAGAAGTACGCGGCCCTGCAGCCCGACCTGCTGCTCACCAACACCTGGGACGGCGCGTACTGGTACGTCCCGGAGGCCTCCAAGGACAAGATCCTGAAGCTGGCCCCGGCCGCCGCCATCGCGGTGGGCGGTGACGTCACCCTCACGAAACCGCTGGAGCGGATGGCCGAGCTGGCGAAGTCCCTGGGCGCCGACATGAACGCGAAGAACGTCGTCGACTCCAAGGCCCGCTTCGAGGCGGCCTCCGCCAAGCTGCGCGCGGCGACCAAGGCCAACCCGGGCGTCAAGGTGCTCGTCGGCTCGGGCGCGGAGGAGATGTTCTACGTCTCGACCGCGAAGACCTCCGCCGACCTGAAGTACTTCGAGGAGCTGGGCGTCGAGTTCGTCACCCCCGAGAAGCTGGACGCGGGCGGCTTCTTCGAGAGCCTCAGCTGGGAGAACGCCGGCAAGTACAAGGCCGACGTGATCATGCTCGACAACCGCAGCTCCGCCCTCCAGCCGGAGGCCCTGAAGGCCAAGCCGACCTGGAACGAACTGCCCGCCGTCAAGGCCGGCCAGGTCGTCCCGCGCGTCACCGAGCCGATCTACTCCTACGACAAGGCCGCCAAGCTCGTCGAGGACCTGGCCGCCTCCATCGAGAAGGCCAAGAAGCTCGGCTGAGCCCGGCAGTGGTGGCGGACGCCGCCCGCGCCCGCCACCGCGCCCGCTCCGGCCGCCGCACGCACCGACTCCCAGGGGGACCCTCCGCATGACCGTCACCGCACCGGCCCCGGCCGCCGTCGCCCACTTCCGGTTCTTCGCGCTCGACGTGCTGCGCACCCGGCGCCTCGGCCACTCCTTCCTGCGCGTCACGTTCGGCGGCCCCTCGCTCGCGAACTTCCGTTCCGGCGGCTACGACCAGAGCCTCTCGCTCTTCCTCCCGCCGCCCCACCGGGAGCACACCGTGCTCCCGTCCACGGACGAGGAGACCTGGTTCGGCGCCTGGCGGGCGATGCCAGAGGAGGAACGTCCGGTGATGCGGTCGTACACCGTGCGCGAGCAGCGGCGCACGGAGGAGGGCGTGGACGAGATCGACATCGACTTCGTCCTGCACGGGGACGGGAGCCCCGCCTCCTTCTGGGCGGGCAGGGCGGTTTCCGGCCGCCGGATCCTGGCGATCGGCCCGGCCGTCGCGGAGAACAAGTCCGTCCGCTTCCAGCCGCCCGCGGCCACCGACCTGATCCTGATGTACGCGGATGAGACCGCGCTGCCCGCGGCCGCGGCGATCCTGGACCGGCTCCCGGCCGGCGCCCGGGTCAGGGCCTGGTTCGAGGTGCCGCACGAGGATGACCGGATCGTGCTCCCGACCGCGGCGGACGCGGACATCACCTGGATCGTCCGCACGGAGCCGGGCTCCGGGCGCACCGACCAGGCCCTCCGGGTGCTGAGCGCGGCCGAAGTGCCGCACGCGCAGGCCCCGTACGCGTGGATCGCGGGCGAGGCCGGTACGGTGCGGGCGGTCCGCCGCCACGTCGTGCAGGAACGGCGCGTCGACCGGCGGGCGGTGCGCTTCACCGGGTACTGGCGGCTCGGGACCAGCGAAGAGCAGCTGCTCGCCGAGGCGTACGCGGGCGAGGCACCCAGCGAGGAACCCGACTCCGCGCTGTAGTACGCGACATGGGAGAGGGGCCCCGGCTTTGGCCGGGGCCCCTCTCTATTTGGTGCACGACTTAGGTTAGGCTAACCTAAGCAACGCCAGCCCACTCCCCGCCTCTTCCCCGCCCCGGAGGAACCAGTTGATGCGTCAGCATCTGCTCAACGAGACGACCGCGGACCTCTACCGGCGTTCCGTCACCGAGGGCGTCGCACGCGTGGCCGCCAAGATCGCCACCACGGAACGCCCCCACACCGGCATCTCCGTCGACGCACTCGCCCCGGTCATCAACGGGATCGACCTCGACGAGCCGCTGGGGGACCCGGCCCTCGTCCTGGACGAACTGGAAGAGGTCTACCTGCGCGACGCGGTGTACTTCCACCACCCGCGCTACCTCGGCCACCTCAACTGCCCGGTCGTCATCCCGGCCGTCCTCGGCGAGGCGGTCCTCTCCGCCGTCAACTCCTCGCTCGACACCTGGGACCAGTCCATCGGCGGCACGCTCATCGAGCGCCGCATGATCGACTGGACCGCCCGGCGCATCGGTCTCGGCCCCCGCGCGGACGGCGTCTTCACCTCCGGCGGCAGCCAGTCGAACTTCCACGCGCTGCTCCTGGCCCGGGACGAGGCCTGCCGGACCGTCATGCAGGCCGGCCAGGGCGCCCAGGCCGGCCCCACCAAGGCGCAGGTGCTCCCGAAGCTGCGCATCTTCGCCTCCGAGTGCAGCCACTTCAGCGTCAAGAAGTCGGCCGCCATGCTCGGCCTCGGCTACGAGGCGGTCATCTCCGTCCCCTGCGACGGCAAGCGCCGCATGGACACCTCGGTCCTCGCCCTGGAGCTGGAGGACTGCGTCCGCGAGGGCCTCGTCCCGATGGCGGTCGTCGCCACCGCGGGCACCACCGACTTCGGGTCCATCGACCCGCTCCAGGAGATCGCCGACCTGGCCGCCGAGCACGGCGCGTGGATGCACGTGGACGCCGCCTACGGCTGCGGCCTGCTGGCCTCCCCCACCCGCCGCCACCTCCTCGACGGCATCGAGCGGGCCGACTCGGTCACGGTCGACTACCACAAGTCGTTCTTCCAGCCCGTCTCCTCCAGCGCGGTGCTGGTGCGCGAGCGCGACACCCTGGGGCACGCCACCTACCACGCGGACTACCTCAACCCGCGCCGGATGGCCGAGGAGCGCATCCCCAACCAGGTCGACAAGTCGATCCAGACCACGCGCCGCTTCGACGCGCTCAAGCTCTGGATGACCCTGCGGGTGATGGGCGCGGACGGCATCGGCTCGCTCTTCGACGAGGTCGTCGACCTGGCCGCCGAGGGCTGGAAGCTGATCGCCGCCGACCCCCGCTTCCAGGTCGTCGTCGAACCGCAGCTCTCCACGCTGGTCTTCCGTTACGTCCCCGGCCCGGACGCGGGCGAGTTCCGCGCCGACCTGGTCGACGAGGCCAACCTGCACGCCCGCAAGGCCCTGTTCGCCTCGGGCGAGGCGGTCGTCGCCGGCACCAAGGTGGACGGCGACCAGTACCTCAAGTTCACCCTCCTCAACCCGCAGACCACGACGTCCGACATCGCGGCCGTCCTCGACCTGCTCGCCGCGCACGCCGAGCAGTACCTGGGAGAATCCCTTGTCCACGCCTCGTGACCTCCGTGAACCCCGCGGGCCGCACGATTTCATCGCCATCGGACTCGGTCCCTTCAACCTGGGACTGGCCTGCCTGACGGCGCCGATCGACGAGCTCGACGGCCTGTTCATCGAGTCGAAGCCGCACTTCGAATGGCACGCCGGGATGTTCCTGGACGGCGCGCACCTGCAGACGCCGTTCATGTCGGACCTGGTCACGCTGGCCGACCCCACCTCGCCCTTCTCCTTCCTGAACTACCTGAAGGACAAGGACCGGCTGTATTCCTTCTACATCCGGGAGAACTTCTACCCGCTGCGCGCCGAGTACAACGACTACTGCCGCTGGGCCGCCGACCGGCTCGACAACGTCCTGTACTCCACCTCCGTCACCGAGGTCACCTACGACGAGGCCGCCGGGCTGTACGAGGTCCACACCGACCAGGGCACCGTGCACCGCGCCCGCCACCTGGTCCTCGGCACCGGCACCCCGCCCTTCGTCCCGCAGGCCTGCGCGGACCTGGGCGGCGACTTCACGCACAACTCCGCCTACATGCGCGGCAAGGCGGAGCTGCAGAAGAAGAAGTCGATCACCCTGGTCGGCTCGGGCCAGAGCGCCGCCGAGATCTACTACGACCTCCTCTCGGAGATCGACGTACACGGCTACCGGCTCAACTGGGTCACCCGCTCGCCGCGGTTCTTCCCGCTGGAGTACACCAAGCTGACACTGGAGATGACCTCCCCCGAGTACGTGGACTACTTCCACGCGCTCCCCGAGGACACCCGCTACCGCCTGGAGACCTCGCAGAAGAACCTCTTCAAGGGCATCGACGGCGAGCTGATCAACGCCATCTTCGACCTGCTCTACCAGAAGAAGGTCTCCTCGCCGGGTCCGGTCCCGACCACCCTGCTGACCAACACCTCGCTGAACTCCGCGGCCTACGACACCACCGCGGGCGCGTACACGCTGGGGCTGCGCCAGGAGGAGCAGGAGCGCGACTTCACCCTCGTCACCGAGGGCCTGGTCCTGGCCACCGGCTACAAGTACACCGTGCCGGAGTTCCTCGCCCCGGTCCGCGACCGCCTCAACTTCGACTCCCACGGCCGCCCCG
The DNA here is from genome assembly GCF_056435825.1 of Streptomyces sp. NPDC043876. Lineage (NCBI taxonomy): Bacteria > Bacillati > Actinomycetota > Actinomycetes > Kitasatosporales > Streptomycetaceae > Streptomyces > Streptomyces sp. NPDC043876. The sequence goes on along the minus strand of NZ_JBWKDV010000002.1, from coordinate 234,384 downwards.
ACGCGGCCCGCAACTACAGCATCGACACCACCGGCCGTGGCGTGTTCCTCCAGAACGGGACGGTCCACAACCACTCGATCACCTCGCCCGACCTGGGCATGGCGGCGTACCGCAACGCGTACATCATCGGGGAACTGCTCGGCCGCGAGTACTACAAGGTCGAGAAGTCCATCGCGTTCCAGCAGTTCGCCGCCCCGGAAGGCAGCCTCGCATGAGCACCACCGACGTCTCCTTCACCCGCACCGATCCGGCCCTCGGCACCTTCGCCCTGCGGCCGCTGGACCCCCTCGTCGACGCGGAGACGCTGCACCGCTGGGTCACCGATCCGAAGGCCGCGTTCTGGATGATGCAGGACGCCTCGCTGCCGGACGTCGAGCGCGAGTACATGAGGATCGCCGCGGCCGAGCACCACGACGCGTTCCTCGGCCTGCACGACGGCCGCCCGGCCTTCCTGATGGAGCGCTACGACCCGAGCCGGGTGGAGCTGGCCGGCCTGTACGACGCCCGGCCCGGGGACGTCGGCATGCACTTCCTGGTCGCTCCGAGCGACCGGCCGGTGCACGGCTTCACCCGCGCCGTCATCACCACCGTCATGGCGGCCCTGTTCGCGGACCCCGCCACCGCGCGCGTGGTCGTCGAACCCGACGTCCGCAACACCGCCGTGCACGCCCTCAACGCGGCGGTCGGCTTCGTGCCCGACGGCCCCGTCACCAAGCCGGAGAAGGAAGCCCTGCTGAGCTTCTGCACCCGCGCGCAGTTCGAGGCCGCCACGGCCGCGCAGGGGGCCTCCATATGAACCTCGCCGACGCCGTCTCCCACCTCTCCCCCGCACTGTGGGAGCGCGCCAACCGCGCCCTCGTCCGCAAGGGCCTCGCGGAGTTCTCGCACGAGCGCCTGCTGATCCCCGAACCGCTGGGCGACGACCGCTACGCCGTCCGCAGCGACGACGGGAGCGTGGAGTACCGCTTCACCGCCCGGCGCCGCGCGCTGGACCACTGGGCGGTCGAGGAGTCCTCGGTCAGCCGCCACCGGGACGGCCGCGAACTCCCCCTCGACGCGCTCGACTTCCACATCGAGCTGCGCGAGACGCTCGGACTGAGCCCCGAGGTGCTGCCGGTGTACCTGGAGGAGATCTCCTCCACGCTCGCCGGATCGGCGTTCAAGTACACCAAGGAGCAGGTCCCGGCCGCCGTCCTCGCCACGTCCTCCTTCCAGGACATCGAGACCGGCATGACCGAGGGCCACCCCTGCTTCGTGGCCAACAACGGCCGCCTCGGCTTCGGCGTCGACGAGTTCCGCGCCTACGCCCCGGAGGCCGCGAGCCCCGTCCACCTCGTGTGGGTCGCCGCGCACAAGGACGTCTCCACCTTCACCGCGGGCGCGGGCCTGGACCACGACTCCTTCGTCCGCGCGGAGCTGGGCGAGAAGGCGGTCGAGGGCTTCGCGGCGCGCCTCGCGGAGCTGGGCCTGGACCTCGCGGACTACCACCTGATGCCGGTCCACCCCTGGCAGTGGTGGAACAAGACCTCCGTCACCTTCGCGGCCGAGATCGCGAACCGGCGGCTGGTGCTGCTCGGCGAGGGCGAGGACGCCTACCTCGCCCAGCAGTCGATCCGGACGTTCTTCAACACGAGCGCGCCCGGCAAGCACTACGTCAAGACGGCGATCTCGGTCCTCAACATGGGCTTCATGCGCGGCCTCTCCGCCGCCTACATGGAGGCCACCCCGGCCATCAACGACTGGCTGCACCAGCTGATCCAGAGCGACGAGACGCTGCGCTCGGTCGACTTCTCGATCATCCGCGAGCGGGCGGCCATCGGCTACCACCACCGCCAGTACGAGCGCGCCACCGACCGGTACTCCCCGTACCGCAAGATGCTGGCCGCGCTGTGGCGCGAGTCCCCGGTGGAGTCCCTGCGCGACGGGGAGCGCCTGGCCACCATGGCCTCGCTGCTGCACGTCGACTCCGAAGGGCGGTCCTTCGTGGGCGCCCTGATCGAGGAGTCCGGGCTGAGCCCCGCCGAGTGGCTGCGCTCCTACCTGCGCGCCTACCTGGTGCCACTGCTGCACTGCTTCTACCAGTACGACCTCGCCTACATGCCGCACGGCGAGAACACCATCCTCGTCATCGAGGGCGGCGTGGTGAAGCGGGCGGTCTTCAAGGACATCGCCGAGGAGATCGTGGTCATGGACCCGGACGCGGTGCTGCCGCCCGCGGTCGAGCGGGTCCGGGCGGACATCCCGGAGGACATGAAGCTGCTGTCGATCTTCACGGACGTCTTCGACTGCTTCTTCCGCTTCCTGGGCTCCATCCTGGAAGAGGAGGGCATCTGCGAGGAGGCCGTCTTCTGGCGGGCGGTCGCCGAGTGCGGGCACGCCTACCAGGAGTCGATGCCGCAGCTCGCGGAGCGCTTCGAGCGCTACGACCTCTTCGCCGAGGAGTTCCAGCTGTCCTGCCTGAACCGGCTCCAGCTGCGCAACAACAAGCAGATGGTCGACCTGGCCGACCCGGCCGCCGCACTCCAGCTGGTCGGCACCCTCAAGAACCCCGTCGCGCCCTTCGCTCGGCGGTGACCGCGGGCCGGGCGCGCCGTGCGATACGGTCCCTCGCACGGCGCGCCCGGCCTCCCCGGCCCCCGGATCACGACCAGGGGACGTCCGGAGCCCGGTAGAACGTCACGCCCTGCTCGTCCAGCCGCGGCCCCTGGTCCGCCAGCCGCCGCGCGTACCCCGTCCAGCCGTGCGCCGTCTTCGGTGCCCAGCCCAGCTCCGCGAGCCCCAGCACCCGCGGGAAGGCCATGAACTCCAGGTCGGCCCGGGTCCCGATGGTCTCGGTCCACAGCGGGGCCTCCACCCCCAGCACCGCGGACTCCGGGACGCCGGCCCCGCTCAGGTAGGTCCCCGGGTCCCAGTCGTAGGCCCGGCGCACCGGCACGTACCCGGCCCAGGTCAGCCCGGGCCCCGTCGTCGCGTCGTACTTCATGTCGAGGTAGAGCCGGTCCGCCGGGGACAGGATCAGCGGGTGCCCGTTCTTCGCGGCGTCCGCCACCTTCCCCTTCTCGGTGGCCGAGGTGGACGCCGTCCCCCAGTACTGGAGCACCGCCCCGTCCGCCGGGCGGGCCCCCGCGAGCTGGTGCCAGGCCACGGCGGTCTTCCCGTACCGGGCCACCGACTCCTGCGCCCGGTCCATGAACGCCGCGTAGTCCTCGGCGGTGGTGCTGTGCGCCTCGTCCCCGCCGATGTGCAGGTACCGGCCGGGGGTCAGCTCCGCCAGCTCGCCGAGCACGTCGTCGATGAACCGGTACGTCACCTCCTTGCGCACGCACAGGGAGCTGAAGCCGACCTTGATCCCGGTGTAGCGCGCGGGTGCCTTGCCGTCGCAGTTCAGCTCCGCGTAGGAAGCCAGCGCCGCGTTGGTGTGCCCCGGCATGTCGATCTCGGGCACCACCTCGACGTGCCGCTCCCGCGCGTACTCCACCAGCGAGCGGTACTCCTCCTTGCTCCACGCCCCGCCGGGCCCGGCGCCGACCTCGCCGGCGCCCCCGTACGTCGCCAGCCGCGGCCACGCGTCGACGGCGAGCCGCCAGCCCTGGTCGTCGCTCAGGTGCACGTGCAGCGTGTTGACCTTGTACTGGGCGAGCTGGTCGACGTACCGCTTTGCCTGGCCGACCGGGAAGTAGTGGCGGGCGATGTCCAGCATGACGCCCCGGTAGGCGAAGCGCGGCCGGTCGGTGATCGTGCCGCCCTGGACGAGCCCGCCGCCCGCCGCGGGGACCAGCTGGCGCAGGGTTTGCACCGCGTAGAAGAGGCCGGCCGGGGTACGGGCGGTCAGGGTCACGGCGCCGGGGCCGGAGGTCAGCTCGTACCCCTCCGCCCCCAGTTGCGCGGCCCCCTCGTCGATCCGCAGCAGGATCCCCTCCCGCTCGTCGCTGTCCACCACCAGCAACGACAGGCCGCTGGTGGCGCGCAGCTGCTCGGCGAGCCGGTCGGCGGCCTCCCGGGTGTCCGGCGAGGAGGGATCGGCGCGGATCACCGTGCCCGGACCGAGGGGGTAGCCGGTGCCCGGGGCGGCCGCCACGGCCCGTTCGGGCGCCGGGAGCAGCCGCTGGAAGGCGGGCAGCACGGGCGCCGGGGCCCCCGGTTTCGCGTCGTCGCCCTGGGCCGCGGAGCAGGAGACCGCCGCCATGAGGACCAGCAGGGCGGCGAAGGTGCGCGGGACTCTCATGAGCCCAGGTATAGGCCAGGAACGGCCGTGCGCACGGTGCGAGAATCCGGGCATGGCGGAAATCATCCAGAAGGATGGCAATTGGAGCTTCGACGGGGACGCGGTGCGCATCGTGCCGGGCCACGACAAGGGGGTGGGGCTGCTGCGGCAGACCCTCGGTGAGGTGGCCGTGCCGCTGGGGGCACTGGCGGGGATCTCCTACGAACCGGGGCGCAAGGCGGGGCGGTTGCGGCTGCGGCTGCGGGACGGGGCCGATCCCCTGCTCCAGGTGGCGGGCGGGCGGCTGCCGGAGGCCTCGGACCCGTACGTGCTGACGGTGGCGGACCGCGCGGGCGTCGCGGAGTACTTCGTGGACGAGGTGCGGCGCGCGCTGCTGCTGGACGGGGTGGACGCAGGGCCCGTGACCGGCTACCTGCTGCCGGGGCCCGCGGTGCCGCTCTCGGTGAGCGCGGGGGACGGATCGGTGTCCTTCGACGGGGACCGGATCGCGCTGGACTGGAACTGGAAGACCGAGGAGTCCAAGAGGTCCGCGGGCCCGCGGGACTTCCGGGCGGCCGACCTGCGGTCGGTGGAGTGGTTCCCCGCGGCGGGGATCGAGAACGGCTACCTCCGTTTCGCCCTGACGGGCGCGCCGCCCGCTCCCGCGCCGAAGTACGACCCGTACGCCGTGGAGCTGTTCGGCTTCAAGAAGGACCCGCTGATGGCTCTGGTGGCGGCGGCCGTGCTGGCGCGGATGCCGCACCCGGCGGCCCCGCGGGACGCCGTTCCGCCGGCCCGGGCCGAGGAGCCGTCGGCCGGGCAGACCACGGCGGCGGACCACGACGCCCTGCTGCGGCGGCTGCGCGAGCTGGCGGACCTGCATCGGGTGGGGGTGCTCACGGAGGAGGAGTTCTCGGTCGCGAAGCAGGCCGTTTTGCGTCGTTTCTGACCGACCAGGGCCGGATTATTCGCTTCCGTTGGTCCGTACCAGCTGAATCCTGCCCGATTCCGGGCAGGATTTTTGCGTTCCGATCGATCTGCGGTCAATATCTACGGGTGCCCGATCGCCGCCCGTCGCATGACGACCTCGTCGACCACCTGGTGCGCAGCACCGCGCTCCCCCGCGGCGAAGCCGCCCGGGTGGTGCTCGACGTCCTCGCGTACTTCGACGAGACGGCCGAGGAATTCGTCCGGCGCCGCCACCGCGAGCTGCAGTCCGGCGGCGCGGTGAACGCGGAGATCTTCGAGCGCATCGCGGCCGAGCTGCCGCACCGCGCCGTGGCGCCGCCGGAGCTGTCGCTGCGGCAGCTGCGCCGCATCGTCTACGGCTGAACCGGCCGGGCGGCCAGGGGCCGCCGCGGGCACACACACCGAACTTCAGGAGGGGCAGAACCGTATGTGCGGAATTGTGGGTTACATCGGCAAGCGTGACGTGGCACCGCTGCTGCTGGAGGGACTCCAGCGACTGGAGTACCGCGGCTACGACTCGGCCGGCATGGTCGTGAACACCCCCAAGTCCGGCGCCCTGAAGATGGTCAAGGCCAAGGGCCGGGTCCGCGACCTGGAGGCGAAGGTCCCCAAGCGCTTCACGGGCACCACCGGCATCGCCCACACCCGCTGGGCCACCCACGGCGCCCCGAGCGACCACAACTCCCACCCGCACCTGGACCCCGAGAACAAGGTCGCCGTCGTCCACAACGGCATCGTCGACAACGCCTCCGAGCTGCGCGCCAAGCTGGAGGCCGACGGGGTCGTCTTCGCCTCCGAGACCGACACCGAGGTGATCGTCCACCTCATCGCCCGCGCCCAGGCGGACACCCTGGAGGAGAAGGTCCGCGAGGCGCTCAAGGTCATCGAGGGCACCTACGGCATCGCCGTGATGCACGCCGACTTCGCCGACCGCATCGTCGTCGCCCGCAACGGCTCGCCCGTCATCCTCGGCATCGGCGAGAAGGAGATGCTCGTCGCCTCCGACGTCGCCGCGCTGATCGCCCACACCCGCCAGGTCGTCACCCTCAACGACGGCGAGATGGCCACCCTGAAGGCCGACGACTTCCGCACCTACACCACCAGCGGAACGACGACCACCGCCACCCCGGAGACCGTGGAGTGGGAGGCCGCCTCCTACGACATGGGCGGCCACGACACCTACATGCACAAGGAGATCTCCGAGCAGCCCGACGCGGTCGACCGCGTGCTGCGCGGCCGGATCGACGACCGCTTCTCCACCGTGCACCTGGGCGGCCTGAACCTGGACCCGCGCGACGCGCGCGGCATCCGCCGGGTCAAGATCCTGGGCTGCGGCACCTCGTACCACGCCGGTCTGATCGGCGCGGGCCTCATCGAGAGCCTGGCCCGGATCCCGGCCGACGCCGAGCCGGCGTCCGAGTTCCGCTACCGCAACCCGGTGGTGGACCCCGACACCCTCTACATCGCGGTGTCGCAGTCCGGTGAGACGTACGACGTGCTCGCGGCGGTGCAGGAGCTCAAGCGCAAGGGCGCCCGCGTCCTCGGCGTGGTCAACGTGGTCGGCTCGGCCATCGCCCGCGAGGCCGACGGCGGCGTGTACGTGCACGCGGGCCCCGAGGTCTGCGTGGTGTCCACCAAGTGCTTCACCAACACGGTGGTCGCCTTCGCGCTGCTCGCCGTCCACCTCGGCCGCATCCGCGACCTGTCCGTCACCGACGGCAAGCGGATCATCGAGGGCCTGCGCAGGCTGCCCGCCCAGATCCAGGAGATCCTGGAGGGCGAAGAGGACATCAAGGCGCTGGCCGCCGAGTACGCCGAGGCCAAGTCGATGATGTTCATCGGCCGGGTGCGCGGTTACCCGGTCGCGCTGGAGGCCTCGCTCAAGCTCAAGGAGATCTCCTACATCCACGCCGAGGCCTACCCGGCCTCCGAGCTCAAGCACGGCCCGCTCGCCCTGATCGAGCCCGCGATGCCCACGGTCGCGATCGTGCCGGACGACGACCTGCTGGAGAAGAACCGCGCGGCCCTGGAGGAGATCAAGGCCCGCAGCGGCCGGATCCTTGCGGTGGCCCACCGCGCGCAGGAAAAGGCCGACCACACCATTGTGGTGCCGAAGAACGAGGACGAGCTGGACCCGATCCTGATGGGCATCCCGCTCCAGCTGCTCGCCTACCACACGGCGCTGTCCCTGGGCCGGGACATCGACAAGCCGCGCAACCTGGCCAAGTCGGTCACCGTCGAATAGCCGTCCCGCCCCCGGGCGGCGAACCGCCCCTCGTGCGTCCCGCGCACGAGGGGCGGCCGCGTTCCGCCCGCGGTCAGCTCGCGGGGACGGCCCCGCGCGAGCGCCTGCCGACCGCCGTCGGCCACTTGGCGAGCGCGGCGGTGGCCCCGTACCAGCCCAGCAGTCCGGCGACCGCCGCGACCCAGCCCGCCACCTTGGCCAGCGAGCCGCTGCCCGCGAAGGCGGATATGGCGAGCAGCACCAGCGAGAGGCACAGCAGGCCGTACAGGCCCTGGCCGAACAGACCGCTCGCCGCGCCCACGGCGAGGCTCAGCGCTAGCAGGGCGAAGAGCACCAGAAACGTTCCGCCCGCGTGCGCGGACACCTTGTCTCCGGCCCCACTGGCCCAGGTGAACCAGAAGGCGCCGAGGCCGGCGAACGCCGTGCCGTTGAAGCCGTTGCCGCCGCGGAATTCGAGGATTCCGCAGACGAACAGGGCGAGACCGCCGATGTACAGGGCGAGCGAGACGGAATCGGCGGCCGACACTCCGCTGATGATGCCGGTGTGGCCGATTCCGAACGCGAGAAGGGTCAGACCCAGGGCCAGGTGCCCCAGGGTCGACGTCGTGGCCGTGCTTCCCGCAGAGACGTCATTGTCCACGGCGGGCTCCCTTCGATCTGCAGTTTTGTGCTGGGTCCCAGCGGCTTTTATGTACCCTTCACAACCGCTCATTCCACCATTCAGCGGGTCACGGCTGGGTCACGGGACGCGTGACCGGGCGATCACAGGCAGTGACGGAGTGCGGGTCGCGGGGGCGGCGTTCGGGAGCCCGGATCAGGGAATGACGACGACCGGCCGCTGGGCCCGCTTCGCGAGACGGCCGGCCACCGAACCGAAGAGGCGCCCGACGAAGCCCTGGGTGGAGCCGACCACGATCGCGTCGGCCGCGTACTCGCGGCCGACCTCCTCCAGCTCGTGGCAGATGTCGCCGCCCCGCTCCACCAGGATCCACGGAACCTCGGCCAGATAGTCGGCGCAGGCGAGTTCCAGCCCCAGCACCTCGGTGCGGTGGTCCGGGACGTCCACGAAGACCGGCGGCTCACAGCCCGCCCACACCGTGGTGGGCAGCCGGTTGGCCACATGGACGATGATCAGACCGGAGCCGGAGCGGCGGGCCATCCCGATCGCGTAGGCGAGCGCGCGTTCGCTGGACATCGAGCCGTCGAATCCCACCACGACCCCGTGCCGGAAGGCCGGGTCGCAGGCGAGACGCGTCTGTTCCACCGCGCGCAGGTCCGCCGACGCGGAGTCGGCGAGGGACTTGCGCTTGCGGTCCGCGGGTTCGGAGAATTCGTGACCGGCCATGGGCGTCTCGGCGAAGGTCCTCGGGATCAGGGTCGCGCGGAATCGGCGACTCAGGGTGACGGGGGTCTGTCCGGGAAACCATCTTCCCGAGCCCTTACCCCCAGGGTACGGCGACACTCCTGCCGTGCACAGGGCTTGGCGCCCCTTGCCGCCCTTGGAGAGCGTCGAAGGGAGCATGCCGGAGCGCGGGCCGCTTGGCAATGGCCGCTGTCCCCTACAGGCAGTGACGAGCCACCCCTGCGCGCAGTGACCGAGCCCCGCCGCGCGGCGTTGGACAAGGGTCCGACCGTCCAGGAAGAGCGCAGGGAGTACGCCGTGCCCGGTCATCCGGTCCACCCCGTCCAGCCAGCTCCGCCGACCCCGCCTGCTCCACCCCTCCCCTCTTCACGCGCCTCCCTCGCCCCGTCCCGCCGCCGCTGCTTTCACTCGTCCGTGCTCCCCGCCCGGGAGGCCGGCGCCGATCCGGCGGGTGACGTGGTGCGCTGGGCCGCCTTCAGCTGCCTGCTCGTCCCCGTGGTCCTCGTCGTCTACGGGACCTCCTTCGGCGGGGCCGCGGTCGCGACCCTGGGCCTGGTGGCCGTCACGGCGGTGTGCCGGGTGATGCTGCGCCAGTCGGAGAAGACCCTGCGGGCCGCCGCGCGGGTTCCGGTGGCCCTGCCTCCGGGCTCCGCGCCCCGCGGCCGGCACTCCCGCCCGGGGGCCGGAACCCACCGCGGCTGCCACGGGTCCGGCGGGATTTCCCCCCACGAATGACTGATTCGCACACGCGCGCCCGCACGTTTTCAGCCAACTTCACTTCCGGACCCCGCCCTTGCCGGAACGTCCGGCCCAGCGCCCCACCACCAGGGACGACGGCGCCGGGGGAACGCTCTGACCCTATGCGTACTGGCCAGGGGCCGACGGCGCACTTCCCACCCGCCTGGCGGAGTGGAAGGGTTCCTGATCGAATGCTTTTCGCCAAGTTGCCAAGTCGACATAGCGCTGCGTGCTGAACTTGTCACGCCGACACCACGGGACGCAGTAGATTCGATCATGTTTTTACGGCGGGGGATCCACGTGCAAGGCCGAGGGGAAACGTGCAGGTGCGACCAGACCAAGGAGTCGCGACACCCAAGGGGGGCTTAGCGCCATGAGCCAGGATTCCACCGCTGTCGTCGCGGACGCCGGCCGGAAGCTCGCAGGGCGCCGCCGCAGGGAAATTGTTGCGGTGCTGCTCTTCAGCGGCGGTCCGATCTTCGAGAGTTCCATTCCACTCTCCGTGTTCGGCATTGACCGGCAGGACGCGGGAGTTCCACGCTATCGACTGCTCGTGTGCGCCGGGGAGGACGGTCCGCTGCGGACCACCGGCGGACTCGAACTGACCGCGCCGTACGGGTTGGAGGCGATCGCCCGGGCAGGCACGGTCGTCGTTCCGGCCTGGCGCTCCATCACTTCGCCGCCGCCGCCCGAGGCGCTCGACGCACTGCGTCAGGCGCACGAGGAGGGGGCCCGGATCGTCGGACTGTGCACGGGGGCCTTCGTGCTCGCCGCCGCCGGTCTGCTGGACGGCCGGCCCGCGACGACGCACTGGATGTACGCGCCGACGCTGGCCAAGCGGTATCCGTCCGTCCATGTCGACCCGCGCGAACTCTTCGTGGACGACGGCGACGTGCTGACGTCCGCGGGCACCGCGGCCGGAATCGACCTGTGCCTCCACATCGTGCGCACGGACCACGGCAGCGAGGCGGCCGGGGCACTGGCCCGCCGACTCGTCGTGCCGCCGCGCCGCACCGGGGGCCAGGAGCGCTACCTCGACCGGTCGCTGCCGGAGGAGATCGGCGCCGACCCGCTCGCCGAGGTCGTCGCCTGGGCGCTGGAGCACCTCCACGAGCAGTTCGACGTGGAGACGCTGGCGGCGCGCGCCTACATGAGCAGGCGCACCTTCGACCGGCGGTTCCGTTCGCTGACCGGCAGCGCGCCGCTGCAGTGGCTGATCACCCAGCGGGTGCTCCAGGCGCAGCGGCTGCTGGAGACCTCCGACTACTCGGTCGACGAGGTGGCCGGCCGCTGCGGCTTCCGCTCGCCGGTCGCACTGCGCGGGCACTTCCGCCGGCAGCTGGGGTCCTCTCCCGCCGCCTACCGCTCCGCCTACCGGGCGCGCCGGCCGCAGGCCGACGCCTCACAGGTGGGGCAGCTCTCGGACGGGCCCGTTCCGCACCAGCGCACACCGCAGCCCCAGCGGGCCGCGGCCGCCCTGGCGGCCACCGGACCGTCGGTGACCGAGCTGTACTCCCCCGGCCGGGTCCTGCGCGAGCACGCGTAGTCCCCGCCCCGGGCGGACACCGCTGAACGGCAGGTGCCCCCGGCCCTTGATCAGGGCCGGGGGCACCTGCGCGTCCGGCGGGTGCATCACCGGCGCCCTCCGGGGGGTCCGTGGAAAGGAAAGCTCCGCATAAGGTGGGACGCATGAACGATCGCATGGTGTGGATCGACTGCGAGATGACCGGGCTCTCGTTGGCGGACGACGCACTTATCGAGGTGGCCGCACTGGTCACCGACTCGGAGCTCAACGTGCTCGGCGAAGGCGTGGACATCGTGATCCGCCCGCCGGACGCCGCCCTGGAGACCATGCCCGACGTGGTGCGCGAGATGCACACCTCGTCCGGCCTGCTCGACGAGCTGGCCGGCGGGACCACCCTCGCGGATGCCGAGGCCCAGGTCCTGGCCTACGTACGCAAGCACGTGAAGGAACCGGGCAAGGCCCCGCTGTGCGGGAACTCGGTCGGCACCGACCGCGGTTTCCTGCTGCGCGACATGGCCACGCTCGAGGCCTACATGCACTACCGGATCGTGGACGTGTCCTCGGTCAAGGAGCTGGCGCGCCGCTGGTACCCGCGGGCCTACTTCAACAGTCCGCCCAAGAGCGGCAACCACCGGGCGCTCGCGGACATCAAGGAGTCCATCGCCGAGCTGCGCTACTACCGCGAGGCGGTCTTCGTCCCGCAGCCGGGGCCGGACTCGGACACCGCCCGGACCATCGCCGCCAAGCACGTCATCCCCGCTGAATAGCGGCCTGCCGCGCGGGGCCCCGCGGGCCGGGGAAAAGGTGGGAGCGAGCACCCTCTCGGACCCTGTACCCTTTTAATCGGCCGGTCGGGATTCCCGCCGGGCATGGTGGGTGTAGCTCAGTTGGTAGAGCACCTGGTTGTGGTCCAGGTGGCCGCGGGTTCAAGTCCCGTCACTCACCCTGTGGAAGGGCCCCGGTTCGCGCGAGCGGACCGGGGCCCTTCGCGTTTCCCCGGTGCGGTAGGCCGCGCGGTCCGCGGGGCGCTCACGCGCCCGCGAACTCGGCGGCGTGATCCTCGGCCCAGTCGGCGAAGGAGCGGGCCGGGTGCCCGGTGAGGCGCGGGAGGTCGCCGGTTATCTCCACCGGCCTCCCGTCCCCCGCGGCCCAGTAGGCCAGCAGCGAGTCGGCGTAGGGGCCCGGTACGTACTGGGCGACGGATTCCTTCCACGCCTGCGGACTGAGCGTCTCGAAGCGGACGGGCCGGCCCAGCACCTCGGCGAGGATCTCCAGCTGCTCCGCGAAGGTCAGCGACCGGGGCCCGGTGAGGAGGTGGGCCCGGCCGTCCGGACCCGGATCGGCGAGGACGGCGAAGGCCGCCTCGACGAGGTCCGCCTCGTGCAGCGGGTCGCTGTGCGCGTGCGGGTAGGGAAGGAGCACCGGCTCGCCGGAGCGGATGGGCCAGGACCAGCTCCGCGCGTTGCTCGCGAAGGAACCGGGGCGCAGCAGGGTGGACCGGACGGGGGCGGCCAGGAGGGCCTCCTCCACGGCGAGGTGGGAGGCGGCCAGGGCGCTCTCGCGGGCGTCCGGAGCCAGCACGCTGGAGGAGGACAGGAGCACGATGTGCTCCACCCCGGCGCGGACGGCTTCGGCCAGGAAGTCGTCTATGCCCTCGGCGGCGGCGTAAAGGAAGACGGAGCGGATGCCGTCGAGCGCGGCGGGGAAGGTCGTGGGGTCGGTCAGGTCGCAGTGGACCGCGCCGGGCGGCGCGGAGCCTCCCGCCGCTCCGGGCTCGCGGGAGGCGAGCCGGAAGGGGACGTCGCGCTCGGCGAGGAGCGCGGCGAGGCCCCGGGCGATGGCTCCGCGGCCTCCGGTGACGAGGATCGTCATGGCGGGTGGTTCCTTTCACGTCGGTGGTGCGCCCGGTTAAGATGAAGACGTGGCGCAGATTCTGTGCGACACATCCTCTGCGTCACACAGACAAATCTGGAGCATGGAGAAGCCGATGTCAACAGATTCACTTCCTTCGGGTGGTTCCCAGCCCGGTGACTCGCAGCCGTGGACCCGCGCCGAACTGCTCGCGCGCGTCGTCACCGAGAGCCAGCGGCACTACGCCGACTACTCCCTCTTCAGCCAGGCCATGGCCGATCACGTCGGTCTGCACCCCACCGACCTGCAGTGCATCGCGCTCCTCGACATCGAGCCCGGCCCCGTCAGCACCGGCGACATCGCCCGCCTCACCGGCCTGACCTCCGGCTCGGCCACCCGCCTCGTGGACCGGATGGTCAAGGCGGGCATCGTCGAGCGCCGGGCCGACCCCCACGACCGCCGCCGCTCCCTGGTCGCCCTCGCCCCCGAGGCCCGGGCACGCATCGGCGCGGCCTGGGACGCCCCGGGCCGCGCCTTCGGCGAGGTCCTGGCCGGCTATTCGGACACGGAACTGGCCGTCATCGCCGACTACCTGCACCGCGCCGCCGAGGTCGGCCGCGCCCAGGCCCGGCGCCTTGCCTCGGGCGCGGCGGACGAACCCGCCCCCTGAGCGGCGCCGGGCGGCCCGTCAGCCGGCCCTGCGGTCGAGCGCCCGCAGCCCCTTGGCGAGGTCGTCCTGATTCATCACGGGGAAGATCTCGATCTCGGCGTTGACCTGCATGAACAGGTCCTCGGCCAGCGGCGGCAGCTGGGCGCTGTCCTGCATGTCGAAGACGATCCAGCAGGACCGGACCCCCTCGGACAGGCCGAAGTAGGCGGACTCGGGCTTCAGGGTCTCCATCAGCCTGCCCACCATCTCGCTCATGGTGCCGTTCTGGATGCCCTCATTGGCGGCGGCCGTGTCGAAGTGGGCGCGGAGCATGACTCTCATGCTGACTCCTTCCGTCACGCCCACCCTCGGCGCGCCCCCCGCACCCGGCAACGCGGCCGCACCCGTCAGGGGCGGGCACGGCCGGGGCGCGCCGGGCCTCAGCCGAGGATGCCGAGGTCGTACAGCAGCCGGTACCTCGTCGGGTCGTCTGGGAGGAACCAGTGGAACCCCTCCTCGAAGAAGACGGCCACCACGTTCACCGCGATCACCACGCCGAGGAACCACAGCGCGAACACCCCGACCGCCCGGTACGGCCCGTCCTCCGGCACCGCCCGGTCCGCCGTCGCGTGCGCGAAGGCCAGTACGACGCCGATCGCGACCACCGAGGCCTGGAAGAGCACCCACGCCCACACGTACAGGTGCAGGCCGAAGACCTCGCTCCCGAACCCCTTGTCCCCCGGCAGGACGTGCAGCATCGTCTGGCGCCAGGAGGCGAAGGACCCGGCGGTCACCGCGACCAGGGCCAGCCCCCAGCCCGTCATGTAGTCCCGCCCGGTCACCGCCCCCGTACCGATCCCCGTACGGATGATGGACGCCGCCCCCATCGCCGCGAGCAGCATGAACATCCGCTGTACCACGCAGAGCGGGCAGGGGTACTCCCACAGCACGAACTGGAAGAACAGGCCCCCGCAGACGACCCCCGTCCAGCCGATGGCGAAGACGCAGGCGAACCAGTACTGGACCCGTCCCAGCAGCCCGCCGGCCAGCGGGGCCTCGGGCATGATGCTGCGCATCGCGGCCACGGCGGTCAGTAGCTCAGGGTCAGGGCGAGGCCGCCGGTGACGTGGTGCGCCATCAGCAGGATCACGGCGACCAGTGCGACCCACCAGGCCGCGAGCACGAGTCTGCGGGAGGAGTCCCGGCACATCGTGACCAGCGTGGCGAGGAGCCCGCCGAAGAGAAGGGTGTCCATGCGCCGGACCGTACCGACCGGGCCGCGCGCCCCTCACGAGGCGCGCCCCCGCCCGCCTGCGGTTACCCCCCTTGAGCCGCCTTCGCCGCCCCGCAGCCGCCGGCCCTCGCCCGCGCTGCCGCCGATCCGCTCAGCGGCCCCGCTTGCGCCGCCCCCGGCGCCCGCGCGCGCCGTCCGGCCCGCCGCGGGTCCGCCCGTCCAGCGCGAGCCACACCCGTACCTCGGTCCCCCCGAGCACCGAGCGCCCCAGCCGTACGTCCCCACCGGTCGATTCCGCGACCCGGCGCACGATGTCCAGGCCGAGCCCCGTGGACCCGTCCCGGCCCCCGTCGTTCCCGCGCCGCAGCGCCGCGTCCGGGTCGGCGATCCCCGGCCCCGCGTCCGAGACCAGCACGATCACCGCGTCCCCGGCGTCGTGCACGTCCACCGCGAAGGGGGTGCCCTCGGGGGTGTGCCGGAAGACGTTGCCGAGCATCGCGTCCAGCGCGGCCGACAACTCCGGCCGGGCCACGGGGATCCGTACGACCCCGTCCACGCCCGCCAGCCGCACCTCGCGGCCCTCGTCCTCCGCCAGCGCCGACCAGAAGTCCATCCGCTCCCGGATCACCTCCGAGGCGTCGCACCCGCCGCCGGAGAACCCCTGGGCGGCGGCGGGCCGCTGCTCGCGCGCGGTGCGGATGATGATGTCCACCTCGCGCTCCAGCTGCTCGACGGCGGCGCGGGTCTGCTCGGCCGCCGGACCCTCCCCGAGCGAGGCCGCGTTGAGCCGCAGCACCGTCAGCGGTGTCCGCAGCCGGTGCGAGAGGTCGGCGGCCAGCTCCCGCTCGCCGGCGAGGAGTTCCACGACCTGGTCCGCCATGGAGTTGAACGCGACGGCCGCCGACCGGAGTTCCTTCGGCCCCTCTTCGGGCACCCGGGCCCCCAGCTTCCCCTCGCCCAGCCGGTGGGCGGCGTCGGCGAGCCGTTCGGCGGGGCGCACCAGGCGCGCGCCGAGCCGGTCCGCGACCGCCACCGAGCCCACGACCAGGGCGAGTCCGACTCCCGCGAGGACCAGCCAGGCGGTGGTGACACCGTTGCTGACCTCGCGCTCGGGCACGTGGATCTCGATCACCGCAATGTCGCCGGAGCCGAGGGCGGTGGGCTGGAGCAGCGCCGATCCCCCGCCCGGGACCGAGGTGGTCATCGCGCGTCCGTAGGAGCGGGTCTCGGCGACCGCCCGGGCCCCCGCCCAGCCCGCGCCGTCCTCCCCGGGTCCGCCGATGTCGACGGCCGGGCCGCCGCCCACCGGCGGCACGTGCACGGCCATCCGGTGGGCGGCGCCCGCCTGCGTGGACTCGACGGCCTTGCGCAGTTGGAGCGGGTCGGTGGTGATGGAGAGGGTGGGGCCGATGGTGGCCGCCTGCCGTTCGGCGTTGGAGAACGCCCGGTCGCCGGCCATCTCGCGGACGACCAGCCCGAGCGGGATCGCGAAGGCGGCGACGACCATGGTGGTCACGGCGAGGCACACCTTGACGAGCGCCCACCTCATCGCGGACCGCCGCGCCCGCCCGGTCCGCCTCGCGCACCGGTCACAACGGCGGTTCCAGCTTGACGCCCACACCCCGCAGCGTGTGCAGGTAGCGCGGGCCGGCCGCCGTCTCGCCGAGCTTGCGGCGCAGCCAGGACAGGTGGACGTCGATCGTCTGGTCGTCGCCGTACGCCTGCTGCCACACCTCGGCCAGCAGCTCCCGCCGCGCCACGACCACCCCGGGCCGCCCGGCCAGGAAGGCCAGCAGGTCGAACTCGCGCCGGGTCAGGTCCAGTGCGGTCCCGTCCAGCTCGGCCTGGCGCCGCAGCGGGTCGATCGCCAGCCCGCCCACCCGCAGCACCCGCGAGGGCGGTTCGCCGCCCGCGGCCGCGCGCGCCCGGCGCAGGACGGCGGCCATCCGGGCGGACAGGTGCTCGACGGAGAACGGCTTCACGAGGTAGTCGTCGGCGCCGTCGTTGAGCAGCCGGACGATCTCCGCCTCGTCGTCGCGCGCGGTCGCGATGATGACCGGTACGTCGGTGATCCCGCGCAGCATCTTCAGCGCCTCCGACCCGTCCAGGTCGGGCAGCCCGAGGTCCAGGACGACCACGTCGAAGGAGTGGTGCGCGACCTCGCGCAGGGCTTCCAGGGCGGTCCCGACGCTGCGCACGGTGTGGGAGGCCTCGGTGAGGTGCCGGATGAGGGCGGAACGTACGAACTGGTCGTCCTCGACCACGAGCACACTTGCCATGAGCGGCACCGTACGCCATTCGGGTGGTACCGCAGGCCCCGGACCGCCACTCGGACGGGTGGTGCAGGATGTCCCCTGATGCAACGAGGACTGGTCCACGCACTGGCCTGGACGCTGTCGACCGGAGCCGCGGTGACGCTCTCCTGGTGGGGCGTCCACACCGTCATGTCCGGTACCGTCTACGATCCTCCGCGCGCCGTGCCGCTGACCGCGCTGCCCCGGTCCTCCTCGACCGGCGACGCCCTCCCGCCCTCCCCCTCCCCGTCGGCCACGCCCTCCCCCGGCCCGTCGGCCGCCGCGTCCCCGCCCCCGCCGTCACCGTCCCCGGCTCCCCGAACGACCTCTGCCGCGCCCCTGGAGCAGCCGCAGGGCCGTCCTTCGGACGAGGCCGCCGGGAGCGTCAGGAGCTACTCGGTCTCGGGCGGCCGCGTCGTCCTCGACGTCGGCGGCGCCGCGGGCCAGCTGGTCTCCGCGACCCCGGAGGCGGGCTGGCGGATGCAGGTGTGGAAGCAGACCCAGTGGATCCGGGTGGACTTCACCCGCGACGACCGCACGGCGTCCGTCTTCTGCACCTGGAACGGCCACCCGCCGCTGGTCGAGCTCGTCGACCGCTGACCGGGCGGGTGACTAGGGCGTCTCCGGGGCCCCGTGCAGGAGCAGTTCGAGCACCGCGTCGACGTGCGCGGCCACCCGGCCCTCCTCGGCGCCGCCGAGCGGGAGCACCCCCGGCAGTCTCGTCTCCAGTTCGTCCTGCCCGACGTACGCGGTGTAGCCGAGCGCCGCGCGCCGCGCGGCGGTCTCCGGCGGGAAGCCGATCTCCTCGAACAGCCCGGTGATGTAGTCGAGCCGACGGCGCACCACCCGGCGCACCACGGGCGCCACCAGCTCGTGGTCGGCCGCCGCGAGCAGGTTGGCCGCCGCGGCGCCGCGCCCGAGGCCGGTGGTCACCCGGGTGAACAGGATGCGCAGCCGGGCCCGCGGGTCGGGCTCGGCGGCGAGGTCCGCGATGGTCGCCTCGGTGAAGCGGCGTTCCCAGAGCGCGAGGGCCGCCTCGATGAGCGCGTCGCGGTGGGTGAAGTGCCAGTAGAAGCTGCCCTTGGTCGTGCCGAGGCGCGCCGCGAGCGGCTCGACGGCCACCGCCGCGAGCCCGCGCTCGCCGATCGCGTCGAGCGCCGCCGCCGCCCAGTCGTCCGCCGTGAGCCGTCGTCTGCTTCGTTCCACGTCCATACGCTACCGTACGGTCAGTCCATACGCCTCCGTATGGAAACCCGTGCAGGGCATGCAGGGAGACGACGTGCAGAACGTGCAGGAACGCACCATTGACGCCCCCGCCACCGAGGTCGGCGCACTCCTCGACCGGCTGGGCACCCCGGACGACCGGATCTGGCCCGCGCCGGCCTGGCCTCCGCTGGTCCTCGACGCCGGCCCGGCCGTCGGCTCGCGCGGCGGGCACGGGCGGATCGCTTACGCGGTGGTCGCGTACGAACCGGGCCGGCGCATACGGTTCGCCTTCGCCCCCGGGCGCGGCCTCGACGGCCACCACGAGTTCGTGGTGATCCCGGAGGGGCCGGAGCGCTGCCGGATCGCCCACGTGGCGCGGGGGCGGCTGGAGGGGCGGATGCGCCTGCTGTGGCCGCTGATGATCCGCTGGCTGCACGAGGCCCTGCTCCAGGACCTCTTCGACAACCTCCAGCGCGCGGCGACCGGCCACCTGCCGCGCCCGGCCCGCTGGTCGCTGCGGGTGCGCTTGCTGCGCCGGGCGCTGGGCCGCAGCGCGCCGTCCGGGACCGCGTAGGCGGGGCCCCTCAGTGGAAGACGGACGGCGGCGGTACCGGCGAGGCCACCGCGGTCGCGTCGGCGACCGGCGCGGCGCCGCCCGCGAAGGCGGCCAGTTCGCGGCCGTATTCGACCCGTCCGGGATGCGGGTCGCTCGCCACCCGGCGGGTGAACTCGGCCACCGGCAGCTCCTGGTCGGCGGCCACGAGCACCGCGTTGCCGAACCGTTTCCCCCGCCACACCACCGGATCGGCGGCCATCGCCAGCTGCCCGAACCGGGAGGCGGCGGTGGCGATCTGGCCGCGCAGGTGGGCGAGCGGCGGCCCGTCCGCGAGGTTGGCGACGTACCACCCGGTGGGGTTCAGCACCCGGCGTACGTCGTCCAGGAACTCGGCGCTGGTCAGGTGCGCGGGGGTGCGCGCGCCGCTGAAGACGTCGGCGATCACGAGGTCCGCCCAGCCGTCCGGGAGCTTCCCGAGCCCGGCCCGTGCGTCGGTGGCCCGGACCCGGACCCGCGCCTGCGGGTCCAGCGGCAGGTGGGTCCGTACGAAGGCCACCAGCCCCGCGTCGATTTCCACGACCTGCTGGGCGGAGCGGGGGCGGGTGGCGGCGGTGTAGCGGGCCAGCGTGAAGGCCCCGCCGCCCAGGTGCAGCACGTTGAGGGGCCGGCGGGCGGGGGCGGCCAGGTCGATGAGGTGCCCGATCCGGCGCTGGTAGGAGAAATCCAGGTACCGCGGGTCGTCGAGGTCCACGTGGGACTGCGGGGCGCCGTCGATCAGCAGGGTCCAGGCGCGGGTGCGCTCGCGGTCCGGCGCCAGCTCCGCCGTGCCGCCGTCGACGGGTCCGGTGAGCGGGCCGGTGGCCGCGGACCGCCCGCCACCGCCGCCGCTCGCGCTCCCGCTCCCGCTGCCGCCCCGTTCGCCGCGCTGCCTGCCCTTAGCCATGCCGTCATTATGACGTCGTCCCAGCTCACGGGCCCGTCCCGGTGGTCAGCGGCAGTTGTCGGCGGCCTCGATCAGCCGGGCGGCCTCGCCGAGGGCGGCGCGCAGCACCACCGGGTCGGTGACCGGACCGGTGGAGTCCGGGGGCAGCAGCCAGCCGGTGCCGCCCGCCGCGGGGGATTCGCCGAACAGCCGGATGCCCCGGCCGTTGGTCTGCGTACACGCGCTGCCCGGCATGTCCCAGGCGTCGGCCGTGCCGGGCGGCACCAGGAATCCGAGGGTGTCGCCAGACCCGTCGTGCAGCACCGGGCCCACTCCGCTGTCCCGGGCCGCGGCGCGGCGGATGATGTCCACCGCCTCCAGCCCCTGGCGGGTCGGCACGGTCACCAGGTCCGGGGCGGGAGCGCCCGCCGCGGCCGTGCCCGGCTCGGGCAGGGTGTCTGTCGCAGTGCTCTCCATGCCGGCCTCCAACAAAGGGAACCCCTCCTCGATGCGCGTGCCGGCCGGGAGTCGCCTCCCGGTCCGCATGGTTCAACGCACGGGGTCGTCAACGGGTGCGGCGACAGGACGCCGCAAAGGATGGCAGTTCATGGCGGATCGCGGGTGAGATATCCGTTTTGTAGGCAAACACCGTGTGAACCCGCCTGCGTCGGCGGTACGTTCATGCGCGCCGGAACTCCAGATCGCCGGCAGCGTTCCTCGCCAGAGAGGCCACGTCCATGGCGGCGTACCCCCACTCACCCAACACGGCGTTCCGACGGCTCCGCGGGCAGCGCTCCCCCGCCGAGTTCGCGGGTTTGGTGCGCCGGGCGGCGAAAGAGATCGGAGAAACGGTTTCCTGCGACGCCCGTTACATCGGACGGGTCGAGTCGGGGGAGATCCGCTGTCCCAACTACGCCTACGAACGCGTGTTTCTGCACATGTTCCCCGGGCACACGCTCCTCGATCTCGGTTTCTCCCCGCGCGAGGCGGTCCGCGGCCGGTCCGCGCACCGGGTCCCCACCCCGCGGGTCCCCTCCCCACCCCTGTCCCTGTTCCCAGGCTCCACGCATTCCTCCAAGGAGAGCGACGTGCTGCGTCGCGCATTCATGGCGGGCGGCTCCGCGACCGTGGCGGCAGCCGCGACGCTGAACCTCGCCCTGCTCGGCGACAACCGCCGCACCCCCGCCCGGGCCGGCGCGGCCGAGGCCGCGGCGGTCGAGGACGCCGTACGCCAGATCCGCCTGCTGGACGACCGGCACGGCGCGGACGCCCTGTACCGCAAGGCCGCCCAACCGCTGCGCGCCGCCTACGCGTTGCTGGACGCCGGGGCCACCCGCCAGTCCACCGAGGACCGGCTGCAGGCGGGCGCGGGCGAACTGGCCATCTCGGTGGGCTGGCTGGCGCACGACTCGGGCCGGTTCGAGGACGCGCGCTCGCACTACGCGGAAGCCCTCGCCACCGCCCGGGTCTCCGGTGACGCGGCCCTGGAGGCGCACGCCTTCAGCAACGCGGCCTTCCTGGCCGGGGACCGCGGGCGGCCCCGCGAGTCCGTACGGGCGGCCCAGGCAGGAGCCCGGGCGGCCCGCGGCCTCGGCTCCGCGCGGCTGCTGGCCCTGCTGGCCCTGCGCGAGGCGGGCGGCTGGGCCGGGATGGCGGACCGGCGGTCCTGCGAGGACGCGCTGACCCGGGCGCACACGCACTTCTCGCGCGGCCCGGCCGCCGCCGACCCGGAGTGGATGTCCTTCTTCGGGGAGGCGGAGCTGGAGTTCCTGGAAGCCCGCTGCTGGGCGGCGCTGGGCGAGTACTCCCGCGCCGCCCGGCACGCCCGGCGGGCCGCCGACCTCCAGGACCCGCACTTCGCCCGCAACGTCGCCCTCTACACCTCGGAGCTGGCCGACGACCTGGCCCGCGCGGGCGCCCCCGACGAGGCGGCCTGGGCGGGCCACCGGGTCCTGGACCTGCTGGCCGAGGTGCAGTCGACCCGGGTGCAGTCGATCCTGGCGGGCACGGCCCGCACGCTGGTCCCGCACCAGCGCTCGCCGCGCGTCGGCGACTTCCTGGTCCGGCACGCCTCGGCCTGACGGGCGGCCCCGCCCGCCCGGGGGCTACGTGTCCAGGTGCCCGGTGTCGTTCCAGCGTTCCAGCGCCGGGGAGCCGTAGGCCCAGCCGAGGACCGACAGCGAGGTCGGGTC
The DNA here is from genome assembly GCF_056435825.1 of Streptomyces sp. NPDC043876. Lineage (NCBI taxonomy): Bacteria > Bacillati > Actinomycetota > Actinomycetes > Kitasatosporales > Streptomycetaceae > Streptomyces > Streptomyces sp. NPDC043876. The sequence continues at coordinate 212,436 of NZ_JBWKDV010000002.1, read as the reverse complement.
CAGCTTGATCCGGGCGCCGAAGGAGATGTCCAGGCCGAGCCAGCGGGCGGCGAGGGCGCGCAGGATGTGGCCGTGCGCGAAGACCAGCACGTCGCGCTCGGACGAGCGGGCCCAGGTCACGACCTCGTCCGCGCGCGCGGAGACGTCGGCGAGCGATTCGCCGCCGCGCGCGCCGTCGCGCCAGATGAGCCAGCCGGGCTGGATCGCGTGGATCTCGGCCGGGGTCATGCCCTCGTAGTCGCCGTAGTCCCACTCCATGAGCAGGTCCCAGGGCGTCGCCTGGAGGCCGAAGCCGGCGATGTCGCAGGTCTCGCTGGCCCGGATCAGCGGGCTGGTGCGGACCTCGATGCCCGGCAAGCCCGCCCAGGGGTCGCGGCCCAGGCGCTCGCCGAGCAGCTTCGCGCCCCGCTTCCCCTCGTCCAGCAGCGGGATGTCCGTACGTCCCGTGTGCTTGCCGGACAGCGACCACGCCGTCTGTCCGTGCCGGGCCAGCAGGATGCGGGGGGCCATGTCTTTTTCTCCCGGTCCATCAGAGTTCACGGGGCATTGCCATGCTTGCCGTGGATCATATGGTTCTGTCTTCAGCTCATCATCCACCACGCGCAGCCCGGGCAACCTCCGGGCACTCATCCGCGTCTTACACCGTATGACTAATTGGCGACGGCCCACTCGATGGTGGGCCGAACTGCTGCTCCTGGGCCTCGTCTACGGCGCCTATTCGGGCGGCCGGCTCCTGGCCCGGGGCGACGTGCAGCTCGCCGTCGACCACGGCCTCGCGATCCTCCGGTTCGAGCGGGGCCTGTCCCTGGACTTCGAGAGCCCGCTGAACCGGCTCTTCACCGCCCACGCCTGGCTCGGCGTACCCGCCGACTTCGTCTACGCCTCGCTGCACTACCTGATCACCCCCGCCGTGCTGGTCTGGATCTACCACCGGCGCCCCGGGGCCTACCGCACCGCCCGGACCTGGCTGGTCTCCTCGACCCTGCTCGGGCTCGTCGGTTTCGCCCTGATGCCCACCTGCCCGCCGCGCCTGCTCCACCTGGCCCACGGGTTCAACGACACCATGGCCCAGTACAGCGCGTACGGCTGGTGGGGCGCGGAGGCCAGCGCGCCGCGCGGGCTCGGCTCCTTCACCAACCAGTACGCGGCGATGCCGAGCCTGCACGTCGGCTGGGCGCTGTGGTGCGGGCTGCTGCTGTGGCGGTACGGGCGCCACCCGCTGCTGCGGGCGGCGGGCGCGGCGTACCCGCTGCTGACCACCGTCGTGGTGATGGGCACCGCCAACCACTACTTCCTGGACGCGGCCGCCGGGGCGGGCGTCATGGGCGTCGGGCTGCTGATCGCGCGCGGACTGGACCGGCTCGCCGCACGCCGCGCGGCCGCCACGCCCGCCGCCCCGGCCCCCGCGGAGGCGGTCCCCGGCGCCGGTTTCCGCCGTACGTCCCCGATTGTCGGTGGCGGATGGGAGACTTCCGCGGGTGAGCTCCTTCCCGCCCAGCGGCCTTCCGCAGACGACGACGCTCCGGCAGCGGCTCGCTGATCTGCGCGGCCCCGCCGTGCCGCCCCGCCCGCTCGACGCCCGGGCGCTGGCGGCCCTGGCCGCCAACCCCGGCTGCGGCAGACGGGCCCTGCTGGACGGCGCCGGGGTGGACAAGACCGCCCTCGCCTCGGCGCTCGGCTCGCCGGCCGCCTTCGGGCAGTCGCAGTTCGCGATGATCCGCGGCAACTCCTTCGAGGCCAAGGTCAAGGGCGACGGCGGCGCCGAGCTGCTGCGCCTGGTGTACGAGCACCTCGGCGCCGGGGCCGATGCGGCGGAGCCGGGTCCGGCCGGGCGCACCCGCGTCCCCGACCTGACCGCCGCCGGTCCCGAGGGCCGCGCCGCCCGGACCGCGCTGGCCCTGCGCGAGGCCACGGCGGCGGCCGCCTGGACCCTGCTCGACCACCCGATGCTCGCGCTGGAGGTCGCCGGGTCCCCCGCCTATCTGGAACCCGACGCCGTCGTGGTGCATCCGGACGGCCGCTGGACCGTCGTCGAGATCAAGTCCTTCCCCATGATCGACGGGACGGCCGACGCGGCGAAGGCGGGCGCCGCCGCCCGCCAGTCCGCCGTCTACGTCCTGGCCCTGGAGCGGATCGCCGCCGTCGTGGAGGGCGCGGCCGTCGGACACCGCGCCCTGCTCGTCTGCCCCAAGGACTTCTCCAACCTGCCCACCGCGGCCGTCCTCGACATCCGCAAGCAGCGCTCGGTGACCGCGCGCCAGCTGGCCCGGCTCACCCGAGTCGAGGAGCTGGCCGCGGCCCTGCCCGAGGGGCTGAGCTTCGACCCGTCCCGGCCCGCCGGGGAACTGACCGAGGCGGTCGAGGCCGTCGAGGCCGCCTACGCCCCGGAGTGCCTGGCCTCCTGCGAGCTGGCCTTCCACTGCCGCGAGCGCTCCCGCACCGCCGACGCCGTGACCTCGCTCGGCCGCTCCGTGCGGGGTGAGCTGGGCGCACTGACCACGGTCGGCGCGGCCCTGGCGGCCGCCGCCGGCGCGGGCAACCAGGACGACCCGACCGCCGCGGCCCTGCACCGGGCGGCCCGGCTGCGCGCCGAGGCCCTGGAATCCGCCGCCCTCCCCACGGACCCCCTTCCGGAGGCCCTCGGATGCCCCTGCTGAGCACCCTGGCCCGGCTGGAGGCGGTCCGCGCGGGGCGCGCGCAGCCGCTGGCCACCGTCCGCCACCGGCACCTGGGCGCGCGTCCGCTGGTCTTCGTCCCGCTGACCACCGCCGGTGAGGCGGGGGCGCCGCTGGGCGCGCTGGTGGGCACGGACCGGGCCGAGCCGCGGCTGCTGGTCGTCGCGCAGCCGCGCGACCGGGACCTGCGCTGGGCGTTCCTGGCCGCGCTGGCGGACGAGGTGCTGCCCTACCTCGACGGCTACGCGGACGTGGTGGAGCCCGCCGAGCGGACCGAGACCGACCCGGAGAGCGGCAAGAAGGTCAAGGTGGCCACCGAGCTGTGCGCGGACGCGCCGCAGCTGATCGTGCCGAGCCGGGCCGGCGTGGAGTACGTGCGGCTGCTGGGGCGGTCGATGCGGTTCCGCCGGACGGCGGAGGAGGATCCGGACGCGCCGCACCCGGCGCCGCCGCGGGTGCCGCTGCTGGGCCGCTGGTTCACGCACCTCGGCGAGCGCGCCCGGGTGCCCGGTTCCTCGATGCTGCTGTCCGCGACGGAACTGCTGGCCCGGCACTGGGCGAGCGGCCAGTCCCAGCTGGAGGACCAGCACCTGGGCGCGCTGCTGGCCTGGCTGGACCCGCCGCAGGGCGCGAGCGGCGCCGAGGCGGCGCTGCGCGCCGAGCTGGGCCGCGACCGGGACGGGCAGCTGCTCGTCCCCCCGGCGGGGCCCGCCACCGACCCGGCCTTCGACAACCGGCTGCTGGCCCCCGCGATGTCCCGCTTCGACGCGGCCCGCGGCGCCGACCCGCGCAGCGAGGAGGCGGTGGAGCGCGCCGCGGGCGAGGTGCGCCGGCTGGTCCGGACGCAGCTGCGGCCGACCTGGGACGCGGTGTGGCGGGCCCTGGACCTGCTGCGCGCGCTGCCGGAGGGGGCGTACGTCTACCAGCGCTGGACCCGGGACCGCTGGTCGTACACCGGGCACCGGGACCGGGTCCGGGCGGGCGAACCGCCGCAGCCGCGCCGGGACGACGCGGTGACGGCGGCGCAGAAGCTGGCCACCCGGGAGACCGAGCAGGTCCGCCTCGACGCCCAGGAGGCGCTGGACGACCCGCTGGTGATGGCGGGGCGGCGGCTCGCGGGCGAGGCCTTCGCGGGCGAGGTCACCGAAGTGGTCATGGAGTGGACCGAGTCCAAGCGGCCCAGCCCCCGCCCCCTGGTGACGGTGGCGACGGAGGACCGGCCGCAGCTGCCCGAGGACGGCGGCCGGGTGAAGGTGTACCGCGCGCTGGACGGCCGGCCGCAGTCGGCCGAGTTCGTCGGCTACGCCGGGCCCAGGGAGGACGGTCTGCTGGTCCTGCGGCTGCTGGACAAGATGGGCCGCGGCCGGGAGCCGGACGCGGGCTCGGTGCCGGGCAAGGGCGACCGGGTGTGCTGGACGCTCTTCGAGCACGACGCGCGGGGCGGGCCGAAGCTGCCCGACCCGGAGAACACGCCGTGGACGCACGGCGGACCGCCAGGATCCGCGGGCCCCGCGAGCACGCCGCGGCCCGACGCCGTGACCGACGAGGACATCCTGTGACCGAGAACCGGCCCGCGCCCGACTCCGGATCCGACCCGGGAGCCGCCGCCGCGCGGGCCACCGAGGCGATCCTGCGCGACACGCTGCACGGCACCGAGCGGGGCGTGGTCGTCGACTCCCCGCCCGGGGCCGGGAAGTCCACGCTGGTGGTGCGGGCCGCCCGGGAGCTGGCCGCCGCCGGGCGCCGGATGATGATCGTGGCGCAGACGAACGCGCAGGTGGACGACCTGGTGCTGCGGCTGGCCGAGAAGGACCCGGAGCTGCGGGTGGGGCGGCTGCACAGCAGTGAGGGCGACGCCTACGATCCGGCGCTGCTGGAGCTGCCGTCGGTCACCCTGGCCGCGAAGGCGGGTGACCTGGCCGAACTCCCGGTCGTCATCTCCACGGCGGCGAAGTGGGCGCACACGCAGGGCGTGGAGCCGTGGGAGCACGCGATCGTGGACGAGGCGTACCAGATGCGCTCCGACGCGCTGCTCGCCGTGGCGGGGCTGTTCGAACGGGCGCTGTTCGTGGGCGATCCCGGTCAGCTGGACCCGTTCAGCGTGGTCGGCGCCGAGCAGTGGGCCGGGCTGTCCTACGACCCGTCCGCCTCGGCGGTCTCCACGCTGCTGGCCCACAATCCGCAGCTGCCGCAGCACCGGCTGCCGGTGTCCTGGCGGCTCCCGGCGTCGGCCGCGCCGCTGGTCTCGCGCGCCTTCTACCCGTACGCCCGGTTTCGCAGCGGTACGGGCCCGGGCGAGCGGCGGCTCGCCTACGGGGTGCCCTCGGACGGGTCCGGCCCCGACCGGGTGCTCGACGAGGCGGCCGAGGCGGGGTGGGGCCTGCTGGAGCTGCCCGCCCGGCACACGCCGCGCACCGACCCGGAGGCGGTGGGCGCGGTGGCCCTGGTGGTCCGGCGGGCGCTGGACCGCGGCGCGGTGACCTCCGACGAGCACGGCGGCCCCGCTCCGCTGACCGCGGACCGGATCGCGGTCGGCACGGCCCACCGCGACCAGGCCGCGGCGGTCCGCGCCGCCCTGGCCGGGCTGGGCGTCACGGGCGTCACGGTCGACACCGCGAACCGGCTCCAGGGGCGCGAGTACGACCTCACGGTGGTCCTGCACCCCCTGTCCGGCCGCCCGGACGCGACGGCGTTCCACCTGGAGACGGGCCGCCTGTGCGTCCTGGCATCCCGCCACCGGCACGCCTGCGTGGTCGTGGCCCGCGCGGGCATAGCGACGCTCCTGGACGACCACCCCTCGACGGAACCGGTCCAGCTGGGCGTGACCATGAAGTTCCCGGACGGATGGGAAGCCAACCACTCGGTCCTGGCCCACCTCGCGGAACACCGGGTGACCTGGCGGCCGTAGGGGGGGAGGGCGCCGCGGGCGCACCGGGGTTCGTACGCGCGTTCCAGGCGGCCGGGCCCCCTTGGGGCGGGCTTGCGCGGCGCTGGACAATGGACGGTGGCCCGGAAGGAATTCGTCCGCGAAGCAGGAGGACACGCATGGCAGAGCCCGAGCGCACCGAGCGGAGGCTGCGGCCCGCGCCGCTGCTCTTCGAGCCCTCGGAAGCGGCCACGGACCCGGAGCACTTCTTCGATCTCGAATCCATCGAGGACCCGCGCGAGCTGCTGGCCCGCGCCACCGAACTCGCGCTCGCCTTCCGGGCGGCGCAGGACCGCGCGGTGGAGTACCAGGCCATGGCGGCCGCCCAGCTGGCGGACCCGCGCCGGTTCGACCGGCTCACGGCGGCGGCGATCGGCGAGCGCGCCCAGTGGTCCGAGGACTACGCCGCGAAGATGATCGACTTCGGCGAGGGTCTGCTGCGGGGCGGCGCGGAGGACCACTGAGGGTCAGGGTGCCGCGCACCCCCGCCCCACCCGTACACCCGTTCTGGCATATGCGCAGCGCAAGATACCCCAGCCCACCCCCCGCTGTCCGGGATTTCCGTAACTCCGCGGAAGCACCGCACTACGCCCGGTAGACCTTCCCCATGACCACGATGACGACGGCTACTGGCTGCCCCGCCCCCCACGGACCCGCCACCCACGTCACCCCGCAGGGCGCCGCGTGGCTCACCTCCGCCGCGCCCTACCCGCACAGCACCCTCACGCTGTGGCGGGACCGGCCCACCGCCCCCGCGGTGCTGCCGTGCGGGACCGCCTTCGACGTGGTCAGCGTCCCCGTGGTCTTCGGGCGCCGGATGCTGGACCTGCTGTGGGCCGAGGGGCCGGGCTCGGGCCCGGTGGCCGTGCACCGCGGCCGCATGCTGCTGTTCGCGACCCCCGGCACCGCCCAGCGGCTGCCCGCCCTGCTGGACTGGGAGGAGTGGGGCGAGGCCCACGGCGCCACCGCGGGCCCGCTGCCGGCCCCGCTCTGCCACGGCCGGGGCGACGCCGTGACCGTGCCGGCCCTGACCCCCGCCCCCGGCGCCGCGCCCGGCCACTCGCGCTGGCTGGTGGCCCCGGACACCCGGCTGCCGTGGCTGCCGGGACCGGAGGCCCTGCTGTGGGCCTGCGTCCGGGCCGCCCGCGGCGCGGCCGCCCCCACCACCCCTCCCGCCCCCGCCCTCGCACCGGACCTGCGGGTATCGATTTTTCCTTCGGCGGATCCGGATGCTAATGTCTACGACGTCAGCACGCGCCGCTAGCTCAGTTGGTTAGAGCAGCTGACTCTTAATCAGCGGGTCCGGGGTTCGAGTCCCTGGCGGCGCACAGACGGAAGAAGGCCCCCACGCGAGTGGGGGCCTTCTTCGTGTGCGCGGGACGCGGCCGCCGTCCGGGCCCGTCCGCTAGCTCGTGATCTTCACCGTGTACGCACCGGACTGGGTGCGGTCGGCGACCTCGATGGTGATCCGCTCGCCCGGCACGGTGAACGTCTCGCCGACCTCCAGCGGCGCGTCCGCCAGCGGCGGGTACACCGAGCGGCCCCAGCAGGCGTCGGTGTCCGGGTGGCCGTCCAGCACCTCGATCGGACCGCCGCCGGACGCGGGCTCGTTGCGCACCCGGTAGACCAGGACGCCCTCGGTGCAGGTGTCCCGGTCGTTGCCCGCCGAGCCCCGGGCCTCGACGGCGATCGCGCTGCCGGGGCCCGTACGGACCACCGCGAGCCGGGTGCCGACCGAACCGCCGCGCTGCGGGGCCTGGGCGAGCGGCTGGAGGGTGTGCAGCGTGGTGCCGCCGCGGACGCAGTCGACCTGGTCCGGGCCGAGCCAGCCCAGCTTCCACTTGTGCCACGCGAACAGGTCCGGGGACATGCCGAACTGGCTGCCCATCACGTCCCAGTCACCGACGTAGGTGTCCCAGTCCCCCTTGCCGTCGGTGGGCCGGTGGTAGAGGTCGGGCAGGTCGAAGACGTGCCCGGTCTCGTGCGCCAGCACGTTGCGGTCCGGGGGGTGCTTCTCGAAGACCGTGACGATCCGTCGCAGGTCGGTGCCGTCGGCGCGCAGCGGCCGGTCGAAGTTGACGACCTTGGTGGCATCGGAATCGACCCCGGGCGCGTCCGGGTCGGCGATGAAGTACACGATGTCGTACCGGGCGAAGTCGACCGCGGGGTCGGCGGTGGCCACCGCGTCGCGCAGGTAGGCCGCCCGCGCGTCGGGGGCCCAGTCACGCTGTATCCCGTAGGCGGTGGACGGCTTCGGCATGCGCATCCAGTGGCTCTGCGGGTGCGGCACCAGCCGGAAGCGGCCATAGGAGGCCCGCTCGAAGAAGTCGCTGGTGGCGGGGAAGTAATCACCTGTCAGCTGCTCGGGGGTGGTGAGCGGCTGGGAATCCGGGAAGGACAGGAAGACCATCAGGGCATTGAGGGAACGTTCCGGCTTGGGGTAGGCGCCGTTCCAGGTGTCCAGGCCCAGCGAGTGGTGCGCCCGCGTGCGGGTGAGCGCGCACGGCCCGGACCCGGGATCGGCCACCGCCGGACCCGCGACGAGCGAGATCGCGGCGATGGCCGCCAGGGACGTGAGGGCGGCCGCGGCACTGCGCACGCGGTCGCGCTCCACTCCCCCGGGTGTCTGCTGTCGCGGCACATCGACCTCCGGTGGTGGATTTCGTAACATCCCACTCACCTTGCGGCGATTGTCTTACTAATGTCCTGTTCCGGTGCCCCACACGAGTGAGGGATCCGGCATCCCGGTGACGGTGCCCCGGGACGCGCATATTCACCTGCGCCTACAGAACGTCACGAGTGATCAGCCGAGGTCAGGTGCGGACTCCGCATGCTCACAGCCGCTCAAGAACGATCGGACGCTGGAGGGCCGACGAACCGTCAGCACGGCGAACCGGAGGCCTCCGCACGGCGACGCCGCTGGATGGGGGCTCCCGCCAGCCTCTATGATCGGCACACTTTCCTGCACGGACACCACGAGCACTGCGGGAGCGAACGGTGAGCGGAACCTCAGAAGGAACCGGTTCGGCGGCCGACAGCATCCGCCCGGCCACTACGGAGCGTCACGCGGCCGTTCCGGCGGCGGCGGCCGCGCCCTCGGGCGGCGGCGGCAGGGCCACGGCGGTCCGCACGGCGGCGGCCCGGACGACGGCGGAGCGACCCGCCCCGGACCGGTCCGCCGCGGACGTGATCGCGGGCGACCGGAGCCGGGCCGATCGGTCCGCGTCTGCGTATGCGCCCGAGTCCGCGTCCGAACGGCGGGACTACCGGGCCGCCTTCGAGGCGGCCCACCTCGCGATGGCCGTCGTCGACCGGGACGGCTGTGTCGTGGCCGCCAACGCGGCCCTCGCCGCCCTGCTCGGCACCGAGCCGCACGCCCTCGGCGGGCAGCGCGCGGCCGACCTGGTGGACCTGACCGCCGATCCCCGCACCTGGCAGGCCTACCGCGAGGTGCTGCGCGGCCGACAGGCGCGGCTGCGCTGTACCCGCCGGCTCAAACACCCCGACGGCCACTCGCTGTGGACCGAGATCACGCTGGGGCCGGTGCCCGGGACCGGTGACGTCCTGCTGTCGGTCACTGACATCAGCGACCGGCGCGACCTGCAGGCCCGGCTGCGGCACCTCCAGATGCACGACCCGGTCACCCGGCTGCCCAACCGGGCGCTGTTCTTCGAGCGGTTGTCGGCCGCCCTGGAGAGCCCGCCCTACGAGCGGGGCGGGACCGGCCGGATCGGGCTGTGCTACCTCGACCTCGACGGGTTCAAGGCGGTCAACGACACCCTGGGCCACCGGGTCGGCGACCGGCTGCTGGCCGCCGTCGCGGCCCGGCTCACCCAGTGCGCGGACCAGTCCGGGTACGGGCGTACGGGCGGCCACCTGGTCGCGCGGCTCGGCGGCGACGAGTTCGCCCTGCTCGTGGAGGACTCCACCGGCACCGAGCAGCTCGCGGACCTGGCCCGCTCCGCGCTGGCCGCCGTACAGGAGCCCTTCGACCTGGCCGGACAGCGGCTGTCGGTGTCGGCGTCCATCGGCGTGGTGGAACGGGTGACGGCCGGCACCTCGGCGACGGCCCTCATGCAGGCCGCGGACACCACGCTGTACTGGGCCAAGGAGGACGGCAAGGCCCGCTGGACCCTCTTCGACCCGGAGCGCAACGCCCACCGGATGACCCGCCAGGCGCTGTCCTCGACGCTGCGGCCGGCGGTGGAGCGGGACGAGTTCGTGCTGGAGTACCAGCCGCTGGTGGACCTGGAGAGCGGGGTGGTGCGGGGCGTCGAGGCGCTGGTGCGCTGGAACCACCCGCAGTTCGGCACGCTCACGCCGAATCGGTTCATCGGAATTGCGGAAGAGGACGGATCCATCGTCCAGTTGGGGCAGTGGGTCCTGCGGACGGCCTGTCGGCAGGCCCGGCGCTGGCAGATCGAGCAGCCCAGCGACGCACCCGTCTTCGTGTCGGTCAACGTGGCCGTGCGCCAGGTGTGGGACTCCGACCTGGTCGGCGACGTCGCGGAGATCCTGGCCGAGACGGGCCTGGCGCCGCAGCTGCTCCAGCTGGAGCTGACGGAGTCGGCGGTGATGGGCTCGGCGGGCCGGCCGCTCCAGGCCCTCCAGGCGCTGAGCGACATGGGCGTGCGGATCGCCATCGACGACTTCGGCACGGGGTACTCGAACCTCGCCTACCTCAGCCGGCTGCCGGTCTCGGTGCTGAAGCTCGACGGCTCCTTCGTGCGCGGCTTCCGCTACGAGGAGGGCACGCACCCGAACCCGGCCGACGAGACCATCGTCGAGGCCCTGGTCCAGCTCGCCCACCGGCTGGGCCTGACGGTGACCGCGGAGTGCGTGGAGACCACGGACCAGGCGGCCCGCCTGCGCCGCGTCGGCTGCGACACCGGCCAGGGCTGGCTGTACTCCCGCGCGGTCGCCCCGGAACGGATCGCCGAAATGATCAGGAGCCGTCCGGAGGACCTCGCCGGGTGAGCGCCGCTGACCAGGGCACTTCCCGGGTCCGGGGCCACTGGCCGGAAAGCGACCGGTGACCTGCGGGCGGCCGTTAGGTTGGATCGATCTTCCCGCCGCCGGCGACGGCGGCGGGACTTCCGACCTTGGGGGGAAACATGAACACGACCCGTGCCGCGCTCATCATCGCATCGGCGGCGCTGGCTCCGGCCCTGCTGCTGTCCAGCCCGTCCTTCGCCGCCGGTCCGGCCACCGCGCCCGCCGCCTCCGTGACGGCGCAGGCGGACTCGGACACCGACAATCGCGTGGCTATCCTCCGGCTCCTCGCCGACCCGGCCTCCGGCAGGGCCGTGAAGCGCGAGGCCCAGAAGGCCCTGAACGGCACCGCGGCCGACCGGGCGGCGTTCCTCGCGACCGGCCTGCGGCTCGCCCGGGCCGAGGACGACCGGGTCGCCGTCGCCCGGATCCTGACCCGTCCCGGCATCAGCGACTCACTGCGCGCGGCGGCCGGGAAGCTGCTGGACAACGGCACCCCGGAGGAGCTGCGGTACTTCGTGACGGTCGGCCAGTACCAGGTGTGACCTGCGGCTCCACCCACAAGTGAAGGCCGGACCGCCCGGTGGGGGCGGTCCGGCCTTTGCGCGTGCGGGGGTTATCCGTTGACGACGTGGTCGTAGCGCAGGGCGACGTAGCCCGAGGCGGCGTGGCCGGCGATGCGGCCGTCGCTGCCGCCGTTCAGGTAGTCCTGGCCGCGCATCATGTCGTCGTTGGTGTTGGCCTCGTGGATGTACGAGAACTTGCCCGCGGCCTTGTCGACCCACTTCTCGAAGAGCACCACGTGCCCGTCCAGGGTGTTCAGCGCGTCACCGGGCTGGAGGTCGGACTTGGAGATGGTGGCGGTGGTGGTCGGCAGACTCTGGGTCGTGTAGCTGGTACCGGCGTGCCAGACCATGGAGACGAAGCCGGAGCAGTCGGTGCGGTAGGTGTGGTCGCCGTCCGGGTCGGAGGCGTACGCGCCCTGGTTGTAGGCGATGTCGCGGCTCAGCCAGTTCGCGGCGCGGCTCATGATCTCGCTGCGGGCGATCTGGCCGCCCCTGGTGGAGGGGGTGGGCGTGGGGGGCGCCGGCGGCTGGTAGGTGCAGTCGTTGGCGAAGGCGGAGAGCAGGCTCTGGGTCCAGCCGCTCGCGTCGACCGGGTCGGCGGGGTGGTAGGCGATGTCGTCGCCCTTGCCGTCGGTGGGGTCGGCATCGTGGTACCAGTACATCCCGCCGTTCGTACGGCCGTAGTAGAGGCCGCCGCCGGGCGAGACGAGGTTGTCGACCGCCGACCAGCCGGAGCTCTTGAGCTCGGAACTCTCCCAGTCCCCGACGCCGTTGATCTGGTACGACAGCAGGCGGCCGTCGGCGGTGGTGGCGATGAGGACGTCGTCGCCGGCGGCGGCGAGCGTCTTCAGGACGAAGCCGGTGTCGATCACGGCGTGCTTGGCGATGTGGGCGGGCCCGGCGGGCTTGGCCTGGGAGACGTTGTAGCGGTGGAGCTCGCCGCCGACCGTGCCGTAGAGGTGGCCGGCGCCGTCGTAGGTCAGCTTGTCGAAGGTCCAGCCGCTGTCCCAGATCTTGGTGACACCGGCCAGGGACAGGGCGCTGTCGTTGGTCTGGATGTCGACGCGGTACAGCTCGCCGGCCGTCGAGGTCACCAGGACGGTGTTGAAGTTGAGGGTGGCCATCGCCTTGGGCGTGAAGCCGAGGTTCGCGCCGACCAGGGTCTTGACGCGGTCGCCGGTGTTGGGGGCTATCGCCGTGTAGGTGAGGCGGCCGTCGGGGAGGGTGCCGTAGACCGACACGTTGCCGCCGCAGATGGCGGCGGCCTGGGCGGGCGCCGAGGCGAGGGTGATCATGCCGAGGGTGGTGGCAGAGACGGCCAGGGTGGCGGCGAGGCGGCGCTTGAGGGACGACGAGGACATGGGTGTCTCCAGGTTCCGGGCAGCCCTGACGTACGCGCGTCGGGCCGGGAGGTGAGGGAAGGGGGGAACTGGCGAGCGGGCGAGCGGGCGAGCGGCGCGGCTCGGGGCCGCTCAGTACCAGTTGTTGTTCACGAAGTGGGTCCAGGCGCCGCAGGGCGTGCCGTACTGGCCGTCGATGTAGGACAGGCCCCACTTGATCTGGGTAAGCGGGTTGGTGCGCCAGTCGTCGCCGAAGGCGTCCATCTTCGACCCGGGTAGGGCCTGGGGGATGCCGTACGCCGTGGAGGTCGGGTTGTCGGCCCAGTAGCGCCAGCCGCTCTCCTTGTCCCAGAGCTGCTCCAGGCAGTTCCACTGGGTGGTGCTGTTCCAGGCGCCGCCGTCGTGCCGGTTCATCAGGTCGCGGCCGGCCGCCTTCACGGCGGGTATGTCGTGGCCGTCGAGCGGGTCCGCGGCGGTGGTGCAGCTGAAGGTCCCCGGCTGGGCGGAGAGCAGCCGCTGCGTCCAGCCGCCGGTGTTCACGGGGGTGTCGTTGTGATAGGCGATGTCGGTTCCGGAACCGTCCGCCGGATCGGCGTCCTTGTACCAGTACAGGGCGCCCGTGGTTTCGATCCGGCCGTAGTAGAGGCCGCCGCCGGGTGAGACGACCTGGTCGAAGCCGGACCAGCCGGACGGCTTGAGGTCGTCCCGGTCCCAGGTGCCATCGGCGTTGATCTTGTAGGAGTAGAGCGCGCCGGCCGACGTGGTGGCGAGCAGCCGGTCGTCCCCGGCGGCCGTGAGGGTCTTCAGGACGAAGCCGCTGCCGATCTCCTTGCGCTGGCCGATGTGCGCCGAGCCGGTCGGTTTGGGCTGGGAGACCAGGTACTGGAGCAGGACCCCGCCCGCCGTGCCGTACAGGTGGCCGTGTCCGTCGTAGGTGAGCTTGTCGTGGGTCCAGCCGCTGTCGAAGATCTTGACGGGCGGGCGTTCCAGCACGAGGGACTCGTTGTTGGTGAGGACGTCGAGGCGGTAGAGCGCGCCCGTCGTCGAGGTCACCAGGACGGTGTTGAAGTCGAGGGTGGCCATCGCCCGGGGCTCGAACCCCAGGTCCGCTCCGACCCGCACCTTCTTCAGCGCGCCGGTGGCCGGGGTGATGGTGCTGAAGGTCAGGCGGCCGTCGGGCAGGACGCCGTAGATCGAGGCGGTCCCGCCGCACGTGGTCGCGGCCTCGGCGGCCGGGGCGGCGACGACGGCCGCGGCGGTCAGCAGGCAGGCGCCGAGGGCGGTCGAGAGGGCGGCTCCCGCGCTCTTACGGGCGGCCTGGCGGAGGGTGGCGGTCACTGTGTTCTCCTGGGGAACGTTCGCGGCGGGGCTCGCTGGGGCGGTAGCCGTGCGCGCCCAGCGGGGCGCGGGCGCCGTCGAGGATGGCGTGGGCCTGGGTGAGGGCCGCGGCTTCGGAGGCGGCCCGCAGGAAGAGGTAGACGTCCACGCCGTCGGCTGCGGCTCTGGTCCGCAGGTGTTCGAGTCCGTGGGCGGCGGGCGTGTGGGCCCAGATCAGATCGGAGACGAGGGCGAGCACGCCCTCCGGGTCCGGATCGGCACGTGGCCCCGAGAGCGAGGCCCGTACGACGCGCATCGCGGTCAATCCCAGTTGATGCTGTCGTCGGCGGACGCGGGCGCCGTGTCCCAGTTGATGCTGTCGTCCACGGATGCCGGGGCGGTGTCCCAGTTGATGCTGCCGTCGGCGGCGGCGCTGACGGTGCGGTCCTCGGCGGCGGCCACCGAGGCGGTGGTGACCGTACCGGCGCACAGGGCGGTGAGGACGGCGGCGACAGCGGCGAAGCGGGCGGTGCGGGACATGGTTTCCCCCAGGTCACGGGCGTGGAAGCGTGGCGTTCGGTGCGGTGTGCTGCGCGCTGGTCCGGATCGTCCTTGCGGCTCTGGCCTGAGTCGGGGAGTTTCTCCCCGCCGTCCCGGTGAACACCATGTTGCTGTCCGCGGGACCTGCGAAGAAGAGGTTCCGGCTGGCACCAACAGGCCTGGCACCTTGGTGACAGACTTCGCCTACGATCGCGGGGGCGACGCTCGCCGGGGGCGGCCCAACTAGAGCCGGGGGGCTGGGAGATGCTGCACACGCTGGGGCTCGGAGCCGACGTGGAAGCCGTGTACCGGGGCATGCTGGCCGACCCGTCGGGAGGCATCGCCGAGCTCAGCGGCCGCCTCGGTCTGACCGAGGCCGCGGTCCGCGAGGGCCTGGACCGGCTCGTCGACCTCGACCTGCTCAGACCGTCCCGGGACTGCCCGGGCGGCCTGCGCGCGGTGCGGCCCGAGCTGGGCCTGGAACTGCTCCTGCGCCGCCAGGAGGAGGAGCTGGCCAGGCAGCAGCAGGAGCTGGCCCGCAGCAAGGCGGCCGCGGCGCAGGTGGTCTCCGAGTTCGCCGGGCTCAGCCCCAACACCGAGGTAGACGGCGCGGAACGGCTCGTGGGGATGGACGCCATCCAGGGCCGCCTGGAGCAGCTCGCCCACGGCCTGACCCGGGAGTGCCTGGCCATCCTGCCGGGCGGCGCCCTGTCGGAAGCGAGCCTGGAGGCCTCCCGGCCGCTGGACCGGCGCGCGCTGGACCGCGGCATCGAGATGCGCTCGGTCTACCAGGACAGTGCCCGCAACGATCCGACGACGCTGGCCTACGCGCGGTGGCTGACCGAACAGGGCGGCCAGGTGCGGACGAGTCCGCTCCTGCCGCCGCGCCTGCTGATATTCGACCGCTCGGTGGCGGTCGTCCCCATCGACCCGGACCGCTCCCGGCTGGGCGCCCTGTGCACCAGCGCGCCCGGGATCGTGGCCTCCCTGGCCACCCTGTTCGAGCAGACGTGGGACGCGGCCGTACCGCTCGGCGCGGACCGGCCCCGCCCCAGCGACACCCGGCCCACCGCGACCGAACTCGAACTGCTGAAGCTCCTGGCCTCGGGCATGACCGACGAGGCCGCCGCCAAGCGCCTCGGGGTGTCCCTGCGCACCGTGCGGCGCCAGATGTCCGCCCTGATGGAACGCCTCCACGCGACGAGCCGCTTCGAGGCCGGCCTCAAAGCGGCGCAGCAGGGCTGGCTCTGACGGTCGGGGTCTTCGACGTCCCGCAGAGGTGACACGCCTGCGCCCCGCCCCGGGAGAGAGGGGCGGGGCGCAGGTGTCGCTCGGCGCGGGGTGGGGGGAGATCAGCAGGCGCCGAGGTCCTTCCAGACACCCCATTCACCGGTGGTGCCCGGCGTCTCGTTCTGCGTCCACCACTGGGCCTTGTACTTGCGGCCGTTGTGGGAGACCTCGTTGCCGGCGGTGTAGACGGTGCCCGCGACGTACGCCGGGAGCGATCCGCAGCCGGTCGGCGGCTGCGTGGTCGGCGGGGTCGTGGTCGGCGGGGTCGTGGTGGGCGGAGTGGTCGTCGGCGGGGTGGTCGTCGGCGGCGTGGTGACCGGCGGCTGCGTGGCACCGCCCAGCGCGTCCGAGATCTGGTTCAGCAGGGTGGTCTTGTCGTCCAGGCCGAGCAGGGAGTACATCATCGCGCCGGCCAGGCCGCGCTGCTTGCCGTAGTCGACCCGGGCCTGGATGGACTTCTGGTTCAGGCCGGTGAAGAACTCGCCGTCCTTGTAGAAGTACGAGGCCTTCGCCTGGTCGTCCCAGAAGGTGGTGGCCGGGTTGTCGACGATCCCGCCCAGTTCCTTGTAGTTGGCGATGCCCGCCTGCTGGCTGGTGGGCCGGGCGGCCGAGGGGCCGGTCGCGCTCTGGGCGAGGCCGTTGGTGGTACCGGCCGGGACGCCCTTCCAGCCGCGGTAGTAGAACTCGTAGCCCAGGGTCAGCTTGTTGGCGGGGAAGCCGCCCGCGATGCCGTAGGCCGCGTTGCCGTCGATCCAGGAGTCGATGGCGTTCTTGATGCCGTACTTCTGGGTGCCGGGCGCGATCGGGTCGGTCGGGTCGGCGGCCGAGTTCAGCAGCGGGGACTGGTGGTAGGTGGGCCCGTCGCCGTCCCAGGCGCCGTGCATGTCGTAGGTCATGATGTTCGCGTAGTCGAGGTACGCGCCGATCTTGTCCGTCTCGATGTACTTGATCTTGTCCTGGCCCGCCGGGAGGGCCGAGGTCAGCAGGTACTTCTTGCCGCCGTTGGCCGCGCCGTAGGCGTCGAGCTGGGTACGGAACTCCTTGAGCAGGAGCGTGTAGTTGGCCTTGTCCTCGGGGCCGGTGTGGTTGCCCAGGTGGCCGCCGGTGGAGCCGGGGTACTCCCAGTCGATGTCGATGCCGTCGAAGATCCCGGCCGCGCTGCCCGCGCCGCCGTAGCCGCCTTCGACCGGCAGGTTGCCCTTGATGTACTGGTCGATGCAGGAGGAGACGAACTTCTTCCGGCTCGCATCGGTGAGCGCCGCGTCGTGGAAGTACTTGGAGTAGGTCCAGCCGCCGATCGATATGTTGATCTTGAGGTGCGGGTACTTCGCCTTCAGCTGCTTGAACTGGTTCATCACGCCCACGATGGGCTGGTCCCACTTGTCCGCGACGCCACTGACGCTGTCGGCGGCGCTGAAGGACTTCTGGTAGTCGGCGTAGGAGTCCCCGGCGCCGTCACCGGCACTGGCGTTGTTGTCGTCGCCCGCCGCCTTGTTGGCCTCGAAACAGGTGAGGTTCGTGGGGTGGATGTTGCCGAACGAGTAGTTCAGGACGTCCAGCTTGCCCGCGATGCCCCGGGTGTCGAGCTGCTTCGGATAGAAGGCGTTCCCGTACACGCTCCACTGGTCGTAGTAGGCGATCCGGACGCCGCCGGCCGCCGTGGCGGCGGTCGTGGCGTCCGCGGCTTGCGCGGTGCCGAGGCCGGCGAAGGTGGCGAGCACCCCGGCGGCGAGGGCGGCCGTGGTGGCCGCCGCGATGAGGGGTTTACGGATGTGCATGGGGGGCCTCCGGAGGCGGGGGGAGGGCAGAACGTTGCGGGTAGGTGAAGTGATAGCGATCACCCCGACTCCGCGTCAATGGTTTGGACCAAACAAGGACTAGACCACTTGAACGGTAAACACCCTTGTCAGAGCCCTGACCGCACAGCAGAAACCGCCCGCCACCCCGGGTGACGAGCGGTTTAAGGCCCCCTTAGGCCACCTCCGCGCAAGGTTTCGGCAACAAACCAGCCGAACCCCCGCCGGGCGCACTCAGGCAGGTCCGGCGCCCTCCGCGGGCAGCCCGTACGCATCTGCGACGAGCCCGTACGAGCGCAGCCGGGCGGCGCCGCTGTGCCCGGTCGCGGTGAGCATCAGCTCGTCCGCGCCCGTCCGCTTCACCAGCGCGTCCAGCCCGTCGCGCACCGCGTCGGGGGTGCCGTACACGACGTTCGCGAGCCAGCTGTCGATGAACTCCCGCTCCAGGGAGCTGAAGGAGTACGCCGCCGCCTCCTCCGGCGTCGGCACCAGCCCCGGCCGCCCGCTGCGCAGCCGCAGCATCGACAGCGCCCCGGTGAGCACCTGCGCGTGCGCCGCCTCCTCGGTCTCGGCGGCGAGCGCGGAGACCCCGATCAGCGCGTACGGCTCGGCCAGCACCGCCGAGGGCCGGAAGCTGCGCCGGTACAGCTCCAGCGCGGGGATCGTGCCCGCGGCCGAGAAGTGGTGGGCGTAGGCGAAGGGCAGGCCGAGCTGTCCGGCGAGGTTCGCGCTGAAGCCGGAGGAACCGAGCAGCCACAGCGGCGGCCGCGCGGCCGGCCCCTGCACCGGTCCGGGCACGGCGTGCACGCGGGCGTAGGGGTGGCCGTCGGGGAAGTCGTCGTCGAGGAAGCGGGTCAGCTCCGCGAGCTGGCGCGGGAAGTCCTCGGCGCCCTCGTCGAGCCGGCCACCGCCGCGCAGCGCGGTGGCGGTGCGCCCGTCGGTGCCGGGCGCGCGGCCGAGGCCCAGGTCGATCCGCCCCGGCGCGAGCGCCTCCAGCGTGCCGAACTGCTCGGCGATGGCGAGCGGGGCGTGGTTGGGCAGCATGACCCCGCCGGAGCCGAGCCGGATCCGGGAGGTGTGCGCGGCCAGGTGGGCCAGGATCACGGCCGGGGAGGAGCTGGCGACCCCGGGCATGGAGTGGTGTTCGGCCACCCAGTGGCGGTGGTAGCCGCGCGCCTCGGCCAGCCGGGCGATCTCCACGCTGGTGCGCAGGGAGGCGTGGGCCGTGCTGCCCGCGCCGACGGTGACCAGGTCCAATACGGACAGCGGCACCGGCGCCGAGCCCCGGACGGTTCCGCGGACCGCGTCCGCCGCGCCCCCGGCGTCCACCGCGCCCCGCAGGTCCCCCGTGTCAGCCATCTTCGCTCCTCTGTCGTCCCTCGGCGGCCCTGTCCGGCCGCCCACTGTGTGCGCGCCCACCGTCGTGACCCGTTCGTGACGGCGGCGTACGAAGGGATCGAACAGCGGCCGCGCCCGGGGCATTCCCGGCACACCGGGGCACGGTGCATGACCCAGGCACATGCCAAGCGGGTAGCCCCTGACCGAGGGCGTAATTGAGCCATCAAGTTCTTCAACAGCTGCTCCGCGTGCTCCTCTTCGTGGCTATCGTGTGAGAGCAAGCGGTAACAACCTGCTAGGGGGAAACCGTGGCGCTGAAGCCCGAGCCGACCGCGCCGTTCCACTCGGTGCAGTACGCCTTGCGCGTACTCGAAACGATCGCCCGGCACACCGGGGGTGTGACGGACGTCCAGATCGCCCGCGAGACCGGGCTGCCCGCGGCCCACCTCACCCCCATGCTCCTCATGCTGCGCCGCGAGGGCTACGTCCTCCAGGTGTCCGACGGCGCCTACGCGATAGGTGACTCGCTCGTCCTGCTGAGCTCCGGCACCGACCGGCAGCAGGCCTTGCAGGACAAGCTCCAGGAGACCCTGGACCGCCTGCGCGACTCGGTGGGGGCGGCGGTCTACATCAGCCGGTACGTGGACGGGGAAGTCAGGATCACGCAGTTCGCGGACAGCCCCCGCACCCCGAAGGTGCACGAGTGGGTCGACTTCCGGTCCGCCGCGCACGCCAGCGCGGTCGGCAAGTGCCTGCTGACGCAGCTCGACCAGAACGGCCGCCGCGACCACCTTTCGCGCCACAAGATCGCCCGGCTGACGTCGAAGACGATCACCAACGAGCGGATCCTGTTCTCGAAGCTGGACAGCCAGCCGGCCACGGTGCCCGTGCTGGACCTGCAGGAATACGCGGTGGGCACGGTGTGCGCGGCGGTGCCGATCACCGCGGGCGCGGCCGTGGGCTGCCTGGCGCTGTCGATGCCGGTGGAGCACGCGCACCGGCTGCGGGCCGCCGCGGACGCGCTGAACCGGAAGGCGGCGCCCCTGCTGCTCTCGCTCACGCTGTGAACCGGTGAGCGCGGGCGCGGAACGCACTTCGGGCGCTTCCCGGTGAACCGGAAACCGCCCGAAGCAGAGGTGCGCCGCCAGGGACTCGAACCCCGGACCCGCTGATTAAGAGTCCGATGGATGACGAGTCGGACGGTGACGAATAATGTCGCGCCGTACCGTTCTCGCAGGTCAGCGGGTGTCAGGCCGTACCAGCGGCAACCGGTCTTCCGTGGGGTGGTTCAGCGCGGCCGTTAGCCCGGCGCTAGCACGCAGACGGATCGTGGCCCTCGTTCTGGGGCGGCGGTCATGAAGCTTCCGGAATATGACGTCTACGCGGTGCTGGGCGTGAAGCTGGACGCCAACCTCGCCGCCATCCGCCGAGCACACCGCGCCTGTGTACGTCACGCTCACCCGGACCGTCGCCCCAAAGCTGACGCGGCCCGTGCCCACGAAGACATGGTGCGGATCAACATGGCCTGGGCGGTACTGAGCGACCCTGCTACCCGTGCCGAGTACAACGCCGGCCGAACCGCCAAGCCGAAGAGTCAGCCGCGTCGAGAGCCTCCGCCACCTCCACCACCACGGGTCGTCGTGCTCAATCCACAGGTGGTGGACTTCGGGCCTGTTGCCGCTGGCGAGATACCGCCGGACCAGGTCGTGACCGTCTGCTTTAGCGAAGGATCGACCATCCGTTACGCCTGGGTGCTGAAGGACCGTGGAGACTTCTGGCAGGTGGTCGAGCCGCAGTCGTATCGCGACGTCTCAGCGGTGACGCTACGGCTGCGGGCCCGGCCGATGACGGCGCACGATGCGCTAGGTCCCCGCCAAGACCGGCTCCGACTCGTGGTTGATGACCTCATCGTGCTGGTGCCGGTCTGCATAACCGTGGTGGAACCGGCTCCACCGCCGCCACCGCCGAGACCGACGCCTCCACGACGTCCAGCCCCGCCACGGTCTACGCCGCCACCGAAGCCGCCGCCAGCATCAGCACCGAAGGCATCGCCGCCGCCTCGCTGGGGCCGCAGACCGCGCCGCCACATCGGACGCGGCCTGGCCGACCTGCTGCTGCTCGTCCTGGTAGCGGTCGTGGCCGGGTTCCTGGTCAATGCTCAGCACGAACTGCCAGCCCAGGAGAGCGCCCACCCAGACCGTTACTGCTCGGTCTCCACCAATCACGGCCAGGTGACCGACTACTACCGCACCAATCCAGGGTCTAGGACGAAGGCTGGCGACGTCCTGTGGTCGGCCGCTACCCCGACATCGGAGAAGGATCCCTTCGTCGCCTGGTGGACGTCAGCGTTTCCGTACTGGGAGCGGGCCAACCAGCAGGCCGACTTCGTCTCGGAAGGCTTCGGCTACGGGCAGTACCAGTACCTGGAGGTCTCGGTGATCTGGGCGCAGGGCTGGGAGCCACTGACGGGGCTGTTCGAGCGCCACCCGGACCTCAACGCAACGGCAGAAGCTGCTCAGCGAGCCAACTTCCTGACCAAGTGGGTGCACGAGTTGGGCGCGCCGCGATGCAGCTGACCTTGTGCGTGACGCCCTCTGACAGATCCCGGCCCACCTGCAAGGCCTCGCGCCAGCCGCAGTGGCCAGCTTCTAGCCTGCGGCTTTCCCGAGCACGTCCTTTTGGCCGTGCCGTCGGCACCAGCTCCGGATGTAGCCGGAGTGCTGGCCGCACCATCGGTAAACCACCTGCGCGTTCATATGTAGATCAGGATCGTGCTCGCCTCGGGCGATGATGAGCGGCCCCAAGTGCTTCACCAGCTTGTTGACGGTGTTCAGCCCCAGCCCTGTCGCCGCCGCCAGCGACTCGGCATCACTGGCTCGACCTGCCCCGATGGCGCCAGCGAGCCGGGCAGCTGTTCTTCCGCTCCGTGGCCGGCTGAAGTACTGGTCAATGGACCACTCATCGGACCTGATGAGTTTCTGCACGGCGGTGCTGGCCGGTGGTGGGTGGTGGTAGGCGGCGGCATGAACCGCCTTGATGAGGTGGGCAGTCCCATCGGCCTTCTGTATCACGCACACAACCTCGGGCTGGTGTAGGGCCTCCTGAAGGTGCTCCCGCTCGCCACCGTGCCCCTGGGCAGCGAAGATCACTGGGGCGGTTCGGTCGCACTCGCGGAGGAACTCCAGCACGTCTAGGCCATCGAAGTCGTACTCCACCCGGTAGTCATTCCAGGTCAGGTCGATGACGACCACGTCGTGCCGGACCTGGTGCGCCACGAGCCGTCGGATGTCCGCTTCGTCAACCGCGGCCAGCACAGTAGCGCCGCGGATCTCCTGCTCTAGAACGGGAGCGATGATCCGGCTCAGCGCTGAGGCGATCAGGATCCTGAGCGGCTGCTCCTCCATACCTTCGATGCTCCTCCGCTGAGCCACAAACGGCAAGATCTTGCCTCGCGTCCCGATTCTCTAGCAAGACTTGCCCGGACAAACTGAAAGTGACCAATCATCTAGCTGTTCTTCTTGGCGTCCTCTCTCAGAATTGAAGTACCGACTACCGAGAGGGATGATGATGGAAACCATGCAGATCGCGCCGCTTTCGAGCATGCAGTTCCAGAGCGCAAGCGAGTACCGGCGGCTCGTGTCGACTGAGCTCTTCGGTCGGCTGATCCACCGGATCATGAAGGACGAAGAAGTCAGCCAAGAGCTGGCCGAGCGAATCATGGATTCGGCTCTCGGCTTCCTCTGCGCTTCAGCGACTGCGGACAGGCGTGACCTGTCGCCGTCGCCACTCGTCGACATCGGCTGGCACACGTTCATCCTCTACACGCGTGACTATGCCGAGTTCTGCGAACGAGTAGCTGGCCGCTTTATCCATCATGAGCCGAACGATAATCCTCGCGCCTCTCGGAAGCCGGGCGGAATCCAGCGGACGATCAGTGTCATCGAGTCCGCTGGCTTGCCGCTCGACAGGATGGTCTGGACCGGTTATCTTACGCGCGGTAAGGCCGCAGCGATCCTCAATTTCGATCCGACGATGCAATCCAATTGCAGCGTCGATTGTGATGGCGGAGGTGGCGGCCCGGGCGGCGAATGCACCTGCTCTTAGAATTCCGCAAGGGTGCAATCCTCAATTGAGGATTGCACCCTTTTGTGTTATAGTTATGCCATATCGAGAATTTCTCAATGGCGGTCGACTGGAATCGGGCATACACTTCGGGAAAGGATTATAGCGGCGTAAGTAGCCTGGTTTTTAGTGATGTTCTCATTCATTCTCGGCTCCGTCCGGGCGGGATCGTCCTCGATGTGGGGTGCGGGACTGGTGAGCTTGTGGAGAAGTTTGCCGAGCAGGATCTCCTGGTCACTGGGATTGACCCCTCGGACGTAGCCATTGAAAAAGCTCATCGTCGAATCGAGAACAGCGACGTCGCTCGAAACGTCCAGCTGTTCACCATGTCTGTAGATGAGCTGTATCGGGCCCCCCACTTAAGTTCGCAGAGATACGACCTGATCTCTTGCAAACTCGCTTTCGCATTCTTTCCCGACAAGGCGAGATTTCTCGACTGGGCAAGCAAACACCTGCGCCCGGAAGGGAGCCTTCTCCTCGTCACTCCAGTCCTGCTCCCTGGCCATGTAGCCACGCCCCGACTGGAGAGAATATCCGTGGAGTACGGGGAGCTGATGAGGCTTATGCGTGGTAGCTTTCGAGCGGTCACGGAGATAGATCGGTACGTCCAACAGCAGGATGACGTTAGAACCTTTCTCCTTCGCCCTTAACCCGGTCCAATAGGTCGGCGGGAGCGGCAGTAGTCGCGGTTGGGGCATGGTTCGGTTTGGGTATGAGCAAGATCTTGCCGTAGCCAGAGATCAAGAGACCAAGACTTGCCAGTCGCCGGAGAAACTCGCTCACATTGCACTTGAGTCCCGGGTGCGGCCGTGAAACGGTTCCTTCTTCGTATGCCTTTCCTTCAACACACAGGTGTGTTGTTGCAGGGCTTCAGCGGGCTTCGGCTACGAGTCGGAGTCGGAAGGGATCACCATGGCTGATCAAGCGTCCGCCGGTGCCGGAGTTGCGGGTCTCAAAGCGCTTATCGCCCGCTATGAAGAGTTGCGGGCCGCAACTCATGCTGACGCCACCGCAGTCGTCTCCGCTGGCTGTCGCCTGCGGGCCATGATCGTGACCAAGCAGATCATCTCGGCCGAGCCGAGTGAGCTGCTGGAAGCGGCCTATGCCGAGGTGACCGGGATCATGGCCATCGTCAGCGCCCTGGCCGGCTCTCTGGCCAACTTCGACACCACCGCGTAGGCGTCATGTCCCCGCACCAGCAGACCGCACTCAAGGTCGTGCTTGTCGCCTTCGCCGTCATCATCGCGGGCCAAGTCCTGCAAGGGCTCATCGGCTACATCATCGTGGCGGCCTTCGTCGGACTGATCCTGAGTCGCTTCTTCGGCCGACGGTAGGCATTCGCAAAGACTGTCGCTAATTAGTACGATCGCGGCAGAACCTGCGCGCCAAAAATGCAATACAAAAGCCCACTCGTGCCAGATACAGAGCCTTAAAGTAATTGACTTTTCGGCTCTGTCGTGCTATAATTGATGGGTGAAGTTGCAATGGATCTACTTGCGCTTCGCGTAACCGCCACCAAATTCGCCTCGGCGGATTTTTGTGGCCAAGGGGGGTGGATGCTTCGTGAAGCACCACGCAATCACTGGCCCGTCTCGGCCGTAGGTGTCCCTTATTCGCTGCCTCCTCATAATGGAGGCCGTCCATGAGCGACACTACAAGGCTTGTCGCAAGCGCCGCGCTCTTCAGCGCCACCATCGCATTTATTCTCTTCTTGCGCTTTCGCGACCAGCTAACCCGAGACACCGCCCGAGTAACGTACCGGCTCGGCTTTCCGCGTGACCTGACCATTGGGCAGGTGACGGCCTTCCTGCACGCCCTGACCCGGCTGCGGCCGTCTCGCGGTTGGCTATTTGGCCGCGACAGCGTCGTGTTCGAGTCGGTCGGATGGCCCGGCCGCATCGAGCACCGGCTCCGGCTGCCCAAGCACCAGGCGGACGTGCTCCTGCGCCAGCTGCGCGGCATCGTGCCCAGCCTGCGCGCCACCCTCATTGACATTCCGGCCCTGCCCTCGGCTCAGTGGCTGCGACGTATCCGCCTGACCACGACCGCCCGGCCGTTGCGAACGGATGCCCCAGAGGCGTTCACCACCGGCGTGCTCAGCGCGCTGCAACCACTGGCACGAGACGAAGCCCTCGTCTACCAACTGGTGGTCTATCCCGTCCGGACGCCGCAGCTGCCGCTGGCAAGGCAGCGCACCGCGGGCTCCGGCCTGCTACCGCCCTGGCTGCAAAGCCTGAGTCAGTGGCTAACGGCCACACCGCCCGCGACTCTGGACAAGCAGGCCGCGGCTGACTTCAAAGCCAAGACGGCTGAACCGTGGTTTGCCGTCGTCGGCACTGTCGGTGCAGCGGCCAGCGACCGGCCGCGGGCTCACCTCTTGGTTGGCCGGCTCATGGCCTCACTGCACCAGCTCGACCAGAACGGTGCGGCCCTGGTGCCTCGCTGGCTGCCTCGCCGGGCAGCCGACTGGCTGGCTCGAGGTGCGACCGGCAACACGGTGGCCCCGGTCTACGTCAATGCCCGTGAGGCCGCGACGATGCTCGGCTGGCCGCTGGCCGGCCCCACGATGCCGGGCCTGGCGCTAACCGGCGGCCGATCGTTCCCACCTGTCCCCGAGCTGCTGTCGTACGGCCGCATCCTCGGTACCGCCACTTACGACGGTCTGCAACGCAGCATCGCGGTGTCGTCCACTGACGGCCTGATGCACCAACTCGTCACCGGCCCCACCGGCTCGGGCAAGTCCACGCTGCTACTTAACGAGCTGGTTCAAGACATCCAGGCCGGGCGGGGCGTCATCCTGCTCGACCCCGGTGGAGACCTGGCTCGCGACGTGGCCGACCGCATCCCCGAGGCGCGCATCCGCGACCTGATCTACCTCGACGCCAGCGATGACCGGCCAGTGGGCATCAACCCGCTGGCCTGCTCCAAGGACGACGCCGAGTTGGTGGCCGACCAGGTTATGGAACTGATCAAGGCCAACGCCGACAGCTGGGGACCACGTCTGGAGGAAGTGCTCAAGGCCGCGCTGGTTCTGTTGGCAGCGACCCCCGGAATGACGCTGGTGGAACTGCCCGCCGTCCTGACCGATGAGGTCTTCCGTGCCTCACTGCTGGCCCATCTCGATCCCGCCTTCGCTCCGACCGTGGGAGCCTTCTTCGCCCGCTTCAACAGCTGGAGCGAAGGTGAACGCGGACAAGCCGTCTCGGCCGTCATCAACAAGATCTCGCCGCTGACCGACCGGCGACAGCTGCGCGCCATGCTCGGCCAGGCGAAGCCCGCCTGGACCATGCGAGAGGTCATGGAGCAGCGCAAGATCCTGCTCGTGGCCCTGCCGTCTGGCCTGGCCGGCTCCTACGCCGTCGATCTGCTCGGCGGTCTGCTGGTCAGCATGGTTTGGAACGCCGCCATGCGCCGGGCTGCCGTCACCCGCGACCAGCGCCGACCGACCTTCCTCTACATCGACGAGGCCGCCCGCTTCCTGCGCAGCGGAGCTGACCTGACCGACATGCTGGCCCGCGCCCGTGGCCACTTCCTTGGCATCATCGCCGCTCTCCAGCACATCACCCAGGTACCGCCGAATCTGCGTGCCGCCTTGCTGAGCGAGGCCCGCACCAAGGTCGTCCTCCAGCCCGGTCCCGATGACGCCACCACCCTGGCTCGTGCTCTCGGCCCGCAGGTGAAGCCGGAGGACCTGCTGACGTTGGAGCCGCGCACCGCGGTCGCCGCCATCGTCGCGAACGGTCAGGTGAGCCCGCCCGTCAGCATCGCCACCAATCCGCCACCTGAGCCCACCGGCTTCGGTGATCAGGCTCGGGCCGCCTCCCGAGCTGCCTACGGCCGAGACCGGGCCGAGGTCGAGCAGGAGATCGCTGACCGACGCCAGGCCAGCCGGCCCCGCAGCGGCGCTCGCGGAGCCCGGCCCGCCCAGTGAGCCTGTCACTAGACCTGTCGTGATGTGGCACAGCTGACCTGCCCGTTCTTCCAGGTCAGACCGCCTTCTTGACTCATCCCCGTGTATGAATCTCTACCCCTTTCCATACACATCTTTTGAAAGGAGCCCTACCGCTATGCCTCCGCCTACTCGTCCCTTCACCGGTGGTCGTCTGGCCCAGCTGGCCGTCGACCTAACCACCCGTGAACGCCAGTTCCTCGCCGAACTCGCCACCCTCCACGTCGCCACGACGGCTCAACTTGGCCGTCTCGTCTTCGGTGAATGCAAGTCGGCCACGACCGCTCGGCTGGGCCAGCGGCATGCTGAACGGCTGGTCCGGTTAAACCTGATCCAGCGCTACGCCAACCGCTCCCGCGACCGCAAGGTTGGGGCACCGGGGTACGTGCTCACCCTGACCGAGGCTGGCTGGTCCCTCAGCGAGGCTGATACTGCCGCCCGCCAACGTCAGCGCCGCAGCTGGATGCCATCCGACGCTTTCCTTGCCCACCGTCTGGCGATCTCGGAGCTGTACGTCCGCCTGACCGAGCAGGGCCGCGACGGTGGACCAACGCTGCGGGAGTTCAAGGCCGAGCCCGACAGCTGGCGGCGCTATCTCGGTCTGGGCGACGAGCCCCAGGTAGCCAAACCGGACGCCCTGGTACGCCTCGTCGCCAATGGCCTGGAGCTGTCCTGGTTCGTGGAGATCGACCGGGGCACCGAAGGCCAGCGCCACATCGCCGACAAGTGCGACGCCTACCGCCGCTTTGAACTGTCCGGTGTCGAGCAGCAGCGCTTCGGCATCTTCCCCGGTGTCATCTTCATCGTCCCGACTGCCACCCGCTGCCAGGCGGTCCAGCGCGTCATCGACCGGCAGACAGCAGCGGCTCGTGGCTTGTTCGTCGTCACCACGGAGGCCGACATGCTGACCGCCCTCGCCTCACCTATCACGTAGGTCCGCACAACCGAATACGTCCAGCTCGAATCAACCAACGAGAAAGGAACCCGGTAAATGACTACATCAGCAAAGCGAGAGGCGCTCATGGACGCAACCGACATCGTCGCGTATTACTACGGCGAGAAGACCGTTTGCCTGGACTGCACCAAGGATCTGGCCGCCCCGTTTTACCTCATCGACAGTCCGGAAATCTTCACCACCGAGCAAGTGCTCGATGAAGCGGCCAAGACTGCCGGGATCAACCGCAACGACGAGGACAGCTACACGTCGTACGAGTTCCCCAAAATCCTCTACGCCGAAGACTTGGTCGACGGCGAAACCTGCTTCGTCTGCGACTGCACGTTGTGACTGGGGTGGCAGACGTCCACTCGACCAGCCGCGGGGGTTCCCGGCTGGTCGGGCGGGCGTCTGCCCGAAGGGCTCTGAGCACTGAGCCTCACCGCTGAAATCAGTGCTTGTTCTTACCTTCGGAAGGGAGTCAGCCATGTCTGACCTCACCACCGAAATGCTGCGGACGATGGAGCCGCAAGACCTGGCCGCGCTACTGCCGGCCCCCGTCCAGATCGGCGACGCGAACGCAGTCGTCCTCCGGGTCGCTGACCCCGACCTGATCGAGGTCTACTTCGCCGGGCGCATCACGGCCTACGGCACCAAGGTGCTGGAGATCCAGCCCATCGCTGACCCGGTGGTGCGCGAGGCCGTTTTGCGTGACGCCGTGGAGGCCCTGTCTATCTGCCGACGCATCGCCATCGAGGCCCACGCCGAGCAGCGTCAGGCCCACGCCACCAAGCTGGACGCGATCCGTGACTACGCCATCGAGGTGCACGAGAACGGCTCCGTCTGCCGCGACGGGCTGGACAGCTTCCTGTCCACGTTCGAGTTCGAGCCGTACGCGACGACCGTCAAGGTCTCCTACACGATCACTGGTAGCTACGAAGTCGATCATGGCGACAAGGCCGCTGCTGAGGAAGACGCCCTGAAGTACCTCCAGCCCGACCTGTCGAGCCTGGACGACGTCGATGACGTGACCTCCACTTACGAGGTCTCGGATATCGACGTCTCGGACGTATAGCCCAGTTCCCTGGCATCCCCACAGAGAGGAGCCATGACATGGACCTCAGGTTGCGGATCATTTTCGCGTCGGGTGACACCGCGATCGACTGCGAGCTGGCCCGTATCTGGCTGGCCCACCAGATCACGTTCTTCACCGGGCTGCTCGTGGCCGGTTTCGAGGACGTCGTCCACCCGTCCAGCAGTTTCCAGATCGAGGCGCTGGAGTACATCGACGCCGAGTAGATCGCACCTTCCAATCCCCAGCCAGTCCAGGGAGCCCACCACCAGGTGGGCTCCCTTTCCTCATGCCTGCGGGCAGAAAGGACGGCAGCTATGTCTGCCAACGTTGAGTCGATGTTCTCCGTCAGGGAGATGCCCTGGCACCGTGAGGGGCTGGTTCCTGACCAGCACCCCAAGACCTGGGACGAAGCCCGGCAGCTTGCCGGCCTGACCTGGGACCCGATCACCGAGGCCGTGTACGAGCTCGTCAGCATCGACGGCCACGGCCGGCCGCTGTACCAGCCCATTGACGGCTGGCAGCGCATCGCCCGGTCTGACACCAGCGCCACGCTTTGGATCAACCGCGACTCGTACGCGGTCATCGACCACGGCGAGATGGGCGAGATTGTGGAAGCCGTCCTCGCCATACCCAACGTCTCGTGGGAAACCGCCGGCTCCCTCGATGAAGGCCGCTCCGTGTGGTGCCTGGCCCTGCTGGACGAGCCCATCGTCCTGCCGGGCGACGACAGCCCCACGCTGCCCTACCTGGCCATCACCAACCGGCACGGCCAGCCGGGCGGCTGCACCTTGCGAGCCACCGCGGTTCGCATCGTCTGCGCCAACACCTTCCGGGCCGCCGAGCTCGAAGGCGACCGCACCGGCACCACCTTCTCCTTCATCCACAAGCCGGGCTGGCGCAACCGCGTCGTCCAAGCCCGCGAAGCGGTGACTGGCGCTCGCCAGGAGATGCGCGCCTACGAAGCGCTGGCCACCGAACTGCTCGGCATGTCCGTCACCGCCCAGCAGCGCGAACTGTTCGTGCGGGAGTTCGTTCCCATGCCGCCCGAGGGTCTAGTGACCGACCGGGTCGCCAGGAACGTTGAGGAGGCCCGAGCGGCCATCCGAGCCATCCTGGCCTCGCCAACTACTGCTCCGGTCACTCACACCGCTTACGGCCTTGTACAGGCCGCCGGCGAGTACCTGGACCACGTACGTCGGTCCCGCACCTGGGAAACCAAGCTCAACCGCACGCTCATCAGGCCGGAGCCGCTGAAGGCCCAGGCACTGAAGCTCGTGCGGGAAGTGGTGCTCACCTGATGGTCTCTTGAAGCTCAAATCTGGCCCGGACCGGCTTCTGCTGGTTCGGGTCTTTCTTATCTAGTAATCGAGGGTTTTTATCATGCCAACCAACGTGCGGACTCAAGCTCAGCGACTGGACGAACTCCAGTCGATCCTTCGTGAAGACTATGGCCAAGACTTCGATCTGGTCGAGGTTACGGAAATTGCCGACTGGCTGAAGCGGTTCTATACCGCCCTCGTCAAGTTAGGCGTGCAGCGTCGAGTTGCTGAGCGTGAAGCCGTCACCCTGCAAAATAAGTTGAGCTTGGATGATTCACCAAAATGAGTCAAAATATCTATGCGGGGAACTATTAGCGATCCGGCATTGCCGGAGAAGGAGGTTCTACGAGTAACACTAAAAATAAATCAACTGCTGTGATCTTGGTCAGGGTGTCAACGAAAGAGCAGGAGCAGGAGGGGTTCTCACAGGAAGCCCAAGAGCGGTACTTGCGCGACTACGCCCAGCGAGCGAGCTTGAACGTAGCCAAGGTGTTCTTTATCGCGGAAAGCGCATCGAAAGCGGACCAGCGTAAGACCTTCAACGAGGCCATCGGCTATCTGAAGCAGCGTGGCATTTTACACTTTGTGTGCGAGAAAGTAGACCGGCTGCTGCGGAACTTCAAAGACACCGTCATGGTGGAGGACTGGCTAGCAGCCGACGAAACGCGCCGACTGCACGCGCCCAAGAACTCGCTCATACTTCACAAAAACTCATCGTCCCAGGAGAAGCTGGTCTGGGGCATGCACGTAGTCATAGCCAAGAACTACACGGACAACCTGAGCGAGGAGGTCCGCAAGGGTCAGCTGGAGAAGCTGCGTCAGGGCTGGCTACCTGCCGCTCCTCCCTTGGGTTATGAGAGCGTCACGGAGAACGGAAGGCGTATCCAAAGGGAAGTCCCAGCGCTCGTCCCTCTGATCAGGAAGATGTTCGAGTTAGCTGCTACAAAGCACTACACGTTGAAGTCTCTGTCTCAAGAGATGGCGAAACGTGGTCTCCTCGTCAATGGACACCCTGTGACGGTGAGTATGCTGCAACGTCTGCTGCATTGCACGTACTACATCGGGGTCATATCGTGGAATGGGAAGACCTATCCCGGCAGCCACATGCCGATTATCGCGGTCGACCTGTTCGATCGGGTGCAAGCGGCGGTCTCGCGGAGCAAGAACCTCTTGCAGCGCTACCGCAAACACGGCCCCCTCTATCAAGGGCTCATCGCCTGCACCGCGTGTGACGGACTCCTGGTATGGGAAACCGCCAAGGGGTATTGGTACGGAAAGTGTCCGAAGCCCCGGAACTGCTCACGCCGCGGTTTCGTGCGAGAGGAGATTGTTGATGCTCAGATGCTGGATCATCTGCGAGCCTTGAAGGCCCCGCATCCCAACCTAGCGGCTTGGCTCAAGACAAATCTGAAGGCCACCCTTGATGCAGAGCTGGCAGGTCGGCGATCGGCGCAGCAAGAGTTAGAGGCCGAGAAAGAAAGAATCAAAAAGAAGGTCGCGACCCTGTACGACGACCGCCTCGACGGACGTATCACGCCAGAGATGTATGACGCCAAGGTCATCTCGCTTCATGCGCAGCAGGCTGGCGTATCGGGACAGATCAAGAGTCTCGGCTCGGAAGATATGGAATATCTAGATAGCGCCCTCGACTTCGTCCAGTTGACGCAGTCGGCCGCAGATGAGTACGTGAAGTCCAGAAGCATCGACCGCAAACGGGAGCTCATTCGCGAGCTGTTCGATGGTCTTTCGCTCCACGAGTGCAACTTAAGCGTCGCCTACAACCGTCGTGCACGCTGGGCGTTGACCGATGTAGTGCCGGTCGGAGCTTCCGCGAGAGTCAAATTCGAACCTGCCGATAACAGCTCTACAAAGCAGAAAAGAGCCTCTGCCGAGACTCTTCAACCTACATGGCTGGCCATGTGGGCCAATATTCGAACACTGTTTATAACTGGCGTCAATAGCTAACGCCTCAGGTTAGCCCTTAGCTCGGCCGATCCCTTCCAGTTTTCCCCGCCTGGGAGAGGGGTCGGTCGCTTGCTTTTGGGGCCAGCTAGCGCAAGTTTAGAACCGACTGCCGAGAGGAGATTTCAAGGCTTCAGCAAGATGAGGCATTTAAATCCCTGGTCTCCGCGTTCGCTTCGGATCTTTCTGCGGCGCGGCCGGAAAAACTGTGGCCGCCGAGGGCAGCCTAGTGTTTACAGTCCTCTGGTTGGCCCACCAGCATGGTGGACCCGTTCCACCACACCTGGAATTACCTCAACTGCTACAGACAAGACTTGACGCACTTCGATAGTCCGGCCCAGCAAAAGCCTCGCACCGTCTCCGGGTGACGTGTCAGAGTGCTGGCCATGTCACCGCAGGCAGACATTAAATCGCGTAGCCTGAGTTCCCCCTTTCAGAGCAGGGGTCTGGACCCTGGTACTTGCTGCAACTCACAGAGGTTGATCATTCTGAAAGGGTGGGCTCAAATTCTGGACACTATACCATCTGTGAGAAGATTTTATTGAGAGTGGTTTGGTAGAGAGCGTCAATCCTTTTATTTCGCTCCTCCATCTTGCGGAGTGCGCCATAGATGCGGTCAAGGTGAGTCGCGATGCGCTTTTGAGTGGCGATGTCGGATGGGACGGGGATCTTGATGCTCTCGAAAGATTTAATGCCGAGTGTGCGATTCCTTCCCGCAGCCCCTGGGGACGCCTTTTGGATTAGCGGGAGTCCGCTTGAACTGAGGAAGAAATACCTCAAATATCGAATGTCGGTTGTATCGGACGATGCCCCGTAGGTCATGAACCGGTGAGAACCGATCATGCCCACCTCAGATTCGCTAGCCAGTGCGATCGCTCCTTCCCACGCGAAGACATTACTTAGGACCATTTCGCCAGGGTGGATTTCGAAGACCCTCTTGTTTCCGAGATCAGCCCCAGAGATCGGTTCCTTGTGGAAGATCCCCTTTCCGAAGGATCGGATGCCAATCTCTCTATACTCGCGGTCGGTATCCACATGAACGGGACGGCGGCGCAGCTCAACGAGTGATCCTACGCGAGTCAATGGGGCATCGAGTTGGCACAGGGCATCGTGAATGTCCTTCACCGTAGCTGCGGCACGCCGAGTGGCTTCAAGGGCATAGGTCCGCGCCTGGTATAGCCGGTCCAGCTGAGCTGTGATAGCTCCTTGCTCATTTAGCGAGCTAGGGAGAGGGATTTGCAGCGACAGGAATTTCTCCGGCTGGATCCGCTGGCGTCGTTGACCGAGTCCTCCGGCGCACTTCGCGAGAGCCTCGTGGAATCTGCTCCACCGGCAAACGTGTTGAATGTACTCGGGTTGAGCCTGTGTATAGTCAATCTTGAAGGTGGGAAATTCCGGGGAAACAAAGTATCCGTCATACTCTTTCGGGACGACGGATACGGACCCCTCCCAGCCAAACAGTCTGCTATAAGCAAGGTCGCCGGCACGCAGTCGATAGAAGTGGGGGTACTTGGTTTCGCTGCCCAGTGTCAACGGCCGAAGAAACATTCCCCGCCCGCGGTTGAGAATGCCGACGGTCTGATATTCCTCGCTGGGGCTGACCGAGACACGGTTCCTGTCCAAAGTGAGGAGATCGCGCAACGGAACAGTGGGATATTTGGTCATCCGTTGGCTCCGCCAAATTCGCCTTGCACCTGCTCTAGGAGGGCGAGGATTTCTCTTTCTGTCTCCACTAGATCAGCAATGAGATCGGCGGGGTCCCTTTGGGAAGCCTCCACGCTTTGATGAGGGTTCTGCAAATCAAGATTGAATTCATCGTTGAGCTGTTTCAGTGGAACTCGCCACGCGTGCGGCGTTTCTTTACGGCCGCCGCGGGTCGGGCCACCCCACCATGCTTCCACTTCAGCAAGATGGACATCTGCCATCGGCTTCGTCTTGGTGAAATTACGCCGGCCATCAGGGAGCGGCACCTCGTAGAACCATGTGGCCTTGGTAGGACCCGTCCGGTCGAAGAACAGGACATTAGACGGGATCAGCGTGTATGGGGCGAACACGCCATTCGGAAGCCGCAGGACAGTGTGGAGATCGAAGTGGTCCAGCATCTGTCGACGCACCTTTTCTCCGACCCCACCCTCAAAGAGGATGTTGTTCGGCACCACAACGGCGCAACGCCCACCCTCTTTCAAGCGCTCCATGATGACCTGGAGGAAGAGCCAAGCCGTGTCGGTGGTGCGCTTTTCCGTCGGGAAGTTCTTCAGAACACGTGATTCTTCTTCGCCGCCGAATGGAGGGTTGGTGAGGATTACATCAACGCGATGATGACGGTGAGATGCAATCGGATGGTGCAAGGTGTTATCTAGTGTCAGACTAGGTCGGTTGACACCATGCAGGAGCAGGTTCATCGTCGCCAACAAATAGGGCAGGGATTTCTTTTCGATCCCCTGCAGGTTGGCATCAATGGCACCGGCTTCTTCTGCGCTCACTCCCTCGGCGTACTGCTTGCGCAGATACTCGAAGGTTTCCACGAGGAAGCCGCCCGTACCGCAGGCTGGGTCAAGAACCGTCTCATGAGGCCGCGGGCCTGCCATCCGAACCATGAAACGCACCAAGGCCCGCGGCGTATAGAACTCACCCGAATCGCCCGCCGCGTCACGCAGCTCCTGGAGCATCGACTCATAGACATGCGCCATGGT
Source organism: Streptomyces sp. NPDC043876 (assembly GCF_056435825.1). Lineage (NCBI taxonomy): Bacteria > Bacillati > Actinomycetota > Actinomycetes > Kitasatosporales > Streptomycetaceae > Streptomyces > Streptomyces sp. NPDC043876. The sequence goes on along the minus strand of NZ_JBWKDV010000002.1, from coordinate 177,602 downwards.
GTAGACGTCGTTTTGGGCATGGAAATCAATACCCGCGATGGTGTCTACTACAGAACGCAGGAGATAACCGGATCGCATCCGGTTCTGCACTTCTTTGAAGATCGTCCCAATGACGTCGAGCTCAGGCGAACCAGACCGTCGGGCCAGATACGGCAAGAGCTCGGTGTTCACGAATTCAGTGAGGCTGTCACCCGTGCGGCGCTTCTTCTCCGGGCAGCCCGCCCAGTCACGCCACCGGTAAGGCTCCTCAATGAGCGGCTCGAAGGTTCCCTCGCCGAAGTCCTCCCGATCCTCCTCCTGGGCATCCAGAGCCTTGAGGAAGAGCAGCCAAGAGAACTGAGGAATGCGCTCGATGTCTCCGTTGAGTCCGGAGTCCTTCCGCATGATGTCTCGCGCCCGCTTGATGACGGCGTTGAGATCGGCGACCTTGGCACGCCGATCACCGGCCGGACGTGCAGCAGGGGTCTCATCAGGCAGATTGAACAGAGTGCTCACGCGAGTTCTCTCCGGACAGGACGGTAAGGCTCAGCGGCGGGTAGGCCGGTGGAAGCCTTTCGGATCAGTGGGTGCGGGATCTTCGGTGACGGCTCGAAGTCTCGTCCCCGCCCTCGGGAGGGTAGTCGCTTTCAGGCTGCGTAGAGTACTTTCTGGAGCTCATCCCAGGTCTGGCGGAGTCGCTCCGGTCCGCCAAAGAGGCTCGCGATCTCTCGGAGCGAGCCGTGCTGGCGCATCGGGTCCAGCTTCAGGACCTCGAGCTTCTCCAGTTCCCCGGCACCGTGCACCGCGTAACGTTCGAGCAGCTCGTCGATGACGGCCCGAGCTTCGTCCGGCAATCGCTGGAAGAAGTCGCCCTTGGCGCGCTTGGCCCGGTAGACCCGCTCATGACGACTGATGGCCGGCTCGTTCCAGGCCACGTGGACCAGCACGTCCAGGGGATCAGCGTCGGTCAACCCTGTCCGCTGGCACAGCTCGTCCAGAGCGATGCCTCGGACTCCCAGGGCCTCGGCGATCTCACTTCGCGAAGGGGCCGTACGCCAACGGGTGCGCAGTTTGTCCGGCCCAGGGAAGAGCTTCCGCACCACCCCATGGGCGTAGTCCCTGTATTCAACAAGACGGAGCTGGTCGCCGCCGGGCTCCGTCATCCAGACACCCTCCGCAGTGATGTGCACCTCGGTGTCATCGACCACGAACTTGCGAGGCGGTACCGGGGGCGCGGGCTGGTCCTCGGTGTTGTCCGGCGGGACCGGCTCGGAGGGGTCGGGCTCCGGAGCCTCAGGCTGCGGATCGCAGACCACCTGGCCGGCATCGTCGATCGTCTCCTCGACCTCGTACTCCGCCGGACCGTCGAACTCGGGGTCCTCAAACAGAACGGTGGCACCGACGAAGTCGATGATCTCGAACGACAACTTGTCGTAGTCCTCAGCCAGCCGGGTACCGCGGCCGATGATCTGCTTGAACTCGTGCACAGACCCAATCGGTCGGAACAGCACCACAGTGCGGAGGGTCGGGATGTCGACTCCCGTTGACAGCATCCGTGACGTAGTCGCCACGACGGGCGCCTGTGTTTCAGGATCCTGGAACTGTTCCAGCATCTGCTTGCCCCAGTCGCCCTCCTTGCTCACCATGCGAGCTGCATAGTCCTTGTGGATGCGCGACATGTCTTTGTTGGCGTTCGTTATGGCCTGGCGCATGTCGAGGGCGTGGTCGGAGTCGACGCAGAAGATGACCATCTTCCCCATGCGGTCAGTGTCATGGAGGTAGTCCGTGAGGTACTGGGCCGCCGCGTCGGTCCGCTTCAGCAGCGAAATGATGCGCTCGAAGTCCTTAGTCTCGTACAGGCCCTCGGGGATTTCGCGCCGGTACTTGTCAACCTCGCCAGCGTTGATCTGGACCCCCTCAGCATCCGGGCTGAGTACGACTCGCCGAACCCGATAAGGCGCCAGATATCCGTCCGTGATGCCCTGCTTGAGTGAGTACGTGTAGAGCGGTTCGCCGCCGAAGTACTTGTACGTGTCGATGTTCGCGGCACGCTTCGGGGTAGCGGTCAGACCCAGCTGAATCGCCGGGCTGAAGTACTCAAGGATCGCCCGCCAGCTAGACCGTTCATTGGCACTACCTCGATGGCATTCATCCACAATGACCAAGTCGAAGAAATCGGCCGGGTACTCCTTGAAAAGGTCGGCACGCGCCACATTGGTGAGCGCTTGGTAGGTAGCAAAGTAGATGCTGCGTGCAGTGTCCTTCTCGCCGCGGATGCGGTGAACCGCTTCACCGAAGACGGGGGTGAACTCGTTTCGCATCGGCTGCTCGATGAGGCTGTCGCGGTCCGTCAGGTAGAGCACACGCTTCAGGCCCGCCTGCCCCGTGTGCTCCCAGTACTGCATCAGCTTCCAGACGATCTGCATCGCCGTGAACGTCTTGCCGGTGCCCGTCGCCATGGTGAGCAGCAACCGGTCGCGCTGGCCGCCAAGACAAGCAGCTACCGTGCGGTGGATGGCGATCCGCTGGTAGTAGCGTGGCTCCTTCGGGGTCCCGTCAGCGTGCTTCAGTATGCGGCTGAAGGGCTCTCGCAGTACATCCGCGACGGTGCTGTCGGTGACACCCTGATGGGTCAGGTACAGGCCCCATAGCTCATCCGGGCGCGGGAAGTACTCGGGGTTCGTCTCCTCGCCAGTGAGGAAGTTGAACATAGCGACGCCGTGCCCATTGGTTGAGATGGCCACCGGCAGGTCGAGCTGCTCGGCGTACACCTTGGCCTGCTGCAGGCCGTCGCGGGGGTCGGCGTACTCGCGCTTGGCTTCAACGACTGCCACCGGGACGCCTTCAGCAATCTCCAGAACGAAGTCAGCCTGGAGGGGCCGTTGCCGGCGATGAGAACGACCAGCCCGTACGATCTGCCCGGCGGTGACAGGCACCTGCTCCTTGATTTGCCCAGGCAACCAGCCCGACTCGTCCTTCAGGCGCGGAAGTACGTAATCCCGGCACGTGGTCGCTTCGTCCCGCCCCTTGTCAGCCATGGTCATTACGGTACGCCAAGGCACTGACAATCGACCGGGCGTGGAACCTCAGAGCCCCTTCCGCCAGGGGCACTTGAGCGGAACGCTGTCAGGCGACAGCCGGAAGAGCCCGCAGCCTGTCCCGGAACTCACGGACGGACGGCACCGCGCCGTGTGGCTCCAGGTAGTCGCTGAACTTCGTCAGCCGGACGTACGCCCGGTCGGAGCGGACGCGGTTCTCCAGCAGCTCCAGGCCGAGGTTGGCGGCGTCCAGGGCCCCGTCCAGGTCCCGGGCAGCCAGGCGGGCCGTGGCGAGGCGGCCGGAGCGTACGGCACGGTCGCGCGGGACCGCTTGGTCCACCGCGATCGCGAGGGCGCTGGTGGCGCGCTCGGGGAAGCCGGAGCGGAGCATGATCTTGCCCTCGGTGGACTTGAGCTGTGCTTCCCCGTACCAGCCCAGCCAGTCGGGGAGGTCGCCTTCATGGTGGGCGCCCCAAAGGTCGTAGGCCCGGTTGAGCGACTTGCCGGCCGCCTCGTGCTGGGTGTCTCGGGACAGGGCTTCGGCTTGGTGGAGGTAGAGGTACGAGGCCGCCGCCTGCGGGAGGGCCGTCGGGGCGTTGCCGATGGCGGTGTCGATGAGCTTCACACGCGCGGCCGTGGCACCTGAGTCGGAAAGGTGGATGCCCATCTCGGCCAGGATGAAGGCGCCGAAGCCGTCGTCCTTCGCGCTGTGTGCGCTGCGGAGAGCGCCGACGTAGTAGCGCTGGCCGAGGGAGCGAAGGCCCTTGTCGTAGGCCATCCATCCGGCGAGGTACGACACCCGGGCCGCCGTGGCGTAGAGGCGGTGTTCGACGGCGTCGGTGTAGCGCCCGTGGTCGAGGAGGCCGGTGATCAGGGCGAGGTCGCTGGTGGCCTGGTCCAGGAGGCGAGCGCCGCCCATCTGGTCGTCGAGCGTGCGGAGGGTGTCCACGCGCGCTTCGATGGTGGTCACCATCGCGTCGGTGACGTGGTCACCGTCGAATGCCGAGGCGAACGCCTCTGGCGCGGCTGCCCAGTTGGCCGCGACACCCGTCAGCGCGGCGCCAGTGATGGACAGGAACCCCCGGCGATCCATGTGGCCGCTCCTGACTAGATCGGCGAACACCTTCACGGTGCCGGCCGGAGTCCACGGGGCCACCAAGGCCGTTGACTCCCAAGCCGGTAGCCATCGGGGCCAGGCCGCCGAGCGTACGTGGTCCTCTGGAACCCCCAGCAGGTGGGCGAGCACCAACTGCGCGTCCGTGTCGGGTTCCTGCCCTTGCTCCCACTTCCAGACCGTCGTCCGGTTGGTGGCCAGCGGTACGCCCAGCTCGCCCCCGCGTTCACACATGAGCCGGGCTAACTCGGCCTTGCCCCAGCCCTTGCCTTCTCGCACGTAGGTCAGCGGGTGCAGAGCCATCGGGTCAGACATCCCACCTCTCCCCTCAGGTCGGTAGTCAGGAGGTTACTCCCCGTGCGAGAAACGGGGGTTTCTCTCGCTGGAGAAACCCCCGGGAAACGTTCCGGGCCCGTGGTCCACGGCCGTTCACTGGGCCCCACGCCGTTCGGAGCTCAGCACCCGGGCAACCGGCTCCCCCGCCCCGCTCCGGACGGCTCCCAGGACCGCAGCCCGTCATCGGCGCCCCCTCACGTGGGTGACGGGCTGCACCACCTCCGAGGAGATCGTGATGAGCCAGCCTCTGCCTGTACGCGCGCCCGACGCCAGCGGACGCCAGCACACCGTTCCTGAGCCGCAGGCTGGTCCGGGCCCGGCCCTCCGTGCCCGCGCCGAATCCGGCTGGGCGAGATTCCGCCGTCGCGGAGGGAGCGACCGTGAGGATTCCGAGCGGTGAATCCGGTCGACTTCGAAGGCCGGGAGGAGCACCCCCTACTGCACCGCTGGGTCCGCGACATCGCGAGCCGGTGCGAGGGGGAGCTGACGGAAGTCGTCCACGAGAGGCACGGCGGCCGGCTCATCCGCATCGCCTACATCCAGCCCGCGAACGGCATCGGCTGGTCGGCCGCCGCCGACAACATCGGGCCCGCCCGATGAGGCAGCGCCTCGCTGTCCTGGCCTACGTCATCGCCGTTACCGCGCTCGTCGTCACGTTGGCCATCGCCGGAAGCCCGGACCACTGAGAAATGGGAGGAGCACCATGAGACGTACCGCGAACCGCGGGTTCAACCACCGCCAGGCCGTGACCGAGGAGTGGTTTCGCACTCGGGTTCTTCCCCGCGTATCCGGACTGCGGTTCCTCCCCTACCAGGTGCGGCAGCTGCGGAGCGAGCACCTTCCCGCGATGCTGCGCGATGAGGACCGGAAGAGCATGGCCCGGATCGCAGGGGACCTGGTGAAGGTCACCAAGCGGTGGCAGTGCCTGCCCTTCCACTACTTCCGCTACGGCGGATACCGGCGCGAGGTGTCCGCCGAACGAGCCTGCTCATACCTGCCGGAGACGGCCCTGTTCCACCGGCTCCTTCCCCGCGTGAACCGGGACACGATCGACCTGGACGACAAGGCGTCCTGCAAGAAGATCCTCTCCGCCGCCGGCATCCCGCAGCCCACACTGATCGCGAGCGGCGACCACCGCGGCGGTGTGACGTCCCATGGTGAGGCGGTGTCGCTGCCGGACGTCCTCGATCGCGCTTCCGGCTTCGGGCGCGTGGTGGTCAAGCCCTCCCGCTACTCCAGCGGTGGATCCGGCGTCGTGATCGTGCGGCCTGGCGAGGACGGCTTCGACCTGTCGGCCTACGCGCAGCAGTGGGGTACGTGGCTGGTCGAGCAGCACGTGCCGCAGCATCCCGACCTGGACGTTCTGAACCCGTACGCCCTCAACACGTTCCGCGTGATCACCCTGCTGCGTGAAGGTGCCGCCGAGGTGCGGTACGTGATGCTGAAACTCGGCGGCACCGACAGCACCACGGACAACTCGGCCGCCGGCGGCATGCAGATCCGAGTCCACCCTGACGGGCGACTCGACCGCCACGGCTACGACCGGTACCTGAAGGCCCACACCCGTCACGGGGTCAGTTCGGTGCCGTTTGCCGACCACCGAATCTCCCGCATGACGGAGGTCCGAGAGCTGGCCGAGCGCTGCGCCCGCCTGTTCCCGCAGGTGCCCTTCATCGGCTGGGACATCGCACTCACGCCCGGCGGTCCCGTGGTCATCGAGGGCAACAGCAGCCCTTCCCTCGCACACATCCAGCGCACCCACGGCGGCGTCGCGCTGGAGCTCGTCCCCGCGCTCCGCTCCGTGATGGATCGCCCGATCATCTGACCAGGAGTTCTCGTGGAAAACCTGAAAATGCAGGCCCGCGCCGCGGCCGGGGGTCTGCTCAACACGCTCAAAACGATGCCCGAGGTCCAGGCGCTCTACGTCCTTTCCTCCTCGGCCGTCGCGCCGCGCAACGTCACGCGGTTCAGCACTGACTCCGACTTCGACCTGGCCGTCGTCCTCGACGTCCCGATCAAGGAGGACGAGTGGAGGCCGCGGCCGGCGGACACGTACGCCCTGGTCCGAGACCGGCTCCCCGCCTGGGTCCCGGAGTTCAGCTTCTACCTGCCGGTCCCCTGGGGGCGCATGGAGGTCAACGTCCACCAGCTCCTCTTCCAGTACGAGGCCGACCCGCGCACGACGTGGAACAGCGACAAGTGCGACGCCTACGGGAACAAGGGCGAGCCGCTGTTCGACCGCGAGAGCGCCTTCGAGGCGCTGATCTCCCACAAGACGCGGGAGCAGCTGGAACGGCTGGAGGGCGAGACCCACCGGCTGTACAACCGGATCACCTGGGACGTGCGTGAGATCCCACTGCGCATGGCCCGGCGGGTCGGCGTGCCCACGGGCCACTTCGTCCTGTCGGGCGCGCTGGACGAGGTCGTCGACTGGATGTACGCCCGCTCGGGCCGGCTGCTGCCGAACATGAAGTGGAAGCTGTACTCCCTCGGCGCCCTCGGCCTGATCAGCGGCGAGCAGGAGAACCTGCTGATCGAGGCCCAGCAGTGCGACCCGCTGTCGATGGTCGACCTGGAGCGGCGGTGCGAAGCGCTGGGGGAGTTTTGCCAGTCCGCCGGCATGGACCTGAGCCCCGGCGCGATCGCGAGCGTGCGGAAGGCTTACCAGCAGGCTAACCACCACCTTCTCGGGGATGAGGCAGCGGTCTTCGCCACCCTGCCGTCCCCGTGGTTCGTCCCCTTCGGCGGGCGCGGCGGTTCCAGTTAGACGCTTATGTCCGGGCGTCAGTACGCTGCGTGATCCGCTTACACAGGAGGCATGATGTCGATCAAGGTCCACAACACGCTCACCAACCAGTCGGAGGAGTTCCGCCCCGAGCGGGAGGCCGAGGTGCGGATGTTCGTGTGCGGACCCACCGTCTACGGCCCGAGCCACGTCGGGCACGCGAAGACGTACACGCAGTTCGACTTCATCGCCCGGTACCTGGAAGTGAGCGGGTACAAGGTCACGTACCTCCAGAACATCACCGACGTCGATGACAAGATCATCCGGCGGTCGGCGGAGGAGGGCGTCCCGCCGGAGGAGATCGCGGCGCTCTTCGAGAAGCAGTACCTGGAGGACATGGCCGCCCTGGGGAACACACGCGTCGACGTCCACGCGCGGGCCCACGACCACATCGACGGGATCGTGGACCAGATCAAGCGGCTGATCGAGCGAGGCCACGCCTACCAGCTCGACGACGGCTGGTACTTCGACCTGGCCTCGTTCCCCGCGTACGGCAAGCTCTCCGGCCGCACCGACCTGCGACCCGAGGACTCGGTGTCGCGGATCGACGACAACTCGAAGAAGCGCAACCCGGGCGACTTCGCCCTGTGGAAGGGCCGCAAGGACGGCGAGCCGTTCTGGGAGACCGAGCTGGGCCCGGGCCGGCCGGGATGGCACATCGAGGACACCGCGATCACGGAGACGTTCTTCGGACCCTCGTACGACCTGCACGGTGGGGCCGTGGACCTCATCTTCCCGCACCACGAGGCTGAGGTGGCCCAGATGGAAGCCGCCTCCGGGATCGAGCCGCTGGCCCGCTACTGGATGCACACCGGTCTGCTGCGCGTCGACGGCGAGAAGATGTCGAAGAGCACCGGGAACTTCCTCACCATCCGCGACGCCCTCGACCGGACGGATTTCCGTACGCTGCGGCACGCTTTCCTCTCCCAGCACTACCGCTCCTCCATGGAGCTGAGCGACTCCACGCTGGAGCAGGCCCGAGGGGCACGCCGCCGGATCGAGAACTTCGCCCGGACCATCGACCCCGCGCACACGGACAGCCAGGCGAACGCCGCACGCGCCGCCGATGCCTGGAAGGAGATGCGTGAGCGCCTGGACGACGACTTCGACACCCCCGGCGCCCTCGCCGTCCTGTTCCAGTACATCCGCGAGCAGAACCGCATGGAGGAGCCGGCCGGCCCGGCCGCTCTGCGGCTGATCGAGGACGTGAACAACCTCTTCGGAACCTTCGACATCACCGGCTCCGCCCAGAGCGACGCCGCCGTCGACGAACTCGTGAAGGAGCGCGACCGGCTCCGTGCGGCGAAGAAGTTCGCCGAGGCCGACGCGATCCGAGACCAGCTCACCCAGCAGGGCGTGATCCTCGAGGACTCGCCCGAAGGCACCCGTTGGTGGAAGGAGCCCACCTCATGACCTGGAAATGCCGCTTACCGCTCGTCGTAGAGAGCGCCATCCCCCTCAGCCTCTGCGGAGCGCTGATGGACCACGTGAAGAACCAGACCGCCCGCCCCCGTACCTACCAGGGCGTCATCGATGAATCGCTGCGCAAGAGCGAGTACGTCGAGATCCCGACGCATCTGCAGGAGGCGGTCATCTCGCACTGCGCCGCCCACTTGCGTGGCCACTTCGAGATCGCCCCGCAACGGACACCCACCCAGCCAGCGGTCGTCTACCGCTACGGCCCCGGCGTCGGCTTCGTCGCCCACCACGACGAGGTCACCGCCATCGAACGCGAGCGGGCCCGGACCAACGGACAGCCCGTCGTCGGCGGCGACCTCACCCTCGTGATCTGGCTCAACACCCCTGACTCCTACGGCGGCGGCGAGCTGTTCTTCGAGAACCCCGCCCAGGAGATCAAGCCGCCCTGCGGAACCCTGGTCGCCTTCCCGGCTACCCGCGACCACATCCACGGCGTACGGCCGATCACGAACGGCGAACGCATCACTCTCGTCGTACGCATCGATGCCGAATGCCTTTGAGCACGGCCCACTTGCCCTGCCAGAGCGGGCAGCCAAGCTGCCAGGATGAGCGGCATGACAACGATCGACGGTGAGGTAGCGCCCGGGTTCGAGCCGGTCCGCGAGGCGTTCATAGAGAACTTCACCCAGCACGGGGACATCGGTGCGGCCGTGTGCGTCTACTGGCACGGCCGACCGGTGGTCGACCTGTGGGGTGGCGTCGCCGACCCCGAGACCGGCCGTCCGTGGACACGGGACACCCTTCAACTGGTCTACTCGGCGACCAAGGGCGCCACCGCGACCGCGGCACACATGCTGGTCGAGCGCGGACTGTTGGACCTTGACGCGCCGGTGGCGAAGTACTGGCCGGAGTTCGCGGCGAACGGCAAGGCGGACATCCCCGTGCGCTGGCTCCTGTCCCACCAGGCCGGCCTGGTTGCCCTGGACCAGCCGCTGCCCCTGGCGGAGGCACTGTCCTGGGAGCCCATGGCAGTGGCGCTGGCGGCGCAGCGTCCCCTGTGGACTCCGGGCACCGCACACGGGTACCACGGCCGAACCTGGGGCTGGCTGGTCGGCGAAGTGATCCGCCGGGTCTCCGGCCGCTCACCAGGCCGCTTCTTCGCCGACGAGATCGCGCGCCCTCTCGGACTGGACTTCTTCATCGGCATGCCGGAGAGCGAGCGCGACCGGGTCAGCCGCATGGTGTACCGGCGACCGGCGGTAGACCTTACGACGGTGCCGGCCGAGTCGGTCCCCGAGGAGCTCCGCGAACAGGTCGCCGCTTGGCGGGACCCGAACTCCTTCAGCAACCGGGCGTTCGCCGTCACCGACCCGGCCGCGATCGATTTCGACTCTCCCGAGGTGCAGGCCGCTGAAATCCCGTCCTCCAACGGCATCGGCACCGCACGGGCCCTCGCGCGCATGTACGCCGCGTTGATCGGCGAGGTGGACGGCGTGCGCCTGCTCGCCCGGGAGACCCTCTCCTCGGCGATCCAGGAGCAGGCCAACGGGAAGGACCAGGTCATGGTGATCCCGAGCCGATTCAGCACCGGATTCATGCTGCCCACTGAGGGCAATCTCATGACCGGCCCGAACGCCTTCGGCCACACCGGCCGCGGCGGCTCACTCGGCTTCGCCGACCCCGCACAAGGAATCGCCTTCGGCTACGCCATGAACCACATCGTCAGCGGCTCGGACGATGCGCGCGCGGCTTTGCTTACCGAAGCAGTCCGGAAGTCGCTGGCCAGATCAGGGTGATCAAGGGGGCTGGGCAAGGGAGCGTACACTTCCCGAGCCCATCGCGACGATCATCGATGCTCAGTCGGTGAGGGCCGCCGCGACGATGACGCCTCTGGCATCACTTAGCAATTTCCGGCTGGGGTGTTGGACTGGACCGTGGTGAGGACCCGCTGGTGCTCACGATCGACCAGCGGGATCGGGGCACCCTGCGCCAGCTCGGCGCCAACTGCCCCGGCGGGCAGCGCCCCCAAACCCAACAAGTGCGCTGCCAAGGACCAGGCGACCTTGGTCAGTGCAAGTGACTGCCCGGCTGGGCAGTCTAAGCCGGGTCCATCCCGAGATAGGCCGCGGGCCATCGCTGGGGGCGTGCGCGTGGGCCGAGTGCCGGTGGGGTCGCGAAAAATCTGAACCAGTCTTAACGACCTGAACGTTGGCCTGTAGGGCAGCCGCAGGTCTGGCGATTTTGGGCTCCGAGTCGCGGACTGTTTCTTGGTGTTCCACGATGGCTTAGTGGGACGGCGCCACGGCGAAGTCGGCTCTCGGAAGGCGAAGTCATGATCGAGTCTCGTCAAGATCGCCTCATCAGAGATCCAGTTCATGGCTACGTTCGTGTCCCGCCATCGCTGTTTCCCATCGTTGATGATCCGATGGTGCAGCGGTTGAGGAGAATCTCTCAGAACTCCTTGGCCACAGTCGTTTATCCGACGATGAGCGGTTCGCGCTTCGAGCACTCGCTTGGTGCGATGCACCTGGCGCGCTTGGCGTGGGGTGCGATTTGCCGAAACACGGCCTCCGAAGTAATCGCGGCGATACTGGCGGAGATTCGCGCCGATATGCCCGATATTGCACTTTCCGACGACGAGCTAATCCAAACGATCAGCGACGCCTTGGGCTGCGTTGGGCTGCTTCACGATATAGGCCACCCGCCATTTTCTCACGCCCTTGAGCCGCTACTAATTCCTGTTGTTGACGCGGTCGTGGCCTCGCATGGAACTGAGGCGTCAGAAATAAGTCACCACAATTCCCAGGAGCACGAAATTGCCGGGTGGCTCATTGCCAGGCAAGTGATGACCCGAGGTCTCGCCGATACTACTTTGAGAGACGTCTTCTGGCGAATCTATGACACGTCGGAGCTTCAGACCGATTGGGCTGGTTGCCTTCATGGCATCGTCGCTGGCGAACTCGACGTCGACCGGCTGGATTATTTGATTAGGGATGCGCAGCGGGCCGGGACTGAGTTTGGCGCGATCGATCATCGTCGGCTGATTGAGAACTATGAGATCGTAAAACATGAGGGCGGATACCGAGTCGGGCTACGCCTCGGCGCCCTGTCGGTTGCAGAATCACTGATCTACCAGCGATTGCAAAGCTATCGGTGGATGGTGTTCCACCCTCTCATCGTGGCAGCGAACTTGTTTCTGCTGAGAAGTATTGAAACGCTGAGGGGACTCGGAGAGTCTAGTCAGGTGATCGGAGAGCCGGAGGATGACCCCATAACGATCGGCCAGATCTTCGAGGACTTTCGGCCGGATTGGAACTATCTGGAGCCGCCGAGCCTTGATGCCCAGTTGATTCTAGGGGCAGGAGCGGCGGGCAAGGTACAGCTGTCCGCTGGCAGTGATCCTGATGAGGACTCGTGGGCAGTGGCGAGGCAATCTGGCTTTGACGATGCGACGGTCATTGAGTGGGTGAAACGCGGAAGTCACTGTGCGCGCTTGTTGATCAATTTGAATTCGCCAGGCCCTTCGGAAAAGGGGCAAATGCTGAGGCTCCTTGCCTACTACTCCACCGTTATACTCAGAAAACGCTCCTTCGTTCCGCTTTGGCGAAATTACGCAGAGTTCTGCGACGTGGCAGCCAAACTGTCGGATAGTGAAATAGCGCTGAGCCTGCAGACGCTCGTAGGAAAGGCCCATGAAGATCTTCGGCGGCAGCTTGCAAATCAACCGACGGAGCTTCATCTGCTTGACTCGTTGGTCGCGGAGGCCAATGTCGTGGTCGAAGCTGGCGATCCTTCGACTCTCTTCAATTACGTGGTTGAGAAGGCGGTTAAGGGTGTTGAGGGCGAGCTTAGTCAACATCTTTCCGAGCACTGCGATGCGACGCTCGGTGGCGATGTGCGGGGATTCTGGGAGCTGAAGCGCCTACCGTTCTTGCCCGTGAAAGCTGGTAGCGATGCGGCCATTATGCTGAGGGGCGACGAGATAATTCCCCTCCGGTTTGCCAGTCCCGTGGTCCAGCACCTGGAGTCTGCAGGTCGGGACGGAATTGGCATGTTTGCGTATTTTGTCTCTTTGAGAGAAAATGATCTTGTTGGGACTAGGCGGGACGAGGCCGCACAGCATCTCCGGCGAGTCTTTGCCGAAGTCTTCCCAACAGCGATCGCCGGCTACTACCGTGGGTCGCTACTTCGCTCGGTTAAAGTGGCAGCACAGTCGACCGCTGCCATCGACTCGTGAAGGGGTCTGAGATGACCACGGAGGATATCCTGAAGGGCGACTTCGAATCGTTTCCGGGGGCTGACGGCACTCAGGCTCCCCCTGAGGTCGTCGCCGTCGCAGAGCGTTTGCCGATCGTGCTCTTCGCCTTTAGGGATGAGCCGGAGGCGGCAATCCACATCGGCGAACTAGAGACCGTTGTTCTATCGGCTCTCGCCTCCCGAAAATATGCTGGCCCCGGTATCAGCATCCGCGAGGTTGTGGACAATATGCAGCGGATGATGCTTGTGGAGTACCGCCTAAATGACCGGAGTGTCGTTCTTACGGCCAGTGGGCGAGAGCTCCTTGCGCACCTCCGCCAGAGCTCTGCTTGAATTCCGCAGACGCGGCATAAAAATTTAATTCAGCCTTCAGGAGATTTTCTGGAGGTTTTTTCTGTGTGCGGATTTCGAAGCGGCAGGGGCGATGGCCCTGCTTCAAACGCTAGCGTTGACGTACCCCGGCCAAGGGCCGTCCGTCCAAATAGTTGAGATCCGTCGATGCGGTCTTCACCGATCTCTTCGACTCCGAGCGCGGCATGCGCATTTCCCTAGTTCGCGATGCCCAGCAGTGCCAGCAGTGGCGCAGTCGGCACCCTCCAGGTCGCGCCCACCCGTAGCACCGGCACCGGGAACTCGCCGCGTCTGGCCAGTTCAAACGCCCGCGTCCGCCCGATGCCCAACGCCTTGCCGGCCGTGACCAGGTCCGTGATGGCCGGTAGCCGCAGCAGCTCTTCTCGGGTCATGCCGCCCATGGGGCTCACCTCATCGGTGGTTGATGCTCTGACTTCAGAGCGCATGATGCCCCAACTTGTAACGAATGAAACGCTCTGGCTTGCGAGCTAATGAAGGCGTACCGTGGATGGCTCCAGTCGCGATCTACCGAGGTGATCCATGGAGCCCACGACGCCATCCCTGCGGGACGTGCTGGCTGCTGGCCTCAAGCAGGTCCGGCAAGCCCGTGGACTCCGGCAGGAAGAAGCTGCCGTCCGTATCCGGCAGCAGGGGCTCACCTCGTGGATTCGAGGCACTGTGGGCCAGGCGGAGGTGGGAGCACGGCGCTTCTCCATCGAGGAGCTGTTGCTGCTCGCCCTGGCCCTGGACGCAGCCCCGGTTGACTTCATCACCAGCCCGGACGATCAGCTCATTGAGCTGGCCCCTGGCGCCCACCTGACGGCGGCTACTCTGCGGGCGCTGCTGTTCGGCGACCGGACCACCCTGCGCAAGCTCACTCCGAAACCTGCGGCCACGCCGAGTGTCGAGCCGAGCCAGGTGTCTGAGCTGCTGGACGAAGCCCGGCGGTCGGGCCTGGACGACCCGGCCCTGGTCGAGCGAGCGGTTAGCGCCGTGAGCGACGCCGAGCGGCATGTGGCGCGCAAGGTCGGCACGACGCCGGAGTGGGTCAACCTGGTGGCGCTGTCACGCTGGGAGCGGACTTGGTCGGAAGAACGTGACCGACGGTTGGCCGGTCGGGCAGCCGAGGCGACACCGCGTCAACTCCAAGCCATGCGTGGCCACATCACCCGCGATCTGCTGACCGAGCTGGAAGACGATCTCAAAGCGGGGACGAACCCGCACTCTGAGGAGTCCGCGAAGAAGGTAAGCCATGAAGGGCACGACGTATAAGCGCTGCAAGTGTCCGCCTCGCTTCAACCAAGCGGGGCGACGGTTGGCGTGCACCAAGAAGCACGGCACCTGGTCGTACGTCGTGGATCTGCCGCTGACGGACGAGGGCCGGCAAGAGCACGGCCGCCAGCAGCTCACCCGAGGCGGCTTCGCCACCCAGCGCGAGGCCATCGACGAACTCCACCAGGTCATCCGGCTGCTCGCCGTCCCCGAGGCTGACGACGACGCCGGGCGGCTCGACATCCTGGCGACCATCCGCGAGCATTACCGCAGCTTTCAGCAGCTGCCGGACTTCGCCGAGACGAAGCGGCGGTTCGGCGCGGGCCTGTCGCTGACGTTGCGGCAGAGCGTCGGGGAGTGGCTGGACGAGTGGCTGAGAGCGAAGCGCAAGCTGGCGGCCAACACCCGCCGCTCGTACGCCGGGCACATCGAGCAGCGGCTCAAGCCGTACCTGGGTGACATCGACCTGGAGAAGTTGCGGGCCAGCCACATCCGTAGTGCCTACGACACCATCGTGGCCATCACCGCCGAGACCCCTCGCCCGGTGGGTCCGGCGACCTTGGCTCGCATCCATGCCACCCTGCGGGCGGCCCTCAACGCCGCCAAGCGACAGCACCGCATCGTGGACAACCCTGCCCTGTTCGTGGAGATCGACGCGGCTCCTCGGCCCAAGCCGGTGCTGTGGACCGAGCAGCGGGTCATCGAGTGGATGGCCACGGGCCGCCGGCCCAAGGTGGCGGTGTGGCGGCCGGAACAGGTCGGGGCGTTTCTCGATCTTGTAGCCACTGACCGGCTCTACGCCTACTACCACCTGCTCGTCTTCCGGGGCCTGCGCCGAGGCGAGGGCATCGGGCTGCCGTGGACTGACGTGGACCTGGAGTCCGGAGCGCTGGCCGTGGAGTGGCAGATCATTCAGATCGGCTGGGCCACGGCCATCTCCCGGCCCAAGGACGACAGCGGCGGCGTGGTGGCGCTCGACTCGGTGACGGTCGATGTCCTCCGGGCCCATCGAGCCCGTCAGGCGACCGAACGGCTGGCATTGGGTCCAGCCTGGACCGACACGGTCCACGTCTTCACGACCGAAGACGGCAAGCCGCTCCACCCGGACTACGTCAGTCGGCACTTCGTCCGGATGGTGAAGCGGGCCAACACTCTGCGAGTCGGGGACGTGGGCCAAGCGGTGGCCGATGTGCAGCGGGCGCTCGGGCTGCCCGAGTCAGCCGTCTTCGATGACGACCTACGCCGGGCGGTCTTCGACTTCCAGCGTGAGCGCGGGCTCACAGCCAACGGCATCGTGGACCCACACACGTGGTATCCCCTCACCCCGGACGAGCCGCTGCGGCCGTATCCGCATCCGGGCTACCTGCCGCCCATCCGGCTCCACGACCTACGCCACGGTGCCGCGACGCTGGCACTTGCTGCTGGGGGAGACATGAAGGTGATCTCAGCCATGCTCAGGCACTCGACCATCCAGATCACGGCGGACACCTACACATCGGTCCTGCCGGAGGTCGCTCGCGAGAACGCTGAGGCTTCGGTGGCGCTGGTGCCGCAACCCAAGCCCGCGCGAACCGACGGCGGCGCGGTTAGCCCCTCGCTAGCACCGAGCCCCAGGAACGCCAAAGGCCGTTCTTCCCGAAGGAAGAACGGCCTGGTCAGGCGATTGCCTCGCTGTGCGCCGCCAGGGACTCGAACCCCGGACCCGCTGATTAAGAGTCAGCTGCTCTAACCAACTGAGCTAGCGGCGCCTCACGAGAGAAAATATTACCCGGTCGTCGAGGGTGCTCGCGACCACGTTCCGCACCGGCCGGCAGTCGCCCCTCAGCGGTCCAGCAGCTCCACGCGGGACTGGGCCGCGTACGCCTCCAGCAGGGCGGCGACGTCCGCCGCGGTCAGCGGGCGGTAGCCCCCGGCGCTCGCCGCCGGGCGCCACCACACCGGGTCCGGCGTGCGGAACCCGGCCCGCCGCAGACCGACCCGGTGGACCTTGTTCGTCGCCGTCACGGGCATGGCCGCCACCACCCTCAGGTAGCGCGGCACCATCTTCGGGCCGAGGTCCGGCTGCGCCGCGAGGAACGCCCCGAACGCCTCCGGGTCGAAGACCGCCCCCGGCCGCAGCGCTAGGGCCGCCATCACCTGGTCCCCGGCGACCTCGTCCGGCACCGCGTACACCGCGACCGCCGCCGCGGCCTCCCAGCGGGCCAGGATGTTCTCGATCATCGCGGCGGCCAGGTTCTCGCTGTCGACCCGCAGCCGGTCGTCCGTACGGCCCGCGAAGTAGAGGAAGCCCGCGGCGTCGCGGAAGAAGAGGTCCCCCGTCCAGTACCAGCCGTCCCGGGTGCGGGCGGCCTCCGCCTCGGGGTTGCGCCAGTACCCCTCGAAGAGGCTGCGCCCCCGGTTGACCAGCTCCCCGATGGCCTCCGCGCCGTTCACCAGCCGGCCGCCCGCGTCGAAGACGGCGGGCGGGCACTCGGCGCCGGTCTCCGGGTCGATGACGGCCAGGTCGTCCCCGGCGCCCGCCCGGCCGAGGGCGCCAGGCGGGGTGTCCGGGGTGCGCTGGACGGAGGCGCCGCCCTCGGTGGCCCCGTAGCCCTCGACGAGCCGGACCCCGAACCGCTCGGCGAAGCGGGCCGCGTCCACCGCCCCGGCCTCGGTGCCGAAACCGAGCCGCAGCGGGTGGTCCCGGTCGTCGGGGCGCGGCTCGGTGGCCAGGAGGTACTGGACGGCCCGGCCGACGTAGGTGAAGTACGTCGCCCCGTACGCCCGTACGTCGTCCAGGAACGCGGAGGCCGAGAAGCGGCGGCGCAGCGCCACCGAGGCGCCCGCGGTCAGGGCCGGGAGCCAGTCGGCGATGACGGCGTTGCCGTGGAACATCGGCATGCAGATGTAGTGGACGTCGTCCGGCGTGACGGAGAACTGCCGGGCGAGGGCCGCTCCGGCGGCGGCGAGCCGTCCCTGGGTGCAGATGGCGGCCTTGGGGGCGCCGGTGGATCCGGAGGTGAAGTACAGGAGCAGCCGGTCGCCGGGGCCCGGACCGCCGGGCCGGAGCACGGCGTCCCCGGGCCGGGCGTCCGCGTGCGGGGCGAGCAGGCCGGCGTACGCGCCGTCGTCGTCGGTGACCAGGATCCGTACGCCGGGCAGGTCGAGCCCGTCGAGGAGCGGCAGGTGGGCGCGTTCGGTGACCAGGATCCGGCAGTCGGTGTGCAGGATGTCGCGGGCCAGCTCGGGGCCGCGCCGGGTCGGGTTGATGCCGGCGACGGCGGCCCCGGCGAGGGCCGCCGCGCCGAGCCAGAAGGGGAACTCGGGGGTGTTGTCGAGCAGCACCCCCACGTGCGGCGGCGCCCCCGGCGGCAGCAGGGCGACGAGCAGCGCGGCGCGCGCCGCGCTCTCCCGGGCGCACCGGTGGTGGCTGAGGACGGTCTCGCCGTACCTCAGCCCCGGCCGGTGGTCGCCCCACTGGCGCGCCACGAGCTCCGCGACGGTCCCGGGTGTCGTCGTCGTCCGCATGCCGCCGGAGGATAGCTGACGCGGCGTCAGAACTGAACGTCGGAGCAGGAGTAGAAGGCGTTGGCGGTGTCGTTGACGGTCCACACCGCCAGGATCAGGTGCCGTCCGGTCTTGCCGCCCGGCATCGTGCCGTGGTGGACGGTGGTCATGGCGGGGCGGGCGCCGTTGTAGGCGACCGTGAGGAAGGGCTGGGGGTCGAGCGAGGCCCGGGTGAGGGGCTTGGAGGGGTCCCATCCGTTCTTGGTGACGTAGTAGCGGAAGTCGGTGGTGGAGTGGTTGGCCGTGAACTGCCACCGGAAGTCGTAGGCCGAGCCGCTGGTGACCTTGGTCGTCGGCCAGGTGCCGCCGCGCGGGTCGTCGAGCTCCGCGAACTCGGCGTGGTTGGCGGAACATATCCGGCCGTCGGCGGGTCCGGCCGCCGGGAAGCCCTTGAGGCCCTCCACGCTCTGCGGCTCCCACTGGATGGAGCCGCAGTTGGTGACGGTCTTGTTGGCGCAGAGCTTCTGACGGCTGATCGGGGTGTCGGTGTACCCGTGGCTGCTCGCGGTGGGGGCGCTGAGGACGGAGAGGCCGACGATCATGCCGAGGCCGAGCGCGGCGGCGCCGGCCCGTCTGGGCATGCGGACGGGCATGCGGGTCTTACGCATGATGCTCCTTGAACGTGGGGGGAGTTCGGTGAGCGTGCGCACGCGGGGGAAAGCGGTACCGGTGTGTGCGGGTGTGCGGGTGTTCTGCTCTTCTGCTGTTCTGCCGTTCAGGTCTAGACCAAGTTCCAGATTATTGACGGGAGTTGGCCATGTCCAGACCAAAGGGCGAACGGACGTCCCGCGATGTGGGCGGCCGGACGCGCGCCGGAGGGGCGGCCGGTGGTTCCGGCCGCCCCTCGCGTTCCTGGCGTGAGTGCGCGGTTGCCCCGCGGGGTCTACTCGGGGCGGCCCGTGTAGAAGGCCACCGTCAGGTCCTTCACCAGCGCCTTGCGCTCGTAGTCGTCCAGCTCGACGAGCCCGCGCGAGGTCAGCCGGTTGACGGTGTCGTCGACCGCGTCCACCACCGAGGTCAGCACGCTGTCCCGGTGCTTCGCGTCGATCGCCGCGACCCGACGGCGGCGCATCGCCGCGGCTACCTCCGGGGCGTACTCGATCCGGGTCGGCTGGGCCGAGTACACCTCGATGCCCACGGCCTCGGTCTCGGCCGCCAGCATCCGGGTCAGGGCGTCCCCGACCGCCTCCGCGTCGCGCAGGGTCGGGGCGTCCTCGTGGAAGGCGTCGGCCGGAAGCTGCGAGAGCACGCGGGCCATGGCGGACTCGACCTGCTCGGCGAGGTAGCCGATGTGGTCCTCGACGGCCAGCGCGGCGCGGGCCGTGTCCTTGATCTGCCAGACCACCTGCACGACGACCTGGAGGGCGAGACCGCCCGAGTCGACGGCGGGCAGCGGGTCGCTGCGCCAGTGCCGCAGGCGTACGTCGACCCGGCGGCGCAGCAGCAGGGGGCTGACCCACAGCAGGCCGGTGCGGCGGACCGTGCCGCGGTAGCGGCCGAACAGGGTCAGCACCCAGGCGTGCCCGGTACGGCCCCGGCCCAGGCCGCCCAGCGCGAAGAGGGCGACGATGCCGAGGAAGGCGAGCGGCGGCCACTGATAGGCGCGCAGCCCCCGGTAGGCGCGGGGCGCCATCCCGAAGCCCTCCACCAGTGCGGCGGGCAGCGCCCCGGCCCGCCAGAGCACGGCGGCGCACCCGGCGAGCGCCAGAGCGCCGACGAGCAGGCCGACCGAGCCGGGCAGCACCGGACCGCGGCGCTCGCGCAGCCGGTCGTCCCCGCGGGGCACCCGGCGGCCGGGGTCGGCGGGTGCCGCCGCCGCGCGGGGCCGGGGGGCGGGGGCCGGGCGCAGGACCGCGGTCCCCTCGCCCTGGAAGGGCAGGCCGGCCGGCACCTCCGTGGCCGCGGACCCCGGGCCCGGCAGGGTCACCCGGGGCAGGTCCTGCGTGTCCTCCTCCATCCCCCGCGCCACGGCCTGCGCCACGACGTGCGCGACCCCGGGCCCGGGCACCCGTGAACCACCGGGCGCGGGCGGCCACACGGCGTGCGGGGAGCGGACGGGGGCGATGCCCCGGGCGGGGCGGGCGGCGGGAGCCTGACCGGGGTCGGCGTCCTGAGCGTCCGTGCCGGGCATCGGATCCTGGACCGGGTCGGCGGCGGGGGCGCCGAGGACCGGGGCGGTGCCGCCCGGGTCGGCGGCGGGGGCCCCCGTTACGAGTACCGGGCCCCGGGCCGGGTCGGCGTCGGGGGTGGCCGGGGTGCGTGCCGGATCCCGGTCCGCGGCGGCGACGCGGGTGCCGAAGGCGGGGGTCGCCCCGGCCGGGCCCGCGTCGAGGACGCCCGTCGGCTGGGCCGGCCCCCGCTCCGGGCCGGCGGCAGGGGCGCCCGCGGCGAAGTCCGGAACCTGCACCGGGTCGGCGCTCAACGTGCCCGCCGCCAAGTCCAGACCGGGGACCGGGTCGCTGACGGGCGGGCGGGAGGCGGGTACCGGACCCTGGCCCGGGTCGGCGCTCAACGTGCCCGCGGCGAATTCCGGAACCTGGACCGGGTCGGTGACGGGCGGGCGCGGGGCGAGTACCGGGCCCCACGCCGGGTCGGTGACGAGGGTGTGGGGGGTGGGCGGGGGGCCGCTCGGGTCGGCGTCGCGGAGGCCGACCGGTTCGGGGGCCGCCTCCCCGGCCCGTGCACACGCCAGGTGGGTGACCGTGCCGCCACGGGCCCCGGTCACGGCCTCGGCCTCGGCCTCGGCCTCGACCTCCGCCAGGGCGGGCGCCACGCCGAGCCCCGGCCCGTACCCGGTCGCGCCGTGGGCCGCCTCCAGCCCGACCCCGTACCCGGACATCGTGGGGGCCGTACCGGCCCCGGCGTACCGGATGGTCCCGGCGGCTGCCTCGGCCAGGGCCGGAGCCACGCCGGCCTCCGACCCGTGCCCGAACTCGTACTCGTGCCCGTACGCGTACTCGTGCCCGTGCTCGTACTCGTGCCCGCCTCCGCCACCGGACCCGCCCGTCGCGGCGGGGGCCGCGTCCGGGCCGGCGGCGGCTTCGGCCGGCGCGTAGGCGGTGTCGGGGCCGGTTTCGCCGCGGGCCGCGGGGACTTCGCCTCGCGGCGGGTCCGCGGCCGGGGCGGTGTGGTCCGCGACGGCCGTGAGCACTGCCCGTCGTCCCGGGTCGGAGGGGGCCGCCCCGCTCGGGTGCTCCCCCGCGCCGGCGTGTTCGTGGCCCTGCGGCGCGGAGACCCCGGCTCGGTGGCCGTCCGGCACCGGCATGGCGGCGGAGGCGCCCGTGCGGGACTCCGCACGGGCCGCGGGGGCCCGGAAGTCGGCCCCCTCCTGCGCCAAGGCCACCCCGTGCCCCTCCGGGAGCGCAACGGCGGGGGCCGACAAGGTGTGCAGGCCCGCCCGGGGGGCTTCCGGGGGCGTGGTCCAGCGGCCCGGGGACGGGGCGGCCGGGGGTGCGGGGGTCGGCGGCGCCGGGGGGATCCGCATCGTGCCCGTCGTGGACGTCGTACGCGTGGGGTACATCGTTTCCTCCGTCATGCGAACAGCCGGCGCCAGGTTTCCGGGCCCGGATAGCCGTCGGCCGAGGCGCCGCGCCAGCCCTGCGCGCGCTGGAACGCCTCGACGCCGCGGCGGTCGGCCTCGCCCCACCGGGGGCCCGGGCCGGTCGTGTAGTACTTGCCGAAGCCCTTCTTCGTCAGCTGCCGCCCCAGGGCGGTGACCGCCGGTCCGGACGCGCCGGGGCGGAACGCCGCCGCCCCCGGGTACGGCGGCTCCGACAGCGGCGGCGGGCCCGCCGCCCCGGTCCGCGTCGGCGCGATGTCCCTGCCCTGCTTCTGGACCAGCAGCTTCCAGGTCTGCGGACCCGGCAGGCCGTCCGCCTCCGCGCCCGTCCAGCCCTGGGCCCGCTGGAAGGCCTCGGTGGCCAGCCGGTCGGAGTCGGTCCACTGCGGACCGGTCCCCTGCGGGTAGAACCGCGTACCGCCGCGGTCGACGAGCATCCGGCCGAGCCGGGCGACGTGCGCGTTGTTCGCGCCGGGGCCGAAGGCCGCAGCCCCCGGATAGGCCGCGTCGGCCACCGGCTGGGGCTTCGGTTTCGGCAACGTCACCGGTGTCGCGGGAGTGCCCGGCGTCACCGGCCCCGCCGCGGGCACCTCGGGGACGGCGGGCGCGGCCGGCACCTCGGGAGTGGCGGGGGCCGCGGGAACCGTGCCGCCCGTGATCCCGTTGAAGCGGTAGGGCAGGTACTTCGTGGCGTTGTTCCAGTAGCCGTAGGGCGTCGCCTGCTTGCGCGTGTGCGGGCGCGTCTGCTCGTAGGCGATGTAGTGCGTGCGGGTCCCGTCCACCCAGCCGCCGAAGAGGGTGACGTGCGAGCCCTGGTTCGGGTCGGCCGGGTTGTGGAAGAGCAGCATGTCGCCCGGCAGCAGCTCGTCCTTGGTGATCCGGGTGGCGAACTTGTCGAGGCTGCCGGTCCATTCGTTGGTCCCGAGGTTCCAGGCCATCGAGACGTAGCCGGAGCAGTCCTGGCGGTAGCCGTCGGTCCAGTACAGCTCCATGCTGTACGGAACCTTCGCGTCCAGCCACCGCTTCGCCCGGTTGATGATCGTCGTACGGTCGATGTTCCGCCGCAGTGTCGGCAGCCGGACCGGGCCCGCGGGCGAGGGGCCGTGCAGCGGGGCCCGGCCGCCCTGGGGGCTGCCGGGAGACGCCGGTCCGGGCACCGGGTCCGGGTTGGCGACCGCCGCCGCGACGCCGCCGGAGCCGCCGAGCACCACCCCGGCGGCGGTGGCGAGCACCAGCGCGCGCCGCGCTCCCCGCGCCGCCGGGTGACCGCCGTCCCGCAGCGGTATGGCGCGGGCGCGGGCCAGGGAGCGGCGCCGCTGGACGCAGCCCGGGCACGCGCAGTCGGGCGCGGGCGCGTACTCCTCGAAGAGCGGCGTCGTCATCAGGGTCTGCTGAGGGGGCTGCGTCGTCATGCGGTTCCGTCCACTCCCCTGTTCGTCCACTGGGCGGCCGGGGCGCACCTGGCGGGGCATCAGGTACGGCGCGGCCAGAACACATCGTGCACGATAAACACCCCAAACATGGGCTAATCGGACAAGGCGGACGTGTGTTGTCACGAGCACCGTCACGTGTGGGGTAAAGTTCTCTTTGTCGAAACAAGCGCCGCTAGCTCAGTTGGTTAGAGCAGCTGACTCTTAATCAGCGGGTCCGGGGTTCGAGTCCCTGGCGGCGCACAGACACGAAGAAGCCCCTCGCTCACGCGAGGGGCTTCTTCGCTTGTGCCCTGCGGGTCCCGGAGGGCGCGCTGCCGGGCCGCTCTCAACCGCTCACGGCGGCCGGCTCCGGTGCGGACGGCTCCGCCGACGCCCGGTCCGGGGTCCCCGTGGCCGTCAGGTAGGCCGAGACCACCACGTTCGCCGTGTACTGCTTCGCCGCCTTGTCGTACGAACCGCCACAGGTGACCAGCCGCAGTTCCGCCCGGCCCGGCACCTTCGGCCCGTAGGCCTTGTGCGGGTCGAAGGAGGCCCGCTCGTACACCTGGATGTCCTCGATGGTGAACTCGGCGGCCGTGCCGTCCGCGCGCAGCACCCGCACCTTGCCGCCCGGCTGCGCCGAGCTGAGCCCGTAGAAGACGGCCGGCTTGGACTCGGTGTCCACGTGCCCGACCAGCAGCGCGGTGCCCGCGGCCCCGGGCTGGACCCCGCCCGACCACCAGCCCACCGTGCCCGGCTGCTCGTAGGGCGGCGCGATGATCGCCCCCTGCGCATCCAGGCCCCGGCTGATCACCGGGGCCCGGATGCCTATGGAGGGCACGTCGACGCGCTGCGGCGGCCCGGGCGTGGCGGGCGCGGGGAGGGGGGCGTGCGCGGCGGGCATGCCGGGCGCGGACATCCGGCCCGGCTGGGCGTACGGACCCCCGGGCACCCCGGTGATCTCGCGGCCCCACAGCCACAGCCCCAGCACCAGGACCGTCCAGGCGGCGGCGGTCAGCAGCCGCCCGCCGCCGGAGGCCTTCGGCTCCGCCGTCACCGGGGCGCCCTCACCCGCCGCTGCGGCGGCGGCGCAGGGCCAGCGCGCGGCCCGCGACCGCGAGGGTCGCCGCGGCGGCCAGCACCGCGCCGATCACCGTGTGCGGAAGGCCGGGGCCGCCCGTTTCGTGTTCCTTCTTGGCGGTGGTGCTGGCGGGGGCCCCGGCGGCCAGTTCCGCGGCCATGCCGCCGCCGCCCGCGTGCACCGGCCAGATCGGGGTGGGGTGGTGCGAGGGCTGGTGGT
This sequence comes from Streptomyces sp. NPDC043876, assembly GCF_056435825.1. Lineage (NCBI taxonomy): Bacteria > Bacillati > Actinomycetota > Actinomycetes > Kitasatosporales > Streptomycetaceae > Streptomyces > Streptomyces sp. NPDC043876. Next base: position 153,234 of record NZ_JBWKDV010000002.1, on the reverse strand, counting down.
GCTCGACCTCCAGGGAGCCGCGCACCCGGTCGTCCCGGTCGTCGCACCGCACCCGGATCTCGTGGCGGCCGGACCAGGCGTCCGAGCGGATGTGGGCGTCGCCCCACAGTTCCCGGCTGTCTCCGCGGCCCCGGCTGAGGCGGATCTCGGAGACGAAGGCCGAGGACGTGGCGGACGCCCAGTCGCCGTCGCAGCCGCGGACGCGCAGTTTGACCTGCGCTCCCGAACGTGCGGGGTCGGGATCGGCCGAGACGCTGCCGCGGCCGTCCGGGTTCGCGAGGGCGACGGGGGCGGCCACGGTGGTCACGGCGGAGAGTGCCGTCAGGGCGACGGCCACCCCGGCGACACGGAGAGCGATCAGATCACTGCGCATGGTGAACCTCCTCACAAGGAGGTTCACGCGCGGTGCGCCGCTCCGCATCCGGAGCGGCGCACTCTTGGCCCGTACGGGTCGGGCGTACGCCCTACCGCCCTACAGCCCGGTCCCGGCTGCGGGCGCTAGATCAGATCGACCAGGTCCGCGATCGAGGGCACGGTCCGGGTGGGGCGGTAGGGGAACTTCTCGGTGTCGGCGACCGACGTCAGACCGGTCAGCACGAGGAAGGTCTGCATCCCCGCTTCCAGGCCCGCCAGCACGTCGGTGTCCATGCGGTCGCCGATCATCGCGCTGGTCTCGGAGTGCGCCCCGATGGCGTTCAGGCCGGTGCGCATCATCAGCGGGTTCGGCTTGCCCGCGAAGTACGGCTTCTTGCCCGTGGCCTTGGTGATCAGTGCGGCGACGGCGCCGGTGGCGGGCAGCGGGCCCTCGGCGGAGGGGCCGGTCTCGTCCGGGTTGGTGCAGATGAAGCGGGCGCCCGCGTTGATCAGGCGGACGGCCTTGGTCATGGCCTCGAAGCTGTACGTACGGGTCTCGCCCAGCACCACGTAGTCCGGCTCGTGGTCGGTCAGGATGTAGCCGATGTCGTGCAGGGCGGTGGTCAGGCCCGCCTCGCCGATGACGTACGCGGTGCCGCCGGGGCGCTGGTCGTCGAGGAACTTGGCGGTGGCCAGCGCCGAGGTCCAGATGTTCTCGACGGGCACGTCGAGGCCCATCCGCAGCAGCCGGGCCTGGAGGTCGCGCGGGGTGTAGATGGAGTTGTTGGTCAGCACCAGGAAGGGCTTGCCCGAGTCGCGCAGCCGCTTGATGAAGACGTCGGCGCCCGGGATCGGAACGCCCTCGTGGACGAGGACCCCGTCCATGTCGGTGAGCCAGGATTCGATCGGCTTGCGCTCTGCCACTGGAATGTTCTCCGCTCTCGCCGGCCCCGTTCGGGGCGGGCCGCTGACCTCTGACCTCTGGTCTCCACCACCCTACGCGGGCCGGGCCGTGGACGCGTGGGGCGTCCACGACCCGGCCGCGGGGAGGACGGACCGCGGCCCGGGGGTCAGCCGAGCGTGACGTTGTCGACGGTCCAGTACCAGTTGTTGGCGCCGCTGTAGCGGAAGCGGACCTGGACGTCGGTGGCGCCCGCGGGGACCTGGAGGGTGATCGCCTCGGCGCGGGCGACGGCGTCGGCGGTGTAGCTCTTGACCACGGCCGGGGTGCCGCCGTTGTAGGAGACGAGCACCTGGGCGCTCTGGCCGGCCTCGTGGCGGTAGTGCGTCCGGAAGGCGAGGGTCCTCGTCGCGCCGCTGGTCACCGCCCACTTGGGGGTGACGAGGGTGGAGTCGAAGCCGCCGGTGTGGGCCTTGTCGTCCCACTCGTCGGAGTCGGCGACGGCGAAGACGTCGCGCGAGCGGACGTTCAGCTCGCGCCACTGGTCGCGCTGGGACCGGGTCCAGAACTCGTCGGTGGTGAAGGCCCAGCCGGCCCATTCGGTGACGCCGCCCGTCCCCATCCGGGAGTTGTCGACGCTCCAGCCCGCGGGCGGGGTGTGCGTGAAGCCCTTGACGCCGACCGGGACGCCCGTTTCGTCGACCCGGCCCTGGAGGGAGGGGCGCAGGGTGTCGAAGGGGTCGCCGTCCGGGGCGTCCAGCGGTACGCCGTCCAGTCCCGCGGTGGAGACGCCGACCTGCCGGAGCGCGGTGGCCGCGACGTCGACGAGGCGTACGTCGTCGCGGACCGAACCGGCGGCGATGCCCGCGCCCTTGGCGATGACGAAGGTGCCGCGCTCCTGGATCGTGGAGCCGCCGTGGCCGCCCGCATCGGTGTGCCCGTGGTCGGTGGTGACCAGGATCTTCCAGTTCTCCTGCGCGTACGTCGGGCGCTCCTGGACGGCGGTGAGGAGCCGGCCGATCAGCCGGTCGACGCGGCCGATGGTGTCCAGGTACTCCTGGCTGGCGGCGCCCGAGGAGTGGCCCGCGTGGTCGATCTCGCCGAAGTAGACGAAGGCGGCGTCCGGGTCCTGGTCGCGCAGTTCGGCCGAGGCGGCGGCGGCGATCTTCGGGTCCTCGCTGCCGTAGCCGTCGCGGTCGCCCTTGAGGGAGAGGCGCTTGTCCACGGCGGCCGAGAAGACCGGGCCGTTCTGGTCGGTGGAGGTGAGCGGCTCCCAGTCGGCGGCGGCGTAGGTGTGCAGCGCCGGGTTGGCCTTCTCGGCGCGGGTGAGGAAGTCCGGGTAGGCCGTGTAGTTCTTGCCGGTGAAGGAGTTGTCCTTCACGCCGTGCTTGTCGGGCCAGACGCCCGTGGCGATGGTGGACCAGCCGGGGCCGGAGGAGGTCGCGGCCATCGGGTTCGCGTACAGGGTGCTGCGGGCGGTCAGGCCCTGGGCCATCAGAGCGCCCAGGTGGGGGGCGTCGGCGGCCTTGACGCGGTCGAGGACGGCGCCGTCGATCCCGATGACCAGGACCTTGTTGACGGCGGCGGCCGGGGTCGTGGCCGCGGGTGCGGTCGGGGCGGCGGCGGCGAGCAGGGCCGCGGCGGTGGCCGCCACGGCGAGGGCGCGTCCGTGCAGGACAGGGGACACGTACTCCTCCAGGGAGTAAGCGAGGCGAGAACAGCGGCAGTTGGGGCGTGTTCGTGCGGCGGGTCCGGTCCCATCATAGGAGCGTTGGACCAGACCCGTTATGCGAACGTCACTCTTGCGGGAGCGGGTGAAGGGCGGGTGACCGAGGGGCTTCCGGTCAGCTGCCCGTGGCCGACTTCCACGCGTCCACGTACGCGGACAGGTTCTTGTCGATGTCGGCCCAGTCCGGCTCGAACACCTCGACGCCCCCCATGACCTTGGCCAGTTCGACGGCGTTGGCGTCGGTCGGCTTCACGTCGGCGCGCGCCGGGAAGCCGCCGCCGACCTCGCTGACCAGCTTCTGGGCGTCCTCGCCGAGGAGGTGGTCCAGGAGCTTCCTGCCGTTCTCGCTGTGCGGGCCCTTGGCCGTCAGCCCGGCCGCGTAGGGCAGTGCGAAGGTGGTCGGCTTGCCGCCGTCCCTGGCGGGGAACCACATGCCCAGGTTGGGCATGGACTTGGACTGGGCGAAGTTCATCTGCACGTCGCCGTTGGCGACGAGGATCTCGCCCTTGTCGGTCTTCGGAGCGAGCTTGCTGGTCGAGGAGGACGGGCCGACGTTGTTGCCCTGGAGCTTCTTCAGGTACTCCATCGCCGCCTCCTTGCCGCCGAAGTCGTGCATCGCCTTGACGAGCACGGCGGTGCCGTCGCCCGCGACGCCGGGGGTGGAGTACTGGAGCCGGCCCTTGAACTTCGGGTCCAGCAGCTGCTCCCAGGTGGTGGGGGCCCCGGTCAGCTCCTTCTTGTTGTAGACGAAGCCGAAGTAGTTGTTGACGACCGAGGTCCACTTGCCGTCGGGGGCCTTGTTCGCGCCGCTGACCTGCTCCGCGCCCTGCGGCGCGTACGACTGGAGCAGCCCCTTGCCGTCGGCCTGCTGGATGAAGGGCGGCAGGGTGATCAGGACGTCGGCCTGCGGGTTGGACTGCTCGCGGACGGCGCGCTGCACCATCTCGCCGGATCCGCCCTCCACGTACTTGACCTTGATGCCGGTCTTCTTGGTGAAGTCGGCGAAGACCCGGTCGTACCAGCCGTCGCCCTTCTCCCCCTTGAGGCCGTCGGCGCTGTAGACGGTGACGGTCTTCTCACCGCCTGCGGAGTCGGCGGCGGAATCGGCGGCGGAGGAGCCGCCGCAGGCGGTGAGGGCGGCGCCGAGGACGAGGCAGCCGGTGAGGGCGGCGAGCGGGCGCGGCAGGCTGCGGGGCATGCGGGACACGCGGGACACGCGGGACATGGGATTCCTTCGGGATGCGGGAGGGGCAGCGCTCAGCGGGAGCAGGAGCGCTCAGCGGGACCGGGAGCACTCAGCGGTAGGCGGCGCGGGTACGGACGCGGCCGACGGCCAGCAGCACCAGCAGGGTCGCGGCCATCAGCACGACGGCGACGGCGGAGCCGGTGAAGAGCGACCCGCGGTCGGTCGCGGTGAAGATCCGGACGGGCAGCGGCATCCAGTCCGGCGGGTAGAGCATCATCGTGGCGCTCAGCTCGCCCATGGACAGGGCGAAGCAGAGTCCGGCGGCCGCGGTGAGCGAGGGCAGCAGCAGGGGCAGCCGCACCCGCCACAGGACGTACGAGGGGCGCGCCCCGAGGCTGGCCGCCGCCTGCTCGTAGGCCGGGTCCAGCCGGACGATCGCGGCCGCGACGGACTGGTGGGCGAAGGCGGTGACGAGGACCGCGTGGGCCAGGACGACGATGGAGGGCGTGCCGTTGAGCAGGACCGGCGGGCGGCTGAAGGCCACGAGCACGGCCAGGCCGACGACCACGGACGGGACGGCGACCGGCAGCACGAACAGGGCGTCGAGCACCCGCTTCCCGCGCCTCCCCAGCCCGGCGGCGGCCAGCGCCGCCCAGGTGCCGACGGCGAGCGCGAGCAGGCTGGCCACGAGGGCGGTGACCACGCTGGTGGTGAGCGCCTGGAGGGATTCGCCCTGTACCGCCGCCGCGTAGTTCCCGGTGGTCGGACCGGAGGGGAAGGCTCCGGACCAGTGGGTGGCGAAGGAGGCGGCCACCACCACGAGCAGCGGCAGGGCGAACAACGGCAGGAAGAAGAGGCCGAAGGCGGCCCAGGCGGCCCAGCGGCCGGACTTGCTATGCACCAGCACGCTTGCCCACCACCCGGTAGAGGCCGAAGAGGCCGACGGAGATCGCGATGTTGACGACGGCGACCACGCAGGCGGCCGGGTAGTCGGATTCGAGGATGGCCTTGCCGTAGACCAGCATCGGCAGGGTGGTGACGCCCTTGGCGCCGGTGAACAGGACGATCCCGAACTCGTTGAGGCACATGACCAGCACCAGGCTGCCGCCCGCGCCGAGCGCCGGCAGGGCCTCGGGGAGGATCACCTTCCGGATGATCCGGCCAGGTCCCGCGCCGAGCGAGGAGGCCACCTCCAGCTGTGCGGTGTCCAGTTGGGTGAAGGCGGCGAGCAGCGGGCGCATTACGAAGGGCGTGAAGTAGGTGATCTCCGCGAGGAGGACGCCCCAGGGGGTGGTGAGGAAGTGGAAGGGTCCCTGCGCCGCGCCGGTGACGTCCGTCCAGAGGCCGTTGGCCATGCCGACCGTGCCGTAGAGGAAGAGCAGCGCGAGGGTGATGAGGAAGGAGGGGAAGGAGAGGAAGACGTCGATGAACCGGGCGACGGCCTTCGCGCCGGGGAAGGGCACGAAGGCGATGACCAGCGCGAGCCCGAAGCCGAGGAGCAGGCAGCCGGCGCTCGCTCCGACGGCCAGCCACACGGTGGTGCCGAGGGCCTCGCGGAAGGCGGTGGAGGCGAAGACCTTCCCGTAGGCGTTGAGGGCGCCGCCGCCGCCGTCCGGGGTGAAGGACTGCCGGGCGACCAGGGCCAGGGGGTAGAGGAAGACCAGGGCGAGCACGGCCACCGGCGGCAGGGACCACAGCCAGCGGGGAAGCGTACGGGGCGCCCGGGCGGTGGGCGGCACGTGGACGCCGGGCTCCGGGTTCGGGGCGGGGTCGGCGGCGGCCGGGGCGGGGACGGCGGTGCGGGCCGTGGTGTCAGCCATCGCCGACTCCCGCCGACAGCAGCACCGCGTCGCGCGGCTCGAAGTGCAGGGTGACGCGGTCGCCGAGGGCCGGGGTCTCGCGCAGCTCCGGCAGGTCCGCCGTGATCCGGTGGCCGTCCACGTCGACGTACAGCCGGTGCGTCGAGCCGCGCCACTGCACCTCGGTGATCCGGCCGCTGAGCGCGTTGGGGCCCTCGCCCAGGCCGAGCAGGTGCGGGCGCACGCACAGCGTGGCCTTCGCGCCGGGGGCCGCGCGGCCCGGGTCGAGCTCCAGGGTCCGCCCGGCGAACAGCGCGCCCCCGGCGGCGACCGTGACCGGCAGCAGGTTGGCGTTGCCGACGAAGGAGGCGGTGAACTCGGTGCGCGGAGCCCGGTACAGCTCCTGCGGGGTGCCGCAGTCCCGCAGCCGCGCCGCGTCCATGACCGCGATCCGGTCGGCCAGCGTGAGGGCCTCGACCTGGTCGTGGGTGACGTACAGGATGGACACGTCGGGCAGTTCCCGGTGCAGCCGCGCCAGTTCGGTGAGCATCCCGGACCGCAGCTGGGCGTCGAGCGCCGAGAGCGGTTCGTCGAGCAGCAGCACGCCGGGGCGGACGGCGAGCGCGCGGGCGATGGCCACGCGCTGCTGCTGGCCGCCGGACAGCTCGCGCGGATAGCGCCGGGCGTAGGCGGCCATGCCGGTCATCTCCAGCGCCTCGGCGACCCGGCCGGGTATCTCGGCGCGGGGCGCCTTGCGGGCCTTGAGGCCGAAGGCGACGTTGTCCTGGACCCGCATGTGGGGGAAGAGCGCGTACTGCTGGACGACCATGCCGATGCCGCGCCGGTGCGGCGGGAGCGCGGTGACGTCCCGCTCGCCGAGGAAGATCCGGCCCGAGGCGGGGCGCACGAAGCCGGCGACCGCCCGCAGCGCCGTGGTCTTGCCGGAACCGGAGGGGCCGAGCAGCGCCATGACCTCGCCCGGCTCGACGGTCAGGTCGAGGGAGTCCAGGACGGTGGTCCCGCCGTAGGCGACCGAGACCGCGTCGAAGCGGATGCCGCTCACGCGGCGCCCGCCGGGCCCAGCAGGGCGGGGAGTTCGGCGATCGAGCCGAGGACGTGGGTGGCGCCGTGCGCGGTGAGCGCCGCCCGGTCGTGCGCCCCCGTCAGCACGCCGGCCACGATCCCGGCGCCCGCGCGCCGCCCGCTGAGCATGTCGTACGCCGTGTCGCCCACGACGACCGCCTCGCGCACGTCGGCCACCGCGCCGGTGCGCAGGAACGCGGCCAGCACCATGTCCGGGTACGGGCGCCCGCGGCCGCCCGCGTCGGCGGGGCACAGGGTGAGGTCGGCGAGGTCGCGCCAGCCGAGGGCGTCGAGGATGGCGTCCTGGGTGACGCGGGCGAAGCCGGTGGTCAGGACGACGGTGCGGCCCTCGCCGCGGAGCCGCTCGATGGTCTCGCGGGCTCCGGGCAGCGGTGCGACGAGACCGCCGTCGACGAGTTCGCCGTAGGCCTCCTCGAAGGCGGCGTTGGCGCGCCGGGCGAGCTCCTGCGTGCCGAAGAGGTGCCGGAAGACGGAGATCTTCGACTCGCCCATGGTGTCGCGGACGTAGCGGAGCTTCTCCGCGTGGTCGGCGGAGCCGGGCTCGACGCCGAGGGACTCGGCGGCGCGCTCGAAGGCCCGCTCGACGAGGCCGCCGTCGGCGACGGTGGTGCCGGCCATGTCGAGGACGACGAGGTCGCGGCGCGGGGCCGGGCCGGTGGAGTCGGTGGTGCTGTTGTTCTCGGTGTCGGTCATGTCGGTCACCAGCCCAGTTCGTTCGCGGTGGTTTCGGCTATGGCGGGCGAGCAGGTCATGCCCCGGCCGCCGGGTCCGGTCACCAGCCACACGCCGTCCCGCACCTGCTGGCGGTGGACGACGCGGGTGGTGTCGGTGCACTGCGCGTACACGCCCGCCCAGCGGTGGCGCACCTTCGGCAGCGGGCGGCCCAGGAAGGACTCCACGACCCCGGTGAGGTGGTCGTAGGGCTCGTCGAGGGTGTCGAAGGCGAAGGGGTGTTCGTACTCGTGGGTGTCGCCGATGGTCAGGCCGCCGTCGCTGCGCTGCACCATCAGCAGCTGCATCTTGTGCGCGGCGGCGACGGGCGCCTGGGCCTGCTCCGCGTTGAGCGCGTCGAGGGCCCCGCTCCGGTACGCCGGGTAGTAGCGGAAGCTGTCGGGGTCGGCGACGGAGGTGGTCAGCGGCTCGCCGAGCGGCTCGGTCTGCATCATCTGGAGCCGGACCCGGCGCACGGGCAGGTCCGGTGCCAGCTCGCGGACCAGCCCCGAGAGCCAGGCGCCGGTGGCCAGGACGACGGCGTCGCCGCGGTGGACGTCCCCGTGGTCGTCGCGGACGGCGCCTGGGCCGGTCACCTCGCGGACCTCGCGCCCGGGCAGGAAGGTGTAGCGGCCGGAGGCCCGCAGCGCGGCGCGCAGATGGAGCTGCGCGGTGCGCGGTTCGACGGCCGCGTCCCGCTCGCACCACAGCGCCGCCTCGAAGGCGCCGCGCAGGGCCGGGTTGATCACCCGTGCTTCGGCGGCGGTGAGCAGGGCGTAGCCGCGGGCGGCGGCGTCGGGGCGGGCGACGGCCGCCTCGGCGACCGCGTACTCGCGGGCCGTGCGCAGGGGGGTGAGGGATCCGATGGCGCGGAAGCCCAGGCCGGGGACGCGTTCCCCGATCCGCTCCCAGAGCTCGCGGGCCCGCAGCGCCGTGTCCAGCTCCGCACCGCCGGCCCGTCCGCTGACCCATATCTGGCCGAAATTGCGCAGCGAGGCGCCGCGCGCCTCGGCTTCGCGCTCGATCTGGACGACCTCGTGGCCGCGTTCGACTGCTTGCCAGGCGTGCATGGTGCCGACCACGCCGCCTCCGATGACTATGACTCTCACCCGGCCCACGGTGTCCGCGACCCGTGGCCCGGGAGGATCCGCCAGGCGAAGCACCGGTGAACAGCCCCCGACGATTGGACCAGACCCGTTATGATTCCGTGATCGCATGGCACCCAGTTGTACCGTGTTCGCGCGTGCTGCGCCGCCTACTCGGGGCGCAGGTGTGTCGTGAAGCTGAACCGGTCGCCGCGGTAGAGGGAACGCACCCGCTCCAGCGGCCGCCCGTCCTGGTCCCGCGAGAAGCGGTGGATCAGCAGCATCGGCAGCGCGGGCGGCGTCCCGATGAGCAGCGCCTCGCGCGGGGTGGCCAGGACCGTCTCCAGCTTCTCGTCGGCGTCCCCGAAGGCGATGCCGAGCCGCTCCCGGAGGTACCCGTAGAACGAGGAATCCGGCTGGAATTCGCTGTCCAGGCGGGGTGCGCGGGCCACGCGGAGGTACGTGCTCTCCAGCCCCACCCGCTCGTCATCGGCCAGCAGCACCCGCTCCAGGTGCCATACGGGCTCCCCGGGCGCGGCGCCGATGCCGGGCGCGAGGTCGGGCGGGCAGGGGAACCGCTCCAGCCCGATCAGGTTGCGGCCGGGCCGGCGCCCCTGGCGGCGGACCCCCTCGGTGTAACTGGCGAGGGAGAGCGGCTGCTCCAGCTTCGGCCCCGCGACCACGGTGCCGCGCCCGGCCCGGCGCAGCCGCCCTTCTAGCAGCAGCTCGCGGAGCGCCTGCCGGACGGTCTCGCGCGCCACCTCGTACCGCTCGGCGAGATCCCGCTCGGTGGGCAGCACACCCCCCTCGCCCAACTCCTCGACCAGCTCGGAGACCCGGGCCTTGACGGCGTAGTACTTGGGGATGCGCCCGTGCTCGGGAATCCCGGATCGAACGGGCGAACCGGGACGGTGCGAAATCGATTCCACCCTGGGACTGTACGGGGCCCCTGGCCGGGCCGAGCAGCAGCGGCAGCACGGACCGCAGCGATTCCAGCCCCGCCGGCGTTTGAGGCGGACCCACACCCGCGCGCGACTCCGAGACGGGCACCCCCACCCCAGCCCCGCCGGCGCCGGCAGCGCAGCACGGACCGCAACAATCTCAGCCCCGCCGGCGTTTGAGGCGCCCCCGGAGGGCAGACGGAGCCGCACCCTAAGCCGTACGCCCGCTCCCCCCACGCAAGCGCCGCGCCAACAGCACCAACCCTCCACCCACCGCAACGGCCCCCACCGCACCGCCCCCGTACACCCACTCCCGCTCCCGCTCCGCCCCACGGGCAGCACCCCCACCCCCGACCCCCGTCTCGGCAAGGACCCCGGCCCCGGCGGCACCGGCACCGGCACCGGCCTCCCCCTCGTCCTCCTCAGCGTCGGCCCCCACCCCGGCCCCCGCCTCCAGCGGATCCAACGGATCCTGCGGCCCCCGCGGCCCCTCGACAGAGAACCGGTACCCCCCGCTGTCCCCGACCCAGTCCCCGTCATCCCCCTTGCGCTGGACCAGCGCGGCATCGGCCACCACTTCCCCGGCGGGCGCATCGGCCGCGAAGGCCAGCCGTACCTTGACCGTGGCGGAGCCGCCCGGCCCGACGGTGAACCCCGGGAACGCCTCCCCGCCGTCGAAGACGGCGATGACCTCGTCCCGGTCCGTGCCCTCCAGGCTCACGGGGAAGGTGGTCCCCCGCGCGTCGAACTCCATCCGCAGATGGGCCGGCCGCAGGCTCCGCGTCTTGTCCGTGAAGACGACCACGGGGTGGATGGCGGTGCACGCGGAAGCGGTGGTGTTGGTCAGGTCCAGGTACCAGGTCTGCGGCGCTGCGCCGATCCGGTAGACGGCGGGACCGCCGCGGATCCGGGCCCCGATGGGGAAGGCCGTGCTGACGCCGTCGCCACAGGTGGCCCTGGCCCCCGAGGGCAGCGCGGGCGCGGGCCGGGCCCCGCCACCGCCGGGCGGCGCGGGCGCGGCCACCGCGGCCGCCGCGGGCAGGGCGGCCGGTCCGGAGAGTCCCGATACGGCCACCAGGGCCGCGGTGAGTGCAAGGGCTTTGCGCAGTCGCATGGGAGGCCTTCGCTGGCTCGCCGGAAGATGATCTGACGAAGCGACGATCACCCCGCCTTGGCCGCACCCTGCCATGCCGCCACGCTCCCCTCCTGCCGCCGCGCCCCGCCGGCTCCGACGAACCCCCGATCGGCGCACGGCGTCACGCTCCCCCGAAGAGGGGGGCCAGGACCAGTTCCGCGGCGCCCTCGGCCACCCCGCCCGGGGCCCGCTCCACCCGCGCCGGTTCCCCGCCGAGGGCGCGGGCCGCCAGTACCGTACGGACCCCCTCGACGAACACCTGCGGCGCGGCCGCCACCACGCGCCCGCCCAGCAGCACCCGGTCCACGTCCAGCAGCGCGACCAGGTTCGCCGCGGCCTCCCCCAGCACCCGCGCGGCCCGGGCGAGGTCCCCCCGCGCCACCGCCTCCAGGCACAGCGCCTCCGCACAGCCGCGCGCCCCGCACCGGCACGGGGGGCCGTCCAGCAGCAGCACCTGGTGCCCGAACTCCCCCGCGCCCGACCTGCTGCCCCGGTAGACCTGGCCGCCGAGCCGCAGCCCCGCGCCCAGCCCCGTGCCCACGTGCAGGTACACCGAGCTGCCGGAGCCCGGACCGGCGCCCGCCGCGCCCGCGTTGGTGTCCTTGTCCACGACCACCGGCAGCCCGAGGCGCTCCTCCAGCGCCGCCCGCAGCGGGTAGCCCTCCCAGCCGGGGAAGCCGGTCACCCGCCCGAGCACCCCGGTGCGGTGGTCCAGCGGCCCGGGCGCGGCGACCCCGACGCCCGCCGACGATCCGCCGCCCGGCCCCTCGGGGGCCGCCCCGCGCTTCCCCGACCCGCCCGCGCGGGCCCGTACCACCGCGTCCGCGACCGCCGCGACGACCGCGTCGGGGTCGGCGCCGAAGTCCAGCGGCCGGCGCTCCTCGGCCACCACCCGCCCCAGCAGGTCCACCCGCACCACGCGCAGCTCGTCGCGGTCCAGGTGCGCGCCCACGGCGTACCGCGCCCCGGGAACGAGGCGGAGCAGGGTGCGCGGTTTGCCCCCGGTGGAGGCGCCGCGGCCCGCCTCCGCGACCATGCCCTCCGCCGTGAGCCGCGCCGTGATCTTGCTGACGGCCTGCGGGGTCAGGCCCGTACGGGCGGCCAGTTCGCCGCGGCCCGGCCCGGCCTCGCCGCGCAGGCCCGCCGCGCGCAGCAGGCTCAGCACCAGCGCGGCGTTGTGCCCGCGCAGCCCGGACAGGTTCGCTCCGCCGCCGTTCGGGGGGCCCGTACCGCCCGCGCCGTCCGTGCCGCTCATGCCGTCCCCGCTGCCCCTGATCACCCGGCCATTGTCCACCCTCCTTGCACTTAGGCAACAGTGTTGCCAAAGTGGACTCCATGGCTACCACCACCTCTCCCGTCCCGCCCGCCTCGTCCACCCGCCCCCTCCGGGTCGGGCTGATCGGCTACGGACTCGCCGGTTCCGTCTTCCACGCGCCGCTCGTCGCCGCGACCGACGGGCTCGTCCTCGACACGGTCGTCACCTCCGACCCGGCCCGCGGGGAGCAGGTGCGCGCCGAATTCGCGGACGCGCACGTCGTCCCCTCCCCGGACGCGCTGTGGGAGCGTGCCTCCGAGCTGGACCTGGTCGTCATCGCCTCCCCCAACAAGACCCACGTCCCGCTCGCCACGACCGCGCTGACCGCGGGTCTCGCCGTGGTCGTCGACAAGCCCCTCGCCGCCACCGCCGCGCAGGCGCGCGAACTCGCCGCACTGGCGGACCGGACCGGAACCTTCCTGTCCGTCTTCCAGAACCGCCGCTGGGACAACGACTTCCTCACCGTGCGCCGCCTGATCGAGGACGGCGAACTGGGCGAGGTCCAGCGCTTCGAGTCCCGCTTCGAGCGCTGGCGCCCCCAGCTCAAGGGCGGCTGGCGCGAGTCGGGCGCCCCGGAGGAGGTCGGCGGCCTGCTGTACGACCTCGGCAGCCACGTGGTCGACCAGGCGCTGGTGCTGTTCGGCCCGGCCGTGCGCGTGTACGCGGAGGCGGACGTCCGCAGGCCGGGCGCACGGGCGGACGACGACACCTTCATCGCGCTCACCCACGCGAGCGGCGTCCGCTCCCACCTCTACGTCAGCGCGACGACGGCCCAGCTGGGCCCCCGCATGCGCGTGCTCGGTTCCGCCGCGGGCTACGTGAAGTACGGCCTCGACCCGCAGGAGGCCGCCCTGCGGGAGGGCAAGCGGCCCGGCGTGGACCTGCCGTGGGGCGTGGAGCCCGAGGACTGCCGGGGCCGGATCGGCTCCGGCGAATCCCCGCTGACCGGCGGCGGGCGGCCGGTGCCGACCGAGCCCGGCGACTACCCGGCGTACTACGCGGCGGTCGCCGCGGCGCTCCGTGACGGTGGCCCGGCTCCGGTCACGGCGCGGGAGGCGGCGGACTGCCTGGAGGTGCTGGAGGCCGCGCGGCGCTCGTCCGACGAGGGGCGTGCGGTGGACATCTCACCCGGAGCCACTGCTTCCGCCTGAAAATGGACCGGGCGGGTGATCATCACACCGTAAGCTGTGGAAAACCTATGATCATCACAGTTGCGAAGAGTGGGTATCCCCAAGTGAAGTTGTCCCGGATCGCATCGGCCGTCGCCGCGGCCGCCATCGCCCCGGCCGTCCTCTTCTCGGCGCCGGCCTTCGCCGCTGACGCCCCGACGGCGGCGGGGGCGGCCGCCCCCGCCGTGTCGACGCCCGCCGGCACCACGGCCGGTGAGCCCGCGAAGGACGGCAAGCCGGCCGACGGCTCGGACCAGGCCGCGGCCGACCGCGCCCTGATCGAGAAGATCCTGGCCGACCCGAACAGCGGCGTCGGCGTGCGCGAGTACGCCGAGAAGGCTCTCAAGGGCACGGCCGCGGAAATGCGGCACTTCCTGGCGGTCGAGTGGGGCCGGCAGCAGTTCGACGACGACCGCGTGCGGGTCTCGCGGCTGATCGGCACGGGCGGCAAGGCCGTCCAGCGCGAGGGCAAGAAGGCCATGCTGGCGGGGACCCAGGAAGCACTGACCGAGTTCCTGAAGACCGGGCAGCACACGGCGCGGCTGGAGGACGACCGCGTCGAGCTGGCCACGCTGCTCCAGGGCGCCGGTCCCGGCCTGACCGAGGGCATCCAGAAGGTCCTCTCGAACGGCACCCCGGCGCAGATCCGCGAGTTCGTGACCACCAGGCAGCACGAGCTGCGGGACGACGACAACGCCGTCCTGATCTCGCGGATGCTGAACGCCAACCCCGGTCCCGAGCTGAAGAAGGCCGCGCAGGCCGCCCTCAAGGGCAGCGCGAAGGACCGTGCCGAGTTCCTGAAGACCGGGCAGTTCACGGCCCGCGAGAAGGACAAGCAGGCCGGCCACGGCACGCCGACGGACGGCAAGGACCAGGGCAAGGACCCCGCCACCGGCGCGGGCACCGGCAAGGACAAGGACAAGCCGAAGGACGGGGCGGGCAAGCCCGTCGCCACCCCGGCGGCCGGCGGGTCCGGCGCCAACGCCGCCGCCCCGGCGGGCGGCAGCGGCCCGCTCGCCTCCACCGGCAGCGGCTCCGAGACGCCGTGGATCGTCGGCGGCAGCGCACTCGCCCTCGCGGCGGGCGCGGGCCTGGTCCTGGCGGCACGCCGCCGCGGCGCCTCGACCCGCGGCTGAACGCTCCGGAAACGAGCACGGACCCTGGCACGTACGAGGAGGGGCGGGCCCGCCGACCACGGCGGCCCCGCCCCTTTCGCATGCCGACCGGACCACGAGGCGGGCGCGGGGCGCCCAGGCGAAGGGGCGCTCAGGCGCGAGGCGCCCAGGCGTAGGGATGCTCGGGCCCGGGGCGCCCAGGCGTAGGGCGCCCCAGGCGCGGCGGCGCCCAGGCACCGGGACGCTCAGGCGCTCTTGAACTCCTGGCGCTGGCGGCCGAGCTTCTCGATCTCCAGCTCGACGACGTCACCGGCCCGCAGGAACGGCTTGGGTTCCGGCTGCCCCATGGCCACACCGGCCGGGGTGCCGGTGACGATGACGTCGCCCGGGTGAAGGGTCATGAACCGGCTCAGGTACCGCACGACCTCGCCGACCGGGAAGATCTGGTCGGAGGTGGCGCCGTCCTGCTTCAGTTCGCCGTTGACCCACAGCTTCACGTCCAGGACCTGCGGGTCCGGGATCTCGTCGGCGGTGACCAGCCAGGGGCCGAGCGGGGTGAAGGTCTCGCAGTTCTTGCCCTTGTCCCAGGTGCCGCCGCGCTCGATCTGGAACTCGCGCTCCGACACGTCGTTCGCGAGCAGGTAGCCGCCGACGTGGGCCAGCCCTTCCTCGGCCGAGGCGAGGTAGCGGGCCGTGGCGCCGATGACGACGCCCAGCTCCGCTTCCCAGTCGGTCTTCACGCTGCCGCGCGGGATCAGCACGGTGTCGTCGGGCCCGACCACCGTGTCCGGGGCCTTGAGGAACACGATCGGCTCGGCGGGCGCATCGGCGCCGACCTCCGCCGCGTGGGCGTGGTAGTTCAGGCCGATGCCCACGATCTTGCCGATCCGGCCGACGGGCGCGCCGACCCGCAGGCCCTCGGCGTCCAGGGCCGGGAGCCCTCCGGATGCCGCCGCCTCCCGTACGCGGGACAGCAGGGCGTCGTCGGCGAGCAGCGCGCCGTCCACATCCGTGATCAGGCCGGACAGGTCCCGAAGGGTCCCGTCCCGGTCGAGCAGCGCGGGGCGCTCGGCACCCACCGGTCCGACACGCAGCAGCTTCATGGGCATTCTCCCGTGGTCGTGGGTGGTCGGCCCGCGGGCGTGCCCCGGGCCGGCCGATGGGTTGCGGCCATCGGAGGATTGGTCGATCCTCCAAGATGTCCACCCAATCCGCAAGACCCTGTTCACACACTGGAACGCCCGGCTCCGGCCCGGCGGCGCTGGAGCCAGGCCCGCTCCGCCACGGTCCAGGCCGTGGTGGCCACGAGGTAGAGACCGGCGGCCAGCGGCACCATGGCGGCGGTGATCAGCGTGCCGAAGGAGAGCAGGGGCAGGACGCCGGTCAGCTTGCGCAGCGCCTCCTGCTGCTCCGCGGGCACGGTGGCGGGCAGCTCGGGGCCGCTGCCCGAACGGGCGGCCCGCCGGCCCCGTACGGCACTCCACGCGGCGACGGCCGCGATGGCGGCGAACACGCCGAGGAACACCAGCCCCGGCGCCCCGAACGGGCCGCCGTCCGCGAGTGCGTCGGTCCACCGGGCTCCCAGCGGCGCCGCGAACAGCCGCTCGTCCAGCAGCCCGCTGTCCCTGGACGTGAACGCCCGGTACATGAAGAAGAACACCGGCAGCTGCACCAGGGCGGGCAGGCACCCGGCCGCCGGGGTCGCGCCCCGGAAGGCGGCCCGGCTCAGCGGGTGCAGGGCGAGCCGGACGAGCACGGTGAACAGCACGATCGCGGCAGCGGTCGCGGCCGGCGCCGCCACCGGGTCCAGCAGCCGGGCGAGCGCGGCGACGGGTTGCGCCACGCCCTGCGTGAGGGCATGGGCGAGCGGGGTGAGTACGGACACGGGGTCCCTCCGGGAGGTCACGTCGAGCGTCGAAAGATGCGTGAGGTGCATTTCGGCGTGACGGACCGCGCGGGGGCGCATGTGCCGGGGGGGGGCACGATGGTGTGGCACGCGCCGTGGTGGAGCACGTGCAGTGGTGGGGCGCGGGGCTCGGAAAGCCTCGCCGTCCCGGGGAACGCCCCTACGCGGCCGTCGGGACGGACCGCCCGGGCGCCCTGGGCCGGGAGCGGCCGGAGGCGTCGGGATCGCGCTGCGGCAGGAAGGCCGTGCGCTGCTCGCGATCACGGATCGCGGTGCGTATTCGGGTGGGCGGCACGGGCGGGGCGCACCGCGCCAGCAGCGCCGCACAGCCCAGCACCGCGGCGCCGACGGCGGCCGTGGCCGCGAAGGCGACGGCGGCGCTCAGCCCGCCCTCCCCGAGGGAGGACCCCAGGAGCAGCGTGAAGAGCCCGGTGAGCAGGACGACGCTCAACAGCCCGCGGACTCGCGTCATTCGACCCACCCCCCTCGCACACGTCCCGGATCCGATACGGCTTCGATACGGCGCTTCACAGCCTAACGCGGCCCACTGACAACGGGGTCAGCGGCCAGCACATCCGCGTCCGGCCGCCCGTCCGCCTCCCGCGGCCCCAGCCACGCCACCCCCAGCGCGACCGCCAGGTTCAGCCCGAGCGCGACCATCCCCGCGTTCACCCCCCGCACCGGGTCGTTGCCCGTGAAGACGAGCCCGCAGACGACCGCGACCCCGACCACCAGCCCGCTCACCGCCGCGGCCAGGGTCAGCCGCCGCCACACCAGCCCCAGCAGCAGCATCGGAACCAACTGCGCCATTCCCTCGTAGGAGATGAGCGAGAGCCGCACCAAGGTGTTCGGCGCCGTGTACGTCATCACCAGGGCCAGCGCCCCGGCCACCACCACGACCACCTGCGAAGCCGACTTCTGCCGCTCCCCCGCACTCCACCGGGGGACCAGCGACAGCACGCTGCGCCCCCACATCGTCCCGATGACCAGCATGAACACCGCCATCGGCACGATCGACGACAACGCCGCCGCGACCCCGATGACCCCCACCGCCCACGCGGGCAGCGAGTCGACGATCAGCTCGAAGAGCGCGAGGTTGGAATCCGCGCCGGTCAGCCCCGGCACGACGAACAGCGCGGCCATCCCCAGCAGCATCGGCACGAACAGCAGCACGTTGTAGGCGGGCAGCAGGATGGCGTTGCGCCGCAGCGCGTCGGCGTCGCGGGCGCCCAGGTAGCCCGCCACGGTGGTCGGGAAGATGACCACGGTCAGCGCGTTGAGCACGGAGGTCGACACGAACCACCCCGTCCCGAGGCCGCCCCCGCCCCCGCCCGCGCCCCCGCCGGGCAGCGTCAGCCACTGGGGCCGCTCCGCGACCAGCCGGTCGAACAGCTCCCCGTAGCCGCCGAAGTAGTGCACCGGCACGTACACCGCGAGGAAGCCCAGCGTCCCGATCACCAGCACGTCCTTGAGCACCGACACCCACGCGCTCCCGCGCAGGCCGCTGACCACCACGAAGCCGGTGGTCACGGCGAAGGCGACGAAGTACGCCCACTCCAGCGGGACGGCGCCGTAGGTCACCGTCGTGACCACCACCCCCATCCCGGTGATCTGGAGCTGGATGTACGGCAGCAGGAACACCGTCGCCAGCACCGCGACCGCCGCGCCCAGCCAGGGTCGGCCGTACCGGTGCGCGACCATGTCCGAGATCCCGACCAGGGCGTGCCGGCGCGCGTAGTCCCACAGCAGGGGCCCGACGACGTAACCGACGGCGTACCCGCAGGACATGTAGGCGACGACGTACATCACGGGCGCGCCGTAGTTGTAGCCCCAGCCCGCCGCGCCCAGATAGCTGAAACTGGTGTAGCCCTCGCCCGCCATCAGCACCCAGATGAAGACCGTGCCCAGCGACCGCCCGCCCACCGACCACTCGGCGAGCCCGCCCCCACCGCCACCGGCCCCCTTCCCGTTCCCTCCGTCGCTTCCGCCGCCCCGCCCGCGCACCGCGAAGAGGCCCAGCGCCACGGTCGCCACCATGGACACGGCGAAGAGGGAGGTGGCCACGGCCGCCGGGCTCACCGGTGATCACCGCGCCAGGCCAGCCAGACGGCGAGCGGCGTGACCAGGGTCGCCCCGACGCACCACACGAGGAGGAACGGCACCCGCCCGAAGGCGAGCGGTTCCACCCGGTTCACCAGGGGCAGCACACCGAGGAAGAGCACGAAGGGCGCGGCGAGCCACACCAGCTGAGGACGTTTCACCCGTTTCGGACACACGGCCCCACGGTAGACGCACCCTCCCCACCCTTA
Source organism: Streptomyces sp. NPDC043876 (assembly GCF_056435825.1). Taxonomy (NCBI): domain Bacteria; kingdom Bacillati; phylum Actinomycetota; class Actinomycetes; order Kitasatosporales; family Streptomycetaceae; genus Streptomyces; species Streptomyces sp. NPDC043876. Next base: position 134,475 of record NZ_JBWKDV010000002.1, on the reverse strand, counting down.
CCCCGGCGCCTCTCCCCTCACCCCTTCAACTTCCCCCACACCACGAGCCGGTACGTGGAGGTGTACTCGGGGGTGCAGGTCGTCAGCGTGAGGTACGCACCGGCCTCGACGTACCCGTAGGAGGGGTGGACCGCGCTCCGCGGCACCGGGGCGATCACCCCCGCGTCCCGCGCGGTCGTCTCCGCGAGCACCTGGTCCACGACGTACGTGTACCGCGCGCCCCGCGCCTCGACCTGGATCTCGTCCCCGGCCCGCAGGCGGTTGACGTACCGGAAGGGCTCCCCGTGCGTGTTGCGGTGCCCCGCGAGGGCGAAGTTCCCCCGCTCCCCGGGCTGCGCGGTCCCCTGGTAGTGCCCCGCGTACCCCTTGTCGAGGACCGCCGCCTTGGACACCCCCTGCGCGACCGGCACGACCAGCCCCAGCCGCGGGATGCGCAGCACGGCGTACGCCTGGGACGCGGCCGGCGGCGTCCCCCGGCCGGCCGGCCCCGCGGCGGGCGGCGCCGCGCTCCCGGCGCCCGCGCCGGAGGAAGCGGACGCGGAGGGCGCCTCCGGGGGCGGGCCGTCCGCATCCGCCCCGGGTCCGGCGCCCTCACCCGCGGCGGTCGGGTCAGGTGCGTCAGACGCGTCGGACGCGTCAGGGACCGCCGGATCGTCCACCGGTCCGCCCCACTCCCGCTCCAGCGCCCGCACCTGCTCCCGCGCCCCGGCCACGGCCTCCCGGTTCGTCCACCACACCAGGTGCACCACCAGCAGCAACAGCACCACGCCCACGGTGACCGCCAGCTCGGCGCAGCTCCACAGCACCCGCGCGGTCCCCCCGCGCCGCGCCCGCCGACCGCTCCCCTGCACCACGACAGGTATGTGATCCCGCACGGCCCGCACCTTAAGTCCTGCCCCACCAACTGACCAGCGGCAGTACGGTGTGAACCATGCGCCCCGACACGCCTGCCGAGCACATCGCCGAAGCCGAGCGCCTCATCCGCACGGCGAACCGCTATCCCGAGGACCAGGAGCCGCTGCTCCTGCAAGCCGCGGCCCACCTCGAACTGGCCGACGTACGCGACAGGGCGAGCGCGCTCTACGACCAACTCCTCTCCGGCAACCCGGCCGACATCCACCTGATCAAGGCGCTCCAGGCCGCGAACCTGTGGGAGTACGGGCACGAGGCCGAGGCCCGCGCCCTGATCTCCGGCATCCGCACGGCGGCCCCGGACGACCCGGCGCCCTGGGAAGTCATCGCCGAGACCCTGGAGAACCACGACGAACTCGACGCCGCCCACGAGTGCTTCACCCAGGCCGCCCACCTGCTCATCACGGACGAGGAACCCCTCACCGCCTCCACGACGGCGCTCCTCACGGGCCGCCACCGCGTCCGCCGCCTCCTCGGGCTCGCCCACGACGACTGGGACATGGTCGCCGACACCCGCCACACGGGCCCCATCCCGCTCGACGAACTCCACGACCCCAAGCGCATCTGGGCCCTGGGCTCCGACGACCCGGCGGAACTGCGCGCCGAGATCGCCCGCCTGCGCGCCGAACTCGGCGACCGCCGCGCCGCGCTCTCCCGCCCCTTCCCGGTGGCCCTGCTGCACTGGCCCCTCGACGAACTGACCGAACTCCTCGCGTCGTACCCGACCCTGGCCTCGGAGTACCCCTCGCACGCCGCGCACCTGACGGACATCGAGACCTCCCTGCGCGCCCTGGCCGCCTCGGGCACCACGAACCTCGGCATCGTCACCGCGAGCGTCCCCTCGTACGAGGCCTTCGCCGCCTCCGAGAAGACCTCCCCGGCCTCCCCGAGCCTCCTGGCCGAATACGCCACCACCCTCGCCGCCCGCGGCAAAGCCACCCCCTGGCCCCCCTCCCCCACCACCCCCTGCTGGTGCGCCTCCACCAAGCCCTACGCCACCTGCCACGGCGCCCCGCTCGGCTGACGAGATCGAGCCATTCTTCGCCTGTTTCTCAGCAAGTGGGTTTCGAACTGGCATGCATTCCGACGGTTTTGACGGCTGTGGTTGATAGAACCAGGGCAGCATTCACTCTGCCGTCGAGGAGACTCCGTCATGTCTGGTTCGTTCCCGAGCCCTCGGAGGCCGGCCACCGGCCTCCACGAGACCCTCATCACGACGGGCCTCGAGACTCAGTTGGCGGAGATCATTGCCGCTGGACGAGTCGTCATACGCAAATCCGTCAGCGACGACTCGTCCGCGCAGGTCCTTACACGTCATGTGGCCGACGCAGTCGCTCGGGCGCTAGAACAATTGGAACCTAGCGAGCAAGTCAAGACTGCCAACGAGCTACTCAGACATCTCGGCAACCTGACTGGGTCCAATGATCTAGCGAGCGTCATCGCGGCAGGGCCGTCCCAACTACTTGCTGTCGCGGAAGAGGGAGCGGCCGATCCCTACAGAGTGCGGCCCACCACTCCGCTCTCCGAATCCGCGTTGATCACCAACGCGCCCGAAGAGCCCAACCTTGGGACTGAGCTGCGAGCCGAGCTGGCTACGGCGGACCACATCGACCTCTTGTGCGCCTTCGTCAAGTGGACCGGCCTGCGAGTGTTGGACCAGCAGCTCAGAGCAGCGGCTGATCGTGGAGTTCCCATACGGGTCATCACGACGACATATATCGGCGCTACCGAGCGCGGCGCCCTGGATCGACTCGTCCGCGACTTCAATGCCGAAGTAAAGGTTAATTACGAAGTTCGCTCGACCCGCCTCCACGCAAAAGCTTGGCTCTTCAGGCGACGAAGCGACTTCAATACCGCTTACGTCGGAAGTTCCAATCTTTCCAGAGCGGCGCTTCTCGATGGCCTGGAATGGAACGTCCGCCTGTCTTCCATCTCTACCCCTGCACCCATGCAGAAATTCGAATCCACCTTCGAGTCCTACTGGGCTCACCACGCCTTCGAGCCCTACGACCCCGACCGCGATGGCGACCGGCTGGACAAGGCGCTACAGGCGGCTCGAGGTATCGACTCCGGAAATCGACAGGCCGCCTACAACATCAGTCATGCAGGCGAGTTTGATCCCTATCCGTACCAGCGTGACATGCTGGACCGCTTGGAAGCCGAGCGCATCCTCCATGACCGGCATCAGAACTTGCTCGTCGCCGCGACCGGGACGGGGAAGACCGTCATGGCGGCCTTGGACTTCAAGCAGCTGCGAAAAAGACTTGGCCACGACCTACGCCTGCTATTCGTCGCCCATCGCCGGGAAATTCTCGATCAATCACGGCGAACATATCGCCGCATTTTGAACGATGAAGCATTCGGCGAGCTGTTTATCGGCGGAGAAAGTTCGATCGACCAGGGACATGTCTTCGCGAGCGTGCAATCCCTGCATGCTCGCACACTGGATCAAATTCCACCTACCTATTTCGATGTGATCGTCATCGATGAATTCCATCACGGAACGTCGGACACCTATCGAAAAATTCTTGACCACTTTGAACCAACAGAGTTCCTCGGCCTCACTGCCACCCCGGAACGCGCGGACGGACTCGTCATCCAGGATGAATTCTTCGACGGCAAAATTTCCGCCGAAATGAGACTGTGGGAAGCCCTGGAGAACGACCTTCTGAGCCCCTTTCATTACTTCGGGATCACGGACGATACGGACATGACAGCCATCGCGTGGAAGCGAGGCGGATACGACGTGTCGGCGTTGAGTGAGCTTTTTACCGATAATGAGAAGCGGGCCGAACTGGTCCGCAACGCTCTCCAAGACAAGCACACCAATCCCGACGAGATGCGCGCCTTGGGCTTTTGCGTCTCCGTGAAACATGCTCACTTCATGGCGGATTTCTTCGTGCGTTCCGGATATCGAGCAGTGGCCCTATCAGGCAACACCCCGGAACCAGAGCGCCGCACAGCGCTGGAAGACCTGAGAGAAGGTCGCCTGCATGTGATTTTCTCAGTGGACCTACTGAACGAAGGACTCGACATCCCTGATGTGGACACACTGCTACTCCTTCGACCCACGTCAAGCGCTACGGTGTTCCTCCAACAACTCGGCCGGGGTCTACGGCGCAGCGCGAGCAAACCCGTCCTGACGGTTCTCGACTTCATCGGGCAACACCGGAAAGAGTTCCGATTCGAGGAACAGTTCCGGGCTCTTACCAACCTAACCGGACAGCGCCTCCTCAGTTCCATCAGAGATGATTTTCCACTCTTGCCTTCCGGGTGCGAGATCATCCTTGAGCCGAAGTCCAAAGAATTGATTATCGGCAATATCAAAGAGCAACTAAAAGCCAACGTCACCAAACTGGCCAGAGAAGTCGCCACCTACGGAACGCGCAACCTTTCCGAGTATCTAAAAGAAAGCGGCCGAAGCATTCAGGATGTTTATCGCGGCGGCAAAGGGTCTTGGACCTATCTACTTCGTCAGGCCAAACTGATCACCAGTCCTGCACACCTTGACGAGGTAGAACTACTGAAGCGCATCCCTGCTTTTCTCCACGTTGACGATCCGAAACGCTTTCGCGCGTACACCGACCTACTCGCGGACGACGCACCGCTCTATGAGCAGCTCGACACCGAGAATCAGGCATTCGCCCGGATGTTCTTCTTCTCTTTGTGGCCCCTAGGTGGCACGTTCACCACCTACCAAGACGGCTTGAGCGCCATCCGGGCACACCGGGACTTTCGTGACGAGCTGAGGCAGGTACTTGCCTACACGTTCCAACAGGCGGACCACCTGCCCATCCGCATGACCGGGTATCCCTCCGATTTCCCTCTCACTATTCATTCCTCCTACAGTCGCGAGGAAGTACTCCCAGCTCTGGGCATTTCAAATCTCGGCGGCTTCCTTCCCGGACATTTTCAGGAAGGAGCCAGGTGGTGCCCCGAAATAAACTCAGATGCCCTCTTCGTTACGCTCGACAAACAAGAGAAGGATTTCTCTCCTCAGACACGATTCAAGGATTACGCGATGAGCGAATCGACGTTCCATTGGGAATCTCAAAATAGGACGTCTGAAACCTCCGCCACGGGTATGCGGTACCAGACGCACAAGAGCCGCGGTTCGCACGTGCTGCTCTTCGTTCGCCGCTACAAGACGAACGACATCGGTCGACCGTACCCTTCGATTTTCCTGGGACCCGCCGACTACATCCGGCACGAGGGCAGTAGCCCCATGGCCATCGAGTGGCGTCTCCACCACCCCTTGCCAGCCGACGTGTGGTCGTATTCCACACCCGCCGGCTAGGTCGGCGGGCTCACCCGGGTAGGAAAAGGGAGAGCTGCTGGTGGCCGCGGGCCGTGGCTGTGGGTGGGGTGTGGCGGGGGGTGGTGAGGGACAGGAGGGTGCGCAGGGCTTCGGTGACTTCCGTGGGGGTGTCGCGGATCATCGACGGGGTCGCGCTGACCACCAGGACGCCGTGGGCCTCCAGGCGCAGGCGGCGGCGCAGGGTGGCGTGCCAGGAGTCGCGCGTGTAGTGGTACTCCGCCGAGTCGATCTCCAGGGCCACGCCCTCGTCCGGCCAGTACGCGTCCGGGCTCGCCAGGAAGGCGCCGTCGCGGGTGTACAGGCGGGCGTTCCACAGCGGGGTCGGCAGGTCCGTGGCCGTCAGGGTGTCGCGGGCCCGGGCCTCGGCGATCGAGCGGACCCCGGCCACCAGTTCGGCGGCCGCGCCGCGGACCGCGGGGCGGCCCAGGGTGCGGGAGGCGCGGAGTTCGCCGTGCAGGTCGTGCGGGTGGCACCAGCCGGCCTGGACCACGTTCGCCAGGACGGAGCGGACCAGGCCCGGGGCATCGGCCCGGGCCGCGAAGTCGGCGGCCGCGCGCACGGGGCGGGTGGTCGGGATGCCGGAGACGGTGATCGTCGCGGGCCAGCGGGAGGTGGTCAGGGTCCGTACCCCGGGGGCGGGCGTGACCGTACGCGGGGCCCGGACCAGGACGTCGAGGGGGGTCGCCGGGGCGTCCCGTACGCCGATCAGCGCGAGGGCGGCTCCGCCGGTGAGGGCGGCCGCCGTCCCGCCGAGCGGGTCGTCCCCGGCGGGCGGGGCGGCGTACAGGACGGCGGAGAGGGCGCGTTGGCGGCTGTCTGGTGGCCCTGTCTGGAGGAGGTAGACCCGCGGCAGCAGCCGCTGCCAGGGCCCGTCGGGGCGGGTGCGCCCGGCGATGGTGGCCGGCGGGATCCGAGCGGCCTTGAGCTGGTGGTAGGTCGCCAGGTTCGACTGGCGGCGCGCGAGCGACGCGAGGGACTCGCCGTGCGGGCCGACGGGGGCGGTGTGGGTGGTGTGGGTGGCGGGGGTCGTCCGCGCGGTCGCGGTGGGTTCGGTGATCATGCCCCCGATATGCCCGTCGGGGCTGCCGCGAAGCATCGGCCTCCCGGGGGCTCGGGCCGCTGTGGGAGCGGGCGCACGGGTGGCTCAGCGGCCCGGGTCGGGCGGCCGCCGAGGACACCGAAGCCATCAGCGGTCCCGGCCGTGCGGGCGGGAATCCGGACGTCGGGGCGGGCGGTCGTCAAGGCGTGGCACTTAAACCGCCCGCGTAGCCGGGGATCAGGACTACGCCGTGGCCGACGGGAGCAGTCGGCCGCCGAGGCGGCCACCTCGGCCCCTCCGGCCGGGGCGGTCGGCGCGCCGGTCGGGTCAGGCCGCCGCCGAGGCCGTCGTGGCTTCCGGGTGGTCCGGGGAGAGGAAGACGATCACGGCGTTCTCGGTGCCCGGGAGGGGGGTCACCTCGTGCCAGCCGAGGCGGCGGTAGGTGGCGACGGTGTCCGTGGCGGCGCGGGCCGTGAGGAGCCAGGCGCGGCGGTCGGGGGCGTCGGCGGTGATCTCGGCCAGCAGGGCGCGGCCGGTGCCCTGGCCGCGGGCGTGGCGGCGTACGGCGAGTTCGTCCACCTCCAGCGCGTCGACCAGGAGCCGCCGGACGCGGGGGCGGCCGAGCTGGGCCGTGACCTGGGCGTAGCCGCGGTCGGCGGGGAAGGGGGCGCGGGTCAGCCAGGCGGTGGCGAAGCCGTCGATGCCGGTCGCGGTCTGGGCGAAGGCGGTGCGGAAGCCGCGTCGGCGGGTGTCGGACTGCAGGCGGGCCGCGAACTGACGAATGGTTTCTTCGCCTTCGTTCCACGGGGGGCCCGAGAAGACGTCGGCGTAGGTGTCGACCAGTTCGTCCGTCAGGTCGAGGACGGCCGGTCCGTAGCAGATCACGGTTGTCCGCTCCTGGGGTGGGTTGGGTGGTTTCTCTCCTGCGGAGAGCGAATCTACGCCCCCGCGGTTGCCTGGTGTGGCGCATGCCTCGATCGGGAGGTTCCCGGCGGATCCCGGCGTTCCCGGCAGATCCGCGGTCGTGCCGTGTCAGGGGCGGGGGCGCGGGCGTTGTCACGGTGGTGGCGCCCGTGCCGTGGGCCCGCTTCGTCGAGGGAGGTACGGACGGTCGTGGACGGATTCCTGCGCGGGCTCGGCGTGTGTGCGGTGGCGTTCTTCCTGGTCCTGGGGGTGGTGGCCATGCTGCCGCCGGGCGTGCCGCACGGCGTCGTCGGCGGGGCCGTGCTGCTCGGCGGGGCCGTGGGGGCTCGCCGGGTCGTACGGCGGTCGCGCTAGCCGTACGTGCGCCCCCGTCCCGCGCCGTTTCGCGCCCCCACCCCGGCGCCCGTGCCGCGTCGGCCCCTCACGCCGTCCCGACCGCGCGCCGCGTTAGCCTCGTGTGAGTCGCGGCGGGAAGTGGACGCCGCGCGGAGCAGCAGCGTAGGGCGTTCGAACGGCGGAGGGAATGGACATGGCAGCACGGGTACCGACCTCGGTGGTGGCCGCGGCAGGACTGGTCGGCGGCTACGCCGTCGCGCGGTGGACGCGCAAGCGCCCGCTCGGCGGCGTCGTCCTCGGTACGGCCGGACTCGTCGCGGGGCGCGAATGGCACCGGCGGGCGGGCGCCCCCGCGGCGGCCGGGCTCGGCGCGCTGTACGTCGCCGGCTTCGCCGGATCGCACCCGCTGGCCAAGAAGATCGGCGCCTGGCCCGCGGTCTTCGGCGTGGCCGGGGTCGTGGCCGCCGCCTCCTGGGCCGTCGCCGACCGGGCGTAAGCCGACGCTCCGGGCCCCGCGAACCGAGGCCCCGGGCCTGGGCGCCCACGCCCAAGGCGCCGCGGGGCCCCGGGGCCCCGCCCCACCGCCGGGCCGGGACAAAAGCGAGACCTGAGCCGAGACCAGAACCTGGCCAAGGCCGGGCGACGACCGCGGCCCCACAGCCAAGAGCGGAACCCGGCGCCCCCGACGCCGGGGCCGAGCCCGACGAGGCCGGGGCCAGGGCCAGCCGGGACCGAGGCCGGGGCCGGGGCCAACCGGGGCCCAGGACCAAGCCCCCCTACCCCCCCAACGCCCGGCTCACCGTATAGATCAGCAGCCCGGCCAGTGCCCCCACCACCGTGCCGTTGATCCGGATGAACTGCAGGTCGCGGCCGATGTGGGCCTCGATCTTGCGCGAGGTGTGCTCCGCGTCCCAGCCCGCCACCGTGTCCGTGATCAGCGAGGTGATCTCGGTCCGGTAGGTGGTCACGACGTACACCACCGCGCCCTCGATCCAGCCCTCCACCTTCGCCTGCAAGCGGCCGTCCGTGGCCAGTCGCGAGCCGAGGGCTAGCAGGGACGCCCGTACGCGCAGGCGCAGTTCGCTCTGCTCGTCCTCCGCCGCCGACAGGATCATCGTGCGCACGGCCGACCACGCCGACGCGATGATGTCCTGGACCTCGCCGCGCGCCAGGACCTCGGACTTGAGCCGTTCGACCCGGGCGCGGGTGTCCGTGTCCGACTGGAGATCGGCCGCGAAGTCGCTCAGGAACCGGTCCACCGCCCCGCGCGCCGGGTGCTCCGGCATGTCCCGCATCTCCGTGACGAACCGCAGCAGCTCCTTGTACACGCGGTCGCCGATCTTGCGGTCCACGAACCGCGGGGTCCAGCCGGGGGCCCCGCCCTGGACCGCGTCCATCACCGACTCGCCGTGCGTGACCAGCCAGTCGTGCGCCTTGACGCACACCAGGTCCACGGCGCGCCGGTGGCCGCCGTCCGCGACGATCCGCTCCAGCGTCTTGCCGATGCCCGGCGCGATCTCCGCGTTCTCCGCGCGCCGCGTGATGGCCTCGCCGACGACGGCCTGGACGTCGGAGTCGCGCAGCACGGTCAGCGCGCCCCGCAGCGCGGCCGCCAGTTCCTCGGTGACCCGGTCGGCGTGCGCGGGCTCGGCCAGCCAGGAGCCGAGCCGGCCGCCGATGCCGAGCGCGTGCAGCCGGGCGCGGACGACCTCGGAGGACAGGAAGTTCTCGCCGACGAACTCCCCGAGGGAGATGCCGAGCTGGTCCTTCTTCGTGGGGATGATCGCGGTGTGCGGAATGGGCAGGCCGAGGGGGCGCCGGAAGAGCGCCGTCACCGCGAACCAGTCCGCGAGCGCGCCGACCATGCCCGCCTCGGCCGCGGCCGCGACGTAGCCCGCCCAGCCGCCGTCCCCGCCGCCGCCCGCGTGCTGGGCCCACTTGGCGAGGACGTAGACCAGCGCGACCAGGACCAGCAGGCCGGTCGCCGTCGCCTTCATCCGGCGGACGCCGCGCTGCCGCTCCTCGTCCGCCGCGTTGAACACGAACTGGCCGGGGGCACCGGGGGCCGCGGGCGCGCCGGGAGCCGGAAGACCCCCTTGCCCTCCGAGCGGCGATGTCGACGACCCTGCCGGTGGCGGCGGCCGTCCGTTGCTCGTCCCTGTGTCGTTCACGGGTTCCTGCCTTCCCCCGGGGGCGCCGGTGTGTCTGCATAGCATCCGACTCCCGGGGCGGCCGCGGAGTTCCCGCCACCACCCGGCGTGTCCCCGGCACCACCCAGCGCACCAGCCCCGCTACGGCCGACTGCAGCCGCACCCACAGCCACGACCACACCCACACCCACAGCTACAGCTACAGGCGCACCTACAGCTACAGCTCCTTGCGCCGCGCCCGGCCCCCGCGACCCGGGATCTTGCGCGCCTTCTGCTTGACCTCGACCCCGCCCCAGAAGGCGAGACCGTTCACGACCACCCGCGGAGCGCCCGGTTCCGCCGGAACGGCCATGTCCCGGTGGTCGAAGGCACCCATCACCCCGATGCCCCGTACGTCGACCTCCACGCCCGGCGGCACGACGATCTTGATCCCGCCCATGATCGCGACGCAGTCGATCACCACCTCGCGCTCCTCGAAGCGCGCCTCGCGCAGATCGATCTCGCCCCCGCCCCAGAACGCCACCGCCGTGAAGCGCGCGGGCACCGTCCACGCCCCCTTGCGCTGGAAGGCGGACATGATCGCCACGCCCCACGACGACGTGCCGCGCCCGCCGATCCGCGCAGGCCAGGACTCCCCCGCGGAAGCCCCCCGCTCCGACGACGCCGCCGGCTCCTTGCTGAACGACACCGGCCCGCCCGGGACCTGCCCCGGCGCCGGCAGATCGATGGTCAGCGGCTCCAGTTCGGCGTACGTGCGCGACCGGTAGGCCGCCTCCAGCCGCTCCTCGAACTCCTCCATGTCGAGCCGTCCCTCGGCGACGGCGTCGCGCAACCGCTCCACCACCCGCTCGCGGTCGGCGTCGGACGCCCTCAGCTCCGGCAACGGCTTCTGCGGCCGCTCGTCACTCATACGGCACAGCCTATGCAGACGACCGCCCGAACCGTAGGGGCGACCCCAACCACCGCACCCCCACGGCCCGTTACCACCGCACCCCCATGGCCCGTTAACGCCACCCCCACCCCGCGTCACCACCCCCGGCGCCCGCTCCCACCCTCCCCGCAACGCCCCCTGCTCCCGCCTACTCCCGCCTACTCCCGCCCCGCGTACATCCGCGCGATCACGTCCTCGATGTCCGGCTCCCGCACCGAGAGGTCCACCAGCGGGTACCGCGCCGCCACCGCTGCCACCAGCGGCGCCGCCGACGCCTCCGCCGGGAAGGCCAGCCACTGCCGCGGCCCCTCCACCTTCACCACCCGCGCACCCGCCACCGTGATCGGCGGCAGGTCCCGCTCCAGGTCCACCACCAGCGTCCGCTCGCCGCGCCCCGCGGACCCGGCGGCGTGCAGCCCGACGAGCGCGCCGTCGTACATCAACCGCCCGTGGTCGATCACCATCACCCGCTCGCACAGCTGCTCGATGTCCTGGAGGTCGTGCGTGGTCAGCAGGACGGTGGTGCCCTGCCGCCCGTTCAGCTCCCGCAGGAACCCGCGCACCTTCGCCTTGCTCACCACGTCGAGCCCGATCGTCGGCTCGTCCAGGTACAGCACCTCAGGATCGTGCAGCAGCGCCGCCGCGATGTCCCCTCGCATCCGCTGCCCGAGCGACAGCTGACGCACCGGTACGTCGAGCAGCGCGCCCAGGTCCAGCTGCTCCACGCAGCGCTCCAGGTTCCGGCGGAACCGGTCCGCCGGGATCCGGTACATCCGCCGCATCAGCCCGTACGAATCCTTCAGCGGCAGGTCCCACCACAAGGTGGTGCGCTGGCCGAACACCACCCCGATCCGGTGCGCCAGCCGCGTCCGCTCGCGCGCCGGGTCGATGCCCGCGACCCGCAGCCGCCCGCCGGTCGGCGTCAGGATGCCGGTCAGCATCTTGATGGTGGTGGACTTCCCCGCGCCATTGGGTCCGATGTAGCCGACCATCTCACCCCGCGCGACCGCGAAACTGATCCCGTCCACCGCCTTGACCTGCACCTTCTCCCGGCGCAGCAGCCCGGTCCTGCGCCGGACGCCGAACACCTTCCGTACGTCCGCCAGCTCGATCAGCGGCTCCCGCACCCGGCCCCCCACTCCCTCGTCCACGCCCGCGTCCACGCCCACCGCCGCACCTCTTCCCGTATCCGTGTCAATGTCCCCACCTGTAGCGCTGTCCCCCAACCCTCAGCTCCCCGTGCTCCGGTACGAGCGCAGCCCCGCCCGCCACGCCCACGACGCCGGGACCAGGACCAGCCCCGCGACCAGCGGGCTCGCGTACGCCACCCACCCCGGCAGCCCCAGCGGATCGGGCCGCCCCAGCACGTGCAGGGCCGGGAGCCAGTTCACGAAGGCCAGCGGCACCACGAAGGTCACCCCGCGCAGCAGCTCCTTGCCGAAGATGCCCGGCGGGTACTGGAGCATCGTGTTGCCGCCGTAGGTAAAGGAGTTCTGCACCTCCGCGGCGTCCCCGGCGACGAACTGGAACGCCGCCCCCGCCACGATCACCGCCCCGAAGATCGCGGCCCCCGCCACCACCATCACCGGCACCAGCACCACCCGCCCCGCCGTCCAGTGCACGTCCAGCGCCGACACCGCCCAGACCAGCACCCCCAGCCCCTGCGCCACCCGGCCGAGGCGCCGCAGCGCGAACCGGTCCGCGGCGATCTGCGCCAGCACCGGCACCGGGCGGACCAGCATCGTGTCCAGCGAACCGTCACGGATCCGGGTGCCGATCCGGCCGGTGTTCCCGAGCAGCAGGTCCGCGAGACCGAGGGAGGCCGAGCAGGACCCGTACAGCAGGGCGATCTCGGGCAGCGTGAACCCGCCGAGGACGCTCACGTGCCGGAACATGATGTAGATCGCGACGAAGTCCAGCAGGCACCCGGCCGCGTTCCCGAAGACGGCGATGAGGAAGGAGGTCCGGTAGGTCATGGTCGCCCGGATCCACATCGCCACGATCAGGCCGTAGCCGCGCAGCCCGGTGCCCGCCTGCCGCCAGACGCCGAAGCGCCCGCCCTCTCCCCCGTCCCCGCCCAGCCCGCCCGGCACACGGGACACACCCGGCTCACCCGAATCCCCCGGCCCGTCCGGCTCACCCGGCAGCTGCGGCCCATCGGGCACATCCGGCGCCGGCGCCCGCACCCGCCCCGCTTCCCCCGCCGCCCCGCGGACGGACACCCCCCGCGCCTCAGCCACCCTGGACCACCACCTTCCGCGTCGCCGCCGCCTGCACGAGCCGCCCCGCGCCCAGGAGCGCGCCCGCCCACACCGCCTGGAACCCCAGCGCCCGCGCCGTCCCCCCGGCCCCCGCCTGCGTGCCCATCAGCACGTCCAGCGGCACCTGGAGCATCGCCGACCAGGGCAGCATCCGGACCACCTCGCCGAACCCGCCGGGGAACACCGTCAGCGGCAGCAGCATCCCGGAGAAGAAGATCGAGACGAGGGTGGCCACCATGTTGATGCCGGACCCGTCCAGCAGCCAGAACGCGCACAGCCCCAGCAGGTAGCGCAGCGCGAAGCTCACCACCAGCCCGAGCAGCACCGACAGCAGGAAGAGCAGCCAGCGCGCCGGTGCGGCCGGCAGCGCGAGCCGGAACGCGAGCGCCCCCGCCGCCAGCGGAACCACCCCGCGCCCCAGCAACTGGAAGGCCGCACGCCCCAGATCGGCGGCCAGCCACCACATCTGGAGGTCGGCCGGACGGTACAGGTCGACCGCGATGTCCCCCGTGCGGATGCGCTCCTGCATCTCCTCCTGGAACCCCCCGCCGATCAGCGCGCCCGCGGCCAGCAGGGACTGGCTGACCCACACGAAGGTCAGGGCCTGCGCCTGGTCGTAACCGCCGAGACCCGGCCGCTGCTCCCACAGCGCGATGTAGGTGTACGCGACGATGAAACCGAAGACGGTGTTGGTGAACACTCCCGCGGCCGTCGCCGTTCCGTAGGTGGCGAAGCGGCGGAAGCCGCCCGCCGCGACGGCCGCGTAGAGGCGCGCGGTCCCGGCCGCGCGCCGGTGCCCGCCCTCCCGCGACACCCGGCCCGAAGTCCTGTCCGAAGTCCTGTCCGAAGTCCTGTCCCGCGTCGTGTCCGAAGTCCTGTCCGTGGTCCTGTGCACCCATTCCTCCGTTTGCACGTTGTTCCCACGACGGCCAAAGCGCGCGAGCTTAGTGCGGGCGGGGCGGTCCACGCGAGGGATTTACCCCTGTCCGGTGCGGAATCAGCGCAATCACCGGCCATCGGGTAGACACCATGAGGTACAACACGGATATTTCGTACGCGCCGAGGAGCCCCGGAGACATGAGCGACCCGTCACCACCCCCGGGCTGGACCCCTCGGGACCCCGACTCCCCCGCCACACCCCTCCCGCCGTCCGGAACCAAGGACAAGGGGAAGAAGAAGGGGAAGGGTGCGACCGGCCCCCCCAAGGCACCCCGGCCCCCCACCCGCGCACGCACCGGCTGGCGCCGCGCCCTGCCCACCTGGCGCATGCTGCTCGCAACGTTCCTGCTGCTCGCCCTGCTGATCGGCGGCGCCCTCGTCGCGGGCTACCTCCTGGTCAACATCCCGCCCGCGAACGCCGCCGCCACCGCCCAGTCCAACGTCTACCTGTACGCGGACGGCTCCCCGCTCGCCAGCGACGGCGAGGTCAACCGCGTCAACGTCCCGCTCACCGAGATCCCGCGGACCGTCCAGGAAACCGTACTCGCCGCCGAGGACCGCGACTTCTACTCCGAACGGGCCGTCGACCCCAAAGCCATGCTGCGCGCCGCGTGGAACACCGCGACCGGCAAGGGCACCCAGTCCGGCTCCACCATCACCCAGCAGTACGTCAAGAACTACTACCTGGGCCAGGAGCAGACGCTCAAGCGCAAGGCCAAGGAATTCTTCATCGCGATCAAACTCGGCCGCGAGAAGTCCAAGGACTACATCCTGGAGGGGTACCTCAACACCAGCTACTTCGGCCGCAACGCCTACGGCATCCAAGCCGCCGCCCAGGCCTACTACGGCAAGGACGTCGGCAAACTCACCACCGCCGAGGGCGCCTACCTCGCCACCCTGCTCAACTCCCCCAGCGCCTTCGACGTCGTCGCCCACCCCCAGGGCCGCCCCCGCGCCCTCGCCCGCTGGAACTACGTCCTCGACGGCATGGTGAAGAAGGGCTGGATGCCCGCCGCCGAACGGGCCGCCACCACCTTCCCCGAACCGGGCAAGGTCCGCCCCGCCTCGGGGCTCTCCGGCCAGCGCGGCTACCTCGTCGAAGCCGTCAAGGAGTACATCGTCGACCGCAAGATCCTCGACGACAAGACCTTCTCCGAAGGCGGCTACCGCATCACCACCACCATCGACAAACGCCGCCAGAACGCCTTCGTCGACGCCGTCCAGAAGCAGCTGCTCGCCAAACTCGACCCGGCCGCCCGCCCCGTGGACCGCGTCGTCCGCGCGGGCGGCGCCTCCATCGACCCCGTCACCGGCAAGGTCGTCGCCCTGTACGGCGGCATCGACTACACCAAGCAGTACGTCAACAACGCCACCCGGCACGACTACCAAGTGGCCTCCACCTTCAAGCCGTTCGTCTTCACCGCCGCCGTCGAGAACGGCTCGCGCACCCAGGACGGACGCACCATCACCCCGAACACGGTCTACAACGGGACCAACAAGCGCCCGGTGGTCGGCAGCCGGATCCCCTTCTTCCCCTCCAACGAGGACGACGCCTCGTACGGGAACATCACCGTCCGCACCGCCACCGACCTCTCCGTCAACGCCGTGTACGCACAGATGGCCGTCGACGTCGGCGGCGCCAAGGTCAAGCAGACGGCCATCGCCCTCGGCATCCCCGAGAACACCCCCAACTTCGACGCGGGCCCCGCCATCGCGCTCGGCACCGTGCAGGCCAGCGTCCTCGACATGACCCAGGCCTACGCGACCCTCGCCGACCACGGCCGCCACACCCCGTACACCTTCGTCGAGAAGATCGCCAAGGGCGACGAGACCGTACCCCTCCCCGACCGCTCCGCACGCCAGGCGGTCACCCGCGAAGCCGCCGACACCACCACGTCGATGCTGGTCAGCGTGGTCGACAACGGCACCGGAACGGCCGCCCTCGCCGCCGGGCACCCGGCGGCCGGCAAGACCGGCACCGCCGAACTGGACCGCTCCGCCTGGTTCGCGGCCTACACCCCGGACCTGGTCACGGTCGTCTCGATGATGGGCCAGGACCCGGACAAGGGCACCCCCGAATCCCTCTACGGCGCCCTCGGCGAACCCCGCATCGGCGGCGGCGGCTACCCCGCCCGCATCTGGGCGGCGTACACCAAGGCCGCACTGGACGGCAGCGACCCGCAGGACTTCGAACTGGACCTCCAGCCGGGCGGCGGCCTGCCGCCCCCGCCACCGCCCGTCACCCCCGACACGCCGTCCGGCCGCCCGCCGGCCACCGCCGACGGCGGCGCCAGCGCGACCCCCACCACCGGCGGCGGAGGCACCAACGGCACCCCCGGCAACGGCGGCACGACCGGCACCCCGACCACCGGCGGCGGGGGCACCACCGGCACCCCCACCACGGGCGGCACCACCGGAACCCCCACCACCGCGGGCACCACCGCCGGAAACCGCGGCGGCACCACCGAGGGCAACCGCGGCGGCACCACGGCGGGCGACCAGGGCGGCCAGGGCGGCGCGACGACGGAGGGCACCCGGGGCGGCACCACGGAAGGACCCGACCCGCTCGGTCAGTGACCGGAGGTCGCCTTCAGCCCCACCACGGCCACCAGCAGCAGACAGATGAAGAAGATCCGGGCGGCGGTCACGGGCTCACCCAGCAGGGTCATCCCCAGCACCGCCGCCCCCGCGGCCCCGATCCCGACCCACACGCCGTACGCCGTACCGATCGGCAGCGTCTTCGCCGCGATGGACAGCAGCACCATGCTCGCGACGATCCCGGCGCCCGTGAACACACTGGGCCACAGCCGGGTGAAACCCTCGGTGAACTTCATACCGATCGACCAGGCCACTTCGATCAGACCGGCGAGCAGCAACAGGACCCAGGCCATGACAGGCACCTTCCGACGAGAACGGACAACAGGTGCGTCGTCTTGTCCAGCCCGGTACGGCGCGTCTCGTCGGGAATCCCCACCACCGTAGCAAAAACCGGGCCAACCCGGCCGAAAGCGGCCGAAAGGCCCGGTGACCTCGGTCACCGGGCCCTTCGCGCACTGCTGGAATTCAGGGTCAGAGATAGAGGCCGGTGGAGTCCTCGGCCCCCTCCAGCCGCTCCGCGGCCACCGCGTGCAGGTCCCGCTCGCGCATCAGGACGTACGTCGCCCCGCGCACCTCGACCTCGGCCCGGTCCTCGGGGTCGTACAGCACCCGGTCACCCGGCTCCACGCTGCGCACGTTCTGCCCGACGGCGACCACGGCCGCCCACGCCAGGCGCTTGCCCACCGCGGCCGTCGCCGGGATCAGGATCCCGCCGCCCGAGCGGCGCTCGCCCTCGGGCGAGTCGGACCGTACGAGCACGCGGTCGTGCAGCATGCGGATGGGCAGCTTGTCGTCGTGGGTGCTGTTCTCGCTCACGCCCCGAACCTACCCGCCCGCGTCACGCGCGCTTGCGGCGGGCGCCCAGCGCGAGCAGCCCGACGACCGCCACGGCGACCAGCGCGACCGGCACGATCCGCTCGATGCGCGGAGCGCCGTCCTCGTGGCGCAGGCCGCCCTTCACGTCGGTGACCAGCCGGTTGACGGCGACGAAGGCGCGGCCCGCCGTGTGGTCCACGATCCCGGCGACCTTGGCCTTGGCGTCCCCTGCAATCGTCTTCGGGTGGACGCGCACACCGATCTCGTCGAGCGTCTCGGCGAGCTGCTCGCGCCTGCGGACGATGTCCGCCTCGATCTGTTCGGGGGTCCTGGCTTCCGGCACCGCGCTGCCTCCGTCGTCGTGGTCCTGGTCGTAAGGGGCGTAGTCCGCCGTGAACAGTCTGTCAGCTTAGTCTCGTCCCGTACCGATCCCCTCCCGAGGAGACTGCTGAGACATGAGCGAGCGACTGCAGCCGGGCGACACCGCCCCCGCCTTCACCCTGCCCGACGCGGACGGCAACGAGGTCTCGCTCGCCGACCACAAGGGCCGCAAGGTCATCGTCTACTTCTACCCCGCGGCCCTCACCCCGGGCTGCACGAAGCAGGCCTGCGACTTCACCGACAACCTCGCCGTCCTGGCCACGGCGGGCTACGACGTCATCGGCGTCTCCCCCGACAAGCCGGAGAAGCTGGCGAAGTTCCGCGAGAAGGAGGACCTGAAGGTCACTCTGGTCGGCGACCCCGAAAAGGAGGTCCTGACGGCCTACGGCGCCTACGGCGAGAAGAAGTTGTACGGCAAGACGGTCACCGGGGTCATCCGCTCCACGGTGGTGGTGGACGAGGAGGGCAAGGTCGAGCGCGCCCTCTACAACGTCAAGGCCACCGGCCACGTAGCCAAGATCATCAAGGACCTGGGCATCTGACCCGCCCCCTTTGCGCCAACGGAGTGGCCCGCACCGAACCGGTGCGGGCCACTCCGCTTATCGGACGAAAACCCCCGTAACCGTCCGACTATCGGTCCGTTACTCCGTACGAGGACCGCACGCGTGGCCGGAACCGGAGGGACACAGGGATGCCGATCAGCCCGTACACGAAGGAACGCCTGGCGGAGGCGGTGCAGGGGGCTCGGACACTGTCCGAAGCGCTCCAAGCCTTGGGGGTGGAACCGAAGAACCCGTCGCGGAGGCGTTACCTGCACGAACGCATGCGGAAGCTGGGCGTGGACACGTCGCACTTCCAAGCAGAAGGCACCAAGTGGACGCAGGAGATCCTCGCAGAGGCCGTCGCCGCCTCCACGACGATGTGCGAGGTGCTCAGGCGAATAGGCCTCGATGTAGTCGGCGGCCACCACACCCACATCAGCCGCAAGGTGAAAACCTTCGGCATAGACACGTCGCACTTCGCGCCGCCGCCGCGCACCGAGAGCATGCGGCACAACCGTCGACGGCGGTCCGCCGAAGAGATCCTCTGCGAGAACCGGTCGACCACCCCCAGCAGAACACCCAACACCCGTCTGCGCCGCGCCCTGCTGGAGACCGGGCGCGAGGAGCGCTGCGCCATGTGCGAGATGGACTCCACATGGCAAGGAGAACCCCTGCCCTTGGAGGTCGACCACATCGACGGCAACTGGCGCGACAACCGCGCGGAGAACCTGCGCTTCCTCTGCCCCAACTGCCACTCCACCACGGACACGTACCGAGGCCGCGGCAAGGGACGCCGATGACGCGCGGGCCCCACTACACGCGGGAGCGCCTGACCGAGGCCGCCGCCGAGTGCAAGGACATCGAAGAGGTCATCGCCCGCTACGGCGTCGAGCCACACCCCCAGCGGCTCAAGCAGTACCTCATGCGCCGGTTCGCGGCTTACGGCATCGACGCTTCCCACTTCAGGCGGCGGCCCTACATTCGCCACCAGATGCCGGATGTGGCGACCCTGCGGGACGCTGTTGCCGCGTCAGAGTCACTGGCGGAGGTACTGCGGCATCTCAATCGGCCTGATGCTCACAGTTGGAGGTCGTCGCTGAAGGCATGGCTTCGCGCGGAGGGAATCGACACGTCGCACTTCCTGGGACAGGCACATCAACGCGGCAAACCAGGTCCCGTTCCCGCCCGCACCGCCGACAGGATCCTCGTGCTGCACGACGGCAGGCGGCGCACCGCGACCAAACTCCTGCGTCGCGCTCTTCGCGAGATCGGCGTTCCCGACGCATGCGCCCGGTGTGGGACGCCTCCGGAGTGGGGCGGGCTTCCCATGACGCTGGAAGTCGACCACATCAACGGGAACTGGAGTGACGACCGCCACGAAAACCTGCGGCTGCTGTGTCCCAACTGTCATGCCCTCACGAGCACCTGGTGCCGCAGCCGCCGTCCGGACCTTGTGGCCCCGGCGAGCGTCGCCCCGTAGACTGGGCACAGCCCAAGCGGCCTTAATGTCCGGATTGAGCTAAATGTCGCGGTTGTGGTGGAATTTGGCAGTCACGCTGGGTTTAGGTCTCAGTGGGGTAAAACCCGTGGGGGTTCGAGTCCCCCCAACCGCACGCTGACGCAGAGGGCCCCGTACACGGCTGTGTACGGGGCCCTCTGCATGACGGGCGTCAGCCCAGCAGCTCCCGGACCACCGGCGCCAGGGCGCGGAAGGCCTGGCCGCGGTGGGAGATGGCGTTCTTTTCCGCCGCCGTGAGTTCGGCGCAGGTGCGGGTCTCGCCCAGGGGCTGGAGGATCGGGTCGTAGCCGAAGCCGCCGGTGCCGGCGGGGGCGTGGCGCAGGGTGCCCAGGAGGCGGCCCTCGACGACGCGTTCGGTGCCGTCCGGGAGGGCGAGGGCGGCGGCGCAGGCGAAGTGGGCCGCGCGGTGTTCGTCGCCGATGTCGCCGAGCTGGGCCAGCAGCAGGTCGAGGTTGGCCCGGTCGTCGCCGTGGGTGCCGGCCCAGCGGGCGGAGAAGATGCCGGGGGCGCCGTTCAGTACGTCCACGCAGAGGCCCGAGTCGTCGGCGACGGCCGGGAGTCCGGTGGCCTGGGCCAGGGCGTGGGCCTTGAGCAGGGCGTTCTCGGCGAAGGTGACGCCGGTTTCCTTGACGTCGGGGATCTCCGGGTACGCGTCCGCGCCGACCAGCTCGTGCGGCAGGCCGGCGTCGGACAGGATGGCGCGGAGCTCGGTGACCTTGCCCGCGTTGCGGGTGGCCAGGATCAGGCGGGGGCGCGCCGGGGGCGTGGCGGGGGTGGAGGGCGTCGAGGTCATGTCCCCATTATCCCGTCGGCCGCCCTCACCCCGGCCGGGGGTCAGCCCGGGGTGCAGACCTTGGAGATCTCCTTGGCCGCGTCCGCGACGGGGGTGATGTCGGGGGCGGTGTTGCCGCCTTCGATCGAGGTGCGGACGTTCTTGACGGCCGTGGTCATGGAGTCGACCGCCTTGCCGAGGTCGGCGTTGCCGGTCTGGTCGCCGACCTTCTTGAGGTTCCGCTCTATCTGGTCGAGGGCGTTCTGGGCGTCCTGGGGGCTGTTGCCGGCCTGGGAGACGGCCTGCTGGAGGTCGTTGGCGCCGTCGGTGATGGCCACGGCCGTGTTCGCGCAGTCCATGGCGGTGGAGATCGCGTCGCAGGAGGTCAAGGCGGGCACGGTGAGGGCGGCCGCCAGGAGGACGGCGGACAGGCGAAGGCGGTGGTGGCGGTGCTGGGACATGTGGTTTCCCCCGGTGGCCGGTGACGTGGACGGGCGCACAGTTCTGACACTGTGCGCCCGTACTCGTCAAGACGCGGAATCCGGCCGCGCGGTTGCCGCCGGTCGCGCCGCCGGGATGCGCGTGCGGCGTCCCTACAGCTGGAGCGCTCCGCGCTGGATGGCTTCGAGGTCGGCGCAGCCGCCGGCGGCGAGGTCGAGGAGGGCGTTGAGTTCCTTGCGGTCGAAGGGTTCGCCTTCGGCGGTGCCCTGGACCTCGACGAAGCGGCCGTCGCCGGTGCAGACGACGTTCATGTCGGTTTCGGCGCGGACGTCTTCCTCGTAGCAGAGGTCGAGGAGGGGTTCGCCGTCGACGATGCCGACGCTGACGGCGGCGACGGTGCCGGTGAGCGGCTTGCGGCCGGCCTTGATCAGCTTCTTCTGCTGGCCCCAGGCGACGGCGTCGGCGAGGGCGACGTAGGCGCCGGTGATGGCGGCGGTGCGGGTGCCGCCGTCGGCCTGGAGGACGTCGCAGTCCAGGACGATGGTGTTCTCGCCGAGGGCCTTGTAGTCGATGACGGCGCGGAGCGAGCGGCCGATGAGGCGGGAGATCTCGTGGGTGCGGCCGCCGATCTTGCCGCGTACGGATTCGCGGTCGCCGCGGGTGTTGGTGGAGCGGGGGAGCATCGAGTACTCGGAGGTGACCCAGCCTTCGCCGCTGCCCTTGCGCCAGCGCGGGACGCCTTCGCTGAAGGAGGCGGTGCAGAAGACCTTGGTGTCGCCGTAGGAGATGAGGACGGAGCCCTCGGCGTGCTTGCTCCATCCGCGTTCGATGGTGACGGGGCGGAGCTGTTCGGGGGTACGGCCGTCGATGCGAGACATGGATCCGAGCCTAGCCGGTGCGGGGCGGCGGTACGGCGGTGTGGGAAGACCCCGTCCGGGTGGGCCCGGGGACGGGGTCTTCTCGTCCGGCCGTTGGGCGGCCGGTGGGGGCGAGCGGGGTGGGCGAGCCGGGTGGGCTCAGCTCACTCGGCTCACATCATGTCTTCGATGTCGGCGGCGATGGGGTCGGCGTCGGTGCCGATGACGACCTGGATGGCGGTGCCCATCTTGACGACGCCGTGGGCGCCGGCGGCCTTGAGGGCGGCTTCGTCGACCTTGGTGGGGTCGATGACCTCGGTGCGCAGGCGCGTGATGCAGCCCTCGACTTCTTCGATGTTCTCGATACCGCCGAGCCCGGCGACGATCTTCTCAGCCTTGGTGGCCATCTGTTTCTCCCTGAGTTCTACGAAGAACGAGTCTCGGCGGCGCATACTCCGCGTGAGCGTCCGATCTGTCACGGTAGCCCACGGTTGGCCCATCCACACGGGCACATGTCCCGTATGTGCCGAATCATAGCGATCAGCACCACCCCACCCGCCGGCCCCCGGAGGGCCCCGCGGAGCGGGCGCGTGCGACCGCGCCAGAAGTGGTCTACACCAGTGTGCCGCACGTGTCGCAACTGCCAAAAACGGGCCGTCGAACGGCCGGCCAGGGAGGACGCCGATGAGCGCGAGCAGCGCCGCAGCAGTGCCGGAGCAGAAGTGGTGGAACGGCATTTTCCAGGGACTCCAGAAGATGGGCCGGAGCCTCCAGCTGCCCATCGCCGTCCTTCCCGCGGCAGGCATCCTCAACCGGTTCGGCCAGGACGACGTCTTCGGCAAGGACGGCCTCGGCTGGACGGACGTCGCCAAGGTGATGGCCAGCGCGGGCGGCGCGCTGCTCAACGCGGACCTGGGCCTGCCGCTCCTCTTCTGCATCGGCGTGGCCATCGGCATGGCCAAGAAGGCGGACGGGTCGACGGCCCTGGCGGCGGTGGTCGGGTTCCTCGTCTACCGCAGCGTCCTGCACGCCTTCCCCAAGGCGTGTCCGACGGGCACGAAGGACATCAAGGGCGGATGCCTGGCGCAGGGCGACCTGTTCGCCGAGTACACCTTCCAGAACCCGGGGGTGTTCGGCGGCATCATCATGGGGCTGCTGGCGGCCTGGTTCTGGCAGCGCTTCCACCGGGTGAAGCTGGTGGACTGGCTCGGCTTCTTCAACGGGCGGCGCCTGGTCCCGATCATCATGGCCTTCGTCGCGATCGTGTTCGCCGTGCTCTGCCTGGGGGTGTGGCCGGCGATCGGCGACGCGCTGGAGAGCTTCTCGGACTGGCTGATCGGGCTGGGTTCGTGGGGCGCGGGGATCTTCGGCGTCGCGAACCGTGCGCTGCTGGTGATCGGGCTGCACCAGTTCCTGAACGTGCCGGTGTGGTTCCAGTTCGGCAGTTTCACGAAGCCGGACGGGCAGGTCGTGCACGGTGACATCGCGATGTTCCTGGCGGGCGACCCGAAGGCGGGGCAGTTCCTGTCGGGGTTCTTCCCGATCATGATGTTCGCGCTGCCGGCGGCGGCGCTGGCGATCACGCACTGCGCGAAGCCGGCGCGCCGCAAGCAGGTGGGCGGTCTGATGCTGTCGGTGGCCCTGACGTCCTTCGTCACGGGCATCACGGAGCCGCTGGAGTACTCGTTCCTCTTCATCGCGCCGGCGCTGTACGCGGTGCATGCGGTGCTGACGGGCGTGTCGATGGCGGTGACCTGGGCGCTGGGGGTGCACGACGGCTTCAGCTTCTCGGCGGGCCTGATCGACTACGTCATCAACTGGAGCCTGGCGACGAAGCCGTGGCTGATCATCCCGATCGGGCTGTGCTTCGCGGTGGTCTACTACGCCGTCTTCCGCTTCGCGATCACGAAGTTCGACATTCCGACGCCGGGGCGGGAGTCGGACGAGGAGATCGCGGAGATGGAGCGGGAGAACGTGAAGTAGTACCGCGGGACGGACCGTCTGCCGTTCGTCCCGAGCGTGAAGGCCTTCGGACCCCATGGGTCCGGGGGCCTTTGTCGTTCATATGCTCATGTGTCCGCCACCACGGAACCGGGGGTTCCTTACGCGGACCTCACCGTGCTAAAACTGGTCTACACCACTTAGTGGTGTAGACCACGCGGGCGTGCAACGCCCCGCGGTCCCCCTTTCTGAGACGCCGCCTCCCCCTTCCATGTCCCCGGGCGGCGCCTTGCCCAATGGAGGAAGTTGATGAGTACGGCTACCGCCGCTCCCGCCAAGAAGCGGGGCTCCGGCCTGATGCAGGGCCTTCAGAAAGTCGGCCGCAGCCTCCAGCTGCCGATCGCCGTGCTGCCCGCCGCCGGCATCCTGCTGCGCCTCGGCCAGCCGGACGTCTTCGGCAAGGACGGTCTGGGCTGGGGGAAGGTCGCCACGGTGTTCGCCACCGCCGGTGACGCCGTCTTCACCAACCTGCCGCTCCTCTTCTGCATCGGTGTCGCGATCGGCTTCGCGAAGAAGGCGGACGGCTCCACCGCGCTCGCCGCGCTGGTCGGCTTCCTCGTCTACAAGAACGTGCTCACCGCGTTCCCGGTGACCGAGGCCATCGTCAACACCACCGAGAACAAGGGTGTCGACGTCGCCGCGACGTACAACAACCCCGGTGTCCTCGGCGGCATCATCATGGGCCTGCTCGCCGCCGTGCTGTGGCAGCGCTTCCACCGCACCAAGCTGGTCGACTGGCTCGGCTTCTTCAACGGCCGCCGCCTCGTCCCGATCATGATGGCCTTCGTCGGCGTCATCGCCGGTGTCTTCTTCGGCCTGGTCTGGGAGCCGATCGGCGACGTCATCTCCAACTTCGGCGAGTGGATGACCGGCCTCGGCGCGGGCGGTGCCGGCCTCTTCGGCCTGATCAACCGCGGTCTGATCCCGATCGGCATGCACCAGTTCGTCAACACCGTCGCCTGGTTCCAGATCGGTGACTTCACCAACGCCGCGGGCGACGTCGTCCACGGCGACCTGAACCGCTTCTTCGCGGGTGACCCGAACGCCGGACTCTTCATGACGGGCTTCTTCCCGATCATGATGTTCGGTCTGCCGGCCGCCGCCCTCGCCATCGCGCACTGCGCCCGCCCCGAGCGCCGCAAGGCCGTCACCGGCATGATGGTCTCGCTCGCCCTGACCTCGTTCGTCACCGGTGTGACCGAGCCGATCGAGTTCTCGTTCATGTTCATCGCGCCGCTGCTGTACGCGATCCACGCGGTGCTGACCGCCATCTCCATGGCCGTCACCTGGGCCCTGGGCGTCCACGCGGGCTTCACCTTCTCCGCCGGCCTGATCGACCTCGGACTGGGCTGGAGCAAGTCCACCCAGGCCTGGATGATCCTGCCGATCGGCCTGGTGTTCGCCGCGGTGTACTACTTCGGCTTCCGCTTCGCGATCCTCAAGTTCAACCTCCCCACCCCGGGCCGCGAGTCCGACGAGGAGATCGCCGAGATGGAGAAGGCCGAGGCGAAGTAGGCCCCCGGCACCACCGCGTCACCCACGCCGAAGCCCCTGCTCTTCCTTCCGGAAGGGCAGGGGCTTCGGCGTGCCGCGGTGCGGCGCGTACGGGGTACGGCGGCTCCCCGTACGGGTCAGACCTCGTAGACGGCGCCCGCGCGGGCGAGGTCCACCGGGCCCCCGTACACGGAGCGGGCGTCGGCGACGTTGCGCCGGGCGTCCGTCCACGGCGGGATGTGCGTCAGGACGAGCCGTCCGACCCGGCCGGCGCTGGCGAACTCCCCGGCCTCGCGGCCGTTGAGGTGGAGGTCGGGGATGTCCTCCTTGCCGTGGGTGAAGGAGGCCTCGCAGAGGAACAGGTCGGCGCCTTCGGCGAGCAGGCCCAGTTCGTCGCAGGCCCCGGTGTCGCCGGAGTAGGTCAGGCTGCGGCCGCCGTGTTCGAGCCGGATGGCGTAGGACTCGACGGGGTGGGAGACGCGTTCGGTGCGGACCTGGAAGGGGCCGATCTCGAAGGCGCCGGGCTTCAGGGTGCGGAAGTCGAAGACCTCGCTCATGGAGCGTTCGTCGGGGACGTCCTCGTAGGCCGTGGTCAGGCGCTTCTCGGTGCCTTCGGGGCCGTAGACGGGGATGGTGCCGCAGCGGCCGCCTTCGTGGCGGTAGTAGCGGGCGACGAAGTAGCCGCACATGTCGATGCAGTGGTCCGCGTGCAGGTGGCTGAGGAAGACCGCGTCGAGGTCGTACAGGCCGCAGTGCCGCTGCAGCTCACCGAGGGCGCCGTTGCCCATGTCGAGGAGCAGCCGGAAGCCGTCGGCCTCGACGAGGTAGCTCGAGCAGGCCGATTCCGCTGAGGGGAACGAGCCGGAGCAACCGACGACGGTGAGCTTCATGGAGCGGGAACCTCCGTGGACGGTCCGTGGACGTTACACGGAGACGGGGAGGGCGACGGGGCGTGCGTGGAGTCGAGCGTAAAGCGCGAAGCGTGCCGTCGCTCCTCCGCGGTGGGCCGTTGTGGGACAACTCACCTGCGCTGTCACCCGGTGGAGCGACGGCGGGTACCCGGGTTGCCGTCCGCGGGGCGGTCGGCGGGCGTGCGCGGGCCGTGCGGGCGGGTCGGGGCGCGGTTACGGTCGATGCATGGACACGTCCTGGTGGCCCGGGATGGCGGCGGTCGTGGCCGTGGCCCTCGTGGTGCTGGTGACGGGTCGGCGGACCCAGGCGGTGCGGCCGCGGCTGCCGGCCCGGTCGGGGCCGTCCGGGCACGGTCCGGGACCGCCGCAGCGGCCGGTGCCCGGCGAGCTGTGGCGGCTGGCGGACGGGAGTCCGTGCCTGGTCCTGGCGGTACGGGGCCCGCGGGCGCGGATCGCCCCGGTCACCGGGAAGTACCGGGACGCCCGGCCGGGGGTGATCGCTCTCCCGCCGGGGGTGCTGGGGGCGGCGCACGGGCGGGCGGCGTTCCTGGAGGCGGACCGGCCGCGGGAGGTTCCGGTGCGGGAGGTGCGGCGGCGGGTCGGGTCGGTGGATCCGGCGGTGTGGGACCAGGTGAAGGGGCTCGGGCTGGGAGGCGAGGGCCGGTGACGCGGGCGAACGCGCGAGCGGGGGCAGGAGCGGGGGGCGGTGAGGTCCGGGTGCGGCGGGTCTACGATCCCCCGGACCCGGCGGTGGACGGCGTCCGGGTGCTGGTGGACCGGCTGTGGCCGCGGGGGCTGTCGAAGGCGGCGGCCGCGGTGGACGAATGGCCGAAGGAGGTGACCCCGTCGGCGGAGCTGCGGAAGTGGTTCCACGGTGGGGGCGGGGGGTTCGAGGAGTTCCGCGAGCGGTACGAGGCGGAGTTGGCGGGGGCGGTGGCGGGGGCGGAGCTGGAACGTCTGCGGGGGCTGCGGCGAAAGGGGCCGCTGACCCTCCTGACCGCCGTCAAGGACCCACCCTCCAGCCACGCCGCCATCCTGGCCGCGGTCCTGTCCCGCTGACGGGGTCCGCGGGGGCGCGGTGCGGTGCCCCCGCGTCGGCCCGGGTGCCTCCGGCGGCGCCTCAAACGCCGGCGGGGCTGGATCGTGCGGGCCGGTGCCGTTGCCCTGCCACCTTGCCGTGCCCGGGCAGCGGGGCTGGATCGTGCCGGGGCCGTGCCTTTGCTTGCCACCTTGCCGTGCCTGGGCAGCGGGGCTGGGTTGTACCGGGGCCGTGCCGTTGCGGCGCCATCCGCGCCGACCGCGCTCGCTCGCGGTGCCTCCGGCGGCGCCTCAAACGCCGGCGAGGCTGGGTTGTGCCGGGGCTGTGTCGTTGCCCTGCCGCCTTGCGGTGCCTGGGGGCAGCGCCTGAAGCGCCGCCGGGTTTGCCGGGCCCGGTTCCCGGGGCACGGCAGTCGGCCAGGACCACGCCGAGCCCACACCAGCCCCGCCGGCGTTTGAGGCGCCGCCGGAGGCAGGCACCGGCCGGGCCAGCCGGCGCGCCGGTTACCGCCCGCGCGGCCGGCGTCGGCGGCACGGGACCAAAGCCGGCTCCGCCCGTGTGACACGGGACCCACACCAGCCCCGCCGGCGTTTGAGGCACCGGCCGGGGAGGCAGCCCGGCGGGCCGGTTATCGCCCGTGCGGTCGGCGTCGGCGGCGCCGCACCACAATCAGCCTCGCCGGCGTTTGAGGCGCCGCCGGAGGCAGGCATCGGCCGGAAGGCCACCGGCGGAGCGGCACCCGCCCGTGCCCTGCGCGTCGGCGCCGCCGGAGGCAGCCGTGCGGCGGCTACGGGCCGGGGCGGGGGTCCGGGTTCAGGCCCAGAGTTGGCCCTGGAGGGTTTCGATGGCTTCGGCCGTCGTCGGGGCCGTGTAGACGCCCGTCGACAGGTACTTCCAGCCGCCGTCGGCCACGACGAAGACGATGTCCGCCGACTCGCCCGCGGCAACCGCCTTTCGGCCCACGCCGATCGCCGCGTGCAGGGCGGCCCCCGTGGAGACGCCCGCGAAGATGCCCTCCTGCTGGAGGAGTTCACGGGTGCGGGTCACCGCGTCCGCGGAGCCGACCGAGAAGCGGGTGGTCAGCACGGAGGCGTCGTACAGCTCCGGGACGAAGCCCTCGTCCAGGTTCCGCAGCCCGTACACCAGGTCGTCGTAGCGCGGCTCGGCGGCGACGATCCGGATGCCCTCGACGTGTTCGCGCAGGTAGCGGCCGACGCCCATCAAGGTGCCCGTCGTGCCGAGGCCCGCCACGAAGTGGGTGATCGACGGGAGGTCGGCGAGGATCTCCGGGCCGGTCGTGGCGTAGTGGGCGCCCGCGTTGTCCGGGTTGCCGTACTGGTAGAGCATCACCCAGTCCGGGTGCTCCGCCGCCAGCTCCTTGGCGACGCGGACCGCCGTGTTCGAGCCGCCCGCCGCGGGCGAGGGCACGATCTCGGCTCCCCACATGGCCAGCAGGTCACGCCGCTCCTGGCTGGTGTTCTCCGGCATGACGCACACGATCCGGTAGCCCTTGAGCTTCGCGGCCATGGCGAGCGAGATGCCCGTGTTGCCGGAGGTGGGCTCCAGGATGGTGCAGCCGGGCCGCAGGAGGCCGGACTTCTCGGCCTGCTCGACCATGTGGAGCGCGGGGCGGTCCTTGATCGAGCCGGTCGGGTTGCGGTCTTCCAGCTTGGCCCAGATCCGGACGTCCTCGGACGGGGACAGCCGGGGCAGCCGGACCAGCGGGGTGTTGCCGACCGCCGCCAGTGGGGAGTCGTAGCGCATTACTTCGATCCGCCGGCCACGGCCGGGAGGATGGTGACGCTGTCGCCGTCCTTCAGCTCGGTGGTGATGCCGGCGAGGAAGCGGACGTCCTCGTCGTTGAGGTACACGTTCACGAAGCGGCGCAGCTCGCCGCCCTTGGCCTCGTCGATGATGCGCTCCTGGATGCCCTTGTGGCGGGTCTCCAGGTCGGCGAAGAGGTCGGCGAGGGTCGCGCCTTCACCGGACACGGCCTTCTCGCCGGCGGTGTAGGTGCGGAGGATGGTGGGGATGCGGACCTCGATGGCCATGGCTGGCTCCAGTCGTGAAGAGGGTGCGGGGAAGTGCGGGGGCTGGGCGGGCGGTGCGGAAGGCGGAACGGGTGGCGGCGCCGCGCGCGGTCGGCCGCGGGCGCCGCGGTGGTGCGGCGGTACTCAGGCAGCGGCAGGACAGATGGCACTGGCGAGGCGGCACAGGTCGACGTGCAGCCGCGCCACGAGCAGCAGCCTGCCGGGCGTCTCGATGCTCACGTCGTGGGGAACCATGCGGTCATGTTAACGATTCCCGGTCCCGCGTTTGGAGTGTGATCCCGCATCGTGGACGCCTTTGGCTCACATACTGGGCGGTAGCCCGCTAGTAACCCGCCACGACCTGCACTTCTTCCTCCGTGACCACGCCGTCGACGATGCGGTACGACCGGAACTGGAACTCCCCCAGGCCGTCCTGGTCCGCCGTGGACACCAGGACGTAGTGCGCGCCGGGCTCGTTCGCGTAGGTCAGGTCGGTGCGCGAGGGGTAGGCCTCGGTCGCGGTGTGCGAGTGGTAGACGATCACGGGCTCCTCGTCCCGGTCGTCCAGCTCGCGGTAGAGCTTCAGCAGGTCCTTGGAGTCGAACTCGTAGAACGTGGGCGACCGCGCGGCGTTCAGCATGGGGACGAACCGCTCGGGGCGGTCGGTGCCCGCCGGACCGGCGACGATCCCGCAGGCCTCGTCCGGGTGGTCCTTGCGGGCGTGCTCGACGATCCGGTCGTACAGGTCCTGGGTGAGGGTCAGCATGAGCGAAAGGATAAACAGACGGGCCCTTCCGTACCGAGGAGTGGTACGGAAGGGCCCGGATGCTGGACAGGATCCCGCTACGAGGCCTTGGTGAAGGCGTCGCCGCTCGGGTTCCTGTTCTTCATGACCAGGTAGGAGACGCCGAGGATCAGGCCCCACAGCGGGGCGCAGTACAGCGAGACGCGGGCGTCCTTGTCGATGCCCATCATCACGATGACCATGGCGATGAAGGTGAGCGCGAACCAGCTCGTGTACGGGGCGCCGGGCGCCCGGAAGGGCGACGCGGGCAGCTCGCCGCGGTCGGACTTGGCGCGGTAGCGGATCTGGCAGACCAGGATCATGATCCAGGCCCACATGCCGGAGATGGTGGCGAAGGAGACGACGTAGTCGAAGGCCTTGCCGGGGGCGACGTAGTTGATCCAGACGCCCACCAGCATCAGCGCGGCGGAGAAGGTCGTGCCGACGAGCGGGGTGCCGCTCTTGGTGAGCCTGGTGAAGACCTTGGGGCCCTGGCCGTTCTGCGCGAGGTCGCGCAGCATGCGGCCGGTGGAGTACATGCCGGAGTTGCAGGAGGACAGGGCGGCGGTCAGCACCACGAAGTTGACGATGGCCGCGCCGATGCCGAGGCCCATCTTCTCGAAGGCCAGGACGAAGGGGCTCTCGCCCGCCTTGAACTGGTTCCACGGGATGACCGACAGGATCATGATCAGCGCGCCGACGTAGAAGACGGCGATCCGCCACGGCACGGTGTTGATGGCCTTGGGGAGGGTCTTCTCGGGGTCCTTGGACTCACCGGCGGTGACGCCGACGAGTTCGACCGCGAGGAAGGCGAACATCACGATCTGAAGGGTCATCAGCGTCTCGCCGATGCCGTTGGGGAAGAAGCCGCGGTCGTTCCACAGGTTCGAGACGCTCGCCGTGCCGGCGGCGTCGGAGAAGCCGATGGTCAGGATGCCGGCGCAGATCAGGATCATGCCGACGATGGCGGTGACCTTGACCATCGAGAACCAGAACTCCAGCTCGCCGAAGAGCTTCACGGAGATCAGGTTGGCGGCGTAGAGGATGAGCGTGAAGATCAGCGCGAAGCCCCACTGCGGGAAGCTGCCGTGGGTCCAGAAGGACATGTACTTCGCGGCGGCGGTGACCTCGACGATGCCGGTGACCACCCAGAAGAGCCAGTACGTCCAGCCCGTCACGTAGCCCCAGAAGGGGCCGAGGAACTCGCGGGCGTAGTCCGAGAAGGACCCCGAGACCGGGCGGTACATGAGCAGCTCGCCCAGGGCCCGCATGATGAAGAAGATGACCAGGCCGGCGATGGCGTAGGCCAGGATGAGGCTCGGGCCCGCCTTGGAGATCGCCTTGCCGGCGCCCAGGAAGAGTCCGGTGCCGATGGCCCCGCCGATGGCGATCATCTGGATCTGCCGCGCGCCGAGCGTGCGGTGGTAACCCTCGCCCGCCTCGGCTCCGCCGCCGGCCGGCTTCGTGTCGTCGTGCTCGACCTGCACAGAGGTCATGTCTTGGTGCGCCTTTCTCCACGCCGGTCCGCGCCTGTGAGGGCTGCGGGCCGGATCCTCGATCCCCCCGGATACGGATGGAGTTGCACCCGGCGGTCAGCCGGTTCGAGCGAGCCGGGGAACAGGGGTGGCGTCCCGTCGGCAGTCGTGAAGATTTATCACGGGCTTACGGGTGATCGAGGCGCGAAAAAGTGATCTGGAGCACGAAAAAATAGGGACAAACGCCGGGAAGGCGATCAGACCACCGCAGGGCGGTGATCTGATCGTTATCCGGATTTGAGCGTCCGCTGAGCGAACGGAGCGGCTACGGGGCCCCGCTCAAAGGGTTTCGATCAGCGTCTCCTGGAGACCACCGAGCCACAGGTAGGCCATCACCATCGGCTTGCGCGGATCGTCGTCCGGGAGCCGGAAGAGAGCGGCGCTCTCGTCGTCCTCGGTGATGTCGAGCCGGGCCGCGATGGTGAGCCGCAGGTCGTTGAGCGCGCCGAGCCAGCGCAGCGGCAGCTCCCCGGTCAGCTCCAGCACCGCGCCGCGCCCGCCATCGGCGTCGTCGGCATCGGCGCCGTCGTCGCCCGCGAGCCCCAGCCCGTCGAGACTGCGTACGACGGCCAGCGCGTCCTCGCGCTTGCGGGTGCGCAGGTCGTTCTCGGTGAAGCGGCGGAATTCGGCCGAGCGGGCCCGCAGCTCCTCGGGATCCACGCCGTTCCCGGCGCCGGGGCCGCCGTAGGCGTCCGGGAAGAGCCGGGCCAGCGCCGGGTCGGAGGGCGGCTCGGTGGGGCCGTCGGCGGCGAAGAGCACGGCGAGCGGGTCCGCGTCCTCGGCCGGTTCGGCGGCGCCGGGACCGATCAGCTCCAGGAGCTGTACGGCCAGCGAGCGCAGGATCTGGATCTCGATCTCGTCGAGGGCGACGGCCGCGCCGCCGCCTTCGAGCGGCACGAAGGTGCCCGTCTCGCGCTCCATCAGTTGCGGTCCTGGGTGAGGGTCGCCCACAGGCCGTAGCCGTGCATGGCCTGCACGTCGCGCTCCATCTCCTCGCGGCTGCCGCTGGAGACGACCGCCCGCCCCTTGTGGTGGACGTCCAGCATCAGTTTGTTCGCCTTGTCCTTGGAGTAGCCGAAGTACGCCTGGAACACGTAGGCGACGTAGCTCATGAGGTTGACGGGGTCGTTGTGCACCAGCGTCACCCAGGGGACGTCGGGTTCGGGGACCGCGAAGGCCTCCTCGGCGGATTGGGTGCGTTCGATCTCAGCGGGGGCGACACTCACTCGTCCCATGCTGCCACTGTGACGGCCCCGTCGCACAAACGGGCCCTAGATCTCGTCACTCTGACGAGATGTGCGCTAGCATCCGTGACATGAACCCTGCGGACCTGGGCCTGCCGGTGGACGTGCCGTCGACAGCGCTCTTCACGGACCATTACGAGCTGACGATGCTGCAGGCCGCGCTGGCCAACGGCACGGCCGACCGGCGCTCCGTCTTCGAGGTCTTCACCCGGCGGCTGCCCGAGGGACGGCGCTACGGCGTCGTGGCCGGCACCGGCCGGGTCCTGGACGCGGTGGAGAACTTCCGCTTCGACCCCGCCGTGCTGGAGTTCCTGCGCGAGCGGGCCGTCGTCGACGTGCGGACCCTGGACTGGCTGGCCTCCTACCGCTTCTCGGGCGACATCTGGGGCTACCCGGAGGGGGAGGTCTACTTCGCCGGCTCCCCGCTGCTGCGCGTCGAGGGCAGCTTCGCCGAGTGCGTGCTGCTGGAGACCGTGATCCTCTCGATCCTCAACCACGACTCGGCGATCGCCGCGGCCGCCTCGCGGATGTC
This sequence comes from Streptomyces sp. NPDC043876, assembly GCF_056435825.1. NCBI lineage: Bacteria > Bacillati > Actinomycetota > Actinomycetes > Kitasatosporales > Streptomycetaceae > Streptomyces > Streptomyces sp. NPDC043876. The sequence goes on along the minus strand of NZ_JBWKDV010000002.1, from coordinate 101,169 downwards.
CTCCGCGGCGGGCGGCCGCCCGCTGATCGAGATGGGCGCGCGGCGCACCCACGAACTGGCCGCGGTGGCCTCGGCGCGGGCCGCGTACGTCGGCGGCTTCGCCTCCACCTCGGACCTGGCCGCCGGCTTCCGGTACGGGATCCCCACCGTGGGCACCAGCGCGCACGCCTTCACCCTGGTGCACGACAGCGAGCGGGACGCCTTCGAGGCCCAGGTGGCCTCGCTGGGCGGGTCGACCACGCTGCTGGTCGACACGTACGACGTCGCCGAGGCGGTACGGACGGCCGTCGAGGTGGCGGGGACCGGGCTCGGCGCGGTGCGCATCGACTCCGGGGACCTGCTGCTCGTCGCCCACCGGGTGCGCCAGCAGCTCGACGAGCTCGGGGCCACCGGTACGCGCATCGTGGTCACCTCGGACCTGGACGAGTACGCGATCGCCTCGCTGGCGGCGGCGCCGGTCGACGCGTACGGGGTGGGCACGCAGCTGGTCACCGGGAGCGGGCACCCGACCTGTTCGATGGTCTACAAGCTGGTGGCGCGGGCCACCTCCGCCGATCCGAAGGCGCCGCTGCACCCGGTGGCGAAGAAGTCCTCCGGCGGCAAGACCTCGATCGGCGGCCGCAAGTGGGCCGCGCGGCGTCGCGACCGCGACGGGGTGGCCGAGGCGGAGGTCGTGGGCACCGGGGCGGTGCCGGCTTCGCTGGCCGGGGAGCAGTTGCAGGTGCAGCTGGTCAAGGGCGGTGAGGTGATCGCCCGCGAGCCGCTGGAGGCGGTGCGGGACCGGCACCGGGTGGCGCTGTCCGCCCTCCCCCTGTCCGCGACCCAGCTCTCGCGGGGCGAGGCCGTGATCCCGACCGAGTACGTCTGACCTGGCGGTGGCGGTGCCGCTGCGGGGGCGGGGGCGAACCGGTGGCCCCGGGCGCGCCCGGCCGGCCGGCTGTCCTGGCCGTACCGACCGCCGGCTCGCCGCCCTCCGGCCGCCGTCCCCTCCGGGGGCGCCTCAAACGCCGGCGGGGCTGGGGTGGTGGGGCGGCGGGCCCCGGGCGCGCCCGCACGCACCGGCCGCCGGATCCCGGCCCTCCGGCCGTCCTCCCCTCCGGGGGCGCCTCAAACGCCGGCGGGGCTGGAGTGGGCTGGCGGTGCGTTGCCGGCTTCGCCGGGGCGGGGGCTCCGCGAAATCCGGCGGCTGAAGGTGCGGCCACCCCCGGCCCCGCCGCGCAGCCCCCGTCGCCCACCCCAGCCGCGCCGCGCAGCCCCCGGCAGCCACTTCCAGCCCCGCCGGCGTTTGAGGCGCCGCCGGAGGCCGGGACCACCGGGCCGGAAGACGCAGGACAGGCCTCGACCCCGTCGGCCACCTCCCGGCCCCGGCAGCCACCTCCAGCCCCGCCGGCGTCTGAGGCGCCGCCGGAGGCCAGGACCACCGGGGCGGGAGACGGCAGGGCGGGCCTCGGCCCGGCGGCCACTCGGTCGAGGCGCCGCCGGAGGCGGAGGGGCGGGGCGGCGGCCCGGCGGGGGGCGGGTTCGGGGAGGGGAGGGGCGGGGAAGAGGCCACCGGAGGCACCGGCAGGGAACGGGTAGGGCGCAGACACCGGCGGCGGCGAACGCCGCCACATCGAACGAAGGACACGCGACATGCACCGCGCACTGATCGTCGTCGACGTACAGAACGACTTCTGCGAGGGCGGCAGCCTGGCGGTCGCCGGAGGCGCCGACGTCGCCGCCTCCATCACCGAGCTGATCGCCCAGGCCACCCCCGGCTACCGGCACGTGGTCGCCACCCGCGACCACCACGTCGACCCGGGCGCCCACTTCGCACACCCCCCGGCGGAGCCGGATTACGAGGCCTCCTGGCCCGTGCACTGCGTGGCCGGGACGGAGGGCGTCGGGTTCCACCCGAACTTCGCCCCCGCCGTCGCCTCGGGCGCCGTCGCGGCGGTCTTCGACAAGGGCGCCCACGACGCGGCGTACAGCGGCTTCGAGGGCGCGGATGAGAACGGCGTGACGCTCGCCGACTGGCTGCGCGACCGCGAGGTCAGCGAGGTCGACGTGGTCGGGATCGCCACGGACCACTGCGTACGGGCGACCGCCCTGGACGCCGTCCGCGCGGGCTTCGACACCCGCGTCCTGCTCGACCTCACGGCGGGGGTGGGCCCCGTAAGCACGGAGCGGGCCCTGGAGGAGCTCAGGACGGCCGGGGTGAAGCTCTCCGGCACGCCGCACGTGGCCGACGCGTAGGGGCGCTCAGGCCTGCGCTCGGGTCTGCGCTCAGGCCCCCGGCAGGAGGGCCCGGATCGGGTGCCACAGCTCCTCGGCCCGGTCGGGGGCGCCGCGCCACAGCAGGCCGTCCGGGTGGTGCAGGACCGCCGTCACCTCGTCGGGGGTCGGCGGCTGCGCGTTGCCGCGCAGGTAGACGGCGCGCATGCCGAGGTTCCGCAGCCTGGTCAGGGCGCGGGCCCGGTTCGCGGCGTGCACCAGCACGCGGACGTTTCCGCCCTCACCGGACGGTCTGGGCAGCGTGAGCGCGACCACCACGCTGCCGCCGGGCAATCGGACGAAACCTCCACCGGGCATGCTTGTCATCTCCCCCGTCAATAAGAAACTCGCACGGGCATCTAAACGCGATCGGCCGCCGCCCGCTAGAGGGCGACGGCCGATCATGCTCTGACCTGCGGTTTTGCGTGTTACTTGACGGAGGGACCGACCTCGACCGTCATCTGGAGACCGTCGTAGGGCTCCTTCACGATCTTGATCTTGGTGTTGGTGTCAGTGACCTTCACCGAACCGGTCGGGTTCTCGTCGTAGAAGTACTTGCCCTTGTGGTCGTCGAAGACCAGGTTCGCGGGCTTCGGCTTCAGGAAGAGCGCCTCACCGTTCTTGTGCAGGGTGAAGGCGTCCGTCGAGTACGCGCTGAAGGTGGCGTCGTACGGCTGGATCTTGTTCCGCAGCAGGGTGCCGTCCGCCCACTTCATGGGCTTGGCGTTGGCGTCGATCGGAAGGATCAGGCCCTGGCCCGGGTGCTGGCTGGTGTTGTTGTCCTTCTGGGAGGTGTCCCACTGCCAGATGAGCAGGCCGTCCTGGTACGGGTAGTGCTCGACCCAGCCCGGCTTGGTGTTGGCGAAGCCGAAGTTGTACGGGCCCACCTTGAGGGTGGAGTCGTACGAGACGTAGCGGCGGTTCTCCGCCAGGTAGTACTGGGCGTACTCCTTGGTGAAGTTGGCACCGATGCGCGAGAAGCCCTTGCCCGTCCAGCCGTTGTCGCCGTTCTCGGCGCCGTCGGTGAAGAGGGCCTGGCCGTCCGCGGTGACGGTGACGGCGTCGGCGGTGAAGCCCTTGCCGCCCGCGCCGCCGTCCGTCTGGTAGCGGAAGCGGAGGTCGAACTTCTTGCCCGCGTAGGCGTCGAGCGGGTAGTTCAGGTCCTGCCAGGCGCCGGAGACGTCCGTCAGGGCCGGGGAACCGCCGGCGTCGAGCGGGATGGCCTTGCCGTTGGCCGTGCCGGCGAGGGCGGTCCAGTTGGCACCGCCGTCGGTGGAGACCTCCGCGTAGAGGAAGTCGTAGTCCTTCTCGATGTCCCACCAGCCCTTGAGGGAAAGGGCCGCGGAGGACTTGCCGGTCAGGTCGACCGGGCGGGAGAGGGTGTTCTTGAGGTCGTCACCCATGTTGCTCCACCACTGGGCGGCGCCTTCGGCGGGAGCGACGATGTCGGTGCGGACCTGCTTCTTGGGCAGCTCGACGACCAGCGCCTGCTTGTCCTTGGTGTTGTACTCCGAGACACCGAGCTTGTGGGTCGACTTCGTCGCGGCCTTGGCCGTGTCGTAGTTCAGCCAGCCGAGCTGGTACTTGTCCCACGCCGTCATGTCGCCCGGCATGTCGCCGATGGAGTCCTTGCCCTCGCCGAGCCAGGAGCCCGCCGACATCAGGGACCAGAAGCCGACCGAGTTGTCGCCGCCACCGGAGGTGTCGTAGAGGTCCGGGAGACCGAGGTCGTGCCCGTACTCGTGCGCGAAGACACCGAGGCCGCCGTTCTCGGGCTGCATCGTGTAGTCGCCGACCCAGATGCCGCTGGTGCCGATCTGGGTGCCGCCGGCCTTGTTGCCGGCCGGGCCGGTCTTGCCCGCGTCCGTGCCGTAGGCGTACCAGCGGTGGGCCCACAGGGCGTTGGTGCCCTGCACGCCGCCGCCGGCCGACTCGTCCTCGCCCGCGTGGACGATCTGGAAGTGGTCGATGTAGCCGTCGGGCTCGTTGAAGTTGCCGTCGCCGTCGAAGTCGTTGCGGTCCCACTGGTCGTACTGGGACAGCGTCGCCTTGATCTCGGCGTCGGTCTTGCCGGCCTTCTTCTGGGCGTCGGCCCACGCGTTGACGCCGTCCTTGACGGTGTCCCACACGTTGGCGCAGTTGGTCTGACCGCAGTAGTTCGAGCCGTAACGGGCCTCGTTGTACGGGATCTTGACCCAGTCGGAGACCTGGCCCTCGACCGAGTAGCGGCCCGAGGAGGTCTTCTCGTAGTAGGTCTTCAGCGAGTTCTTGCCGGGGCCGGTACCGAAGTACAGGTCCTGGAAGTACTCGCGGCTGAAGTCCTTGCGCCAGGCCGTGCTGTTGTTCGACGCACGGTCCGGCTGGGCTATCTGGTTGTGCGCCGGGCCGGGGGTGCCGCCGTACTTCTGGACCGGCGGCTTGGGGCCGTCGGGGCCGTCCGGGTCGACCATCGTGGTGCTGTCGACCTGGTCACCGAAGTCGACGAGGACCGTGAAGATCTTGTCGGTCTTCTCGCGGCCCAGCTCGACGTACTTCTTGTCGTCGAGCTTGACGACCTTGGAGGCGCCGCGCTGCTCGACGTTCTTCTTGCCGGACAGCACCTGCTCCAGAGCGGCCTTGCGGGCCTGCTCGTTCTGCTTGCTGAACGGGCCGTCGAGGTTGTGCTGGACCTTGACGTTGGCCGGAGCCGTCGGGTCCTGGTGGTCGGCGGCCGCCACGGGCGCGGGGGCCACGGGGCCCGACGCGGTCGCGGTGGTGAAGGCTGCGCCGGTGGCGGCGCACGCGGCGATGGACACGGCGACGGCCGTGGCGCGCAGCGCTCGCCTTCTGGCGGAGTCTGAGTTGCTGGTCACTTGATGTCGTTCCCCTCCCGCGGCCGCCAGGACGTGTCGGAACGAACGTCTCCATCGGAGCGGGGGTTCCGCGCGGCGCGCGTCTCAAGTGACGACATTTGACCGGAGTAACGCGAGAAAAGACAGACCTTGACTTGTTCCCTACAACTGCACTATGCGGTCAGTCAGTTCCGCTATTCGGACGTTCCCCGGCCATTACGGGCGAAGGGGGAGCTTCCCGCCCGCGCCGCGTTCCGCACCCCGGGCCAACGCATGACTCCGTGCGCCCCCCTGTGCTCCGGTGGACGCGTGCCAACGGGTAAGGACACGCTTACCGTTGGTCGGGCTCGGGCATTCCCCGTCGTAGAGTTCCCTCCCTGCGTGAGGACGGATACCGCCATGCCGCGACCGACCGCCGTTCAGCTCACCTCCGGTTCCGTCACCGTCGTGGTGTCGACGATCGCCATGCTGCTGCTGTCCCAGACGAGTACGGGCCTCGGCGTCGCGGTCATCTCTGTGGCGGCCCTCGCCCTCGGCCTGCTCGTCGCGCTCACCGTGCCCATGCCGAAGCGGCGGCGCCGTGACTCCGCCGCCGCTCCGGACGCGGGCGCGGCGACGGCCGCCCGGGTACCCGTACCCCGGACGGCCGCCGCCGACGACGCCTCAGACGCCGCGCGAGCGCCGCACTCCTCGCGCGCCTCGCGCGCCGAACACTCCGTGCACCGCTAGGGCGTGTGAGCCGAGCTGACCACCACCGTCTTGGCCGCCTTGTCGTGCCAGCCCTGTTTGTACGGCTTGTCGATGAGCATCGAGATGACGAGTGCGATCGGCCACAGGCAGAAGCAGCAGAGCAGCGTCGGCAGCCACAGCACGGCGGCGCGGGTCAGCGCCGCGTTGGAGGGGGGCACGCTGCCGTCGTTGAGCATCGCGACGCGCACGTTCATGACGCGCTTGCCGACCGTCTGGCCGTTCTTCTTCGTCATGAACCAGTCGTAGCCGACGTACGCGAGGATCCCGATCAGCGTCCAGATCAGGCCGCTGCCGCTGTAGGACCGCACGACGACGTCGCTGACGTCGTCGCCCTTGCTGGTGTCGACCACGTAGCGCTTGCTGCTGAAGGCCCACTGCAGCAGGTACAGCGGCACGCTGATGATCAGCAGGTCGATGACGCGGGCCGCGAGGCGCTTGCCGAAGTCCGCGAGCGGGGGCATCCCGGCGAGCGGATCGGGCATGCCGTAGCCGCCGCCCCCGCCGTAGGGGTCGCCGCCGTACGGGCCCCCGCCGCCGTAGGGCGGGGGCGGCGGAGGCGGGTAACCGCCCCCGCCCGGCGGCACACCGCCGCCGGGGGGCGGGGTGGGCCCGCCGGGCGGCGGCGAGCCGTACGGCGAACCGCCCGACGGGGGCGTCGGTTGCTGGGGCTTCTTGAGGAACGGGTCGTCCTCGGGCGACGGGCCCGGCGGCGGCTGGTCGGTACTCATGGCCCGAGTCGAACCCGGCCGGACGCGCCCCGCAACGGGACCGCGTCCGTTCGGGGGGCGGACCGGGCGCACGGACCGTCAACCGGGCGGTACGACCGTCAGCGGGCCACGTACGTCCCCGCCGCCTTGTCGTGCCAGGCCTGCCGGCGCGGACGGTCGATCAGGCACCAGAGGGAGCCGGGCACGCCCAGCAGCGCGTAGACGAGCCAGCGGCGCAGCGCCGCCCCGAAGGACGGCGGCCGCCGGGTCGCGACGGCGAGCACCCGGATCCCGAACAGCTTCTTGCCCGGCGTCCGGCCCCAGCGGGCGGTCGGCAGCACCTCGCAGAACACGCCGCAGAGCAGGACGGCCCCGAGTACGACGCCCAGGTAGCCCGCGGTGGTCCCGTCGAGCAGCCACACCGTGACGGTGTGCCCGCTCCCCCGGGCCGCCTCCACCTTGGCGTCCAGGTGCGCGGTGACGGCGGGCAGGAGCGGCCGGGCCACGGCCACCGCGACCCCGGCGGGCACCAGCGAGTCCACCAGGCGCGCGAGCAGGCGGCGCGGGCGTCCCGCGGGGCGCACGGCGCGCTCGGCCATCCGCTCGAAGACGTCGCTGTCGGTGCGCCGGGGCGCGGGGGCCGGGGCGTCGACTCCGGTGGCGGCCTCGGGCCCGGCGGGCACGGCACGCGCCGCGGCCACCGCGGGGGCGTGGACGGGCGCGTGGGCCGCGGGCGCCGGAACCGCGGCGCGCGCGGGGTCGGGGGCGGGCGCGGGGGCGGCCGGTGCGGGGGCCGAGGGGGCCGCGACCGAACGGGCCGGGGCTGACGCGGCCGGAGTTGACGGGGCCGGAGTTGACGGGGCCGGGATCCCGCCGCTGCCCCGAGGCTCCGGCCAGTCGGGGGCCGGGGCGGGGGCGGCGGGCGCCAGGGGTGACCGCGCCGAGAGGATGCCGGCCTCTTCGGGCGCGCGGCCGGTCCGGACGCCGGAGGCGGACCCGCGGACGGCCGCGGGCTCGCGCACGGGCTCCCGCGCCGGCTCCCACCGGGGCTCCGGACGGGATTCCGGTTCTGCCTCCGGGAGTGGTTCGGGACGGCTCCGGGCGAAGGACACCCCGCCCTGGCGGCCCGCCGCCTCGTGCCCGTGCTCATCCGCCTGGCCCCAGGAAACCAGGTGGTCGCGGGGCCCGCCGAAGCCCGCCTGGTGGAGGGGGTCGGCCTGCCACCCCATCGGCTCCGGTGCGGGCGCCCGTACCGCGACCGGCTCCGGTTCGTGTTCCGGTTCGCGGCAGGCCGCGGTCATCGAGGTCTCGTCGAGGAAGACCGGGCCGGTCTCCTCCACGGGCGCGGGGCGGCTCGTACCCGGGACCCAGGACCCGCCGTTCCAGTACCGGACGTACCCGGGGATGGACGGGTCGGGGTAGTACCCCTCGCGGGCCGCGTGCCCGCCGTCTCCTGGGGAGGCCGTCAATGTCCCCAACTCCGTTCGTGGCGTGAGGCTTGTGCAGGGGAGGACCATAGCCAAGAACCGGTGTCCCGCAGGTCCGGTAACGGGAGAGTGCAACCCTTCGGGCGAACCTCGCCCCATGCGGGAGGTTTCCGGTCAGCCGATCGTTTTCGGCCATCTTGCGGACGGACCGGGAAACCCGCGTCATAGCCGCGCGTGCGCGCGCTCTCTCCGGGTGCGGGGCCGGACACAGGCTCCGCGTGAGACGAGAGACCGAAGCGAGGCACACCGTGCACCACCCCGTCATCGAGCGCGAGCTGGAACTGCGACTGGTCCTGTCCCCCGAGCGCAGCGTCTGCGTCCCCGCCAAGCTGTCCTACCGCGCGGCCGACCCCTACGCCGTCCACGTCACCTTCCACACCGGGACCAGCTCCCCGGTCAACTGGACCTTCGCGCGCGAACTGCTCGTGGAGGGCGTCTTCCGCCCCTGCGGGCACGGGGACGTCCGGATCTGGCCGACGAAGGTCGACGGGCGCAGCGTGCTCTGCATGGCGCTCAGCTCGCCCGACGGGGACGCCCTGCTGGAGGCCCCGGCCCAGGCGGTGTCGGCCTGGCTGGAGCGCACCCTGCGGCTGGTGGCGCCGGGCACCGAGGCCGAGCGCCTGGGGCTGGACGACGCGCTGGCGGCGCTGCTCGCCCCGACCCCGGCGGACGACCTGTGGCTGCGGGACCCGTGGCCCTCCGACGAGTCCGCGGACGGGGAGCTGTGAGGCGGCCGGGCGGGAGCGGCGGCCGCTGCGGTCACCGCTCGGGGCCCGGGCTCAGAACAGCTTGCCGGGGTTGAGCAGGCCCAGCGGGTCGAAGGCGTGCTTGACCGCGCGCTGCGCCTCCATGCCCACCGGGCCCAGTTCGCGGGCCAGCCATTCCTTCTTCAGCACGCCGACGCCGTGTTCACCGGTGATCGTGCCGCCCAGGGCCAGGCCAAGCGCCATGATCTCGTCGAAGGAGGCGCGGGCCCGCGCGGTCTCGTCGGCGTCCGCCGGGTCGAAGCAGACCACCGGGTGGGTGTTGCCGTCGCCCGCGTGCGCGCACACCCCGATGGTCAGGTCGTGGGCGCGGGCGATGGCGCTCGTCCCGTCCAGCATCTCGGCCAGCCGCGACCTGGGCACGCACACGTCGTCGATCATCGTGGCGGGCCGCAGGGCGTCGAGGGCGGTGAGGGCCATCCGGCGTGCCTGGAGGAGCAGTTCGGACTCGGCCTCGTCGTCGGCGGGCACGACGGCGCTCGCGCCGGCGGCCGTGCACAGCGCGCCGACGGCGGCGAGGTCTGCGGGGGCGCCGGGGGTGTCGAAGGCGGCGAGGAGCAGGGCCTCGGTCGTCTCGGGGAGCCCCATCTTGCCGAGGGCGTTGACGGCGCGGACCGTCGTACGGTCCATCAGTTCCAGCAGCGAGGGCGTCAGTCCGGCCTCCATGACCGCGCAGACGGCGGCGCAGGCCGCGGCGGCCGAGGGGAACTCGGCGGCGAGCGCGAGCTGCCGCGGCGGGGCGGGGCGCAGGGCGAGGACGGCCTGGACGACGATGCCGAGGGTGCCTTCGGAGCCGACGAAGAGCCGGGTCAGGTCGTATCCGGCGACGCCCTTGGCGGTGCGCCGTCCCGTGCGCAGCAGCCGGCCGTCGGCCAGGACCACGTCCAGTCCGAGCACGTATTCGGCGGTGACGCCGTATTTGACGCAGCACAGGCCGCCGGAGGCGGTGCCGATGTTCCCGCCGATCGTGCACTGCTCCCAGCTGGAGGGGTCCGGCGGGTAGTACAGGCCGCGGGCGGCGACGGCCCGTGACAGGACGGCGTTGATCACGCCGGGTTCGACGACGGCGAGCCGGTCGACCGCGTCGATCTCCAGGATCCGGTCCATGGCGGTCAGGGAGAGCACGATGCAGCCCTCCGAGGCGCTGGCCGCGCCCGACAGGCCCGTACGGGCGCCCTGCGGGACGACGGGGACCCGTAGCGCGGTCGCGGTGCGCATGACGTGCTGGACCTGCTCGACCGTGCGGGGCAGGACCACGACGGCCGGGGTGCCGGCCGCGCAGAAGCCCGCCATGTCACGGGCGTAGGAGGAAGTCACCTGGGGGTCGGTGAGCACGGCCGCGGCCGGCAGCCCGTCGTGGAGGCGTGCCAAGAGATCGTCCATGGTGCCAGCCTGGCACCCGCCGCCATCGGTGTGAACCCGGACGCGACCCTCTTGCGACACCCCGGTGCACTCTTCATATTGACGCACAGTGACCCCATGGACGAGGAATCGCGGCCCGCGCCGCCCGTGACCTTCACCGGCCGCAAGACGCTCGTGCCGGCCGTAGTCGCCGTGGTCCTGATCATCGGGGCCCTGGTGATCCGGCCGGTCGAGAACGGCGACGACGCCCGCCCGCCCGGGCCCACCGAGCGGGCCGCCTCGGCGGTCGGCCGGGGCGCTCCCGCCGCGGCCGTGGACCTGAGCGCGCTGATCGGCGACCGGGAGAAGTGGGTGGCCGCGCACGCGAACGACGACGGTTCGTGGGCGGTGCTGGGGGCGGCGTACCTGGAGCAGGCGCGGCGCACCGGTGACACCGGCTGGTGTCCGAGGGCGGAGCGGGCGCTGAAGCGTTCGCTGGAGCTGCGGCCCGCGGAGAAGGGCAACTTCGACGCGATGACGGGCATGGGCGCGCTCGCCAACGCCCGGCGGGACTACGGGACCGCGAAGAAGTGGGGCGAGCTGGTGCGGGCGCAGTCCCCCAAGCGGTGGACGGCGTATCCGGTGCTGGTGGACGCCTACGGCGGGCTGGGCGACTACAAGGCCGCCGAGAAGGCGATGAACGAGCTGCTGGAGCTGCGGCCGGGCCTGGCGGCGTTCACGCGGGCCGCGCAGGTCTACCGGGACCACGGCTGGCGCGAGGACGCGGTGGCCGCGATGGCGAACGCCTCGGGCGCGGCGAAGGCCCCGGTGGAGAAGGCGTACGTGCTGTACCGGACGGGCGAGCTGTCATGGGAGCGCGGGGACTCCGGGGAGGCGCTGCGGATGTTCGAGGGCGCGCTGCGCACCGATCCGGCGCAGGCGGAGGCGCTGGGCGGGCGGGCGCGGGCGCTGGCCTCGCTGGGGCGCTCGGGCGAGGCGGTACGGGACTACCGGATGGCGCTGGGCCGGGCGCCGGTGCCGCGCCTCGCGCTGGAGCTGGGCGAGCTGCTGGAGTCGCTGGGCCGCACGGAGGAGGCGCGCGCGCCGTACGAGATGCTGGCGGGGCTGGCGTCGAAGGGCGTGGCGAACGGGGTCTCCGACGAGGTCACCCTCGGCCTGTTCGAGGCGGACCACGGGGATCCGGCGGCGGCGGTGCGGCGGCTGACGGCGGAGTGGGGCCGGCACAAGAACGTGCAGGTGGCGGACGCCCTGGGGTGGGCGCTGCACCGGAGCGGTGACGACGCGGCCGCGCTGGAGTACGCGAAGAAGGCGACCGAGCTGGGGCTGCGGAGCGCGGACTTCTCCTACCACCGGGGGCAGATCGAGCGGGGCCTGGGCGACACGGCGGCGGCCCGGCGCCACTTCCAGGAGGCGCTGCGGACGAACCCGCGGTTCTCGCCGGTGCGCGGGCCGCAGACGAAGGAGGCCCTGGAGGCGGTGGGCCAGCCCGCGGCGGGCGGGCCGGAGAACGTGCAGCCGAAGGGGCCGTGGGTGGCGCCGGTGATGCCGAAGCCCTCGGCGAAGGCGTCGCCCGCGGCGTAGTGGCGCTGACGCGGGTGCCGCCGGGGCCGGGGCAGGCGGTACCCGTGGTACGGCAGGGGCCGGGAGCCGCCCAAGGCGGCCACCGGCCCCGTCGCACGTGTGATTACAGGTTGCCGCGCTTCTCCTGCTCGCGCTCGATCGCCTCGAACAGGGCCTTGAAGTTGCCCTTGCCGAAGCCCATGGATCCGTGGCGCTCGATCATCTCGAAGAAGACGGTCGGCTTGTCCTGCACCGGCTTGGTGAAGATCTGGAGCAGGTACCCGTCCTCGTCGCGGTCGACGAGGATCTTCAGCTCGCGCAGGGTCTCCACCGGCACGCGGGTCTCGCCCGCCCACTCGCCGAGGGTGTCGTAGTAGGAGTCGGGGGTGTCCAGGAAGGCCACGCCGGCCGCGCGCATCGTCCGTACGGTCGACACGATGTCGTTGGTGGCCAGCGCGATGTGCTGGACGCCGGCGCTGCCGTAGAACTCCAGGTACTCGTCGATCTGCGACTTCTTCTTCGCGATCGCCGGCTCGTTGATCGGGAACTTCACCTTCAGGGTGCCGTCCGCGACGACCTTCGACATCAGCGCCGAGTACTCGGTCGCGATGTCGTCGCCCACGAACTCCTTCATGTTCGTGAAGCCCATGACCTTGTTGTAGAAGGCGACCCACTCGTTCATGCGGCCCAGCTCGACGTTGCCGACGCAGTGGTCGATCGCCTGGAAGGTGCGCTTCGCGGGCGGGGTCACCAGCGGCTGGGCGGCGACGAAGCCCGGCAGGTAGGGGCCGGTGTAGCCCGAGCGCTCGACCAGGGTGTGGCGGGTCTGGCCGTAGGTGGCGATGGCGGCGACGACGACGGTGCCGTGCTCGTCCTTCAGCTCGTGCGGCTCGTCCAGGCCGCGCGCGCCCTGCTGGACGGCGAAGGCGTAGGCGGCCCGCGCGTCGGGGACCTCGATGGCGAGGTCGATGACGCCGTCGCCGTGCTCGGCGACGTGCTCGGCGATGAAGCGGCCGCGGTCGGTGGACGGCTTGATGACCGAGGTGAAGACGAAGCGCGCGGAGCCGTTGGTCAGGACGTAGCTGGCGGTCTCGCGGCTGCCGTTCTCCGGTCCGGAGTAGGCGACCAGCTTCATGCCGAAGGCCGTGGAGTAGAAGTGCGCGGCCTGCTTGGCATTGCCGACGGCGAAGACGACCGCGTCCATTCCCTTGACCGGGAAGGGGTCTCCGGCGGGGGCGGTGTCCGTGGCGTGATCGAGGGTCTCAGTCATGACCGCAGAGTCCCGCCGAACCACAAGCTGCGCAATAGTTCGCATTTTCACTGCACAGATTGTCCAGCAGCACCGCAGGATGGGTGCAGCATCCGTACAGGATGTGCAGCGAACGGCGCAGGGAGGACACCGATGGGAATCGACCGGCTGGACGGAAGGCTGATCGTGCTGCTGGCCCGGGAACCCCGGATCGGGGTCCTGGAGGCGTCTCGGCGGCTCGGCGTGGCGCGCGGCACGGTGCAGGCGCGCCTGGACCGGCTTCAGTCGAACGGCGTCATCCGCGGCTTCGGCCCGCAGGTGGACCCGACGGCGCTCGGCTACCCGGTCACCGCCTTCGCCACGCTGGAGATCAAACAGGGCCAGGGAGCGGACGTACGGGCGCACTTGGCCGGGGTGCCGGAGGTGCTGGAGCTGCACACCACCACGGGCCACGGGGACATGCTGTGCCGGCTGGTGGCCCGGTCCAACGCGGATCTCCAGCGGGTGATCGACCTGGTGGTCGCCTTCGACGGGATCGTGCGGGCTTCCACCGCGATCGTGATGGAGAATCCCGTGCCGCTGCGGATCATCCCGCTGGTCGAACAGGCGGCGCGGGACGACTGAGCCGGACGGCCCCGGGCCGGGGCAGTTCCAAAGAAGCCTATGCAAAGAAGTCCTTGCAAACCCTTCTTTGCAACTCTAGAGTGGGGTCATGCCCGATGACACCGACCCCGCTCCCACCGACCCCACCAACCCCAAGGCGCCCAAGGTCCGCACCCTGGACGCCCACGCCCTGCGCGGCCTGGCCCACCCGCTGCGCATACGCCTGCTGGCCGCCCTGCGTCACGAGGGGCCGGCCACGGCCTCCCAGCTCGCCGAGCGGCTCGGCGAGTCCAGCGGGGCCACCAGCTACCACCTGCGCCAGCTCGCCGCCCACGGGTTCGTCGAGGACGCCCCCGAGCACGGCAAGGGCCGCGAGCGCTGGTGGCAGGCCTCCCACGAGGGCACGGGCTTCGACGAGACGCTGATGCGCGACGCCGACCCGGCCACCCGCAGCGCGGCGGAGGTGTTCCTGCACGAGATCGCGTCCATCCACGCGCAGGAGATGAACACCTGGCTCGGCAACTCCCAGCGCTGGTCGACCGAGTGGCGCCAGGGAGCGGACCTCAGCGACTTCACCCTGCGGCTGACCGCCCCTCAGGCACACGAGCTCATCCACAAGATGCACGACCTGATCAACAGCTACCGGGACCTGGGACCCCAGGAAGGCGCCGAGACGGTCCGCCTGCACACCCACGTCTTCCCGCGGACCTCGGACTGACCCGCGCCCGCACCGCACCGCCGCACAGCACCGCACCGCACCGCACCGCCCCGCACGACCACCGGAAATCGTTTGCCCCGCTTCCTGCTGCCCGGAAAGAGTCCTGCCATGTACGCGTTCACACCTGCCGAGACCCACACCGTCCTGCACAGCGCCCGCGCCGGCGAACTGGCCGCGGGAGCCGCCGCAGCCGGCACCCGACGGCTCGCCCTGGCCCACGCCCGGGCGGGCGAGCCCCTCCCGGCCCCCGCCGTGCGCGCGCTGCTCGGCAGGGCTCTCGTCGCCGCCGGGACCCGGCTGCTCGACCACGGTCACGGCTACGGCCGCGGCCCCGCGCACCCGCACGCGGCATGAGCCGGCGCCCGTTCGCGGCCGTCCTGACCGCCAACACCGTCTCCATAGCCGGCAGTTCCCTCACCCTCATCGGCGTCCCGTGGTTCGTGCTCCAGACCACGGGCAGTGCCGGCCGGGCCGGAGTCGTGGCCTTCTGCGCCACCCTCCCCGTCATCGTGGCCGCCCTCGTCGCGGGTCCGGTCATCGACCGGATCGGCCGCCGCCGGGTCTCGGTCGCCTCCGACCTGATCTGCGCCCTCTCCGTGGGCGCCATACCCCTGCTGCACTACGCCGGGGTACTGGAGTTCTGGATGCTGTGCGCGCTGATGGCCGTCGGCGGCCTGGTGCACACCCCCGGCCTGACCGCCCGGGGGGTGCTGCTGCCGCACCTCGCCGAGCACGCGGGCACCACCCTCACGCGGGGCGCCGGGCTGTACGACGCGGTGTCCCGCGGGGCGCGGATGATCGGCGCCGCGCTGGCGGGCGTACTCATCGCCTTCTTCGGGGCGGAGTCCGTGCTGCTCCTGGACGCGGCCACCTTCGCGGTCTCCGCGCTGCTCGTCGGCGCCTTC
The DNA here is from genome assembly GCF_056435825.1 of Streptomyces sp. NPDC043876. Lineage (NCBI taxonomy): Bacteria > Bacillati > Actinomycetota > Actinomycetes > Kitasatosporales > Streptomycetaceae > Streptomyces > Streptomyces sp. NPDC043876. Next base: position 85,980 of record NZ_JBWKDV010000002.1, on the reverse strand, counting down.
CTGCGGGGGATACCGGCGGCCGAACCGCAGGGCCGGGACCGGGCGGTGACCCCGGCCGGCTACCGCGCCGAGCTGCACGAGGGGTGGGCCTTCCTCATGGGGTCCCGGCTGCTGACGGGGATCACCTTCATGGTGATGCTGACGAACGGCATGGACCAGGCGTGGGGCGCCGTCCTGCTGCCGGTGCACGGCCGCGAGGCGCTCGGCGGGGCCACCTCGATCGGCCTGCTGATCTCCCTCTTCGGGGGCTCCGCCCTGGTGGGCGCGCTGCTGTACGGCGCCTGGGGCGACCGGCTGCCCCGGCGGCTGGTGTTCGCGGCCGCCTTCGTCCTGTGCGGGGCCCCGCGCTACGTGGTGGCGGGTCTCACGGACACCACGCTGCCGCTGGCCGTAACGATGGCGCTGTCGGGGCTCGGCGCGGGCGTGCTCAACCCGGTCCTCACCACGGTGGTCTACGAGCACGTGCCCGAGGAACTGCGCAGCCGGGTCGCGGGCGTGACCACGGCGGGCTGCGAACTGACCATGCCGCTGGGCGGCCTGGCCGCCGGCCTGCTGGTGGAGGCCTGGGGCATCGGGTCCACGCTGCTGCTGTTCGGCGGGGCCTACCTGCTGACGACCCTCGCGCCGCTGGTCTTCCCGGCCTGGCGGTCGATGGAGAAGCCGTCCGCCGCAATACCGATCCCGCTCAGCAGGACGGAACCGGACCTCCGCGGTTCAGCGCCCGCAGATCGCTGACCGCTCCCGCCAGGGTCGCGACGGGGATCAGCCGCAGGCCGTCGGGTAGTTCGGACTTCGCGTCCGAGCACTCCGCCTCGGGCACCAGGAAGACGGTCGCGCCGTCCCGCGCCGCGGCCTGGGTCTTCAGTGCCACGCCGCCGACCGGGCCGACGTCGCCGTCCGCGGAGATGGTGCCCGTACCGGCGATGTCGCGGCCACCGGTGAGGTCGCCGCCCTGTCCGTCACCGTCGAGCGTGTCGACGATGCCGAGGGAGAAGAGCAGTCCGGCACTCGGGCCGCCGACGTCGGCGAGGCGCAGTTCGACCTTCACGGTGTCGGGGCTCTTGTGGAGGAAGCCGAGCGCGGCCAGGACGGCGTCCGACTGCGACTTGGTCATTTCCTCCAGGTTGTGCGCGTTGATCTCCTTGTCGCTCCCGCCCGTCGGATAGACCGCCGCCTTGGGCATGACCGCCCGGTCCGTGCGGAACCAGTTGTCGACGAGTTCGGCCAGGCCGACGGTGCTGGAGGGGCCGGTGGCCAGGATCGTGGTCATCCGGAGGTGGCCGCTCGTCGCGCGGGTGGGCGCGCCGGTGACCGTGATGACGGGCTTGCCGTCCTTGGCGCCGAGCACGTCCGTGGTGAGCCCGGGGCTCGCGAGGACGTACGGCAGGGGCGCCAGCGCGGCCACGGCGAACAGCCCGAGGACGGGCGCGGCGCAGACGGCGAGGGCGGCGGGACGCGACATGCGTGTGAGACGGGAGAGCACCCGGCCAATCTAACCGCCGGGTGCCGGCTCCGGGTCAGCGCAGCGCGTCCGCGACCTCCCGGGCCGCGTCCACGACCCGCGGACCGACCCGCTCGGGCACGGCGTCGGCGAGCATCACGACGCCGACGCTGCCCTCCAGCCCCGTGATGCCCACCAGGGGCGCTGCGGCGCCGCTGGCGCCCGCTTCCAGCTCCCCGTGGGTGAGGGTGTACCCGGGGTCCGTCAAGGACCCCTGACGGGCGGCCAGGATCGCGCGGCCCGCGGCCCCCCGGTCCAGCGGATGGCGGAAGCCCGCCCGGTAGGCCACGTGGTAGTCGGTCCAGGTCGGCTCCACGACGGCCACGGCGAGCGCCTCGGTCCCGTCGACCAGGGTCAGGTGCGCGGTGGCCCCGATGTCCTCGGCGAGGGAGCGCAGCGCGGGCAGGGCCGCTTCGCGCACGAGCGGGTGGACCTGACGTCCCAGCCGCAGTACGCCGAGGCCGACCCGGGCGCGGCCGCCGAGGTCGCGGCGGACCAGGGCGTGCTGCTCCAGCGTGGCCAGCAGGCGGTAGACCACGGTGCGGTTCACACCGAGGCGGTTGGACAGCTCGGTGACGGTCAGACCGTGGTCGGTGTCGGCGAGCAGTTTGAGGACTCTGAGCCCTCTGTCGAGAGTCTGGGAGGTTTCCGCGGTCACGACGCCTCTCCCTCTTTCGTGAGCGGCGGTGACTCTCGCGGGGTGGAGCGCTGCCGTATCCCTTAGGCGACGCACGGAGAGGCCGCCGGTACAGACCATGGCACCGGCTGCGCTCCCGCGGCGGCGTTGCCACGGGGCGTTCATTGCGGGGACAGTAGCGACCGGGTCCGCTCAGCGGAAGGGCTCGTCCAGAATCCGGGCGCGTGCTACCCGTATGTGCCGTTTCGCTCCGCGCCCCTGTGTCATTTCGTGACCTGCCCCGGCGTGGAGGCGGGGTGCGGGGCCACGGGTCCGAGCGCGTCCGGAAGGACCCCGCCGGGGCCCCGTCCACCACGGCGGACGGGGCCGGGAACACACCGCCGGGTCACCGCATCCGGGTGGCCCACTCCTGCACCTTCTTGATCCGCTCGCGCAGCTGCCCCGCCGTCGCCTCCGCGCTCGGCGGCCCTCCGCACACCCGCCGCAGCTCGGTGTGGATGACCCCGTGCGGCTTGCCGCTCTGGTGGACGTACGCGCCCACCATCGTGTTCAGCGACTTGCGCAGCTCCAGCAGCTCCTTGTGCGAAACGACGGGCCGCCGGTCGGCCGGCAGCTCCAGCAGGTCGGCCTCCGCGTCCGGCTTGCGGCGGCTGTGCGCGATCTGCCGGGCCTGGCGCTTGTGCAGCAGGAGCTGGACCTGATCCGGCTCCAGCAGCCCGGGAATGCCCAGGTAGTCCTGCTCCTCCTCGCTGCCGGGATGCGCCTGCATCCCGAACTCGGCGCCGTCGAAGAGCACCCGGTCGAAGACGGCATCGGACTCCAGCGCCTCGAAGGACATCTGCTCCTCGTCGCCGGTGTCCTCGTCCTCCTGCCGGTTCGCCTCGTCCATCTCCTTCTCGGACTCGGCGTAGGGGTCTTCCTCCCCCTGCTTCTTCGGCTTGTCGAGGACGTGGTCGCGCTCGACCTCCATCTCGTTGGCGAAGCCGAGGAGGTAGGGGATCGTGGGAAGGAACACCGACGCGGTCTCGCCGCGCCTGCGCGATCGCACGAAACGGCCGACGGCCTGGGCGAAGAACAGCGGGGTGGAGATCGTCGTCGCGTACACGCCGACGGCGAGCCGCGGGACGTCGACGCCCTCGGACACCATCCGGACCGCGACCATCCAGCGGCTGCCGTCCTCGCTGAAGGTGTCGATCCGCTTGGAGGCGCCCGTGTCGTCGGAGAGGACGACGGTGGCCTTGGTCCCGGTGATCTCCCGGATCAGCTTGGCGTACGCCCGAGCCGAGTCCTGGTCCGCGGCGATCACCAGCCCGCCCGCGTCCGGGATGCCCTTCCTGACCTCGGTGAGCCGCTGGTCGGCGGCGCGCAGCACGTTCGGCATCCAGTCGCCGCGCGGGTCCAGCGCGGTGCGCCAGGCCTGCGAGATGGCGTCCTTGGTCATCGGCTCGCCGAGCCGGGCCGCGATCTCGTCGCCCGCCTTGGTCCGCCAGCGCATGTTGCCGCTGTAGGACATGAAGATCACGGGCCGCACCACGCCGTCGGCGAGCGCGTTGCCGTAGCCGTAGGTGTAGTCCGCCGAGGAGCGCCGGATCCCGTCGTTGCCCTCCTCGTACGTGACGAAGGGGATCGGGTTCGTGTCGGAGCGGAACGGCGTACCGGTCAGCGCGAGCCGCCGGGTCGCCGGGTCGAAGGCCTCCAGGCAGGCCTCGCCCCAGGACTTCGAGTCACCGGCGTGGTGGATCTCGTCGAGGATCACCAGGGTCTTGCGCTGCTCGCACCGGTTGCGGTGCAGCATCGGCCGTACGCCGACACCCGCGTAGGTGACGGCGACCCCGTGGTAGTCCTTGCTCAGCGGGCCCGCCGAGTAGTCGGGGTCGAGCCGGATCCCTATCCGGGCCGCCGCTTCCGCCCACTGCTTCTTCAGGTGCTCGGTGGGCGCGACGACGGTCACCTGCTGCACGACGTGGTGGTGCAGCAGCCAGGACGCCAGGGTCAGCGCGAAGGTGGTCTTGCCGGCGCCGGGGGTCGCGACGGCCATGAAGTCGCGCGGCTGGGCTTCGAGGTATCGGTTGAGCGCACCCTCCTGCCAGGCACGCAGTTTGCTTGCGGTGCCCCACGGCGCGCGGCCGGGGAAGGCGGGTGAGAGGTGGTGGGAGGCGGTAGTAGTCACGGTCTCCGGTTCGGGCTCTCGGTGGCGTACTGACGGGCAGCGGTACGGGCGGCGGGCAGTCGTACGGAGGACAACCGGGCCACCCTACCGGCCCCGGCCGCGGCCCGCGGAAGGGACGGGGCCGTGACCTCGGCGGGTGCGGCGAGCGTCACACCCGAGCGGCGAGCGCGCGCAGCCGGTCCGCGATCCGCCCGCTGTCCCCCTCCGCGCCGCTGGCCACGTCGATGACCAGGCGGTACGCCGCCTCCTGGTCGGCGTCGGCGAGATCGACCCCGTTCACGGCGAGGAAGGTGGCGGCCGCGAGCCACGCGGTCCGCTTGTTCCCGTCGACCAGGGGGTGGTTCGCCGCGATCCCGTGGAGCAGCACGGCGGCCTGCTCGTACGGGTCCGTGTAGGCGGGGGTGCCGAACATGCGTGCCCGCGGCCGGTGCACGGCGGACTCCAGCAGTCCGGGGGCGCGCACCTCCACGGGCTGGTCCCGGGCCGCGCAGGCGTGCCGCGCCAGGTCGCCCACCTCGGCGAGCGTGAGGTGTCGCGTCCCGGACCGCTCCCCTCCCCCGGCGCTCATGCGCCGAGCCGCTTCAGCAGCGGGGCGTGGCGCACGGCCAGGCGCCCGGCGGCTGCGGCCACGCCGTCGCGCTCCCGGCGCAGGTACGCCCGTACCGCTTCGAGGGCGCACTCCTCGGGCGTACGGCCGCACGCGTCGGCCAGGTCGGCCAGCTCGGCGCGCTCCGCCTCCGGCAGGCTGATGATCAGCTCGTTCATCGGGGAAGCGTAGCCGCGCGTCCGGCGGGCCTCAGCCGGTTTTCGCGGCGGGGGCGTGGGCGGACGCGGGTGCCGTGCCGGCCGGGGGGCCGGTGACGCGCGTCGCGACCCAGGCACCCGCCAGGGCCACCACGGCCATGGGCAGGAAGACGGCGACGAAGGCGGCGGGGTGGGAGGCCCCGGCCGCGGACCCGGCGGCTCCGGTCACGGCGTGCGCCGCCCGCACCGCTCCCCCGCCCAGCGCGGCGAAGGCGGCCCCGCCAAGGGCGAGCAGCACCACATTGGCGAGGGCGTCGGAGATCTGCAGGGCGGCCGAATTGGCGCCCGCCTCCTCCGGCGGCGACAACTGGAGCAGCAGCACGCTGGTCGGCCCGATCACCAGCCCCATGCCGAGGCAGCCCAGGCCCCACACCAGCGCCAGCGACCAGACGGGCACCGCCTCGATCAGCACCGCGGGCGCGGCGGCGATGGAGAACGCGACCAGCAGCATCCCGCCCACCATCAGCCGCTCCCGGTGCGGCACGGCCCGCGCGGTGGACTGCACCCAGGAGCCCAGCGCCCAGGTGGCCCCGCCGAGGGCGAGCGAGAACCCGGCCAGCGTGGGACTCAGCCCGCGCTGCGTCACCAGCATCAGCGGCACGAAGCTCTCGGCGCCGATGAACGCGCCCGCCGCCACCCCGCGCAGCAGCACCACGGCGGGCAGCCCCCGCCGGGCCAGGTACGTCCCGCGCGGCAGCAGCCCCCGCACGGCGGGCACGAGCAGCGCACCACCCGCGAGGGCGGGCACTACCGAGAGCCAGCGCAGGTCCTGGGCTGCGTACTGGAGCAGCCCGGCCCCCAGTGAGATCCCGAAGGCGAGCCGGATCCGGCGCCGGTCCAGGGGCTGCGGGGCGGCGCCCTTGTCGACGGGGCCGCCCGCGGACCGGCGGATCTCCGGCAGCGCGACCAGCAGCGGGACGATCACCATGGCCGGGATCCCGAGGAACACCCAGCGCCAGCCGAGGTGCTCGGTGACGGTTCCGGAGATCAGCGGCCCGACGATGGACGGCACGACCCAGCCCGCCGCGAAGGCGGCCATGATGGCGGGGCGCAGCCGCTCGTCGTAGGCGCGGCCGACGACCACGTACAGGGCGACGATCACGAGCCCGCCCCCGAGCCCCTGCACGGCGCGGCCGAGGACGAACAGCCACATCGTGGCGGCCGTCCCGGAGAGCACCAGCCCGGCGGCGAACGCCGCGATCCCGCTGGTGAGCGCCCCGAGCGGGCCGCTGCGGTCGGACCACTGGCCGGCCAGGACCATGCCGAAGAGGCTGGTGGTGAAGTAGGAGGAGAAGGCGAAGGCGTAGAGCGCGATCCCGTCCAGCTCCCGTGCGGCGACGGGCATGGCCGTCCCGACGGCGGTGGCCTCGAACGCGATGATGAAGATAACGGAGATGATCCCGATGCTCAGCGTCCGGTGCGCGGCCCCCATGATCCCGCCGCGGGCCGTGCCGCCCGTGTCACCTGTCTCGCCCTTCGCGGCCCTCTCGGCCGTCATGGACGTGTCGGCCATCTCGGCCATCAGGGACGTCTCGGCCGCCGTGGCCGTCTCGGGGGCTATGTCGGGTGCACGGGGTTCGAGGGCGCTCATCGCCCCAGGGTAAGGGGCCAACCCGCCGTTCGTCCCTGTCACGACGACCGATCTTCCCCTCCGCCTCCAGCCCTAGGCCGACGGCCCGAGAGCCGCGCGGAGCCACCCCCGGGGACCGACCGCCCCTCCCGGTTGTGAACGCAGCATGGCAGTCGCGTTGCGTCCCCCCGGCACTCCTTCCCTCCGCCCCGCGCGCCCCCGTACGGTCGTCTCACCACCCCAGCCGTGTGCCCGAGTGGTTGAGGGACTCGCCTGCAAAGCGAGTTACGCCGGTTCGATTCCGGTCACGGCTTCTGCTGTGTGCGCAGCAAGCCCGAAGGGCGGCACCCCAAGCGGGGCGCCGCCCTTCGGTCATTGCCCGCACTTGGACTGCTGCTTGGCCGCGTCCAGGAGCTTGGTGATGAGCTTGGTGAAGAGGGGGCGCCGTTCTTCGGGCTTGATTTTGTCCACGTCCCCGCTGACGGTCACCTCCAGGCCGAATTGATCACGGGTACCCTTGCAATTGACCATCGCCATGGCCCCCACGTCATACACAATCGCCTCGTCACCGATGGCGAGCGAATCCGCTGTGGGGAAGGTTTTTTCCCGGTTCCAGAAGAAGCTTTGCCCCAAGGGCTGCCGAGTGGCGCCGGCCTGAAAGTGGTTCGAGTCCGCGGCGACCGTGCAGGTGACGCCTCGACGCCCCGTGGTCAGTTCGGCATCCGCCGGACCGGACACCCGCACTTTTTCACCGTTACCCAGGAACGGGTCCAGATCCGCCCGGGTGAAAACCCCGAAGCAGGTCCGCTCCTCCAGCAGCCGCACCGCCGGTTTGGCTTCCTCGCCGCATCCCGTGAGCGCCACCCCGGCGAACAGAGCGGCGCCGAGGATGAGCGGAGACCGGCCGAGACGCATCAGGAGCCACCGTTGGAGGTCGAGACCTGGCCACGGCCCACAGAGTGCGCGTTCGACGTCTCCGTCGATGCCACACCGGCCCACGCATCGATGGTCCGCTGACTCACGCCGAGTCCGTCCGCCGCTTTGCGCACCGATTGTGCTGCCGAGACACTCGCCGCCTTCTCCGCGTTCGAGTAGTCGTACACCGCCTTCTGGTCGGCCTCGCCGGTCTTGATCGCCTGGTCTTTCTCCGCCCGCTCGACCACGCTCTCGGTCGCGTCTTCCTGGAGCCACTCCACGACGTCTCCCACCACCGGCAACAGCTCCAGGTACTTGCCCCCGGCGGCGCTGATTCCCCGGTTGATCCATTTGGCGTTGTCTTCGACGCCCTTGACGTATTCGTCCGCGTCGTGACCGCTCTTTGCGAACGAACCCTCCGCCCTCGCCTCGGACAGGATGCCTGCGATCTGGCCGCCCGGATGCACGGCGTTCTTGATCCCCGCGTCGACGTCCTCGTACTCCCCGCGATGGACGATGACGTCACTGATCAACGCGGTGGTGAACGCCCGAGATGAGTTGGTCATCGCGCCGTACGCGTCCGGGTCCTGGCCCACCGCGCCAATGAAGGCGGCCATGTCCGCCTTGTTGAAGGTGGCCATGACATCGTTGGACTTGATCATCCCGCTGCCATTCTCGGCCGAAGCCTGGATATCCGGCATGTACTCCGCGGCCATCTGACCGAAATGACCCGACAGACCACTCAGCGGCGCGTCCTTGCCCGGCTTCGGGGCCACCAGTTCGGGCTTGTCGCCGATCTTCTCGACCACCCGTTCCATCACGTCCACCATGCCCTGGGTGTGCGGGACCGGCTTCGCGTCTTCGTCGCCCGCCACCCGGCCCGAGACCGCTGCCTCCAGGGCGTTGCCCAGGGCTTCCTGGCCCGGGTGGGGTTCGCCGGTCTGCGTGATGTCGAAGGCATCGTCGTACGGCTTCTTGTCGAGCATGTAGTCGACCATGCCCTGGGGCTTGCCGTGCTGCCCGCTGACCGCCTTGTCGGCCGTGGTCACGATGCCGTCGCCGTTGCTGTCCTGGCGGACCGGTTCGTTGAAGAGGGCCGTCGCGGCGTCCGGGTTGTTGCCGAGGGCCTCCATCAGGCCCGTCAGGGGGTGGAAGCCCCGGCCGCCCTCGGCTCCGTGGTTGAGGATCGCGTTCAGGTTCATCTGGGAGGTCTGTTCCCAGAGCTTCGGGTTCTTGTTGTCCATCGCGATCATGTCGCGACCGACCGACGTCAGGAACTCCTTGTCGTACTCGCCCTCGCGCAGCAGCGACCCGAGCGCCTGGTAGCCGTAGACCTTCTGCAGGAGGCCGACGTCCATCTCCTTGCGCCCGGCCTTCATCAGCTGCGTCGTCCACGCCGCGTCGAGGTGGTTCGGTACGTCCTTGTGCGTGGCCAGGCCCAGCATGGAGCCCAGTTCGCTCTGGATGTTGCCGACCAGGGCGGTGCGGTCCGCGCCCGTGGGGCCGAGCATGCTGGAGTCCAGGGACATCGACGCGTACATCCTGAGCGTGTCGTCCGGTCCCACCGTGCGGTAGAAGCCGGTGGCGAACTCCGGGTCCGCGCGGTTGTCGTCGAGCAGGTCCTCCAGCTCGCGCAGCGCGTCGAGGTTCCGGGCGGTACCGCCCGGGCCGGTCACCTTCTTCATCAGAGCAGCCGCGCGGTCGACCTGTTCGGCGTCCAGGGTCGTGTACTTCGGTGCGGTGAAGTCGTGGTCGTCCGTGACGTTGGCCCGGAGCACCCGCGCCAGCGAGTCGTCGGCGTCCGCGCAGTCCTCGACCGCGCGGTCGATCCGCGCCTGCCACGCGTCGCGTTGCTCGCGCACCAGCTTCTGGTAGTCGGGGTCGTGCCGGGCGGCGTTGCGCTCCTTGGCGTCCGCGATCGGTACGGGCGTCACGCGGCCCGTGGCGTCGACCTGGTAGCCGGCCGCCGGGGCCTCCACGTCCACGAGCTTCTTGAGCTGGTCCCGGGCCGCCTTGATGGTGGCGTGCCCGTCCGCCAGCACGAGGTGGATGCCCTTGGCCTCCTTGGCCGCGTCGTCGAACTCCTTCGCGGTCTTGGCCACGAACGGTTTCGTCACGTCCGCGTTGGCGCCCTTCCAGTCGGCCTTGTCGGACTTGGCCCGCATGCCGGTACGGGCCGACTCCGCCAGCTCCGCCAGTTTCGTGGCCATCGCGCCCCAGTCCTGTACGGCGGTCTGGAGCTTCTCCAGGGGAGCGTTCATCACGTTCTCGAACGTCAGCACGTGCCTGCGATGCCTTCCTACGGGCCTGGCGGCCTACTTGAGGTACTCGTTGACCTTCGACGCCGACAGGGTGGCCACGAGGTCCGCCTCTTCCCTGGCGTGGGAGGCCACGGTGTAGTCGAGGTGGTTGGAGATGTTCGCGCAGGCCGCCACGAGCACCTTCAGCTGGGAACTCCAGCGGTCGTGCACTTTGAGCAGGGCCGCGCCGCTGGTGAAGTTGCGGTTGGTGAGGGCGATCGACGCGTCGAAGGTGGCCACGCGGGCGTGGTCGCCTTCGCGCGAGAGCCGCTCGTGCAGGACGTACGCGTCGCTGCCGACCGCGCCGAGGGCGTCATCGGCGATGCTCAGGTCCGCCCCGCCGGCGGGGCCGCCGGGTCCGGGTGCGGCGGGGACGTGGTTGAGGCGCACCGCGGCGCGCGCGGAGGACCACTCCTGTTCGAAGGACATCCGGTCCGGTGCTCCTAGGGTCGGCGGTTGCGGCGTACGACGACGGCGGTGACGGCGCCGCCTATCACCAGGCACGCGCCCAGCCCCAGGGCGATCCAGGTCACGGCCCCGAGGCCGCCGCCGGCTTCCGCAGCCTCGGGGACGCGGGTGGCCTTCTCTGGCGTCTTGCCGTCGGTGGAGGCCGAGGGGGCGGAGGAGGGCGTCGCCTTGCCCTTCGCCTCGGCGGCGGCCAGGTCGGGCAGCGGGTAGACGTTGGCCGGCCCGGGGTCGCCGGGGGTGGCGAGCGCGATGCGGGGGCGGACGACGCCGTAGCCGATGTAGTCGTTGCGCTCGACGCCGTCGCGGGGCTTGCCGGAGGTGTTGAGGAGGACGCGGAGAACCTGGTTGTTGGTCCAGTCGGGGTGGGCGGACCAGATGAGGGCGGCGGAGGCGGAGGCTAGGGCGGTGGCGTCGCTGGTGCCGTGGTTCTTGCAGAGCCCCGTCTTCCCGCCGCAGGCGGTGACGATGTCCACTCCTGGAGCCGCAAGGTCCACTTGCAGACCGTGTTGCGACTCCTGTGTGGCGTTCGCCTGCTGATCAATCGCCGAGACGCCCACGACTCCGGGGGTGGCAGCCGGATACAGGACCGGGTTCGCCCCAACGCCTGTATTTCCTACACCCGCAAAGATCAACTTTCCCTTGGAGAGGGCGTATTTCACCGCCTCTTGCCGAGCAGGGTCTTCCTCGTTGGTGGCAAGCGAAATGTTGATGATCTTGGCTTCCGAGTCCGCCGCGTATCGGATGGCGCTGGTCCACGACGGGCTGGACCCATCCTCCTCGTGGGGTACGCGAATGGGCAGGATTTTCGCGCCCGGCGCCAACCCGAATGCTCCGTCGCCGTCCGGCCCTTTCCCCGTTCCGGCGATGAGCGCGGCCATGGTCGTACCGTGCTTCTCGTAATCGGTGCGTTCATCACCCTGGTACGTCGTAGCAAGGTTCTTGCCCGGCAGGACCTGCCCTTCCAGCTCAGCCAATTGGGCCACCCCCGTGTCGATGACAGCGACAGTGACCCCCTTGCCCGTGCTGGTCTTCCACATCTCGTCGGCCTTCATGGAATCGAGATGCCATTGCATGGACCGGATGGTCTCCGCGTGGGCCGGAGTCGCGGCGACTCCGGCCAGCAGGAGGCCCATCAGGACCGACGTGGCTTTCCGCATGCGCATCTCGTGCAGTGTCCCGTTCGCTCAGTCGATCACCGGCGGGACAACACGACGGCTGCCCTGCCAGGTCTCTTCGTCCTCGGCCAGGTAATCCGGGCGTTCGCCCGACTGGTCGTTGCGCTTCTTGCCACCCGTGCGGGCACCCGCGCCGCCGTGGCCCATGGCACCGCCGACGCCGCCGGCCGCACCACCACCCTGGTTCCGCACGAGACCCGAGCCGCCCTGGGTGAACGGCTTTCCGCCCGTGGTCGAACGGCCACCCGCACCCGGCTGACGGCCACCTACCAGGCCGCCGGGCTCACTGGCCAACCGCCGACCAGCGGCCGAACCGCCCTGACCACCGGCGCCACCGCCCATACCACCGGCACCGCCCATACCCCCGGCCATGCCGCGACCTGCCATACCGCCTTCGTTGCCGATGACCGTGCCGCGCGGGATGGAGGACTTCGGTCCGTTCGCGGAGACCGGACGACCACCCGTGATGCCGGCGTCACGCGGCGGCAGTCCTGCGACACCGCCGACCTTGCCGCCGGGAGCCGACGTGTTCGGGAAGCTTCCACCAGGACCCACGCCGCTGATCGGCGAACGACCGCCGCCAGCGCCACCGATACCACCACTGGGCGTCTTCATCCCGCCGATCGGCGGGAGCGTCAGGGGCGGGAGCGATCCTGCCGGACCGACACCGGTAGGCCCGCCCGGGCCGACGCCGGTAGGCGTCCCTGGAAGTTGGGTGACCGGCTTGTCCGGCAGGGTCCCGACTGTGTTGAGGTCGGTACCTACGTTGTGGTCGGGAACGCTCGGAACATGCGTCTGCCCGGTGCTCGGCCCGGTCGTCGACGGGGTCGGCGTCGTGTCGTACGAGGTGTGTTGCCCTGGCACATGAGTCGCTGTGTTCGACGAATCGCTGCTGGACGAAGACCGGGACGTGGATGAGGTGTCGCTCGCTCCCGTGGTCCCGCTCGAACGAGGCCGGGCAAGATCGGATCCGCCGTCGACGGACTGCGGCACGAACGCTGCCGGCGGCGGCGGAAACGTAGGCGGCACCGCCGCGTTCATCTGCGTCGTCGACGCCTCGTACGACTGCGCCAGCTTCGTCATCTGCTGGACAGCCTCTTGGTGGTCGCCGCTCAGCTTCGTGAACGCCTTCTGACCGATCTCCCGCGAGTCAGGGTCGTTGTGGTACTTCTTCGCCGCCTCGTAGTTGTCCGCCGCCGCCGCGTCGTACTTCGGCATGCTCGCCTTGACCTCGACGATCGTCTGCGCCGCCTGGATCATCCACTTGCCGCCGGTCTTGCTGTAGTCCCCCAGCTTCAGCGTCGAGTTTCCCGCGGTGTTGACCCACTCCTCGAAGTCTCGGGCGGCCTTGCCCTCCCAGCCTGCGACCCGGTAGTTCTTGAGGTCGTTGCCGATTTTCGTGATCGTGTCCGCGGCCGTCTGCAGCAGCTCACCGCGCGACTTCACCGTCTCCGCGTTGACAGGAGCCAGCATCGCCAAAAGTTCCTGGTGCGAGTGACCCTCGAAATTGGTCGCCATTACATCCCACCCCCCGCGGTGCTTCCGTTGCCGTTGTCCGGGTGGCCCTGAGCGGCCGCGGTCGCCTTGTCGTGCTCCGCCTTGTGACTGTCCAGCTTCGGGTCGTACCAGCCCTGCGCCTCGGCGTTCAGCTTGCGCATCCGCTGCTTGATGTCGTCGTCGATGTTCTCGTAGCCCACGCGCGAGGCCTCCACCGCGATGCCGAGCGCCTCGATCTGGACGCCCAGCGCCTTCGAGAGGGTCTCCAGCTCGCCGCGGACCTTGTTGTACGCCGTGTAGAGGCCGTCCGCCTCCGGGAAGCCGTGGCCGAGGTCGGTCTTGCCGAGGGTGCCGTCCGCGATCTTGCCGTGGTCGGCCGGCGAGCCCTTCAGCTGCTCAAGCAGCGCGTCCACCCGCTGCTTGTACTTGACCATCGATTCGTGCTCGACGAACAGCGCCGGTGCCTGCGCGGCGATCATCACCTGGTTCGTCGCGACCAGCGCCGGTCCGACGAACGGGATCGCCGCGATCACACTCTTGTCCACGTCCTCTGCTGCCACGTTGGCTCCCCGACTCCCCGTATCCCCGTTGTCCCCGTGATTCCCCGTCGGAGCGGCGTTTCCACCGCCCCCCGTCCGCGGCCTCCGCGCCGAACCCGGCGCGCGTACGCAGACGTACAGATCACTCTAGCGACCGGCACCGACACACCCAAGTCCGGGGTTGCAGGTGCAATGCGGGTCACACGGTCACGAGTTGGGCACCGCGACCGCCGCCGATGGCCGGATCGGGAGCCTGTTGACCGGGCGGCCCGTTGCCGCGCGTACTGCCGAGGCTACCGCCGCGGGCGCCGTCACCACAGGGACCGCGCTCGCCGCCTTCGCGCCGAAGGGCGCCACGACGTCCCGCTCCTCCACCAGTTTCACGATCCGCACGGTCGGCGCGTCCAGCGCCGTCGGCAGGGCGTAGCCCGTCAGGTCGGGGTGGCGGATGAGGCCGGCGGCCGAGCGCAGGTTCTCCGTCAGGGCCGCGCCCACGCCCTGGGTGACGCCCGCCTCGATCCGGGCCTCCAGCTGGCGGGGGTTGAGGATCCGGCCGACGTCCTGGGCCACGGCCAGCTCGACCACGCGCACCGAACCCAGCTCGATGTCCACGTCGACCACCGCGCGGATCGCGCAGAACGCGAGCCCCACGAAGGCGTCGCCCTGCCCGTCCGCGTCCAGCGGTTCCGTCGGGTGGGGGCGGCACTGGGCCGTCGCCCAGAGTTCCTTGCCCTCCATGGCCTCCGCGACCGTGGTGGAGAACGCGCCGTCGTACGACGTGATCCGGCCATCCGTGATCTGGAGCAGCTCCGTGGACATGCCGAGCTTGTGGGCCATCGGCTGGAGCAGCTGCGTACGGACCATCTTGGCGGCCCGCTCCACCGCCCCGCCCGACACCCACGTGTGGCGGCCGTGCGCCGACGCCCCGGCGGGCGGCTGGTCGGTGTCGACCGGAGCGGTCACCACCTCGTCCACGCCCAGCACTTCCTGCACGATCTGGCGGGCCAGCGTGGCGAAGCCCTGGCCGGTGTCGACGGCCGCGCAGATCACCGTCGCGACGCCGTTCTGCACCTTCACGGTGGCGGTGGACACCTCGTCGGTGCCCTCCGCGCCGAGCATGTGGACCATGCCCACGCCGTACCCGACGCCGCGCCGCACCGCGCCCGGTTCGCCCGCGCCCTCAGGACCGCCGGGCAGCAGCCACTCCTCCTCGGGCGTGTCCATGGGCAGCGGCGGCAGCTCGAAGTCGCGCACCGCGCGCAGCAGTTCGGCAACGGGCGCCGGGCAGGTGACGGTCTGCCCGGTGGGCAGCAGGTCGCCGGTCGCCAGGACGTTGCGCATCCGCAGTTCGGCGCCGTCGATGCCGAGGGCGGCCGCGAGCTTGTCCATCTGGCCCTCGTACGCCGCGCACACCTGCATGGCGCCCTCGCCGCGGACGTGGCCCGACGGCGGGTTGTTGGTGCGCACGGCCCAGCCCTCGACGAAGGCGTGCGGGACGACGTACGGGCCGCACGCGAAGGCGACGGCGGCGGCGAGCGACTCCGACGAGGAGTCCGCGTAGGCCCCCGCGTCCATCAGGATCTGCGCCTCCACCTTGACCAGCCGGCCCTCCGCGTCCGCGTGGTGGCGGTAGCGCAGCAGGGTCGGGTGCCGGTGGGCGTGCCCGAGGAAGGACTCCTCGCGGGTGGCGGCCAGTTTGACGGGGCAGCCGGTGCGCAGCGCGAGGAGCCCCAGCGGGAGCTGGAAGGCGGGGTCCTCGCGGTCGGCGGTGGCGCCGGGGACGCCGGTGACGACGACCTTGACCCGCTCGGGTTCGAGACCGAAGCAGGCGGCGGCGAGGTCGCGGTCGGTGTGCGGGTCGGTGGAGGCGGTGTAGAGCTCGACGCCGCCGTCGGGGCGCGGCACGGCGAGCCCGGCCTCGGCGCCGATGGGGGCGGGGTCCTGGCGGCCGATCCGGTACAGGCCCTCGACGACGACCTCGCCGACCGCTTCCGGGTCGCCGTAGCGCAGCGGGATGTGCCGGATCAGGTTGCCGTCGGGGTGCAGGGGCGGCGCGCCGAAGGAGTGCTCGGGGTCGGTGACCGCGTCCAGCAGCTCGTACTCGACCGCGATCGCGGCGGCCGCCAGCCGGGCCGTGTCGGGGTGGTCGGCGGCCACGGCGGCGATGGCCTCGCCGTGGTGGCGGACCAGGTCGTGGGCGAAGACCGGGCGGTCGGCGATGCGGCGGCCGTGGGTGGTGGAGCCGGGGACGTCGGCGTGGGTGACCACGGCCCGTACGCCCGGCATCGCGACGGCGGCCGAGGTGTCGATGGAGCGGATCCGGGCGTGGGCGTGCGGGGAGCGCAGGACGGCGGCCCAGAGCAGGCCCTCGGCCCACAGGTCGGCCGCGTAGGGGAAGGTGCCCTCGGACTTGGCGCGGGCGTCGGCGGCCGGGACGGACGCGCCGATTCCGCGCAGCGCCTCGGGTTCGGCGGCCTCGGCCATCGCCGTGATGGAGAACGATCCGGTGGCGGGTCCGGTTCCCGGGCCCGTGCCCGCCGCTCCCGCGGCCGGTCCCGTCGCCGTCGCCGCGTCGTGCCCGCTCACGCCATGCCTCCGTGCTGGTGGTCCGGGTGGATGCCGCCCTCGCCGGGGGCCGCCTGGTGCGGGATGCGCGCTTCCGCGCCGCCCTGGGCGTCGCCGTGCGGGCCGGCCGTCGCGGCCTCGGCGGCGGCCTCGCGCTCGGCGACGACCTCGCCGACGGCGTCGATGACGCCGCGGTAGCCGGAGCACCGGCAGAGGTTGCCGCACAGGGCCTGGCGGGTCTCCAGCTCGCTGGGGGCGTGGTTGCCCTCCAGCAGGTCGTGGATCGTCATGGCCATGCCCGGTACGCAGAACCCGCACTGGACGGCTCCCGACCGGCACAGCGCCTGCTGCACGTCGGAGAGCTCGCCGTCCGTGGCCAGCCCCTCGACCGTGCGGACCTCGCTGCTCGCGGCGGTCGCGGCGGGCACCAGGCAGGAGGCGACCAGCCGGCCGTCGACCTGCACCGCGCAGGCGCCGCACTCGCCCTGCGAGCAGCCGTCCTTGGCTCCGGCGAGCCCGAGCCGCTCGCGCAGCACGTAGAGCAGCGACTCGCCGATCCAGGCGCCGGTGACGGGCCGGTCGGCGCCGTTGACGCGCAGCACGTAGGAGGCGAGGGGGTGCTCCTCGTGCACCGGAAGCGGCGCCTCCGCAAGAACGGGCACCTCCGCTTCCACCGAAACCGGAACGGGAGCCGGAGGAACCGGAACCACCGGATCCACAGGCGCCGAAGCCGAGCCCGCCTCCGGACCCTCCTCCGGCCCCGCCCCGTAAGCCTCCGCGGAGCCCCCCGCCCCTTCACCCCCGTCGTACGCCGCCCGCTCGTCCGGGACGTCCGCCGCGTCCCCGTCCCCGGGGGCCGTACCGGTTTCCCGGTGCTCCCCCTCGGCCCCGCCCGGCGCGCCGTCCGCTCCGGCGAAGCCCGGGGTCCGCTCCGGCGCCGCGGGGTCCGCGGCCGGGTGCGGGCGCTCCGAGGCCACCGGGGCCGCGGCGGCGCCGTGCGCGGCGTCGATGTCCGGGGCCCCGTGCGGCGCCCCCTCGCCGTGCGCGGCGTGGTCGAAGTGGTCCGGGTGTTCGAGGTGCCGCAGGTGCTCCGGGAGCGGTGTGCCCACGCCGGGGCCGCCGATGACCCGCGGCCCGTACGGCAGCGGTGCGGGCGTGCCGACGCCGGGTCCGCCCAGTACCCGGCGCCCCGACCCGTCGCCGGAGTCGGGGCCGATGTCCGGGCCGGCGGCGGGCAGCGCGCC
The DNA here is from genome assembly GCF_056435825.1 of Streptomyces sp. NPDC043876. Taxonomy (NCBI): domain Bacteria; kingdom Bacillati; phylum Actinomycetota; class Actinomycetes; order Kitasatosporales; family Streptomycetaceae; genus Streptomyces; species Streptomyces sp. NPDC043876. The sequence continues at coordinate 68,595 of NZ_JBWKDV010000002.1, read as the reverse complement.
CGCGCTCATGGTCTGCTCGGGGTCCAGGGCGCCGAAGGCGTCGAAGGCGCTCGGGGTTCCCTGCGCACCCGCAATCGCACCAGCACCGGCGCTGTCACCGGACTCGGCACCGGCCTCCGCACCGGACTCGGCGGGCTGCTCGGCGAACCCCTCGGCGGCGGTGTGCCCGTGCCCGGGCTGGGTGGCCCAGGGGGCCGCGGCGCCGCCCGGCAGGGTGGCCGGGGCCCGGCTCCAGTCCGCCTCCGGACCGCCGCCGTGGCGGAACTCGCCGGACTCCCGGGGCAGTTCCCCGTCCACCACGGGCACCGCCCACTGACCGGTCTGCCCGCCGTGCGTGCCGTACGTGTCCTGCGTGCCGTGCGCGTCCTGCTGGCCGTGCGCGTCCTGCGTGCCGTGCGTGTCCTGGTGGCCGTGCGTGTCCTGCGAGCCGTGCGTGTCCTGCGGGCCCAGCGCGAACTGGCCGGTGTGCCCGCTCTGGTCGCCACCGGCCGCGTGCCCGTTCCCGTGCGCGTACGGGTCGTCGAGGTTCTCCGCGGTCTCCGGGAAGCGCCATTCGGCGGTCGACGCGGATTCGTGCCCGTACTCGTAGGCGTGCTCGTACCCCGGAACCGCACCGGCGCCGGCCGCGCCGTCGCCACCGAAGCCCTGGTCCGTCTCCCCCCGGAGCGAGGCGATCGCCGACGCGGGCATCGGGATGACCGCCGGGATCGGGCCCAGCACCGGCGCTTGGGCGCTCTGCGCCCGGGGGGCCGGTTCCGCGGGGGCCGAGCCGCCCGCCTCCGGCCACCGCACGGGCAGCGTCCAGGTCCCGGTCGCGGCCGGGTCCGTACCGGCCGAGCCCAGCGGGACGATCATCGGCGGCGGCACGAACCCGTGCCCGGGGGCCGCCAGCGGCTCCCCGGTCCCCGCCGCGCCCATCATGTCCGGGGGCAGCTGCACGAACGCCGTCGCGTCCGAGTCGTACTCGCCGCCGTGCGGCACCGGTTCCCAGCCCCACGCGGTGCCCGCGCCGTCATTGCCCGTACCGTCGTCGCCCACGCCGTCGCTCGCGTTCTCGTTCTCACTCATGAGGTCAGCGCCCTCCCCAGGGCCCTCCGTGCCAGTACCGCCACCGTGCGGCGCAGGTGCAGCACCGCCGGAGCCACCGTTTCGCCCTGGTCCGGTACGCAGGCGGCCGCGACGTACTCGCCGAAGGCCTCCAGCGCGTCCGGAGCCAGCGTGCGCTCGCCGTCCCAGTCGATCAGCGAGGCGACCCACTGCTCTGCCTCCAGCGGGCGCAGCGGCATCGGCGCGACCGCGCCCACCGCGATGCGCACGCCCCGGCGCGCGGGGTCCAGTACGAGCCCCACGGACGCCACCGCGCGCCCCGGGCCGGTGCGGCCCGTGGCCTTCAGGAACACCTGCGGCGCGTGCAGCAGGGGCACCCGGACGAAGCCGATCAGTTCACCGGGCCGCAGCATCTCGCGCCCGGCCAGCAGGTGCGAGACCGGGATCTCCCGGCGCGAACCGCCCGGGCCGACGATGACGAGGACCGCCTCCAGCGCCGCGAGGACCGGCAGCGCGTCGCCGGTCGGGGCGGCCGTGGCGATGTTCCCGCCGAGCGTGCCCGCGTTGCGGATCTGCGGCGGCCCGGCCGCGCGTGCGGCGGCCGCCAGGGCGGGGATCAGCGCGGCGAAGTCGGGGCGGCCCATCCGCGCGTGCGTGAGCCCGGCGCCGAGGAGGGCGTGGCCGTCCTGGTACTGCCAGCCGCGGATCTCGTTGATCCGGCCCAGGCCCACCAGCGCGGCGGGGCGCAGCAGCCCGGCGTTGACGGCGGCCATGAGGTCGGTGCCGCCGGCCACGGGCACGGCGGCGGGCATGGCGGCCAGCGCCGCCACGGCCTCGTCGAGCGAGGCCGGCAGCGTCACGGACTGCGTCGGCTGCGGCCCCTGAGGTGAATCCGGTGCGTGCAGTGCGTGCGGTGCGTGCGTGGTCAACCCAGCTGCCCCTTCCCGATGTCCCGGCGCTCACGCCTGTTCCGCCGTACGGTACGTGCTCACGACCGGGAGGTGGCAACTCTGGCACATCTTCCGGGGCACCCGGCGCGAGGGTCGGCCGGGCACGGCCCGCGCGGGCACCCTGCCCGGATCGCCCGTTTCCAACCCTCTCACCCGTATTCGGGGAAGAGTTACCCGAATCTCCCCCCGGCTGCGCCCGCCCCGGCCGCCGCCTCAGACGGTCGGCGGGACGCCCTCCTTGGGACGCCCGAGCACCCCGGGCCGGCGCTGCCACGGCAGCGGGCCGCCCGGAGGCCGGTAGCCGACGCCGAGGGCGTCCAGGCGCGCGTAGTGGCCGCCCATGCGCGCCTCGAACTCCGCGTAGTCCCGCGCCGCCGGGTCGGGCAGCGCGGACCACACCACCTCGGCGAAGGCGGCCAGCCGCGGGAACACCTGGTAGTCCAGGCGCCCCTGGTCCTCCGTCACCTCGGTCCAGATGTTGGCCTGCGCGCCGAGCACGTGCTCCGCGGCCCGGGCGGAGAGCTGCGGCGGCACCGGTTCGAAGCGGTAGACGTCCTCCAGCGTGCGCACGTACCCGATCGGCACCGGCTCGTCCGGGCCCGGCGCCTGACGGTGGTCCAGGTACACCTGCTGCTCGGGGCACATCACCACGTCGTGCCCGGCCTCGGCGGCCGCGATGCCGCCCGCGTAGCCGCGCCAGGAGGAGACGGCGGCGCCGTCCGCCAGTCCGCCCTCCAGGATCTCGTCCCAGCCGATCAGCCGCCGCCCGCGGGCGGCGAGCCACCGGTCGAAGTGCCGGATGAACCAGGCCTGGAGGCCGTCCTCGTCCCCCACCCCCAGCTCCCGGATGCGCGCCTGCGCGGCGGGCGAGGCCGCCCACTGGGTCTTGGGGCACTCGTCCCCGCCGACGTGCACGAAGGGCGAGACCTCTACCGGGAACAGCTCCAGTACCTCCTCGAAGACGCCCTCGTAGAAGCGCAGTACGGCGTCGGTGGGCGCGAGGACGTTCTCGTTGATCCCCCAGTCGTCCCACACGCCGAGCGCCGCCGTGTCGACGACGTCGGTGTTGCCCAGCTCCGGATAGGCGGCGAGGGCGGCCTGCGCGTGGCCCGGCAGGTCGATCTCGGGCACCACGCGCACGTGGCGCTCGGCCGCGTAGGCGACGATCTCGCGGATGTCGTCGTGGGTGTAGAAGCCGCCGTGCGGGGTCTCGTCCCACAGCGGCGAGTCCCGGTGGCCGCGGCGCGAGCGCGGGCGCCAGGCGCCCACGGCGGTGAGCCGGGGGTGGCGCTCGATCTCGATCCGCCAGCCCTGGTCGTCCGTCAGGTGCAGGTGCAGCACGTTGAGCTTGTGGGCGGCCATCAGGTCGATGTAGCGCAGGACGCCGTCCTTGGGCAGGAAGTGCCGGGCGACGTCCAGGAGCAGTCCGCGCCAGCCGAACCGGGGCGCGTCGCGGACCGTCCCGTACGGCAGGCTCCAGCGGGCCCCGGGCAGCGGCGCCCGCCGGAAGGCGTGCGGTCCGAGCAGCTGGCGCAGCGTCTGCGCGCCCCGGAACACCCCGGCGGGTGCGCCGCCGCGGATCTCGGCGCCCTCCGCGGTGACGGTCAGCTCGTACCCCTCGGGGCCCAGCTCGCGCCCGACGCCCTCGTCGACGAGGAGCCGTACGTCGGCCCGCCCGCCGGGGCCGGCGGGCGGCAGCCCCCACCCCGCGGCGGCCCCCAGCACCCCGCGCAGCCAGCGCGCGGTGCCCTGCGTACCGGGTCCGGCGGCGACGTCGGGTTCGGCCCCGAACGCGTAGCGCGCCCCGGCCGGCCCGAAGGCGGCTTCGCGGGGCGCGGGGATCAGGTCGGCGGCGGGGTCGGGTATCGGGTCGCGGTCCATGCGTCAGCCCTCCACGGCGGCCGCCGCGGCGGGCGGGGCGGCACAGTGCGTTGCGCTGTGCGCAACGACCGTTCCGCAGAGCGCTTGTCGGGGCCGACCCTACCCGCGCCGCGCCCCCGCGCGGGGGCGTCCGGGCACGCGAAGGGCCCCCGGGCACGCGTCGGCGCGCCCGGGGGCCCTTCCACACCTGGGGGTGGAGCGGTCAGGACGCGGTCACTTGTCCTTGCCCTTGTCCTTGTCCCCGCCGGATCCCATGGATTCGTAGATCTCCTTGCACATGGGGCAGACCGGGTACTTCTTCGGGTCGCGGCCCGGTACCCAGACCTTGCCGCAGAGCGCGACGACGGGGGTCCCGTCGAGGGCGCTCGCCATGATCTTGTCCTTCTGGACGTAATGGGCGAAGCGCTCGTGGTCGCCGTCACCGTGGGAAACCTGCGGCGTCGGCTCGACGAGGGTTCCCGTGCCAGACCCGCGCTCGGGCTCAAGAGTGCTCATACAAGCCAGGGTACTGAACGCGGGCGGCCTCAGTTCAGCGACGGGTCGTCCGGATAGGTGGCGACCATCGCGAGGTCGCCGCGCTGGCGGCGCAGCACCGACCGCCAGAGCTGCTCGGGGACCGGGAAGGCCACGTCCCCCGGCTCGGACTCGACGACGTACCAGGCCCCCTCGCCCACCTCGTCCTCCAGCTGGCCCGGGCCCCAGCCCGAGTAGCCGGCGAAGATCCGCAGCGAGCCGAGGGCGCCGGCCAGCAGCTCCGGCGGGGCCTCCAGGTCGACCAGGCCGATCGCGCCGTGCACCCGGCGCCAGCCGATGGGGTCTCCCCCGCTCGAGCGCAGCCGAGAGTGTGGGGAAGGGCCCTCCTCGCCGGGGATGACCGCGATGCCGAGGGCGGAGTCGAGGGCGACCGGGCCGCCCTGGAAGACCACGCCGGGGGCGCCGGCCAGCGGCGCCCAGGGCTGCAGGACGTCGCCGACGCCGACCAGGGTGGGCCGGTTGAGGACCACGCCGAGGGAGCCCTGCTCGTCGTGGTCGAGCAGCAGCACCACGGCGCGGTCGAAGTTCGGGTCCGCGAGGGCGGGGGTCGCCACGAGCAACCGCCCTGTGAGGGAGGACACCTCGGTCATGCGGCCATGGTCTCGCACATTCGCCCTCCCGGGGGAGCGGACGGCGCCGACGGGTCCCGCGCAGCTCAGGACGTACGGCGCCGGACCGCGGCGGCGGAGCGGGAAACCACCGGAGCGGACCCGGAGGCTACCCGGAAGGCGACACTCCGCTATGTGGCGTACACACTGGGTGCTGTGGCGAATTCATGACAGTCATACGGCCACGTCGGCCTTACGTACCAGGGGGTCCTGCCGCTTACCCTTTCTCCTGGCCCCCTGCCCACCCCTCTCCGGAACGCGAGATTCATGACCGGCACAGTCAGTGACGATGTACTGCTTGTCCACGGCGGTACCCCGCTCGAGGGCGAGATCCGTGTCCGCGGTGCGAAGAACCTCGTGCCGAAGGCCATGGTGGCCGCTCTGCTCGGCAGCGCCCCCAGCCGGCTCCGCAACGTTCCGGACATCCGTGACGTGCGGGTCGTGCGCGGCCTCCTCCAGCTGCACGGCGTCACCGTCCGCCCCGGTGAGGAGCCGGGCGAGCTGGTGCTCGACCCCACGTACGTCGAGAGCGCCAACGTGGCGGACATCGACGCGCACGCGGGTTCGTCGCGCATCCCGATCCTCTTCTGCGGCCCGCTGCTGCACCGCCTCGGCCACGCCTTCATCCCGGGCCTGGGCGGCTGCGACATCGGCGGCCGGCCGATCGACTTCCACTTCGACGTGCTCCGCCAGTTCGGCGCGACCATCGAGAAGCGCGAGGGCGGTCAGTACCTGGAGGCCCCGCAGCGGCTGCGCGGCTGCAAGATCCGCCTGCCCTACCCCTCGGTCGGCTCGACCGAGCAGGTGCTGCTGACGGCCGTCCTGGCCGAGGGCGTCACCGAGCTGAGCAACGCGGCCGTCGAGCCGGAGATCGAAGACCTCATCTGCGTCCTGCAGAAGATGGGCGCGATCATCTCCGTCGACACCGACCGGACCATCCGCATCACCGGTGTGGACGAGCTGGGCGGCTACAACCACAAGGCGCTCCCGGACCGCCTGGAGGCCGCCTCGTGGGCTTCCGCGGCCCTGGCGACCGGCGGCAACATCTACGTCCGCGGAGCGCAGCAGCGCTCGATGATGACGTTCCTGAACACCTTCCGCCGGGTCGGCGGCGCCTTCGAGATCGACGACGAGGGCATCCGCTTCTGGCACCCGGGCGGCCCGCTCAAGGCGATCCACCTGGAGACGGACGTCCACCCCGGTTTCCAGACCGACTGGCAGCAGCCCCTGGTGGTGGCGCTGACGCAGGCGACCGGGCTCTCCATCGTCCACGAGACGGTCTACGAGTCCCGCCTGGGCTTCACCTCCGCGCTGAACCAGATGGGCGCGCACATCCAGCTGTACCGGGAGTGCCTGGGCGGCTCCGCGTGCCGCTTCGGCCAGCGCAACTTCCTGCACTCGGCGGTCGTCTCCGGCCCCACCAAGCTGCAGGGCGCCGACCTGGTCATCCCGGACCTCCGGGGCGGCTTCTCGTACCTGATCGCGGCCCTGGCGGCCGAGGGCACTTCGCGAGTGCACGGCATCGGCCTGATCAACCGCGGCTACGAGAACTTCATGGAGAAGCTCGTGGAACTGGGCGCCAAGGTCGAACTGCCGAACGGCGACCTCGTCTAGACCGTACGGGTTCCCGCGCACCCGCGGGAACGCAGGAAGGGCGGCCACCCCCGTGGGGGTGGCCGCCCTTCCTGCGTGGGTGCCGCGCTGGGCGCGGCACCACGCGTCACTGCCGGCCAGAGGCCTGCGAGGGACTTACTTGCCCTTGGCGGCTTCCTTGAGCTTGGAGCCCGCGGAGACCTTCACGCTGTAGCCGGCCGGGATCTGGATGGGGTCGCCGGTCTGCGGGTTGCGCGCGGTGCGAGCGGCACGGTGGGTGCGCTCGAAGGTCAGGAAGCCGGGGATGGTGACCTTCTCGTCGCCCTTGGCGACGATCTCGCCGACGGTCTCGGCGAGCGCGGCCAGAACGGCGTCGGCGTCCTTGCGGGTCACCTCGGCGCGCTCGGACAGAGCGGCCACCAGCTCACTGCGGTTCATGTTGTACTCCCGTGTTCAACTTGCCTATGAGGCGTGAGATCGAAGCCGATGCTGCCAGGGCCCTAGGACAGTCCCCGGACCCGGGTCTGAACGTCAGACCCTCCCGCCCGGTTACGCATCCTGCCCCCACCAGCGGCGGGAAAGCCAATCCGGCACCCGCCAGGGTCACACGAAAAGCGCCACAGTCACGCCGCCGTGACGCTCCGTCCGCACCGGTGAACGCGGACCGCGCACCACGCGGGCATCCCCGCAACCCTAGAGGCGCGCCGGGGGGCCCGCATCCCGCGACGCGCCGGGGAAGGGGCCCCGGTGGCTCAGGCGGACGTGGGTCCCGTCACAGAGGTGGAGGCCGCGGGGGCGGCGGCCTTGCGGACCGCTCCGGCGACGGCGCCCGCGACCTTGTCGTTGAAGACGGACGGGATGATGTAGTTCGCGTTCAGCTCGTCCTCGGTGACGACACCGGCCAGCGCGGTCGCGGCGGCCAGCATCATGCCGGTGTTCACCGTCCGGGACTGGGCGTCCAGGAGGCCGCGGAAGACACCCGGGAAGACCAGCACGTTGTTGATCTGGTTGGGGAAGTCCGAGCGGCCGGTGGCCACGACGGCGGCCGTCTCGCGGGCGACCGCCGGGTCGACCTCGGGGTCCGGGTTCGCGAGCGCGAACACGATGGCGCCGTCCGCCATGGCGGCGACGTCGGCGCCGCTGAGGACGTTCGGGGCCGAGACGCCGATGAAGACGTCGGCGCCGACGACGGCCTCCTTGAGCGTGCCGGTGTAGCCCTCGGGGTTGGTGTTGTCGGCGATCCAGCGCAGCGGCGACTCGCTGTCGGCGTCAACCAGGTCGGCGCGGCCGGCGTGCACGACGCCGTGGATGTCGGCGCTGACGACGTTCTTGACGCCCGCCGCGAGGAGCAGTTTGAGGATGGCCGTGCCGGCCGCGCCGGCGCCGGACATGACGACCTTGACATCGCCAACGGCCTTGTTCACCACGCGCAGTGCGTTGGTGAGGGCGGCGAGGACGACGATGGCGGTGCCGTGCTGGTCGTCGTGGAAGACGGGGATGTCGAGGGCCTCGCGCAGCCGGGCCTCGATCTCGAAGCAGCGCGGCGCGGAGATGTCCTCCAGGTTGATGCCGGCGAAGCCGGGGGCGATCGCCTTGACGATGGCGACGATCTCATCACTGTCCTGGGTGTCGAGGCAGATCGGCCACGCGTCGATCCCGGCGAACCGCTTGAAGAGGGCCGCCTTGCCCTCCATGACGGGCAGCGCGGCCATCGGGCCGATGTTGCCCAGCCCCAGGACCGCGGAGCCGTCCGTCACGACTGCGACGGAGTTGCGCTTGATCGTCAGGCGGCGCGCGTCCTCGGGGTTCTCGGCGATCGCCATGCACACGCGGGCCACGCCCGGGGTGTAGATCATGGAGAGGTCGTCACGGTTGCGGATGGGGTGCTTCGACGCCATCTCGATCTTGCCGCCGAGGTGCATCAGGAACGTGCGGTCCGAGACCTTGCCCAGGCTCACACCCTCGATCCCGCGCAGCTCCTCGACGATCTCGTCGGCGTGCGCCGTGGACGTCGCGGCGATCGTGACGTCGATCCGGAGCTTCTCGTGGCCGGAGGCGGTCACGTCGAGGCCGGTGACCGACCCTCCGCTGGACTCCACGACGGTGGTGAGCTGGGAGACCGCGGTACCGCTCGCGGGCACTTCCAGTCGGACCGTCATCGAGTACGAGACGCTGGGCGCCGTTGCCATGTCCGTGTTCCTCTGCTGTCCAAGGTTCGCTGTACACGGGCCCCGGCACGGCAGGCGTGACGGGACCTGTTGTCCGATCGTCCCACCTACCGGCCGGTACGAGGTAACCAGCTACAAATTTCGGAAAGATACTTCCACCATACGAGATTTACCGGTAGTGCGGAAGACCCGCAGGACAACCGGGCCGGTCAGCGGCGGCACGCAAAACAGGTCCGCGCCCTCCCCCGGAGGGGAGGACGCGGACCTGCTCTCTACGTCTATGACACCGACCCGCCATGCTCGCCTCGCGGCAAGTGGTCGCTCTAGGCGACTAAGGTTGGGCCCGGGGGCTTGGATCGAGCCGGTGCCACAACCAGGCTAACAAAGGTTCGCCGGAAGTGATCCCCCTCCCGGGGGACGACCTGAACGTCCATACGTCCGGCTCAGTCGCGCAGCAGCTCCGGCACCCCGGCCGCGTCGGGCCGGTCCCGCTCCCCCGACACCACCGTGAGCTGCTGCGTCGCGCGCGTGAGGGCGACGTAGAGCACCCGCAGGCCCGCCGGGGACTCCTCCGCGATCTCCGCCGGGGAGACGACCACCGTGGCGTCGTACTCCAGGCCCTTGGCCTCCAGGCTGCCGAGCGCCACCGCGCGCTCCCCGAGCTCCGCGAGCCACCCGGCCGCCTCCGCGCGCCTGTCCATCGCCACGACCACGCCGACCGTGCCCTCGACCTGGCCCAGCAGCCGCCGGGTCTCCTCCCGCACCCAGGCGCCCAGGTCGGGGCCCGCGGCGGTGAAGCGCGGCTCCAGGCCGGTGGAGCGGACCGCGGTGGGCGGCTCCATCCCCGGCATGGCCAGGCGCAGCACCCGGGCCGCCAGTTCGGCGATCTCGGCCGGGTTGCGGTAGTTGACGGTCAGGGTGAACTTGCGGCGCGGCCGGCTGCCCAGCGCCTCGTCCCGGGCCGCGGCCGCCTCGTCGGGGTCGCTCCAGGAGGACTGGGCGGCGTCGCCCACCACCGTCCAGGTGCCGGTCCGGCCGCGGCGGCCCACCATCCGCCACTGCATCGGCGTCAGGTCCTGGGCCTCGTCCACGATCACGTGGGCGTACTCGGTGCGCTCCGCCGCCAGCCGCTCGGCCCGCTCCCACTGGGTCTCCTCGCGGCCCGGCATCAGCTCCTCCAGGCCGGTGAGGTGGGCCAGCGGGTCCAGGTCGCGCTTGCGCTTGGGGCGCGCGGGGGCGCCGATCAGCAGCTGGAGTTCGTCCAGCAGCGCCACGTCGTGCACCGAGAGCGGGCCCTTGCCGTCCGCGCCGGTGCGGCGCAGGGAGCGGGCCAGCAGCCGGGTCTCGCGCGGGTTCAGCACCCGGCGGGCCCAGCGGCCCAGGCGCCGCTCGTCGGCCATCGTGGCGAGGACGCCGCGCGGGGTCAGCTCGGGCCACCAGGCGTTCAGGAACTCGATGAAGACGTCCTCGGTGGAGACGTCCTCGTCGAAGCCGGAGCGCAGTTCGGCCGCGAGCTCCCGGTCGGTGTGCCGCCCGGCGCCGCCTGACTTCGCCCACAGGGCGTCCAGCAGCAGCTTGCGGGCGCGCGGACGCAGCAGGTTGACCGGCGCCGTGCCGCCGAGGACGACCTGGCGGATCCGGTTCAGCTCGTCCGCCTCCAGCTCCTGGCGGCGGCCGAAGGCCACCACGCGCAGCCGCTCGGGGGCGCCGCCCAGCTCCAGCGCGCCCCGTACGGCCTTGCGCAGGACCGGCAGCATCCGGGAGGAGCCCTTGACGCGGGCGACCGCCGGTTCGTCGTAGGTGGTCGCCTCGGCGCCGTCGACCAGCGAGCCCAGCGCCCGGATCGCGACCTGGCCCTCCTCGCCGAGCGAGGGCAGCACGCCCTCGGTGTAGGCGACGAGCAGCGGGGTCGGCGAGACGACCAGGATGCCGCCGGAGTAGCGCCGCCGGTCCTGGTAGAGCAGATAGGCGGCGCGGTGCAGCGCGACGGCGGTCTTGCCGGTGCCGGGGCCGCCCGCGACCTCCGCGACGGAGGCGGCGGGGGCCCGGATGACCATGTCCTGCTCCGCCTGGATGGAGGAGACGATGTCGCGCATGGAGTGTGTACGGGCCCGGCCGAGCGCGGCCATCAGCGCGCCGTCACCGAGCACCGGCAGCTCCTGGCCGTCGAGGTAGGCGGTCACCTCGGGGCGCATCAGGTCGTCCTCGACGCCGAGCACCTTGCGGCCCTTGGAGCGGATGACCCGGCGGCGCACCACCCGGCCCGGCTCCTTGGGCGTGGAGCGGTAGAACGGCGCGGCGGCGGGCGCGCGCCAGTCGATCACCAGCGGCGTGTAGTCGTTGTCGAGCACGCCGATCCGCCCGATGTGCAGGGTTTCGGCGATGTCGGCGGTCAGGTCCGGGCGGATCGCGTCCTCGGCGGCCTCGACGGAGGTGAAGGCGCCGTCCGCGCCGCGCTCCCCGTCCTTGCCGAGGACGAGGTCGATCCGTCCGAAGAGGAAGTCCTCGAATTCGTTGTTGAGCCGGTTGAGATGAATCCCGGCGCGGAAGACCTGTGCGTCGCGTTCCGCGAGGGCGCCGGGGGTACCGACCTGACCCCGCTTGGCCGCGTCGTTCATCAGGAACTCGGCCTCGTGGATCTTCTCCTCGAGGCGGCGGTACACCTGGTCCAGATGAGTCTGCTCGACCGCGATCTCGCGATCGCGGACGGAATCCGCCGTGCTGTCGACAGCGGCATCCTGCGCGGCCACCAAGGCCCCCTTCTGACGTGCATTGGGCGACCGTCAACCGTACGCGAACAGAGCGGGTGTCCGCACGCCCGTTCCGCGCGCGGGCGCGCGGAACGCGGGCGCGCAAGGCGCCATGAGGCCGTTATGAGCGTGTATGCGCTACGCGGGACGCGCGGCGAGCACCCGCGCGCGGTGGCGGGCCACCCGCTCCCGGTTTCCGCACAGTTCACTGGAACACCAGCGCCGCCGGTGGCCGCGCGAGGTGTCCAGGTAGACCCGGGTACAGCCCTCACCTTCGCAGGCGCGCAGGCGGTCGCGGTCGCCGGGGTCCGTGAGCAGCTCCACCGCGTCGCGCGCGACGGCCGCCAGCAGCGCCGCGCAGCCCACCCCGGCGGCCCCGCCGCACAGTTCGCGCACCAGGCGCCCGGCGGGGTCGCGTACGGCACACAGTCCCGGGGGTGGACCGGCGGCCCGCGCGTTGACCCGGGCGAGCGGTTCCTCGCCGGGGGCGCGGCCGCTCAGCTCGGCCGCCACCAGGGCGCGCACGTCCGCCCGCAGCGTCCGGAAGGGCTCCAGCCAGTCCTCGGTGACGCGGGCGGGCGGGGTCGGTCCGGGCACCAGGCCGGCCCCGGTGAGCCACAGGCTCAGCCCCGCGCGGTCGGCGAGCCCCTCCGGCGGCCCCAGGGTGGCCGCCAGGTCCAGGCAGACCCGTCCCGATTCGAACCACATGTCCGTCACCGCCTCGGTCGACGCCCCACCAGAGTGCGCCCTCGGCGGGCCCGGGCGGAAGCCTCATGCAGGGGGCGGATCGTCGTGCAGCAGCAGCTGGAAGAGCCGGTGGTCGCGCCAGGCGCCGTCGATGTACAGGTAGCGGGGCGCGACGCCGTACGCCTCGAAACCGGCCTTGGCGAGCACGCGTTGCGAGGCGAGGTTGTCCAGCAGGGTGCCGGCGGCGAGCCGGTGCAGGCCCAGCTCGTCGCGGGCCGCCCGGACGACCTCGGCGAGCGCGGCGGAGGCGAGGCCCCGGCCGGTGTGCGCGCCGTCGACCCAGTAGCCGACGCTCGCGCTGCACAGGGGGCCGCGGACGACGTTGTTCAGCGTGATCGTGCCGAGGAGCGGCGCGGCGCCCTCTGTCCCGAGCAGGACGTACGGCACCGCGCGGCCCGCGTCCCGGTCGCCGAGCAGCGCCTCGATCCGGCGCCGCTGCCCGTCCTCGGTGTAGAAGTCCTCGGGCCGCGGCGGCTCAAAGGGCGCCATGTGCGCACGGTTGCGCCCGAGCGCCTCGGCCAGCCGCCCGGCATCCCCGAGCCGCATCTCCCGCAGTTCCACTCCCTCAGCGATCATCATCCCCCTACGCTACCGACGCCCGTTTCCCGGCCCTCCGGGGGCGCCCGTCCCAGCCCCGGATCCCAGCCCCGCCGGCGTTTGAGGCGCGGGGCCCGGGGCGGAGCCCCGGCAGCGGCGCCGCACCCCTCCCCTCCGGGGGCGCCTCAATCGCCGGCGAGGCTGAATTCCCGGCCGGGCGGCCGGCGTCAGCACCGCAATCCCAGCCCCGCCGGCGTTTGAGGCGCAGGGCCCGGGGCGGAGCCCCCGGAGGGTCAGGGCGACGGGGCGTCGTACTTGGCTTCGCCGCCCGCGTCCAGCGCCAGCCGGTACCCCCGCTTGACCACCGTCTGGATCAGCTTCGGCACCCCCAGCGCCACCCGCAGCCGGGCCATCGCCGTCTCCACTGCGTGTTCGTCGCGCCCCGCCCCCGGCAGCGCCCGCAGCAGTTCGGCGCGCCCCACGACCCACCCCGGCCGCCGCGCCAGCACCCGCAGCAGGGACATCCCGGCCGGCGGCACCGGCCGCAGGTCCTCGTCCACCAGGACCGCGTGGCCGCGGATCTCCACCCGGTGCCCGCCCACCGGCAGCACCCGCGCCCGCCCCGGCAGCTCCTGGCACAGCACCTGGACCAGCGGCCCCAGCCGGAACCGCTCCGGCTGGACCGTCGCCACCCCGAGCGCCTCCAGCGGCAGCGCGGTCACCGGCCCCACGCAGGCCGCGAGCACGCCCGTACGCAGTCCCTCCAGCACCGGATCCGTGATCCCCCGTTCCGCGGCCCGCGCCAGCAGCGAGGCCGCGGCGGGCGCGGAGGTGAAGCTGACGGCGTCCACCGCCCCGGCGGCGACCGCGTCGAGCAGCCGGTCCAGCGGCCCGAGATCCTCCGGCGGCATCCACCGGTACACCGGTACGACGATCACCTCCGCCCCGGCCTCCCGCAGCGCCTCCACGAAGCCCGGCAGCGGCTCCCCGTGCAGCTGGAGCGCGATCCGCCGCCCGGCGACCCCGCCCGCCAGCAGCCGGTCCAGCACCTCCGCGAGCGACTCCGACTTCGGCGACCACGCCTCGACCAGCCCGGCGGCCCGGATCGCGCCCTTCACCTTGGGCCCGCGGGCGAGCAGTTCGGTGGCCCGCAGCCGGGCCAGCAGGTCCTCGCCGATCCCCCAGCCGTCGGCGGCCTCGATCCAGCCGCGGAAGCCGATGGCGGTGGTGGCGACCACCGCGTCGGGCGCGCAGCCCAGCAGTTCCTTGGTGGCGGCCAGCAGTTCGCCGTCGTCGGCGAGCGGCACGATCCGCAGGGCGGGGGCGTGCAGGACCACCGCCCCGCGCCGCCGCAGCAGCGCGATCAGCTCGTCGGCGCGGCGCGCGGCGGTGACCCCCACCGTGAATCCGGAGAGCGGCCCGGTGGCGGGCGGGCCGGTCTGTGTCTCGTCCATGCTGTCCTGCCTCGTGCAAGGGGGGTGTGAGGGTGGTCCGAGCCTGCCAAGGCGTCGTGTCAGGCTCGGTTCACCCGTATTTCGGCGCCGTTAACCGCCGTTACACCGAGGTGAGCTGCGGCTTCGCGGCCGCGTCCGGGGCGGGCCCGGCCGAGGCGGCGGGCCGGCGAAGGTATACCGCCCAGGTCACCGCGCAGCAGACGGCGTAGAAGCCGAGGAAGGTGACGAAGGCGGCGGTGCCCTCGCCGGAGCTGAGGAAGGCCTCCCGGAAGACGAGGTTGATGCCGAGCCCGCCGAGGGCGCCCACGGCGCCGATGAGGCCCATCGCGGCCCCCGACAGCCGCCGCCCGTAGGCGGCCGCGGCCTCGGCGCCCAGCCCCCGGGCCAGCGCCTTGGCCTGGAAGATGCCGGGGATCATCTTGTACGTCGATCCGTTGCCGAGGCCGCTGAGCACGAACAGGGCCACGAACCCGGTGAGGAACACCGGCAGGGAGGCCCGTACCGAGGCCAGGACCACCACGCCGGTGGCCGCCGCCATCGCGACGAAGGTCCCCAGCGTGATCCGCGCGCCGCCGTACCGGTCGGCGAGCCGCCCGCCCACGGGCCGGACCAGCGAGCCGAGCAGCGGTCCGATGAAGGTCAGCGAGGCGGCCTGGAGCGGGGTCCGGCCGAACTGCGTCTGCAGGACCAGCCCGAAGGCGAAGCTGTAGCCGATGAAGGAGCCGAAGGTGCCGATGTACAGGAACGCCATGATCCAGGTGTGCCCGTCGCGCACGGCCTCCCGGACCGCGCCGGTGTCGTTGCGCACGGGCGCCAGGTTGTCCATCCGCGCCGCCGCCAGCACGGCCGCGGCCACGATGAGCGGGATGTAGGCGGCGAGCAGGAACCGCGGGTGCGCCGCCCCGGCCGTCCCGATGACCAGCAGCGCGGCGAGCTGGACGACGGGGACGCCGATGTTGCCGCCGCCCGCGTTCAGGCCGAGCGCCCAGCCCTTCTCGCGCAGCGGGAAGAAGGCGTTGATGTTGGTCATGGAGGAGGCGAAGTTGCCGCCCCCGACCCCGGTCAGGGCCGCCACCAGCAGGAACGTCCCGTACGAGGTCCCCGGCTCCATCACCACCAGCGCGGCCACCGTCGGCGCGAGCAGCATCAGCGCGCTGAAGACGGTCCAGTTGCGGCCGCCGAAGCGGGCGACGGCGAAGGTGTAGGGGACGCGCACCAGCGCACCGACGAAGGTGGCGGTGGCGATCAGGGTGAACTTCTGGGCCGGGTCGATGCCGTAGCGCGGGCCCATGAAGAGGACCATCACCGACCAGAGCGACCAGATCGAGAAGCCGACGTGCTCGGAGAGCACGGAGTAGAGCAGGTTCCGCCGGGCGGTCCGCCGGCCCGTCTCCTTCCAGAAGGTCTCGTCCTCGGGATCCCACCGCTCGATCCAGCGGCCGCCCGTGCGCGGTGCGGTCATCACGCCTCCACTGCTGTCGTGTCCGTGAAGACGACCGTAGGGACGGCTCGTTTCGCCTCCGGTCCCCGCCGGATGACCGCGGCGATACCGTGCACTCACCCGGCGCCGCCGGTCAGTGTGAGCGCATCAGCTCCGCGTCCCCCTCGGGCAGCCAGCCGCCCTCCGGCAGGTCGAGCCAGCCGCGTACGGCGCCCAGCCCGGCCGCGGCGGTGCGCAGCGCGGTCAGTCCGGGGTGGCCGAAACCCCGGCGCCACACCATGGACAGCGGCGACAGCGGCACCGGGTCGGTCAGCGGCCGGCGCACGCAGCCCGGCATGTCGGGGAAGTCGACGGTGGCCAGGACGGGATGGCCGGTCTTGGCCATCACCCGCCGGAACTCCTCCTTGCCGACCGCGACGGGCGCGGGCGGGGCCAGGGCGGTGCCGCGGCCCGCGAAGAGCCGCCGGGCCAGGTCGGTCCACTCCAGGGTGCGCGGGTTCCCGGCCCCGGCGTACACGGTCTCCCCGGCCAGCGCGCCGACCGCGACCGTGGCGCGGGTGGCCAGCGGGTGGTCCTCGGGCAGGACGACGGCCAGCGGTTCGTAGCGCACGGGCTGGTGGGCGAGGCGGGCGCGCAGGGCGGGGGCGAGCCCGCCGAACCGGCCGAAGGACACGTCCAGGCGCCCGGCGGCGATCTCCCCGGCGCTGTGCGTGAGCCCGCTCTCGAAGCGGGCCATCAGCTCCTGGTCGGGGGCCAGTTCGCGGGCCCGGTCCAGGACCTGGCGGGCGGTGCCGGGGCCGTCGGAGTTGAGGTCGACGAGCAGCGGCCGCGCGCTCGCGCCGAAGGCGGCGGCGAGGTCCTCGTGGGCGCGCAGCACCCGGCGAGCGTGCGGGAGCAGCCGCTCGCCGTCGGCCGTCAGCTCGACCTGCCGGGTGGTCCGTACGAAGAGCCGCGCGTCCAGGGCCTGTTCGAGGCGGCGGACGTCCCGGCTGAGGGCCTGCTGGGCGACGTACAGCCGGGCGGCGGCCCGGGTGAAGTGCAGTTCCTCGGCGACGGCGACGAAGGCGCGCAGCAGCCGCGGGTCCACCTCTCGTGCGTTCACCGCGGCAGCGTAACCCGCGCCGCCCGATTGACAACAGGGGTGCGTGAATCACCCCGGAACAGGTGTTGGACCGCTCCGGGGGCCCGCCCCGAGGCTGGTCCCATGCCCACCACCGCGCCCGCCGCCCCGCCGGCCGCCCCCCTGATGACCGTCACCGGCGCCACCCTCGTCCTGGCCGCCGGGCCCGCCGCCCCGCGCCGCGGGGCCGCCGCGCCGGCCGCGCGCCGCCGCCCGGCGGGCCCGTACCGGCGGCTGTTCGCCACCCCGGGCGCGCGGGCCTTCACCGCGGGGAACCTGCTCGCCCGGCTCCCCATGGGCATGTTCGGGGTCAGCGCGGTCCTGATGATCGCGGGCCAGCGCGGTTCGTACGCGCTGGCGGGCGCGGTCACCGCCACCGGGCTCGCCGCGACCGCCGCCGTCGCGCCCTTCACGGCCCGGCTGGTCGACCGGCACGGCCAGGCCCGGATCGCGCTGCCCGCCACCCTGATCGCCGTCCTCGGCTGGCTCTGCCTGGTGTGGTGCGTCCGTACGCAGGCCCCGGCCTGGACCCTCTTCGCCTGCTGCGCCGCCACCGCGACCACCCCCAACATCGGCGGCCTCTCGCGCGCCCGCTGGACCCACCTGCTGCGCGACTCCCCCGCCGCCCGGCACACCGCGATGTCCTTCGAGCAGGCCGTCGACGAGCTGTGCTACCTGCTCGGCCCGGTCCTCGCCACCACCCTGTGCTCCCTGGCGTTCCCGGAGGCGGGCACCCTCACCGGCGCGGCCCTGCTGCTGGCCGGCATGGTCCTCTTCACCTCGCGTCGCGCGACCGAACCGCCGCCCGCCGGCCGCACCCGGCACCGCTCGCCGCTGCGCTCGCCCGGCCTGCCGGGGCTGCTGGCGCTGTTCCTGGCCCTGGGCGCGGTCTTCGGCTCCATGGAGGTCACCTCGCTCGCCTACCTCACGGGCCACGGCCTCGCCGCGGCCGCGGGCCCGGTCCTGGCCCTCCAGGCCGCGGGTTCCTGCGCGGCCGGCCTGCTCTACGGCGCCCTGCGCCCGCGCGCCCTGGCCGGCTGCGTGAGCGCCCTGGCCGCCTTGATGGCCCTGCCCTGGGCGGCGGCCGCCACCGGCTCGGTGCCCCTGCTGGCGGTGGCCCTGCTGCTGGCGGGCATGGCCACCGCGCCGACGATGGTCACCGCCATGGCCCTGGTCCAGCGGGCCACCCCGGCGGCCCGCCTGAACGAGGGGATGACCCTGGCCGTGACCGCCATCCTGACGGGCATCGCGGCCGGCTCGGCCACCGCGGGCGCCGCGGTGGACCACCTGGGCCCCACCCCGTCCTACGCCCTCCCGGCCACGGCGGCCCTCCTGGCGCTCCTCGCCACGACCATGAGGGGCTCGGAGTCACCCACCCGACGCTGACGGACGCGCCGTTCGCCGCCGTGCCCGTACCGGCCGGGTCTACGCTCACCCCAAGCAGGTTTGGTACGCCGACCTCTCCCCCGTCAACGGGAGCGAACGGTCAGGGTGCCGCCCGGTCCTGGTCGTCTCCTCCCCCACCCACGCGGCGTTCCCCATCCCCATGACGATCGTCGTGCCTCTCACCACGAAGACCCGCGGCTTGGATCACCACGTCTCCATCAGCTCGCCCGAATCCGGCCTCGACCGCCCCAGCTGGGCGCGCACCGAGGACATCCGCTCCATCAGTGAGCAGCGCCTTGTCGGCCAGCGCCCCCTCGGCGTGATCACGGACAAGGAGAGGGCCGAGGTGCGCCGGTACCTGCGGCTGATGCTCGACCTCTGACAGGCCCCCGTCACGGCATGACACCGGCATCACGGCATGACAAAGGCCCCGCCGCCCGGAGGCTGCGGGGCCCGTGCCCAACATGGAGGTGGTGGAGATGGCGGGAATCGAACCCGCGTCCAGCGGTGCAGAAGCAGGGCTTCTCCGAGCGCAGTCCGCTGCGCTTTTCTCGGCCCCGGAGATCACACGGACAAGTCTCCGACGGGCTCAGTCACTGTTTGGTTTCCCTCCAGCCCCCGTGACCGGGGCTAGAGGTTTAGATCCCTAGTTGACGCCAGGATCCGGGCCGGGACCACTCCCGGGCTGACGCTCCTCACGAAGGCTTCAGTTCGCTGTTATTAGGCAGCGAGGGAGAAGCGGGAGTTATCGCTGTTGGAATTGGCGATTATTTTTTGCGACAGGTGGTTTACGAGATCATTGCCGCTTCCTCGGCTCGCTTCCCCTGCATCGACATCCGCTGTCGAAACCGATCATCCCCATGTTGCACGCTATTCAGTTGGGTACCGCTCAAGCCGCACGACCCCATCGGGGAGGTGCTGACGCCATGGTACGCGAAGTGGACCACGGGATGCCAGGCGATTACAGCTGACCGCGCTCCTTGCGCTTCACGGCCGAGATCACCCGGTTCGTCTCGCGCGTGTCCTGCTTCTCACGCAGGGACTGGCGCTTGTCGTACTCCTTCTTGCCCTTGGCGAGCGCGATCTCGACCTTGGCCCGGCCGTCCTTGAAGTACAGGGACAGCGGAACGATCGTGTTGCCCGTCTCGCCGGTCTTCGAGTCCAGCTTGTCGATCTCCTCGCGGTGCAGGAGGAGCTTGCGCTTACGGCGGGCGCTGTGGTTGGTCCAGGTGCCCTGGCTGTACTCCGGCACGTGCACGTTGTAGAGCCAGGCCTCCCCGCTCTCCACCGACACGAAGCCGTCCACCAGCGAGGCCCGGCCCTGGCGCAGGGACTTGACCTCGGTCCCCGTGAGCACGAGACCGCACTCGTAGGTGTCGATGATCGTGTAGTCGTGCCGCGCCTTCTTGTTCTGGGCGATCAGCTTGCGCCCTGTTTCCTTAGCCATAGTGCGGCCATTTTCGCACTACGGACCCACCCCGAGGCCACCCAATACCGCGCGGGCCCGTTCCTCGACGCGCTGGTCGGCGCTCACGTCGGGGGTGATGCCCCGCCCGTCCAGGCTGCGGCCGGCCGGGGTGCGGTAGGTGCCCACCGTCAGCTCGGCCACCGAACCGTCCGCCAGTTCGGTCGGCATCTGCACCGAGCCCTTGCCGAAGGTGTGGCTGCCGACGGTCACCGCGCGCCCGCGGTCCTGGAGGGCCCCCGTGACCAGCTCGGCCGCGCTCATCGTGCCGCCGTCGACCAGCGCCACCAGGGGGCGGGCGGTGTCCCCGCCGCGCTCCGCGTACAGGGCGCGCTGGGCACCCCGTACGTCGTACGTCGCCACCAGCCCGCCGTCCAGGAAGGCGGAGGCCGCCGTCACCGCCTCGCCGACCAGACCCCCGGGGTTGCCGCGCAGGTCCAGCAGCACCCCGGCCCCGGCCGGGGCCGCACGGACCGCCGCCCGGACCCGCTCGCCCGAGCCACGGGTGAAGGCGGACACCTTGACGAGCACCACGCCCTTGCCCAGCTCCCGTACCGTCACCGCCTCGGTACTGACCCGGGCGCGGCGCACCGTCTCGGTCAGGTCCGCGCCGTCGCGCTCGACCTCCAGGGTCACCGCGGTACCCGCGTCCCCGCGCAGCCGGGCCACCACCTGGGCCACGCTGAAGCCGGTGACCGGCGCCCCGTCCACGCGGGTCAGCCGGTCGCCGCCGCGTAATCCGGCGCGGTCGGCGGGGCTGCCGGGCTGGACCCGGGTGACGGCGATCCGGCCGCCGGGGCCGCGCTCGGTCCAGAGCCCGACCCCGGTGTAGCGGCCGTCGAGCTCGTCCTCGAAGGAGGCGTACTCGCCCTGGTCGTAGACCACGCCCCAGCGGTCGCCGCTGCGGCTGACGACGTCCTGGGCGGCGTTCTTGCCGGACTTCCCCTCGGCGACCGCCTCGGCGGCGGCCCGGGCGACGGCGTCCCGGTCGGCGGTCGCGGGCTTCCCGGCGCCCGCGGGTGCCTTCGTACGGGCCGCGACCGAGGCGGTACGCCCCTCCTCGCGCGGGTCGGGGCGGAACCCGGTGCTCACGGCGGCGCCGAGCCCGCCCAGGGCGCCGATCAGCGCCAACGTCACGGCGGCCCCGCGACGCAGGTCGCGGGGCCGGAGACAGGAAGGGACGGGGCGGCCCGGCATGGCGCCGAGTCTAGGACAAGGCCCCGGGCCGGCACGGCGTCTCGGCCGCACCGCCCACGGGGCGCTCGTCACACCTTCAGGTACTTGCGCAAAGCCACGAAGGCCGCGAGCGAGGGCATCAGCAGACCGATGACCAGCACCAGCGGGAGCTTGGTGAGGACCGAGTCCCAGCCGATGAAGTTGATCAGCTCCATCTTCTGCCGCAGCCCCGCACCGTGGTCGATCACGAAGTACTGGCCCGAGGCCAGCATCCCGCAGGCGAGCACCGCGCCGATCAGACCGGCGAAGGCGGCCTCCATGATGAACGGCACCTGGATGTAGAAGCTGGAGGCGCCCACCAGCCGCATGATCCCGGTCTCCCGCCGACGGCTGAACGCCGAGACGCGCACCGTGTTGACGATCAGCAGCAGCGCCACCACCAGCATGATGAGCATGATGACCAGCGCGGCGACGTTCAGGTAGCCGAGCAGCCGGAAGAGGTTGTCCAGCACGGTCCGCTGGTCCTCGACGGACTGGACCCCGTCCCGCCCCGCGAAGGCGGTGGTGATGACCTTGTACTTCTCCGGGTTCTTCAGCTTCACCCGGAAGGACTCGGGCATCTGGTCCGGCGTGATGGAGGCGGCCAGGGCGGTGTGCCCGAACTGCTCCTTGTAGTGCTTGTAGGCCTCGTCGGAGGACTCGTACGAGACCGTCTCGACGAGGTCCATCTTCTTGAGGTCGGCCTCGATCCGCTGCTTCTGCTCGGCGGTCACCGCGCCCTTGGAGCAGGAGGCGCCGGCGCTGGCCTCGGCGTCGTTCTTGTTGCAGAGGTAGATCGAGACGTTGACCTTGTCGTACCAGTAGCCCTTCATCTGGCTCACCTGGTCGCGCATGAGCAGGGAGCCACCGAACAGGGCCAGCGACAGGGCCACGGAAATGATGACCGCGAAGGTCATGGTGAGATTGCGGCGGAGGCCTACGCCGATCTCCGACATGACGAACTGGGCGCGCATGGCGTCCTTTCAGTGCTGGTAGCCGTAGACGCCGCGCGACTGGTCGCGCACGAGACGGCCCTGTTCGAGTTCGATGACACGCTTGCGCATCTGGTCGACGATCTGCTGATCGTGCGTCGCCATGATCACTGTGGTGCCGGTCCGGTTGATCCGGTCCAGCAGCTTCATGATCCCGACCGAGGTCGACGGGTCGAGGTTGCCGGTCGGCTCGTCCGCGATCAGCAGCGCCGGGCGGTTGACGAAGGCCCGGGCGATGGCCACGCGCTGCTGCTCACCGCCGGACAGCTCGCCGGGCATCCGGCTCTCCTTGCCGCCCAGTCCGACCAGCTCCAGGACCTGGGGGACGGCCTTGCGGATCTCGCCGCGCGGTTTGCCGATGACTTCCTGGGCGAAGGCCACGTTCTCCGCGACCGTCTTGTTGGGGAGCAGCCGGAAGTCCTGGAAGACGGTCCCCAGCTGGCGCCGCATGTGCGGGACCTTCCAGTTGGAGAGTCTGGCGAGGTCCTTGCCCAGCACGTGGACCTGCCCCTGGCTCGCCCGTTCCTCGCGCAGTATCAGCCGCAGGAAGGTGGACTTGCCGGAGCCGGAGGAGCCGACCAGGAAGACGAACTCGCCCTTGACGATCTCCAGGGACACGTCTCTGAGTGCGGGCTGGCTCTGCTTCGGGTAGTACTTGGACACACTGTCGAATCGGATCACGGGTGCACCACGGTCGCCGGGAGTAGGTGAGCGTGACCATACGCGAAGGGGCGCAGGCTAGGGACCCGGGCTCCGGAGTTGTCCGTTATATCCCCTGGTGCGCACGAGCCCCGATCGCGAGTGACCGGACGGGCCGCGCCGAAAGCCGCGCGAGCTGGCACAGTGGTGGGGGGAACGGACTCGTTCCCCCCACCGTTGTACATGGGGACGAGAGGAGGACAGCGCATGACGTATGACCGGCTCGTGTGCGCGAACTGCGCCGCGCCCGTCAGTCAGGGCCGCTGCCCGGTGTGCCGGGCGAACAGGGAGCGCCTCCAGCAGGAGGACCGCCCCTTCGCCCACCTCAACCCCATGACGTTGATCGTGCTCATGGTGGTGCTCGTGGCAGCGCTCGCGCTGGTGGCGCACCAGGCCGCATGACCCGACCCCCGGGGCGCGGGGAGCCGTAGGGCGCCGCACGTACCGATCGAAGAAGCCCGGACCCCTCACGAGGGGTCCGGGCTTTCGGCTGCTGTCAGGTCGGCCGTGTGCGCTTAGGAGACCTGCTCCTGCTGCTTGCGCCAGCGGATTCCGGCCTCCAGGAAGCCGTCGATCTCGCCGTCGAGCACGGCCTGCGGGTTGCCGACCTCGAACTCGGTGCGCAGGTCCTTGACCATCTGGTACGGGTGCAGGACGTAGGAGCGCATCTGGTTGCCCCAGGAGCTGCCGCCGTCCTTGAGGGCGTCCATCTTGGCCTGCTCCTCCTGGCGGCGCCGCTCCAGCAGCTTGGCCTGGAGGACGTTCATGGCGCTGGCCTTGTTCTGGATCTGCGAGCGCTCGTTCTGGCAGGAGACGACGATGCCGGTCGGGATGTGCGTGATGCGCACGGCCGAGTCGGTGGTGTTGACGCCCTGGCCGCCGGGGCCCGAGGCGCGGTACACGTCGATGCGCAGCTCGCCCTCGTCGATCTCGACGTGGTCGCTCGACTCGACGACCGGCAGCACCTCGACGCCCGCGAAGGACGTCTGGCGGCGGCCCTGGTTGTCGAAGGGCGAGATCCGGACGAGGCGGTGCGTGCCCTGCTCCACCGAGAGGGTGCCGTAGGCGTACGGGGCCTTGACGACGAAGGTGGTCGACTTGATGCCGGCCTCTTCGGCGTACGAGGTTTCGTAGACCTCGGTCGGGTAACCGTGCCGCTCGGCCCAGCGCAGGTACATCCGCTGGAGGCGCTCGGCGAAGTCGGAGGCGTCCACGCCGCCGGCCTCGGCCCGGATGTTGACCAGGGCCTCGCGCTCGGCGTACTCGCCGGACAGGAGGGTACGGACTTCCATCTCGGCCAGCGCCTTGCGGACGGAGACCAGCTCGGTCTCGGCCTCCGCGAGGGTGTCCGCGTCGTCCATCTCCTGCGCCAGCTCGAAGAGGACCGCGAGGTCGTCGATCCGGCCGCGCAGGGTCTCGGTCTTGCGGACCTCGGCCTGGAGGTGGGAAAGCTTGCTCGTGATCTTCTGGGCGGCCTCCGGGTCGTCCCACAGGGACGGCGCGGCGGCCTGCTCCTCGAGCACGGCAATGTCCGCCCTCAACTTGTCGAGGTCCAGGACGGCCTCGATCGACCCCATGGTCGAGGAGAGGGACTTCAGCTCTTCGGAAACATCGACGACTGCCACGGGTCCAGCGTAGCCGGTCCCCGGACGGCCCCGTCCGGCCCGGCCGCCGCCGCGGGGCGGACCAGGCCGGATCCCCCTCTACGAAGCACCCTCCGAACGGGCGTACGCTCACCGTATGACCGTCTTCCTCGTCTCCCGCCGCCATGTGGACCACATGCGTGTCACGACGACGAGCTGTCAGCCGCCGGACCGAACCACAGCCTGATTTCCCAGCTGCTCGATTCGCCCCCGGTCCTGTCACGCGGCTCACGCGGCCCCCCGGCGCCATCCCTGCCGGCGGCCCCTCCCCGCCCGCTGTCCCCGCCACCCTTGGGGAACAGGACCCCGTGACATCCGAAACGGAGCCGTCATGCCGTCCGCGCACCCCTCCCCGTCTTCCCTCGCCCCCTCCCCCGCCGCCCCGCCCGTCCCCGCCCCCACCTCCCTTCCGGTCCTGGACCTGTCCCGGGCGGACGACCCGGCCGAGCGGGACGGTTTCCGCGCGGAGCTGCACGCCGCCGCCCGGGACACCGGATTCCTGCACCTGACGGGCCACGGGATCGGCGCCGCCGAGACCGCCCGCGTGCTGGAGGTGACCCGCGCCTTCTTCGCGCTCCCCGAAGCCGACCGGCTGGCCGTGAGCAACCTGAACTCCCCGCACTTCCGCGGCTACACCCGGATCGGGCACGAGCTGACCGGCGGCGCCTCCGACTGGCGCGACCAGCTGGACGTGGGCGCGGAACGGGCCGCGCCGCCGGTGGGGCCCGGGGATCCGGCGTACCTGTGGCTGGAGGGGCCCAACCAGTGGCCGGCGGCCCTGCCGGAGCTGCGGAGCGTGGTCCTGGACTGGCAGTCCCGGCTGGCGGCGGTGGCGCACCGGCTGCTCCAGGAGCTGCTCGCCTCCATCGGGGCGCCGGCGGACTTCTTCGACGCCGCGTTCGCCGACCGGCCGCACCTGCACACCAAGCTGATCCGCTACCCCGGCTCGGCGCCGACGGGCACCGGCCAGGGGGTGGGCGCGCACAAGGACTACGGCTTCCTGACCCTGCTGCTCCAGGACTCCGTGGGCGGGCTCCAGGTCCGGCGGGGGGACGGCTTCGTGGACGTGCCGCCGGTGCCGGGGGCGTTCGTGGTGAACCTCGGGGAGCTGCTGGAGATCGCGACGCGGGGGTACCTGCGGGCCACCGACCACCGGGTGGTCAGTCCGCCGGGGGCGGTGGAGCGGTATTCGGTGCCGTTCTTCTACAACCCGCGGCTCGACTACGTCGTCGAGACGGTCCCGGGCGACTACCTCCGCTCGGCGCCGGGGCTGTCCGAGGACGCCGCGAATCCGCTCCACGCCGAATACGGTCGCAACGAGCTGAAGGGCTGGTCCCGCGCCCACCCGGCCGTCGCCCGCCGCTGGCACCCGTCCCTCCTGACCCCCTAGCCCCACCGGGCGGCCGCCTCAAACGCCGGCGGGGCTGCATTCCAACGACCCCCGCCACCGCGCGCGGCCCGCACCGCCCTCCGGGCAGGCGCCTCAAACGCCGGCGGGGCTGAAGTGGTCGACGGAGGCCCGGCCCCCGGGTGCGGCCCGCACGGCCCTCCGGGGGCGCCTCAAACGCCGGCGCGGCTGGATTTCCACGAACGCCCGCCGCCGGGCGCGGCCCGCGCGGCCCTCCGGGGGCGCCTCAAACGCCGGCGGGGCTGGGATGGCTGCCCTCGGAGACCTGGGCAACTCGTTGACGTTTGACGCACCTGCCAGCCACATCCAGCCCCCGCCGTCGTTTGAGGCGCACCCGCCCACCCCAGCCTCGCCGGCGTTTGAGGCGCCCCCGGAGGGAAGGGAGGGCCACCACCACCCGCAGGAACTCGGCAAGGGCCGCCACATCCAGCCTCCCCGGCGATTGAGGCGCCCCCGGAGGGGAGGGAGGCCACCGCCGCCCGCAGGCTGGAGACAGGGTCGGTCACACCCAGCCCGCCGGCGATTGAGGCGCCCCGGTCCGGCGGGCTACGGGTGGGACGGGGTCGAGTGTTTGCTGTCCGGGGCGGACGGGGGGTCCTCGCCGGAGGCGGCGAGGTAGCCGCCGACCGAGACGGCCGCCACGAGCACCACCCCGGCCGCGGACAGCATCAGCCGCCGCTTGCGCACCGTATCGGCGCGGTGCCGCGCCGACCCGGGCCGGTGCCCCCCGGCGGGCCTCGGCACGCGCGCCGTCCCGAGCGCCCCCCCGGCCAGCTCGTCCGGCCCCGGCACCCGCATCGAGGTGTGCGTGTCCCGGTTGGAGTCCGTCGCCGACCCCGGCACGAGCGGGACCACGCCCCGCCGCCGCACCGGGTCGGAGGCCGGAGCCTCCTCCGTCTGCGCGGGCTCGTCCTCCAGGTCGTCCGGTTCGTCCACGTCCAGCGGCGGCATCCCGCTCAGCAGCGGCAGCAGGTCCCGCAGCCGGGCGGACAGTTCGGAGGCCCGCAGCCGCGAGGCGGGAGCCTTCGCGAGGCACTGGACCATGAGCTGCCACAGCTCGTCGGGGATCCCCGGCAGCGGCACCACCGTCTCGGTGACGTGCCGCCGCAGCACCGCCCCCGGGTGCCCGCCCCCGAAGGGCGTGAACCCGGCGAGCAGTTCGTACAGGACGGTGGCGAGCGCGTATATGTCGACGGCGGCCCGCGGCGGCAGCCCCTCGACGATCTCCGGCGCCAGGTAGTCGGGCGTCCCGATGATCCGGGTGGTCGGCGCGGTGGTCCGGCTGCCGCCGGGCGGCGGTCCGGCCCGGCGCGGGGAGTCGATCAGTTTGGCGACGCCGAAGTCCGTGAGCAGCGCGGGGTGCGCCCCGCCGGGGCCGATCGGTCCCTGCATGTCGAGCAGCACGTTCTCGGGCTTGACGTCGCGGTGCACCACCCCGGCCGCGTGCGCGGCGGCGAGCGCGTCGGCGACGTCGGCGACGATCGCGACGGCCGCCTCGGGGGCGAGCCGCCGTTCCCGGTCGAGCCGGGTGCGCAGGTCCGTACCGCGGACCAGGTCCATGACGAGCGCGAGGTCGTTGCCGTCGACGACGAGGTCGCGGACCGAGACGACGTGCGGATGCTCCAGGCCGAGCAGCGCGCTGCGCTCCTGGACGAACCGTCCCACCAGCTCCTGGTCGGACGCGAGGTCCTCACGGAGCAGCTTGACGGCGACGGGGCCCTCGGGCCCCTCGCCCAGCCATACCGTGCCCGCACTGCCGCGCCCAAGGATCTGGTGCGCGGTGTACCGGCTGCCGATCTTCCGTGCCACGACTGCTCCCTCAGCGGCTGGCGTACACACCAAAGCTACGCGGCCGCGTGGGGGTTGGAGGCCAGCAGGGGGCCCGATTCGCGACGACCTTCACTTCTGTGGGCGAAATCGTGCCCCAGAAGTCGACAAATCCATGAACTCACCGCTACGGGCGCATGCCGGAGCGCCCTCAGCCGGTGGTCCCGGTGCCCGAGCCGGCGTCGCTGCCGCCGAGTTCACCGATCCAGTCGGTGACCCGCGTGCCCCAGTCCCAGACCTGGTCCCACCAGCCCTTGCCGGTGCCCACCCACTCCTGGAGCGGGGTCAGTTCCCAGACCAGCCAGCCCGCCACGAAGAGCAGGACGAGGGTGAACAGGCAGCCCTTGAGGCAGCCGAGCCCCGGAATCCGCATGGGGTTGGCGCTGCGGCGGCGCGGCTCCCGCGGCTCGCGCGGAGCGGGCTGCTGAGGGCGGCCCGGCTGCTGCGACGGCCCGGCGTACTGCTGCGGCTGCGGCTGGTGCTGCGGCGGACGCTGCTGCTGGGGCTGCGGGGGCTGCTGGTACTGCGGCTGCTGGTACTGCTGCGGCGGGGGCTGCTGCCGGTACGGCTGGGGCTGGTGCTGCGGCGGCTGCTGGTACTGCTGCGGCGGTCCCTGCTGGTACTGCTGGGGCTGGCGGGGCTGCTGGCCGTACTGCTGCCGCGGCTGCTGCTGGGGCTGCTGGGGCTGCTGGGGCTGCTGCGGGGCCGGCTGGCGCTGCGGTCGGCGGCGCAGCGGGTCGTCGGCCGGGTCGAGGTACTGCATCTGGGTCTGCTCGTTGCGGTCCCGGGCGGCCCGCATCTGCGACTGCCACGGGTGCGGCTGGTCCGGTGCCTGTACGGGGGGCATGACCGAGGTCGGGTCGGCGCCGGGGGCGTGCTGCGGGGCCGGGGGCATCGACCGCATGACGCTGGTGGCCGCGTTCGGATCGTAGCCGCCCATCGGCGAGCCCAGGGGCGGCAGCACCTGGGTGGGATCGGCGGCGCCGGGGGTCTCCGGGACGGGCGCGGGCGCCGGGTCGGGCGCGAGCAGCGCGCCGACGCCGAGCGCGGCCTCGACCTCGGCGGCGGAGGAGTGCACGCCGATGCCCGCGGCGACCACGCGCAGGGCGCGGGCCAGGCCGACGGCGCTGGGCCGCAGGTCCGGCTCCTTGCTCAGGCAGCGCTCGATGACCGTCCACAGCGGCTCGGGCAGGGTGGAGGGGCGCTGCGGGTCCTCGCTGAGGTGGCGGTGCAGCACCTCCAGCGCGGTGCCGCCGGCGAACGGCGGCCGGCCGGTGACCAGCTCGTACATCAGGATGCCCGCGCCGTAGATGTCGACGGCGGAGGTCTGCGGGCGGCCCTCGGCGGACTCGGGGGCGACGTAGGCGGGCGTGCCGACGAACTCGTGGGTGCGGGTGAGGCCCGGGGAGTCGGCCAGGCGGGCGATGCCGAAGTCGGTGAGCATCGGGCGCATCTGGCCGTCGCGCTCGTCGACCAGGACGTTCGCGGGCTTGAGGTCGCGGTGGACCACGCCGTCGGCGTGGCTGGCGGCGAGCGCGTCGGCGATCTGCGCGGTGAGCAGGCTCGCGGCGACGGGGGTGAACGGCCCGTTCTCCCGCAGGTACTTGTGCAGGTCGGGACCGTCGATGAGGTCCATGACGAGGGCCAGCAGATCGCCCTCGACGACGAGGTCGCGGGTGCGGACGATGTTGGGGTGGGTCAGGCGCAGCAGGACGGAGCGCTCGCGCAGGAAGCGCATGACCACGTCGGGGTCGTGGGCCAGCTCCTCCTTGAGGACCTTGATGGCCACGGTCTCACCGGGCTGGCCGGCGACCGCCGCCTCGGCGCCCGCGGTCTCGCGCTGGCGGGCACGCCAGACGGTGCCCGTGGCGCCGCGTCCGAGCGGCTCCTCGAGCAGGTATTTGCTGCCGACTGGCCGCACGTCTCGCGCTCCCCTGCTGTCGTGGTGCTGTGGTCCTGCCGCGGTCCCGCCGCGGCGGGTTCCGGGCGTGCGTTTCCGCGCGTTTTTCCGACCCACTCTAGGCGGTGTCCCGAGGGAAGACGCTGGGCGTCAGGCGATGGTTGCCGTACATATATACGAAGAGTGACGTTTGTGGGGTATGCCCGTGGCGATTTTCCGCGGGTTGCTGTCCGTATCTGTACGGGGTGTGGCCACGGGCGCGATCGATCAAGATCACTTGTGGGCGGGTGCCGGGCGTGTTGTCGGTGACAGGTGCGAGGATGCACCCGTACGGAGTGGCGGGGTCGGGAGCCCTGCCTTCCGCATGACCTGACCGGACGACGCGTCCGTGCCGGGTGGGGGGCGAACGGGCAGTCGTGCCCCGCCGGTTCCTGCCGGGCGCACGCAGCGCGCACCGCGCAGAAGGGACCGCTGACGGCGATGCAGATCCGGCTGACCGTCCTCGGGCCGCGCAGCGGCCACCAGATCGCGCCCGCGACGTGTGACGTGCTCGTCACCGCGCCCGTCGGCACCCCGCTGGCCGCGGTGGCCTCGGGACTGGCGGCGACCGTCGCGGGCCCGGACACCGGGGGCACGGTCGTGCTCTACGCCGGGGCGGAGCGGCTCGATCCGCAACGCCGGGTGCTGGGCGAGCCGCCCCTGGTCGACGGGGCCGTCCTGGCCGTGCACGCGCCGGTCCCGGACGTCCTGCCCGCCCTGGAGGAGGGCCTCGGCGCCCCCCAGCTGCACGTGGTGGCCGGGCCGGACGCGGGCGGCGTGCACCTGCTGCACCCCGGGGCGGTCCGCATCGGGCGCTCGGCGGACGCGGACGTGCCCCTGGACGACCCGGACGTGTCGCGGCTGCACTGCGCGGTGACCGTGGCGGAGGACGGCCGGGTCAGCGTGGCCGACCTGAACTCGACGAACGGCACCACGCTGGGCGGCGCCCCGGTGACGGGCACCCCCGTCCCGCTGGCACCGGGCACGCTGCTGCGGGTCGGCGAATCGACCCTGCGCCTCGCGGGCCCCCCGGCGCCCCCGCTCCCGCTGACCCCCGACCTGCACGGCCACCTCGCCCTCCCGGCCCTCCCCGGCACCCCGCCCCCCGCCGCGGACCCCGCCCAGGCGCCGGATCCCGCGCAGGCCCACGCCGCGGACCCGGCCCCCGTCCCGGTCTGGCCGGTCGCGGGCGGCCCCGCCGCCGACCCCGGGCGCGCGGACCCGTACGCCTCCCCCTCCTACTCCCCCGCCCCCTCCTCCGGCGGCACCCACGGCGGCGCCCCCCACCCGGGCGGCCACGCCCACCCCGGCCCTGGACCCGCCACCGACCCGGGAGGCGACGCACCGGCGGGCTCCCGGCGGCGCGGCATAGGGGCCTGGGCCCGCAAGTGGGTCGGCCGCGACGAGGAGGCCGAAGCGGCCGCGGGGATCCCCGCGGCCCCCGTCGTGCGCGTCGCCGAGCCGGGGCCCGACGACCCGGCCTCGCTGCTGCTTGCCGCGCTCGGCCCCACCGGCCGGCTCTGGAGCCGCGGCCCGGGGCACCCCGGACGCCTCGTCGTCGCCCTCGGCGCGGGCAGCCGCGTACCGCTGCGCACGGCCGGGGCCCTCGGGCTGGCCGGGCCGCGCGCCCGGCTGACCGGGCTGGCCCGGTCCGTGGTCGCACAGCTCGCCGCGCTGCACGCGCCCACCACCCTGGAGATCGTGCTGATCGCGGCCGACCGGGCCCGCCCGGCGGCCGAGCGGCGCGCCGACTGGGGCTGGCTCGGCTGGCTCCCGCACACCCGGCCCGCGCACGGCCAGGACTGCCGCCTGCTGCTCGCCTACGACCGCGACCAGGCCACCGCCCGGACCGGCGAGCTGAGCCGGCGGCTCGACGACTCCCCGCTCGGGACGAACTGGGCCGCCGCCGACCGGCAGAGCGTGGCCGAGGCGGCCCGCGCGTACGACGGCCCGTTCACCCTGGTGGTCGTCGACGGCGATCCCGGCCCCGGCCGGCTCCGCGACGTCACCGGGCGGCTCGCCTCGCACGGCCCGGCCGCCGGGATCCACGTCCTCGCCCTCGCCGACGCACCGCCCGCCACCCCGGCCTCCCCGGTCGACGAGACCTACCAGGCCGCCTGCGCGAGCACCCCGGCCTTCCGGGACTGCGGCGCGGTCGCCCTGCTCAGCGGTGACGTGGCCACGGCCGTACGGAGCTTCCGCGTGTCCGGCGGCCGCCCGGTCCCGCCCGGCGAGACGGCCGTCGCCGACGCCGTGTCCGTCGCGTGGGCCGAGCGCTTCGCCCGCGCCCTGGCCCCGCTGCGCACCGACGGCGCGGTCACCGAGCCGCTGCGGCCCGCGAGCGCCACCCTGCCCGCGACCGCCCGGCTGCTCGACGAGCTGGGGCTGGCCCGGGCCACCCCGGCCTCGCTGATGGCCCGTTGGGCGGCCGCCACCGACCAGGGCCAGGGCGTCGGCGGGCATGTGGAGATCGTCCTCGGCAGCGGGCGACGCGGTCCGGTCGGGGCCGAGCTGGTCGCCGACGGCCCGCACCTGCTGATCGGCGGCCCGGCGGGCAGCGGGCGCACCGAGCTGCTGCGCTCCGTCGCCGCGTCCCTGGCGGCCGCCGCCCGTCCGGACCGGCTGGGGCTGGTGCTGCTGGACGGGGCGGGCGGCGAGCGGGGGGACGGGCTGCTGGCCTGTACCGAACTGCCGCACGTCGCCGCGCACCTGGTGGCTTCCGACCCGCTGCGCATGCGTGAGTTCGCGCAGGCACTGGGCGCCGAACTCAAGCGCCGCCACGAGCTGTTGGAGGGCGTCTCCTTCGCCGAGTGGCACGCCCGGCGCGAGGTCGCGGACCGCATGGTCGCGCCGCGCCGCCCCAGCGCCGGCGAACTGCGCGGGGATCTGGACCCGCCGCGCTCGGGGACGCTGCGGCTGCGCTCGGCCGCTGCGCGCAATGAGGCGCCGGGGGCCGGTCCGCTGCCCCGGCTGGTGGTGCTGGTGGACGACTTCGACGCGCTCGTGGCGCCCGCGCTGGGCAGTACGGGCCGCCCCTCGGCCGGTTCGGTGGTGCGGGCGCTGGAGGCGGTGGCCCGCGAGGGTGCGCGGCTCGGCGTCCACCTGGTGGCGACCAGCGCCCGTGCGGACCGTACGGACGGCACCGAGCTGGCCCGGCTCTCCACGCTGCGGGTGGAGCTGGAGGCGCCGGACGCGCCGGGGCCGGGCCGGGGGGTGCTGCGGCACGCCGACGGGCGGGAGGTGCCCTTCCAGGCGGGGCGGGTGACGGGCCGGATCCCGCGGACCGCGACCCAGAGACCCACTGTGGTTCCGGTCGAGTGGGAGCGGATGGGTGATCCACCGGCCCGCCGTCCGGTGCGCGAGCTGGGGAACGGGCCGACCGACCTCGCGCTGCTGGCCAGCGCCCTGGAGCGGGCCTCCCACCTGGTCTCGGCGACCCCCGTGCTGTTCCCGCCCGCCCCCTGAGTCCCGTCCTCCCCGTGCGCGGTGGCGCGGACCGGTGTCCGACGCGGTATTGCGGGGGCGGACCGCTCGGCGTAGACCTTGTGGTCCGGGACACACCATGAACATCGGGGGCAGAGCCATGCGCACGCACGGAACGGGCCGCACGACTCGCACGCGCACCTGGGCGGCGCTTGCCGCCGCGGGCGCGCTCGCGCTGACCGCCTGCGGCGGCGGCGACGGCGACGGCAAGAAGGACGCGACGGCCAGTCCGGAGGGCGGCAGCACGCAGAGCGGCCCGCGGGTCCAGTTACCTTCGCTGGCCGGTGAGAAGCTCCAGGTCGCGGCCGTCTGGACGGGACCGGAGCAGGAGAACTTCACCAAGGTCCTGAAGGAGTTCGAGAAGCGGACGGGCGCCACCGTCACCTTCGTGCCGGCCCAGGACCCGATCGTCACCTTCCTCGGCACGAAGGTCGCGGGCGGTTCGCCGCCGGACGTGGCGCTGCTGCCGCAGGTCGGGGCGCTGGTCTCGGCCGTGACGAACAAGTGGGCGCAGCCGGTGGGTCCGGAGGCGCAGAAGCAGCTGGACCAGAACTACTCGGCGGGCTGGAAGGCCCTGGGCGCGGTCGGCGGGACCCAGTACGGCGTGTACTACAAGGCGGCCAACAAGTCGCTGGTCTGGTACAACGCGAAGGCGTTCACGGCGGCGGGCGCGAAGGTGCCCACGACCTGGGCGCAGTTCCTGGAGACCGCGGACACCCTGTCGGCGTCGGGCGTCGCGCCGGTCTCGGTGGGCGGCGCGGACGGCTGGACCCTCACCGACTGGTTCGAGAACATCTACCTCTCGCAGGCGGGGCCGCAGAAGTACGACCAGCTGGCCAAGCACGAGATCAAGTGGACGGACGACAGCGTCAAGCAGGCGCTGACCACCCTGGGCCAGCTCTTCGGCCGCAAGGACTTCCTGGCGGGCGGTCAGAGCGGGGCGCTGGCGACCGAGTTCCCCAAGTCCGTCACCCAGACCTTCACGGGCGGGGACCGGCCGGGCGCGGCGATGGTCTTCGAGGGCGACTTCGTGGCGGTGAACATCGCGCAGACGGAGGCGAAGGTGGGCACGGACGCCCTCGTCTTCCCCTTCCCCGCGGTCGGCGCCAAGGCCCCGGTGGTCTCGGGCGGTGACGTGGCGGTGGCGCTGAAGCCGTCGAAGGGCGCGCAGGCGCTGCTGACCTTCCTGGCCTCGGCGGACGCGGCGGAGATCCAGGCGAAGCTGGGCGGTTTCGTCTCGCCGAACCGCGGTGTGAATCCGGGCGCCTACCCCAACGCCATCCAGCGGGACATCGCCAAGAACCTGCTCGCGGCGGGCGACGACTTCCGCTTCGACATGTCCGACCAGGCTCCGGCGTCCTTCGGCGGTACGCCGGGCGCGGGCGAGTGGAAGGGCCTCCAGGACTTCCTGGCCAACCCGGCGGACGTCGCGGGCGCGCAGGCCAAGCTGGAGGCCGACGCGGCCAAGGCCTTCGGGAACTGATCCCGGTGGCCACGAAAACGGTCACCGCCACCGGCGCGGCCGGGGCGCGCACCCGCGCGGCCCGGCGGCACCGGCTGGTGGCGGGGGCGTTCCTGCTGCCCTCGCTGGTGCTGCTCGGCGCGCTCGTCGTGCATCCGATCGGCTACTCGGTCTACCGCAGTCTCTTCGACCGTTCCGGTGACTCCTTCGTGGGGGCCGGGAACTTCCGGGAGATCGTCCACGACGACACCATCCGCACCGCGCTGGGCAACACGGCGCTGTGGGTGGTGCTCGCGCCGACGACGGCGACCGCGCTCGGTCTGATCTTCGCGGTGCTGACCGAACGGGTGCGCTGGGGCACGGCGTTCAAGCTGCTGGTCTTCATGCCGATGGCCATCTCGATGCTGGCGGCGGGCATCATCTTCCGCCTGGTGTACGAGGCGGACCCGGACCGCGGGGTGGCGAACGCGGTGTGGGTCGGGGTGCACGACACCTTCGCCCCGTCCTCGGCCTTCCCCAAGGCGCGGCCCGGCCGGGATTCGCCGCTGCAGGACGCGGGCGGCGGGGCGTTCGTGACGCGCGCTCCGGTACGGGCGGGCTCGCCCGTGCTGATCCCGCTGGTCGGGGTCGCCCCGGAGGACCTCCCGAAGGGCACCCGCCCGGCGAAGGCGGCCGCCGCCGAGCCGGACCGGGTGACCGGGACCGCCTGGCAGGACTTCACCCGGGGCGGGGGAGGCCGTGCGAACGCGGTCGACCCGGCCGAGTCGGGGTACGCGGGCATGCGCATCGAGGCGGTCAAGGACGGCAGGGTGGTGGACTCGGCCACGGCGGCGGGCGACGGCACCTTCAGCCTGTCCGCGAAGGCCGACGGGGCGCTGCTGCGGCTGCCCGCCGCGAACTTCGCGGCGCCCTACGGGGGCGTGCAGTGGCTGGGGCCGACGCTGGTCACCCCGGCCGTCATCGGCGCGTACGTGTGGATGTGGGCCGGGTTCGCGATGGTCCTGATCGGGGCCGGGCTGGCGTCCGTACCGCGGGAGCTGCTGGAGGCGGCGCGGGTGGACGGGGCGAACGAGTGGCAGGTGTTCCGCCGGATCACCGTGCCGCTGCTGGCGCCCGTGCTGGGCGTGGTCATGGTGACGCTGGTCATCAACGTCATGAAGATCTTCGACCTGGTCTTCGTGATCGCCCCCGGTTCGGTGCAGGACGACGCGAACGTCCTCGCCCTCCAGCTGTACCGCACCTCCTTCGGCACGGACGCGAACCCGGGCCTGGGCAGTGCGATCGCGGTGCTGCTGCTGGTGCTCGTCCTCCCGGTCATGCTCTACAACATCCACCGGATGCGCCGGGAGGCCTCCCGATGAGTACGCCGAAGACGCCGCGCGGGGCGGCCATACCGGCCGCGCCCGCCACACCGGCCGCACCGGCCACCCCGGCCGCGCCGACCCGCACGGGCAGGCTGGCGGCGCGCGCCGCGGGCGGTGCCGTGCGCGTGTTCCTGGTCCTGGCCGCCATGTTCTGGCTGCTGCCGACGCTGGGGCTGCTGATCTCCTCGCTGCTCGCTCCGGCCGATCTGAACAAGCACGGCTGGTGGCAGGTGCTGAGCGCGCCGTCCCGGCTGACGAGCGCCAACTACGAGCGGCTGCTGTCCAACGACACCATCACCGGGTCGCTGCTGAGCACGGTGGCGATCACCGTGCCGGCGACCCTGCTGGTGCTCGTCCTGGGGGCGTTCGCCGGGTACGCCTTCGCGTGGCTGGAGTTCCCCGGGCGCGACGGCCTGTTCCTGGTGGTGGTCGCGCTGCTGGTGGTCCCGGTGCAGGTGGCGCTGATCCCGGTGTCCGAACTGTTCGGCTCCATCGGGCTGTTCGAGACGACGGCCGGGGTGGTGCTCTTCCACACCGCCTTCGGGCTGCCGTTCGCGGTGTTCCTGCTGCGCAACTTCTTCGCGGAGATCCCGCGCGAGCTGCTGGAGGCGGCTCGGCTGGACGGGGCGGGCGAACTGCGGCTGTTCGCGCGGGTGGTGCTGCCCCTGGGCGGTCCGGCGATCGCCTCGCTGGGCATCTTCCAGTTCCTGTGGGTGTGGAACGACATGCTGGTGGCGCTGGTCTTCGCGGATTCATCGCACCCGCCGATCACGGTGGCGCTCCAGCAACAGGTCCGGCAGTTCGGCAACAACATCGACGTGCTGGCGCCGGGCGCCTTCCTGTCGATGGTGATCCCGCTGGCCGTGTTCTTCGCGTTCCAGCGGCAGTTCGTGTCGGGGGTGATGGCCGGCGCGATCAAGTAGCGGCCACGGGCCGGTCGCGGGCGCCTCGGCGGTGCGAATCGCCGCGCCGACGTGCCGCGTTGACCCTGGGTAACCCGAATGCCACGGCTCGCGTAACCGGATCGGCGCCCCCGTGGTTGCCGGGCCATATGCCCGCGCCGACCCCTGGATGTGCCGTGCCCCGGTTCAGCGTCATCGTGCCCGCGTACAAGGTCCAGGCGTACCTCCAGGAAGGGCTGGACTCGGTCCTGTCCCAGTCGTACCCGGACCTGGAACTGATCGCGGTGGACGACGCCTCCCCCGACGCCTGCGGCCGGATCATCGACGAGTACGCGGCCCGCGACCCGCGGGTCACCCCCGTGCACCTCGCGCACAACGCGGGTCTGGGCCCCGCCCGCAACGCGGGTCTGGCCCGGGCCCGCGGCGACTACGTCGTCTTCCTCGACGGCGACGACACCCTCACTCCGGGCGCCCTCCGGGCCATCGCGGACCGGCTGAAGGCCACCGGCTCCCCGGACGTCCTCGTCTACGACT
This sequence comes from Streptomyces sp. NPDC043876, assembly GCF_056435825.1. Taxonomy (NCBI): domain Bacteria; kingdom Bacillati; phylum Actinomycetota; class Actinomycetes; order Kitasatosporales; family Streptomycetaceae; genus Streptomyces; species Streptomyces sp. NPDC043876. The sequence goes on along the minus strand of NZ_JBWKDV010000002.1, from coordinate 31,446 downwards.
ACGCGCGCACCTTCTGGACCGGCGAGACCACCCGCAACCGGCTCGCGCACCGCCTCCGCGAGGACGGCCCGGCCAGCTTCCGGCTGACCGACCGCCCGGCGCTGCTCGGCATGCTGACGGTGGTGTGGAACAAGGCGTACCGCCGCGAGTTCGTCGAGCGCGAGGGCCTCTCCTTCCCGCCCGGGTTCTACGAGGACACCCCCTGGACCTACCCCGCGCTGCTGGCCGCCGAGTCCGTCGCCGTCCTGGACCGGGTGTGCGTGCACTACCGCCAGCGCCGCACCGGCTCGATCCTGACCACCTCCAGCCGGCGCCACCTGGACATCTTCGACCAGTACGACCGGGTGTTCGCCCACCTCGGCACCCGCCCCGAACTCGACCGCTGGCGGCCCGTGGTGCACCGGCGGATGGCCGGGCACTTCTGCGCCCTGTACGCCGATCCGCGCCGCCTCCCGCGCGCGAGCAGGCCGGAGTTCTTCCGGCGGGCCGCCGCCTCGCTGCGCCGCTACCGGGTCCCCGTGCGCTCCGGCGCGCGTCCGGTGTCCCTGTCGCGGACCGACCGAGTGCGGCACACCCTGATGCGGTACGGGGTGCGGCGCACGTACGGCCTGCTCTCCGCGCTGCGCGCCGGCGCGGTCCGCCTCGGGCGGGGCGCCGCGGGCGGCCTGCGGGGGCTGCGCGAGGCGGCGCTGCGCTGCCACTACCGGATCCAGCGGCTGCTGCCGCTGCGTCCCGGACTGGCGGTGTTCAGCGCGTACTGGCACGGCGGCTACGCCTGCAACCCGGCGGCGATCGAGGCGAAGCTGCGGGAGCTGTCGCCCGGCACGCGCACGGCGTGGATCTGCGATCCGGCGCACGCGGCGACCCTGCCGAAGGAGACCGCCGCGCTGCGGCCCGGCTCCGCGGCCTACTGGACGGCGCTGGCCCGGGCGGGCTACCTGGTCACCAACGTCAACTTCGACCGCGCGCTGGTCAAGCGGCGCGGTCAGATCCTGCTCCAGACGCAGCACGGCACGCCGCTCAAGCGGGTCGGCCTGGACCTCCAGGACCGGCCGGCGGCCACGCCGACGGCCGATTTCGCGGGCCTGCTGCGGGGCGCCGACCAGTGGGACTACCTGCTGTCCGCCAACCGGCACTCGACGCTGGTGTGGGAGAAGGCGCTGCCGTCCTCCTACACCACGCTGGAGTACGGCTACCCGCGCAACGACGTCTTCCACCGGGCCGGCCCGGGTGCAGCGCCGGAACTGCGCGCACGCCTCGGCGTTCCGGCGGGCTCAACGGTGATCCTGTACGCGCCCACGCACCGCGACTACCGGCGCAGCCGGCCGCGGCACCCGGACTTCGAGCGGGTGCTGCGGGACCTCGGGCCCCGTTTCACGATCCTGGTCCGCTCGCACCTGACGTACGCCGACGCGCCGCCGACGTGGGAGCGCCACCCGCGGCTGCTGGACGTGACCTCGCACCCGTCGGTGGAGGAACTCTGCCTGGCGTCGGACGCGTTGGTGACGGACTACTCGTCCCTGATGTTCGACTACGCGGCGCTGGACCGGCCGATCGTGATCCACGCGGACGACTGGGAGGCCTACGAGGCCTCCCGGGGCACCTACTTCGACCTGCGCGCCTTCCCGCCGGGGGCGATCGCCCGCACCGAGGACGAACTGGTCGACATCTTCGCCACCGGCCACTGGCGCGGCTCCCGCTCGTCCCAGCTCCGCGCCGCGTTCCGGTCCCGCTTCTGCCCGCACGACGACGGCCACGCGGCGGAACGCGTGGTCCGCCACGTCTTCCTGCGCGACCCGGCCCCTGGACGCGACGACTCCAGCCCCGCCGGGGGCACACTTAGCCCCGCCAGCGATGCATCCAGCCCCGCCGGCGTTTGAGGCGCACCGCACCCAGCCCCGCCGGCGTCGTCTCCAGCCCCGCCGGCGTTTGAGGCGCCCCCGGAGGGCCACCGCACCCGCAGGGCCCCACCGGCAGCACCCCGCCAGCCCCCATCAGCCCCCGCCCACCCCCGCCACCCCGGCGAGGGACCCGGTTCAGGCCTTGAGCCCCGCGACAACGGCCCCGGCCAGCGAATCCAGGTACTCCCGCGGAGCGGCCTCGTTCACGACGACCACCCGCCAGTACAACGGCCCGATCGCCAGATCGAGCACCCGCTCCGCGTCCACCCCCGCCGCCAGCTCCCCCCGGGACACCGCCTCCGACACGATTCCCTCGGCGAGCCTGCGCTGCCCCTCCCGCAGCGCCCCCCGCACCGCCCCCGCGATCTCCGGGTTCCGCGCCGCCTCGACCAGCAGGTCGGGGATGACGGCGGAGGCGACGGGGTGCCGCAGCACGTGGGACATCACCTCCAGCAGTGCCCGTACGTCCCCGTAGAGCGACCCGGTGGCCGGCACCGGCAGCCCGTCCACCGCGAAGGCGGCCACCAGGTCCAGCACCAGGTGCAGCTTGGACTTCCAGCGCCGGTAGACGGCCGTCTTGCCGACGCCGGCCCGGCGCGCGATCCCCTCGATCGACATCCGTGCGAAGCCGACCGCGGCCAGTTCCTCGACCACCGCCGTCCGGATCGCCTCGGTCACGTCCTCGCGCAGGACGGCCGCCCCGGCGGGCGCCCGGCGCCGCCCCGCGGCGGCGGGCGCCCCGACCGGAACGGCGGCGGACGGGGCGGGCGGAGCGGCAGCGGAAGCGGAAGCGGAAGCGGGAGCGGAAGCGGGAGCGGCGGGATCCGAGGTCATACAGCGAGCATAACCGCGCACGCACCTCCGCACCCGTCACGACGATACGGTTGCGTTCCGACGCGTCGGCCCCTAATCTCGCCGTAGCGACGATACGGACCCGTCCCATCGGACCAGCCCATCGCCGGCGACGCCCCGCCCCCGTCGAAAGCGACCCCCGTGACCACGACCCTGACCGAATCCCCGGCGCCCCTGCCGGACATCGAGGAACTGGCGGCCGCCCACGGCCTGACCCTCAGCGGCGCCCGCCCCTCCCTGCCCGCGTACGTCCGCCAGCTCTGGCAGCGCCGCCACTTCGTGATGTCGTACGCGACGGCGCGGATGTCGGCGACGTACAGCACCGCGAAGCTCGGCCAGGTCTGGCACCTGGTCACCCCGCTGCTGAACGCGGCCGTGTACTACTTCATCTTCGGCATCATCATGAAGGCCAACCACGGCGTCTCCGACTACGTCCCGTTCCTGATCACGGGCGTCTTCGTCTGGGACTTCATCGGCAGCTCCGTCAACGCCGGCACCCGCGCGGTGCACAGCAACCTCGGCCTGGTCCGGGCCCTGCACTTCCCCCGCGCGAGCCTGCCCCTGTCCAGCGTGATCCAGCTCTTCCAGCAGCTGCTCGTCACCATGGGCGCCCTGGTCGTCCTGCTGGTCTGCTTCGGGCAGCTGCCCACCGCGCACTGGTTCCTGGCGCTTCCCACGCTCTTCCTGATGGCCGTCTTCTGCGCGGGCTGCGCCATGGTCATGGCCCGCCTCGGCAGCAAGAACCCGGACGTCAGCCAGCTGATGCCGTTCATCCTGCGCACCTGGATGTACTCCTCGGGCGTCATGTGGAGCATCAGCGACATGCTCAGCAAGGACCACCTGCCGCACTGGGTGATGACGGCGCTCCAGATGAACCCGGCCGCCGTCTACATCGACCTGATGCGGTACTCGCTGATCGACAGCACCAAGCTCTCATCCCTCCCTCACCACGTCTGGCCGATCGCCATCGGCTGGGCCCTCGTCGTCGGCATCGGCGGCTTCGTCTACTTCTGGAAGGCCGAGGAGGAATACGGCCGTGGCTGACACGACGACCACCCCCGTCCCCGCACCCGCCCGCGTCCCCGCGGACACCCGCGTCCCCACCGTCATCGCGGACAACGTGCACATCACCTACCGCATCGTCGGCGCCGGCGCCGGCCGCGGCAGCGCCACCGCCGCGCTCAGCCGGATCTTCAACCGCAAGAAGCCGAAGCCCGGCATCCGCGAGGTGCACGCCGTGCGCGGGGTGTCCTTCATCGCGTACAAGGGCGAGGCCATCGGCCTGATCGGCACCAACGGCTCCGGCAAGTCCACCCTGCTCTCCGCCATCGCGGGCCTCCAGCCGGTGGCGAGCGGCCGGATCTTCTCGCACGGCCAGCCCTCGCTGCTCGGTGTGAACGCGGCCCTGATGAACGACCTGACCGGCGAGCGCAACGTCATCCTCGGCGGCCTGGCCATGGGCATGTCCAAGCAGCAGGTCCAGGAGCGCTACCAGGGCATCGTCGACTTCTCCGGGATCAACGAGAAGGGCGACTTCATCTCGCTCCCGATGCGCACCTACTCCTCCGGCATGGGCGCCCGCCTGCGCTTCTCCATCGCCGCCGCCAAGGACCACGACGTCCTGATGATCGACGAGGCCCTCGCCACCGGTGACGCGGCCTTCCAGCGGCGCAGCCAGAAGCGGATCGAGGAACTGCGCAAGACGGCCGGCACCGTCTTCCTGGTCAGCCACGGCATCGGCACGATCCGCGAGACCTGCGACCGCGTCCTGTGGCTGGAGCACGGCGTGCTGCGGATGGACGGGCCGACCCGCGAGGTCTGCGACGCCTACGAGGAGTTCGGGAAGAAGTAGGAAGAACCAGGGAGAGCGCCACGACGGGGAGGGCCCCGGGACCGGATTCCGGTCCCGGGGCCCTCCCCGTCATCTGCCCGCCGGGCGCCGCGGCGCCCGGCCCGGGTTCAGCTGTGCGTCCGCAGCAGCGAGCGCATCGTGCGCATCGCCACGGACAGGTTCGCCAGGTCGAAGTCGTCCGAGCTCTTGATCTCGTCCAGGGTGGACCGAGCGCGGCCGAGGATCGCCGCGTTCTTCTCCTCCCAGGCCTTGAAGCGCTCCCCGGGAGTGGCGGAGCCGTCGCCGACCGCCAGCACGTCGGCGGTCATCGCCGCGTGCGCGGCGAACAGGTCCTCGCGGATGGAGGCGCGGGCCATGGACTGCCAGCGGTCGCCCCGCGGCAGTTCGATGATCCGGTCCATCAGCTGGGTGATGTCCAGCCGGTCGGCGAGGTCGTAGTAGACCTCGGCCACCTCCAGCGGGCCCGTGCCCGTGCGGTCGGCGATCGCGACGATGTCGAGCGTCGGGAAGGCCGAGGAGAACCCGGCCACCTTGGCGGCCAGGTCCGCCGGGACGCCCTCCCCCGTCAGCTCGTCCACGATCGAGGCGTACCACTCGGCGTCGGCGCCCCGCACCAGCTTGGGCAGCTCGGACCAGACCTGCGTGACGCGCTCGGCGAAGAAGGCGATGGTCTCGGTGATCTGGAGCGGCTGCGGCCGGTTGTTGAGCAGCCAGCGGGTACCGCGCTCCACCAGCCGGCGCGAGTGCAGCCGGATCCGGGTCTGCACATCGGCCGCGACCTTGTTGTCCAGCGCCTCGACCGCGTCCCACACCTCGGCCAGCCCGAAGATCTCGCGAGCCGAGAGCTGCGCCCGGACGATCTCCTCCAGGGAGGCCCCCGTCTCCTCGCGGAGCCGGTGCAGGAAGGTCGAACCACCGCTGTTGACGGTGTCGTTGACCAGGATGGTCGTGATGATCTCGCGGCGCAGGGCGTGCGCCTCGATCTGCTCGGGGAACTTCTCGCGCAGGGCGCCCGGGAAGTAGTCGTGCAGCAGCCGGTTCAGGTAGGGGTCGTCCGGCAGCCCGGTGCCGATCAGCTCGTCCGCCACCGTGATCTTGGTGTAGGCCAGCAGGACGGCCAGCTCCGGCTGGGTCAGGCCCTTGCCGTTGTTCAGCAGTTCGCGGATCTGCCGGTCGGTGGGCAGGAACTCCAGCGGCCGGTTGAGCAGCCCCTCGCGCTCCAGGCGGCGCATGAAGCGCTGCTGGGCGTGGAGCAGGCTGGGCGCCTGGGCGGCGCCGTTGGCGAGCGCCACGTTCTGCGCGTAGTTGTTGCGCAGCACCAGGTGGCCGACTTCGTCGGTCATCGCGGCGAGGAAGGTGTTGCGCTGCTTGACGGTCATGTCGCCGTCGGAGACCACCGCGTTCAGCAGGATCTTGATGTTCACCTCGTGGTCGGAGGTGTCCACGCCGGCGCTGTTGTCGATGGCGTCGGTGTTGATCTTGCCGCCCTCGCCGCCCGCGCCGAGGCGGGCGAACTCGATCCGGCCCAGCTGGGTCAGGCCGAGGTTGCCGCCCTCGCCGATGACCCGGGCGCGCACGTCCTGGCCGTCGACGCGGATGGCGTCGTTCGCCTTGTCGCCGACGTCGGCGTGGGTCTCCGCCGTCGCCTTGACGTACGTACCGATGCCGCCGTTCCACAGCAGGTCGACCGGGGCCTTGAGGATCGCCTGCATCAGCTCGGCCGGGGTCATCTTGGCGGTGGTGGCGTCGATGCCGAGCGCCTGGCGCATCTGCGGGGTGACCGGGATCGCCTTGGCGGTGCGGGGGTGGACGCCGCCGCCCGCCGAGAGGAGCGAGGTGTCGTAGTCGGCCCAGGAGGAGCGCGGCAGCTCGAACAGGCGGCGGCGCTCCGCGAAGGAGGTGGCCGCGTCCGGGTTCGGGTCGATGAAGATGTGCCGGTGGTCGAAGGCGGCGACCAGGCGGATGTGCTCGGAGAGCAGCATGCCGTTGCCGAAGACGTCACCGGACATGTCACCGACGCCGACCGTGGTGAAGTCCTCGGTCTGGGTGTCGTGGCCCAGCTCGCGGAAGTGCCGCTTGACGGACTCCCACGCGCCGCGGGCGGTGATGCCCATGCCCTTGTGGTCGTAACCGGCGGAGCCGCCCGACGCGAAGGCGTCGCCGAGCCAGAACCCGTAGGACTCCGCGACGGCGTTGGCGATGTCGGAGAAGGTCGCGGTGCCCTTGTCGGCGGCGACGACGAGGTAGGTGTCGTCCTCGTCGTGGCGGACGACGTCCTGCGGGGGCACGACCTCGCCCGCGACGAGGTTGTCGGTGATGTCGAGCAGCGCCGAGATGAAGATCTTGTACGAGGCGATGCCCTCGGCGAGCCACGCGTCGCGGTCCACCGACGGGTCCGGCAGGTTCTTGGCGACGAAGCCGCCCTTGGCGCCGACCGGGACGATGACGGTGTTCTTCACCATCTGTGCCTTGACCAGGCCGAGGATCTCCGTACGGAAGTCCTCGCGCCGGTCGGACCAGCGCAGACCGCCGCGGGCGACCTTGCCGAAGCGCAGGTGGACGCCCTCGACGCGGGGCGAGTAGACCCAGATCTCGTACGCCGGGCGAGGCGCGGGGAGGAGGTCCAGCATCGCCTGCGGGTCGAACTTCATCGACACGTAGGAGTGCGGCTGACCGGTCTTCGTCGTCTGGAAGAAGTTGGTCCGCAGGGTGGCCTTGATCAGCGTCAGGAACGCCCGCAGGATGCGGTCCTCGTCCAGCGAGGCGACCTGGTCCAGGGCGCCCTCCAGCTCCTCCAGCATCGCGTCGATCAGCTCGGTGCCGGCGGACTGGCGGCCGGGCGACATGCGCGCCTCGAAGAGCGAGATCAGCAGCCGGGTGGTGTGGACGTTGTTGCGGAGGGTGTCCTCCATGTAGTCCTGGCTGAAGGTGGAACCGGCCTGGCGCAGGTACTTCGCGTACGCGCGCAGCACCACCGCCTGGCGCCAGGTGAGCCCGGCGCTGAGCACCAGGGTGTTGAAGTTGTCGTTCTCCGCGTCGCCCTGCCAGACCGCGGCGAAGGCCTGCTGGAAGCGCTCGCGCGCGTCGTCGCCGACGTGGTCGTGGCTCCCCCCGGAGGCGGGCAGGCGCAGGCCGAAGTCGTAGATCCAGGCGTGCGTGCGGTCGGCGCAGCGCAGCTCGTAGGGGCGCTCGTCGGTGACCTCGACGCCCAGGCGCTGCAGGACCGGCAGCACGGCGGACAGGGAGACCTGCTCGCCCTGGCGGTAGATCTTGAAGCGGCGCTCGCCGGGGCCCGCGCCGACCGGCTCGTACAGCGAGAGGTCGAAGTCGCTGGCGCTGGCGGACAGCCGTTCCAGGCGGACCAGGTCGGCCACGGCGGCGCGCGGCGAGTGGTCGGCCTTGTAGCCCTCGGGGAAGGAGCCGCCGTAGCGGCGCAGCAGCTCGGCGGCGCGCTCCTCGCCGCACTCGGCGGTCAGCGCCTCGCCGAAGCCGTCGGCCCAGGAGCGTGCGGCCTCGACCAGGCGGGCCTCGATGCGCTCGGCGTCGGCGTCGGTGAGCGCCGGCAGCTCGGTGCCCTGCGGGACGCGGATGACGAAGTGGATGCGGGAGAGGATCGACTCGGTGTTCCAGGCGGTGAAGTCGACGCTGGTGCCGCCCAGTTCCTCCTTGAGGATGTCGATCAGCCGCAGCCGGACGCTGGTGGTGTAGCGGTCGCGGGGCAGGTAGACCAGGGCCGAGTAGTAGCGGCCGTACTCGTCCTGGCGCAGGTACAGCCGCAGCCGGCGGCGTTCCTGGAGGTACAGGACGGAGGTGGCGATGGCGCGCAGCTGGTCGACCGGGGTCTGGAACAGCTCGTCGCGCGGGTAGGTCTCCAGGATCTGGAGCAGGTCGCGGCCGTCGTGGCTGCTCGGCGCGAAGCCGGCGCCTTCGAGGACCTCGACGACCTTGCGGCGGATCACCGGGACGCGGCGCACGGACTCGGTGTAGGCGGCCGAGGAGAACAGGCCGAGGAAGCGGCGCTCGCCGATGACGTTGCCCTCGGCGTCGAACTTCTTGACGCCGACGTAGTCCAGGTAGGAGGGCCGGTGCACGGTGGAGCGGCTGTTGGCCTTGGTCAGCACCAGCAGCTTGTGCTCGCGCGCCTTGGCGCGGGCGTCGGCGGGCAGCCGGTTGAAGGACGGCGAGACCGGGTGGCCGTCGTCCTGGCCGCTGTGGTGCGGGTCGGAGCGCAGGATGCCGAGGCCGGTGCCGGGTACGGCGGCCAGCGCGTCCCCGTCGACCAGGTTGTACTCGCGGTACCCGAGGAAGGTGAAGTTGTCGCCGGCCAGCCAGCGCAGCAGCTCCCGGGCCTCGTCCAGCTCGTGCTCGGGCAGGTCGGTGGCGGTGTGCTCGGAGGGCAGCTCTTCGGCGATGCGGCGCGCGGCGTCGCGCATCTTCTCCCAGTCCTCGACGGCCTCGCGGACGTCGGACAGGACGCGGAGCAGATCGGCGGTGATCTGCTGGAGGTCGGCGCGGTCGGTCTCGCGGTCGATCTCGACGTGGATCCAGGACTCGACGAGGGAGTCGTGGGGGCGCGCGGTGGCGGGGCCGAGGGCGTCCGGGGTCCCGGAGGGACTCGTTGAGGGGTGGCGGTCGGGCGACGGGTGGGCGCAGTCGGAACCGAGGATCTCGATCAGCTTGCCGGTGACGTCACGGCGGACGACGACCTGCGGGTGGATCACGACGTGGATGCCGCGGCCCTGGCGGGACAGCTCGTTGGTGACGCTGTCGACGAGGAAGGGCATGTCGTCGGTGACCACCTCGACGACGGAGTGGCTGGAGGTCCAGCCGTTCTCCTCGACCGTGGGGGTGTGGACGCGCACGCGGGCCGTGCCCTGTGGCCGGTTCTCGGCGAGCCGGTAGTGGGAGAGCGCGGCGCCGAAGACGTCGACCGGGTCGCGGTCGGTGAGGTCCTCGGGTGCGGTGTGCAGGTAGTAGCGCTGGAGGTAAGAGAGCGTCGTGTCCTTGCCGGGACGCCCCCTTTGCTCGGACCCAGTCGGAAGTAGCCCCCCGGCCGGGCTGTTCTCAGCTACCCGGGCCGCCCGTACGAGCAGCTCGGCCTTTGCTTCGTCCAGCTTGGTCTGCATGTCCTCTGGCTCCTGTCGCGCGCCATTGCGTGACGTAGGTGAAGGAAGAATCGACATAGCGCCGCGAGGCGGGATGTCCGTTCGGGATCGACGCTATGCCGTCGTATGAGCCGGGCGGGGCGGAACGGGCCATTCTCGGCCACGTGCCCCGGCGGCGGGGATCAGCGATGGCCCGGGCACGATGGTGCGCCGGGCGCGGGCCGGAGGCTTCAGTGCCTCCGAGGACTATCGCGCTGATCACGGGACAAGGCTATCTCGCCTCACCCCCGGCCCGTCATGAGCTGTATGTGTACAAAACCGGGGGTGGAACTTTGACACTCTGGACAGCGACGCGGCCCCCACCTGCGTGCGGGGACCCTTCCGGGGGCTCTTAAACGCCGTTATCCGGCCAATTCGCGAGCTGTCCGGACCGCCTCCGCCAGCGTGTCGACGACCGGGACTCCGGCTGATTCCAGACTGCGGCGGCTGTGCGAACCGCCGGTGTAGAGCACCGCCAGCGCGCCCACGTGAGCGGCGGCCAGGGCGTCGTCCACGGCGTCTCCGATGAGGACCGTACGGGCCGCCCGCACGCCCGTCCCCTCCAGGGCCGCCATGTGGCGTACCAGGTGCACGGCCTTCGAGGTGTGAGAGGGCCCGACGCGCCCGTCGACGCGCAGGAAGTGCCCGTGGATGCCGTGCCGCCGGACCAGGGGCACCAGCTTCTCGTGCGGCGCCAGGGACAGCAGGGACTGGGTGAGCCCGGCGGTCCGCCAGCCGTCCAGCAGCTCGCGCGCCCCCTCGGCCAGCCCGGCGGCGTCGGCCGCGGCCCAGTAGTGCCGGTGGAAGGTCTCGTCCATCAGGAGCCACTCGTCGTCCGTGGGCAGCCGTCCCATCAGCCGCTCGTAGAACTTCGGCACGGGGACGACGTACAGCTCGCGGTAGCGCTCCAGGGTGATCGGCTCGAAGCCCAGTTCGGCGAAGGAGGCGTTCGTCGCGGCCATGACGGCGTCGATGTCGTGGAGCAGCGTGCCGTTCCAGTCCCAGACGATGTGGGCACCGCCGGCGTCGCCCACGGCGCTCACGCTCGCCACCTCGGCCACGGCTATCACGTCGGTCACCGCCGTCACCTCGGTCACCGCCGTCCCCTCGCTCACGCCGGTCACGTGAGCAGCCCCGGGATCTCCTGCACCCCGAACCACAGCAGGTCGTGGTCCTCGGCGCCGTCCACCGTGAACTGCGCGTCCACGTCCCCCGCGTCGGCGGCGGCCACGGCGTCCGCGGCGGCGCTCACGTCCGCCTCGGCGTCCGGCGCGTCCACGTGCACGGCGGCGGCCACGCCCAGGCGCACGGCGGCGGCCAGGGACACCTGGCCGAGGGCCGCCTCGTCCACACCGGGGATCGCGGAGGCGGCCTTGTCGTCGACGTCGAGCGCCACCACGACGCGCTTGCGGGGCGCGGCGGGGTCCTGGGCGATCAGGCGCAGGGAGGCGATCGCGGCCCGGTTCAGGGCCGCGTACTCCAGCTCCTCGATGTCGTCCGAGACGTACCACTCGCGCAGGCCGGGCGTGACGGCGTACGCCCGCAGGGGGGCGGGGCCCAGCTCGCCCGCCTTGTGCGCCTCGGCGAGCCCGGGGAGGGTCAGGGGGACGTACACACGCATGGCCGGCTGCTTTCGGTAGTCGGGAACGCCCTCAGGATACGACCGCGGTACGGGTTCCCGGCGGCCCCCCGGGCCAACTCCCGGGGCTCCGTCCGGCGCAGGGCCCGGTCCCCTTTCGGGGTGCCGCCCGCGGCGCCGGGCGCGTCCACGGCGGCGGGGGCGCGCGGCCGCCGCGCGGGGGCGGGCGGCGCGGCGGCGCCCCTGATAGGCGAATGCCGCGCCGGCCGGGACCGGGCCGCCGGCCCGTTGCGGCGGCGGGCCGGGCGCCCGTACAAGGTCCCCAACAAGTTACCGCCCGGTACAGCCGGGCCCGGCCACTTCGGGGACGCGCCATGACCAGCACGCGGAGCACCACCCGCCCTGCGGGACGCCACGACCAGCGGCGCCCGCCGAGCCCGCCCCGCGGGGCGCGGCCCGGCCCGCACCACTGGTTCGCGGAACGCCTCCTGGCGGTCCTCAGCGGCCGGCGGCCGGTCCACTGCCTGCTCGGCCACACGGTCGGCCCCGCGTACGAGCAGCTGGTCACCCTGGCCACCCCGGCGGGCCCCTTCCGGGACCACCTGCGCCCGGTCCTGCGCCAGTGCGGCCGCTTCCACCCCGGCCCCGGCGTGATCGAGGCCTTCGCGCGCATCGCCACGGGCGACCGCGTCACGGCGATGGCCTTCCGCCTGGAGCAGGGCCAGGACCTGCGCTGGCGCTGCGCGGCCGTGGAGGTCTCGGGACCCCGGCCCTGAACCGCTCCCGGCCCGCGACCCTTGCGCACCCGCGCACGCACCAGGGGCCGGACCCCGCGCCACAGCACGGTGTCCGGCCCCTGTACGACCCCTGTGAGCCCCCGGAGGGCCCGCGGCGGGTGCGGGTGCTACTTCTTGCGGCGACGCCCGCCGGACGCCTTCTGCGCCTTGCGGCGCTCCGCCCGGGTCATCCCGTCGCCGGAGGCCTCGGCCCCGTCGGCGTCGAAGTCGCCCTCGACCACACCGCCCTCGCCGTCCACCGTGGGAGCGGAGAAGTGCAGCCGGTCCGGACGCTGCGGCGCGTCCAGGCCCTTGGCCCGGATCTCGGGCTTCGCCAGGGACGGACCCGCGTCCTGCACCGGAAGCTCCTCGACCTGCTGCTCGACCTGGACCTCCAGGTTGAACAGGTAGCCGACGGACTCCTCCTTGATGCCGTCCTGCATGGCGTTGAACATGTCGAAGCCCTCGCGCTGGTACTCGACCAGCGGGTCCTTCTGGGCCATCGCGCGCAGGCCGATGCCCTCCTGCAGGTAGTCCATCTCGTACAGGTGCTCGCGCCACTTGCGGTCCAGCACCGAGAGGACCACGCGGCGCTCCAGCTCGCGCATGACCTCCGAGCCGAGCTGCGCCTCGCGCGCCTCGTACTGCTCGTGGATGTCGTCCTTGACGGACTCCGCGATGAACTCGGCGGTGATCCCGGCGCGGTCGCCCGCCGCCTCTTCCAGCTCCTCGATGGTGACCTTCACCGGGTAGAGCTGCCGGAAGGCGCCCCACAGGCGCTCCAGGTCCCACTCCTCGGCGAAGCCCTCGACCGTCTCGGCCGTGATGTAGGCGTCGATGGTGTCGTCCATCATGTGCCGGATCTGCTCCTGGAGGTCCTCGCCCTCCAGGACCCGGCGGCGCTCGCGATAGATGACCTCGCGCTGGTTGTTGAGCACCTCGTCGTACTTCAGGACGTTCTTGCGCGTCTCGAAGTTCTGGGTCTCGACCTGCGACTGCGCGGACGCGATCGCCCGGGTCACCATCTTGTTCTCGATCGGCACGTCGTCCGGCACGTTGGCCATCGCCATGACGCGCTCGACCATCTGCGCCTTGAACAGGCGCATCAGGTCGTCGCCCAGCGACAGGTAGAAGCGGGACTCGCCCGGGTCGCCCTGACGGCCGGAACGGCCGCGCAGCTGGTTGTCGATGCGGCGCGACTCGTGCCGCTCGGTGCCGAGGACGTAGAGCCCGCCGAGCTCCTTGACCTCTTCGAACTCGGCCTTGACGGCCGCCTCGGCCCGGGTGAGCGCCGCGGGCAGGGCGTGCGCCCACTCCTCGATGTGCTCTTCCGGGTCCAGGCCCTGCTGGCGCAGCTCGGCCTCGGCGAGGTCGTCCGGGTTGCCGCCGAGCTTGATGTCGGTACCGCGGCCGGCCATGTTCGTGGCGACCGTGACGGCGCCGCGGCGGCCCGCCTGGGCGACGATCGAGGCCTCGCGCTCGTGCTGCTTCGCGTTCAGCACCTCGTGCGGGATGCCGCGCTTGGAGAGCTGCTGCGAGAGGTACTCGGACTTCTCGACCGAGGTGGTGCCGACCAGGATCGGCTGGCCCTTCTCGTGCTTCTCGGCGATGTCGTCGACGACGGCGGCGAACTTGGCGACCTCGGTGCGGTAGATCAGGTCGGCCTGGTCCTTGCGGACCATGTCCCGGTTGGTCGGGATCGGCACGACGCCGAGCTTGTAGATCTGGTGGAACTCGGCGGCCTCGGTCATGGCCGTACCGGTCATGCCCGACAGCTTCGAGTACAGGCGGAAGAAGTTCTGCAGGGTGATCGTGGCGAGGGTCTGGTTCTCGTCCTTGATGTCCACCCCTTCCTTCGCCTCGATCGCCTGGTGCATGCCCTCGTTGTAGCGGCGGCCCGCGAGGATGCGGCCGGTGTGCTCGTCGACGATCATGACCTCGCCGTCGATGACGACGTAGTCCTTGTCGTTCTTGAACAGCTCCTTGGCCTTCAGGGCGTTGTTCAGGTAACCGACGAGCGGGGTGTTCACCGACTCGTAGAGGTTGTCGATGCCGAGCCAGTCCTCGACCTTGGCGACACCGGCCTCGTGGATGGCGACGGTGCGCTTCTTCTCGTCGACCTCGTAGTCGCCGGTCTCCTCGATGCCCTTCAGCGGCTGGCCGGGCTCGCCCTTCTTCAGGCGGGTCACCAGCTTCGCGAAGTCGCCGTACCACTTGGTGGCCTGGTCGGCCGGGCCGGAGATGATCAGCGGCGTACGGGCCTCGTCGACCAGGATCGAGTCGACCTCGTCGACCACGGCGAAGTTGTGGCCGCGCTGCACCAGCTCGTCCTTCGACCACGCCATGTTGTCGCGCAGGTAGTCGAAGCCGAACTCGTTGTTCGTGCCGTAGGTGATGTCCGCGTTGTACTGCTCGCGGCGCTGCGCGGGCGACATGTTCGCCAGGATGCAGCCGACCTCCAGGCCGAGGAACTTGTGGACGCGCCCCATCATCTCGGAGTCGCGCTCGGCCAGGTAGTCGTTCACCGTGATCAGGTGGACGCCCTTGCCGGACATGGCGTTGAGGTAGGCGGGCAGGGTGCCGACGAGGGTCTTGCCCTCACCGGTCTTCATCTCCGCCACGTACCCGAGGTGGAGTGCGGCGCCGCCCATGATCTGGACGTCGTAGTGCCGCTGGCCGAGGACGCGCTTGGCGGCCTCGCGCACCGTGGCGAATGCCTCGGGCAGCAGGTCGTCCAGGCTCTCGCCGTCCTGGAAGCGCTGCTTGTACTCATCCGTGAGCGCCCGCAACTCGGCGTCGGAGAGGTTGACGAAGTCCTCTTCGATGGAGTTGACCTGGTCCGCGATGCGGTGCAGTTTGCGCAGGATCTTGCCTTCGCCTGCACGCATGAGCTTGTTGAAGACGGACACCGAGGTTTGTCTCCTTGCCGGTCGGGCCTGGGCACTGTTCGTACACGGGCACGGCAGGTGGACCCCACCGCAACGGCCATCGTAAGCGAGGACGTGGTCACGCCGGGAGGTCCGCCGTATCCGCAGGGCGGCTGGCACCCGCAAGGAGAACGGACGGGGAGCACGGAAGGTGCCGGTGTGCGGTGAAAACTGTTCGCCCGCCGACCCGCCGCCGCGCAGAATCACCGGATGGAACCGAGCACGCTGACCACCGGACGCCTGGTACTGCGCCCGCACCTGCCCGCCGACGCCGCAGAGGTGCACGCGGCCTGCCAGGACCCCGCCATCCAGCGGTGGATACCCGTGCCCGTGCCCTACGGGGTCAAGGACGCCGAGACCTACGTGGGCGAGACCGTGCCGCGCGGCTGGCGCGAGGACACCGAGTACAACTTCGCGGTCCGGCTCGGCGCGGACGGCCCGCTCGTCGCCACCCTGGGCGTGCACCCCCGCGGCCCGTACGCGCACGAGATCGGCTACTGGTCCGTGGCCGCCCACCGCGGCCGCGGCTACATGACCGAGGCCGTCACCGCCGTCGCCCGCTGGGCCTTCACCGAGGCCGGCTGCGTGCGGCTGATCTGGCGCGCCGGGATCGGCAACGACGCCTCCCGGGCCGTCGCGGAGAAGTGCGGCTTCGTGGTCGAGGGCGTGCAGCGCGCGGGCATGGAGCACCGCGAGACCCTGCGGGACTGCTGGACCGGCGCCCTGCTCCCCTCCGACCTGGGCCTGCCCTCCCGGCTGCCGTACCTGCCCTCGCCCCGGGCGGCCTCCCGGCGGTAGCCGGGGGCGTCCGGATCCCCCGGCCCGGCGGCGTTGTCAGTGGCGCGTCCTAGGCTGCGGGGCATGACCTCCGCCACCGTGTCCCTGTCCGCCGCCGAGGCCCGGCGGATCTCCCTTCGGGCGCAGGGCTTCCTCGGCGCCCCCGACCGCCGGGGCGGGGTCCGCGGGGTCCTGCGCCACCTGGGCGCCGTACAGCTGGACACCATCTCGGTGCTGGCCCGCTCGCACGAGCTGATTCCGTACGCGCGCCTGGGCGCGGTCGGCCGGCCCGCGGTGGAGGCCGCGTACTGGTCGGGCAACCACGCGTTCGAGTACTGGTCGCACGCGGCCTGCATCCTGCCCGTCGAGGAGTGGCCGCACTTCGCGTTCCGCCGCCGCGCCCGCAGGGAAAAGGGCTACCGCTGGCACATCCTGGCGGAGAAGGACCGTTCGACGAAGGCGGTCCTGGACCGGCTGCGCGCGGAGGGCCCGCTCACCTCCACCGAGCTGGGCGGCGCGAAGAACGGCGGGGAGTGGTTCGAGTGGTCCGAGACCAAGATCGCGGTGGAGTGGCTGCTCGACATCGGCGAGGTCGTCTGCACCGAGCGCCGCGGCTGGAAGCGCGTCTACGACCTGCCCGAACGGGCGGTCCCGCAGGCCCTGCTGCACGACGACCTGAGCGACACCGAGTGCCTGCGCCGCCTCGTCACACTCGCCGGGCGGTCCCTGGGCGTCGGCACCCGCAGTGACATCGCGGACTACCACCGCCTGAAGAACGACCAGTTCGACGCGGTGATCGCGGACACCGGGCTGGTCCCGGTCGAGGTCGAGGGCTGGTCCAAGGCCGCCTGGGCCGACCCGGCCGCCCTGGCCACCGCCCCGCGCGGGCGCCACCGTACGACGCTGCTCTCGCCCTTCGACTCGCTCGTCTGGGAACGCCCCCGGACCGAGCGGATCTTCGGCTTCACGCACCGGCTGGAGGCGTACGTACCGAAGCCGAAGCGGATCCACGGCTACTTCGCCATGCCGCTGCTGGCGGGCGGCCTGCTCCAGGGCCGGGTCGACCCGGCCCGCGAGGGCACGACGCTGGTGGCCCGCCAGCTCTCCCTGACCACCCCGGCCGCGGCCCGCCCGATGGCCGAGGCGCTGCGCGAGGCGGCGTCCTGGGTGGGCTGCGACGAGGTCCGGGTGGACCGGGAGCGCAATCCGGTGGAGGCCGCCGCCGTCACCGCGGAGCTGGCCGCGCTGTAGGCCGCCGCCCGGGGTCCACGGGTCGGGTGGGTCGGCGGGTCCGGGGGGCGGCGGGTCAGCGGATTTCGAGGATCTTCTCCCGCATCGCGTAGACCACGGCTTCCATCCGGGAGTGCAGCTGGAGCTTCTCCAGGATGTTGCGGACGTGGTTCTTCACCGTGTTCTCGGAGATGAACAACTCCTTCGCGATGTCACGGTTGTTCATGCCGGTCGCCACCAGCTTGAGCACCTCCAGCTCGCGGTCCGTCAGCCGCGGCGCGGGCACCAGCCGCCGCTCGTCGGTGCGCTGGATCATCGACTTGAACTCGGTCAGCAGCTTGGAGGCCATGGACGGGCTGATCTGCGACTGCCCGTCGGCCACGGCGCGGATCGCGGTGGCGACCTCGTCCGTGGAGATCTCCTTGAGCAGGTAGCCCGTGGCCCCGGCCTTGATCGCGTCGTAGAGGTCGGCCTCCTCGTCGCTGATCGTCAGCATGATGATCTTCGCGGAGGGGGCGACCTCCTTGATCGAGGTACAGGCCTCGATGCCGCCGCGCCGGGGCATCCGCACGTCCATCAGCACGATGTCCGGCAGCAGGTCCGCGGCCTTGTCCACCGCCTCCGCGCCGTCCCCGGCCTCGCCGACGACCTGGATGTCCTCCTCCTGCGCGAGGACGATCTCCAGTCCGCGCCGGAAGAGCGCGTGGTCGTCGACCACGAGGACACGGATCGGTTCACCGCCCGGGCCCGTCCGGCGGTCCGCACCGTCGTCACCGCGCACCGGTCCGAAGCTGTCCGCCATCGTTCCTCCCCCTGCAAGGCCGTGGCCCGAATTCATGTGCCGCTGCCGCACCGATCCGTGCGGTCTGCGCGGATCCGGCGGCGTCCGGCGCCAACGCGGCGCAGTCGGACGCCGGCTGACTGTCCGCCATGATTCCATGCCCAGGCCACCGGGCGGGGGCTCCCCGTGCGCATACGGGTGCCCCCGGCGACGCCGGAGCGTGACCGGGGGCATCGCAGGGGGCTGTCAGCCGCCGAGTGCGCCGCCCGCGCCGCCCGGCGATTCCTCCGTGCTGGAGGCACCGTCGGGGTTCACGTGGATGACGCCGTAGTCGTAGGCGTGCCGCCGGTAGACGACACTGGGCAGCTTCGTTTCGGAATCGACGAACAGATAGAAGTCGTGGCCGACCAGTTCCATTTCGTACAGGGCCTGGTCGAGCGACATGGGCGAAGCCGAGTGCGTCTTCTCGCGGACGATCAGCGGGCCTTCGCCCTGAACTTCGAGCGGTCCGATCCGCGTCGTCGGGACCGCGTCCGCCTTCTCCTGGGACACCACCTCGCCGTTCGCGTTCAGCTCCGCGACACCTGGCACGACGTCGGCGACCTCCGCCGCCGAGAGCCGGCCGCTGCCGCGGCGGTTGTGGCGCTTGTCGTGCTGCTTGCGCAGTCGGGCCTCGAGCTTGTCCTGAGCCAGGTCCAGCGCCGCGTAAGGGTCTGCGGCAGCCGCCTCGGCACGGATCACGGGTCCCCGCGAGTGGAGGGTGATCTCCACGCGGTCGGAACGGTCGGCCTGACGCGGGTTGTGTTCCTTGGACACCTCGACGTCCAAGCTGATCACCTTGGCGTCGAGCCTCTGGATCCGCTCCGGATTCAGTTTCTCGGCCACGTGCTTGCGGAACCGCTCGGGCACTTCGGTCTTGCGGCCCTTGACGACGATGTCCACGCAGAACTCCGTTCCCGGATAGCTCCGCCTCAGCGGCGAAGCGTCTCCCTTTTGCACCAGACCCCGGTGAACACCGGAGCCTCGGACTTGGCGACTTTCACCTCCTCCTCCCCCATCGGCAAGATCACAACCCCACCGACGTTGGAGTCGAGGGGCACGCCTGCCCGATGCGGAGAAGCTCCGAAGCGCGAGTTCTTCTTCAACCGAACATATCCCTCTTGGCCGGTTGTCGACACCCGCTGCCGGAACATACCTCCGTTCAGGTGGCCATTCCCTCTTACTACCTGCAACGATGCGCCTTCCCTTCCAGTTCCTGATCTATTCACCGGTTCCTTGCGCTGTTCGAGTCGCGAGCGCGTCGAAGGACCCGGCCGGGGCGGCCACGACGGCCGCGCGCAGCCCCTCGGGCGCCGCTCCCGACGCCCGCAGGGCGCGGGCCGCCTCCGCGAGGGTGTGGCCGGTGGTGATCAGGTCGTCCACGAGCACGAGCCGGCCGCCCGCGAGCGGCCGTACGCCCCCGGGGCGCACCTCCAGGGCCCCCGCCAGGTTCGCCCGCCGCTGCCCGGCCCCCAGGCCCGCCTGGTCGGCCACCCGGCGCCGTTGGCGCAGTACGGGCGCCACGCGCGCGGGGATCCCGGCCCGGCGCAGCCGCGCCGAGGCCGCCAGCGCGATCCTGCGGGCCGGGTCGTGACCGCGGGCCCGGACCTGGCGCCGTGCGGAGGGCACCGGCACCAGGACCAGCCCCGCCCGGTCGCCCCCGTCCCCGCCCGCCAGGACCGCGGCCGCCAGTGCCCCTCCCAGGGGCCCGGCCAGGGGCAGCGCCCCGCGCTCCTTGTGCGCCAGCAGCACCGCGCGTACGCCGCCCGCGTACCCGGCGGCCGCGTGCACCACGGGCAGCCCCGGCGGCGCCGGGCGCGGCCGCACCACCTCCGCCGAGCCCCCGCCCAGCGCCTCCCGGCACCCCCCGCACAACCACACCCGCGCCACCCCGCACCCGGCACACTCCGCAGGCACCACCAACCCGGCGATCTCCCCCCACCACCCCATCCCCCCACTCTCCCGCACCCCCACCACCCCCACACCCCCTGTGGACAACCCCGGCGGGGCGCCTGCCGCCGGTCGCACGTGCCCTCCGGGTGCGCCTCAAACGCCGGCGAGGCTTGTTTCGTCACCCGACGGGACCGACCACTGAACTGCCCGCCGCCGCCGGGCTCGCGCTGTGGGCCCTCCGGGGGCGCCTCAAACGCCGGCGAGGCTGATTTCGCCCCCGTCACCTCAAGTCGGCCCGCACCCCGTCAACGCTCAAGGCGCCCCGGAGGGCACACCAGGACGAGCCCCACCCTCGAAACCGCAACCAAATCCAGCCCCGCCGGCGTTTAAGGCGCCCCCGCAGGGCACACAAGGCATCCCCGCCCCTCCCACACCGCAACAAAATCCAGCCCCGCCGGCGTTTGAGGCGCCCCCGGAGGGCACACACGGCGAGTCCGCCCCCTCACCCGCACCACCAGCCGTCCACGGCAAAACGAGACCAGAGCCCGGAGACCAAGGATCAGGAACCAGGGTCGGAGGCCCGGAACCCGGATCACCCGCCCGTAACCCGGATCAAAGGTCAGCCCGGATACACCGGCCCCCGCCCCCCCGCCGCGGCCGTGCGCCACTGCGCACCCGGCGGCAGCCAGACGATGCCGTCCTCGTCCGAGCACCCCACCACCGGCTTCTTCTCGTCCTCCGACGCCGCCACCGCCGTCAGCCCCGTCGCCCCCGGCAGGCTCGCCGCGACCATCGACCCGTCGGCCAGCACGTACCGCGCCTGCACCACCCCGCCGCTCTCCCGCCCGACGACCAGCAGCCGCCCCCGCGGGGCCCAGCTCATCGCGGTCACGGTCGCCATCTGCGGCGCGGCCGGACGCAGTTCGCGTACGGACACGGCGGCCGCGTCCGCCTTGTCCTCGGGCCGTTCGATCCGCCCGATGTACAGGTTCCGGCGGCCGTCCTTCGTCACCAGCAGCGCGATCCGCACCCCGTCGGACGACACCCGCAGCTGCGTGATCTGCCCGTTGTCGAGCCCGGCGACGTCCACCCGTTCGGGTGCGCCGGTCCCGCCCGGCACCCGCCACAGCCCCGCGTTCTGCGGGTCCTGGTCCGCGATCCACAGGTCGCCCCGCGCGTCCCAGCTGGGCGCGGTCAGCTTGTTCGCCTTGCTGGTCAGCGCCGACGGCGGCAGCGGCCCGGCCGTGGTCAGCGAGACCACGTGCAGGGCGTGCCCGTCCTCGGAGACGACGGCGGCGCGGTGCTCGTCGTAGGTGACGGCCGCCGAGCCCACCTTGAGGCCGGCGCCCGCCGCGGACAGCGGTCCGGGCACCGGCTCGGCCGGGTCCTGCTGGTCCTCCTTCTCGACCGCGAGGTTCATCCTGACCAGCCGGTGGTCCTTGTCCACGTAGTACTGGAAGCGCGGCGACGGCGCCCGGGTGGCGATCGTGGCCGCCGCACCCTCGGTCACCGCGCACAGGGACGAGCCGTCGGAGCGCAGCAGTTCGACCCGGTCGAGCCGGGAAGTCGTCATGTCCCGCACGGTGTAGAAGAGTTGGGTCGCCATCTTCTGGCACTGCGGGTGCGCGACGTTGTCGGCCTTCTCGTTGAGCGGCACCCGCAGGGTGTTCTGGCCGTCGTACGAGAGGGACTTGGTGCCCTCGCGCAGTTCCGTACCGGTGGGGAAGTTGGAGGCGACGACCGGGCCGAGCCACTTGGAGGGCCCGGTCAGCAGGGACCGCACGGTCTGCGTCATCGGGTCCATCCGCGTGTCCGGATCGGTGCGTTGACGCACGTAGACGGGGTCGGCGACGAGCGTCCCGTCCGCGAAGTAGTACTTGTTGACGGGCCGGAAGATCCGCTGGAAGTCGGACTCGCTGAGCACCATGCCGCCGGGCGGCGAGGCGATCCGCCACTGCTTGTTCTTGTCCTGGACGAGCTGGATGAACTCCTCGTAGCGCCCGCCGCCGGTGTCCGGCTGGTACGCGCTGCGCTCGTCCACCGTCGCGAGCCGCTTGCCGGTGACCTTGAACCGGGGGCCCTCGGGGTCCTTCTCGCCCTGGACCGAGATCCGCGTGATGCCACCGGACAGGACGGTGATGGCGGAGCCGGGCCGCCAGCTCTTCGCCGCGTCGTCGGTGAGGTACTTGCGGGCGGTCTCCAGCTGCGGGTCGTCGCTGGTCATCGCTTCGAGGAAGCCGTCGACGATCTCGGGCGGGGTGGCCTTGTCGGAGGGCGGTACGCCGAACACCCGCACCTGTGAGTCGACGCCCTGGGAGGCCTGCACCTCGCTGATCTCCCCGTGGTCGGGCATGGAGGCGCAGCCGGACGCCAGCAGCGCGGCGCACAGGACGGCGCCGAGTCCGGCCGTCAGCCGCCGGGTGCGACCGGGCACGGGACGGGACGGGCGACCGGACACGGGGCCAGGCGTGCGACCAGGCGCGCCACCAGCCGTTCGACCGCGCGTGGGATCGGG
Organism: Streptomyces sp. NPDC043876; assembly: GCF_056435825.1. Taxonomy (NCBI): domain Bacteria; kingdom Bacillati; phylum Actinomycetota; class Actinomycetes; order Kitasatosporales; family Streptomycetaceae; genus Streptomyces; species Streptomyces sp. NPDC043876. The sequence continues at coordinate 9,180 of NZ_JBWKDV010000002.1, read as the reverse complement.
CTCAGCGTCCACCGGTTGCGTCCTCCTGTGCCTGATTCACCGCTCCGCCACCGGCACCACCCGCACCGCTGGGATCACTCGTACCACCCGTACCACTGCCACCACCCGCACCACCGCCACCACCGCCCGCCTCCGCGGTCCGCGACACCACTCGAGCCCCGGACCCCGGCAGCGCGGTGGGGTCCGCCGGTACGGGCGTCGCCGAGGCGACCGCCGAGCGCGGCGGGATCTGCGACCGGTTGGCCGGGCCCGGCTGCGCGGCGTCGGCGCCGCCGCCGATCCGCCCCTCCGCCGCCGCGCGCGCCCGGTTCGCCCGCGAGTCCTCGGGCTCCAGCGGGATCGGGGAGCCGCGCAGCGGTTCGTCGGCGGTGCGGGGCAGCGTGAGGCGGAACTGCGAACCGCCGCCCGGTTCTCCCCAGGCCTGGAGCCAGCCGCCGTGCAGCCGGGCGTCCTCGACGGCGATGGAGAGGCCGAGCCCGGTTCCGCCGGTGGTCCGGGCGCGCGCCGGGTCGGCGCGCCAGAAGCGGTTGAAGACCCGGGTGGCCTCGCCGGGCTTGAGGCCCACGCCGTAGTCCCGTACGGCCACGGCGACCGCCCCGCCCGCCGAGGCGAGCCGGACCACCACGTCGCGGCCGTCCCCGTGCTCGACGGCGTTGACGACGAGGTTGCGCAGCACCCGCTCGACCCGCCGGGCGTCGGCCTCGGCGATGACGGGCTGGGCGTCACCGAGCACCCGCACCCGGCTGCCCTTGCGCTCGGCCAGCGGTTCGGCGGCGTCGATGACCCGGTGGACGACGTCGCGCAGGTCGATCGGCTCCGCCTCCAGCGCGGCGGCCCCCGCGTCGAACCGGCTGATCTCCAGCAGGTCGGCGAGGAGCGACTCGAAGCGGTCGAGCTGGCCCGCGAGCAGTTCGGCGGCGCGCGCGGTGACCGGGTCGAAGTCGACCCGGGCGTCGTGGATGACGTCGGCGGCCATCCGGACGGTGGTCAGCGGGGTGCGCAGCTCGTGCGAGACGTCGGAGACGAACCGGCGCTGCATCCGGGACAGCTCTTCCAGCTGCTGGATCTTGTGCGAAAGGTTCTGCGCCATTTTGTTGAATGCTTCGCCCAACCGGGCGATGTCGTCCTCGCCGGTGACCTTCATCCGCTCCTGGAGCCGCCCGGCGGAGAGCCGCTCGGCGACCCCGGCGGCCATCCGGACGGGCGTGACCACCTGGCGCACGACGAACCAGGCGATGGCGCCGAGCAGCACCACCACGAACAGCCCGGCCGTGGCGATGGTGGTCTTGACCAGGTTCAGCGACTCCTGCTCCTGGGTCAGCGGGAACAGGTAGTACAGGTCGTAGGGCTCCCCGTTGATGTCGGTGAGCCGCTTGCCTATGACCAGCGCGGCCTCGGACTCGGTGCCCGGGGTGCTGTAGTGGATGCTGGAGAAGGTCAGGAAGGTGCCGGTCGCGTGGTCGACGGACTTGCGCAGCGCCATGGGGACGCTGGCCGGGTCGACGTCGCCGGAGGCGCGGGCACCCCGTACGCCGGGCCCCATCTCACCGGTTCCGGCGCCGAGCGCGACCACCTCGAAGGCGGTCTGGCCGCCACTGGCCAGCTGTTTGACCAGGGAACTCATCCAGGTACTGGCGTCCCGGCCGGCCTTGGTGTCGACGGCGGTGGGATCCGGCCCGTCGGAGGTGGAGGGCGCGTTGGCCTTCTCCTGTGCGACCGCGAAGCCGCCCGCGGCCTGGCTCTGCGCGGCCTCCTCCTTGGCGTCGAGGAGCCCCTTGCTGACCGAGGCGATGACGACGAAGCCGAGGCTGAGGACCACCGCGAGCGACATGAGCAGGGTGCCGGCGACCACCCTGAGCTGGAGGTTGCGCCGCCAGAGGCGGACAGCCGGAAGCAGCGGCCTGCGTACGAGCCGTACGAACAGCCGCAGGACGGGACCGCCGGCCGCTCCGTCAGCCACCTGACGGAGCTGCCGACCGCCCCGCAGGGCCCCCCGACGGGAACCGGAGGAGGGCCTGCCGGGCTTCATCTCAGCTCGGTCCGGCCTTGTAGCCGACGCCACGGACGGTCACCACGATCTCCGGGCGCTCCGGGTCCTTCTCGACCTTGGAGCGCAGTCGCTGAACATGCACGTTGACCAGGCGGGTGTCCGCCGCGTGCCGGTAGCCCCAGACCTGCTCCAGCAGCACCTCACGGGTGAACACCTGCCAGGGCTTGCGGGCCAGCGCGACCAGCAGGTCGAATTCGAGCGGGGTCAGCGCGATGGAGGCGCCGTCCCGCTTCACGGAGTGCCCGGCCACGTCGATGACCAGGTCACCGATGGTGAGCTGCTCGGGCGCGGGCTCCTCCGAGCGGCGCAGGCGGGCCCGGATGCGGGCCACCAGCTCCTTGGGCTTGAACGGCTTGACCATGTAGTCGTCGGCGCCGGACTCCAGCCCCACGACCACGTCCACCGTGTCGCTCTTGGCGGTGAGCATCACGATGGGCACGCCGGATTCGGCGCGGATCAGCCGACAGACCTCTATGCCGTCCCGTCCGGGCAGCATGAGGTCGAGCAGTACCAGGTCCGGCTTCGCCTCCCTGAAAGCAGCCAATGCCTTGTCGCCGTCCGCTACGAACGACGGCTCAAAACCTTCTCCACGCAGCACAATGCCGAGCATCTCGGCCAGCGCGGTGTCGTCGTCGACGACAAGGACGCGTCCCTTCATGGTTGACATCATCCCATTAGCTAATCGTTACCTGGCGGTGAGCTGTCCCACAGCCAAAAGGGCTGGAAATCGCCCCTCTGACCTGCGTCGTGATCCAGTCGTCCAGTCTGCCTCGGATCCGGGCGACAATTGAAGGTGCGGGCCGGTCCGATGTACCGGGGGAGGAGCCGGTCCGTCCGGCGTTCCCACGTGGCACGATGGCAGCGACCCGGCGCCCCCGGCGCCCCCGTCAGCGCAGTACACGTGAAGGAGCGACGATGAACGACTCTCCGGGCTGGGCTACGCCCGGACCCTCTCCGTCCGAAGGTGAGCGCGAGAGCGCTCCCGGTACGAACGGTACGGGGGCGCAGCCGCCATCTTCACCGCCTTCCCCCCAGAACCCCGCTCCGGCCGACTCCAAGTGGTCCGCCGAGCAGCCTCCGGCCGGCCAGTGGTCCAGCCCCGGCGCCGCCCCGGCACCCGGCGAGCCCGCCGCCCCCGCGGACGGCTCCGCCCCGCAGCCGCAGCCCCAGCCCGGCGCGGGCTGGGGCTCGTACGGCAGCCCGCAGCCCGGACGGTACGGCGCCCCCTACGGCGGCCACCCCGGGCAGCCCGGCGGCTGGGGCAAGCCCCCCGCCGCCAAGCCCGGCGTGATTCCGCTGCGCCCCCTGGGCCTCGGCGAGATCCTCGACGGCGCGGTCACCACCATGCGCACCCACTGGCGCTCGGTCCTGTCCGTCACCGCGGTCGTCGCCGTGATCGTGCAGCTCGCCACCGTGATCTTCCAGCGGTACTCGATGAACCGCCTCATGACCGACCCGGGCAGCATCACCGGCCCCGGCGAAATGCTCGACGTCATGGGCGGCAGCCTCGCCGTCTCGGCCGTCAGCATCTTCATCCAGGTCATCGGCGGCGTCCTCGCCACCGCCCTGCTCACCATGATCTTCAGCCGCGCCGTGCTGGGTCAGCCCTCCACGGTCGCCGGTGCCTGGCGCGACGCCCGCCCGCAGTTCCTGCGCCTCGCCGGACTGACCCTGCTGCTCACCCTCGCCTCCGCGGCGCTGCTCCTGGTCCTGATGCTCCCGGGCATCCTCGCGTCCAGCACGGGCCTGGCCCTCCTCGGCGGGGTCGCGGGCCTCGCGCTCCTCGCCTGGCTGTGGGTCCGCTTCAGCCTGGCCTCGGCGGCGCTGATGCTGGAGAAGGCCACCATCCCGAAGGCCCTCGCCCGCTCCGCGAAGCTGGTCAGCGGCGCGTGGTGGCGGATCTTCGGCATCTCGATGCTGACCGCGCTCATCGTCGGCATCGTCTCGATGATCATCGCCGTGCCGTTCTCGGCCATGGCCGTCATCTTCGGCGGCGGCTTCGACGACATCGTCGCCGGGAACACCCCCGACAGCTGGCCCTACCTGATCATCATGGCCCTCGGCGGCGTGATCGCCATGGCCGTCACCATGCCGATGCAGTCCGGCGTCACCGTCCTGCTCTACATCGACCAGCGCATCCGGCGCGAGGCCCTCGACCTGGAACTCGCCCGCGCGGCCGGCGTCCAGGACTACGGCACCCCCGGCGCCGCCGCACCGCACCCCGGCGCCGGAGGCTGATGCGGTGATCACCTCGCGGGGACCGATCACACGCACCGCCGCGGGCCTGCTGCCCCGGTCCGAGACACCACCGCTGACGACACCGCGCGACGCGGCCCGCGAGGCCGCCGAACGCGAGCTGTCCAAGCCGCTGTACCACCAGAACGACCCGAGCCCCGTCCAGCGGGCCATCGACCGCTTCTGGGAATGGCTCGGCGACCTCACCGGCTCCGCCGCCGACGCCACACCCGGCGGGCCCGTCGGGATCCTGGTCATCGTCCTCGTGGTCGCCCTGCTCATCGGCGCCCTGTGGTGGCGGCTCGGCTCCCCCCGCCGCGCCGCCACCAGCGGCCAGGTCCTCTTCGACGAAGGCGTCCGCAGCGCCGCCGACCACCGCGCGAGCGCCGAGGCGCACGCCGCCGCCGGCCGCTGGACCGAGGCCGTCCAGGAGCGCATGCGCGCCGTCGTGCGCTCCCTGGAGGAACGCACCCTGCTCGACCCGCGCCCCGGCCGCACCGCCGACGAGGCCGCCGCCGAAGCCGCGCGCTCCCTCCCCGCCCACAGCGGCGAACTGCACGCCGCGGCACGGGCGTTCGACGACGTCACCTACGGCGGCCGGACCGCCGACACCAGTACCTACGCCCGCCTGCGCGACCTCGACGCCACCCTGCAGCGCACCCGTCCCGTCCTCACCACCACGGGAGGACCGGCCGCATGAGCACCGCCCGCACTCCGGCGCCGCCCCCCGCGCCCCCGCACCCCGCGGACCCGGCCGGCGCCGCGCCCGCTGCCGCCCCCACCTCCACCGCGGTCGGCGCCGCCCGCATCTGGCGCCGGGCCCGCGGCTTCCTCATCGCCCTCACCGCCCTGCTCCTCGCCGGCCTCGTCCTGGCCTCCCTGCAGTCCGGCGGGCAGCACGGGCGGCTCGACCCGCGCTCACCCGACCCCACCGGCAGCCGGGCCCTCGCCGAACTCCTCGGGGAACGCGGCGTCACCATCCGCGTGGTGACCACCACCGCCGAAGCCGCCGCCGCGGCCGGCCCCGGCACCACCCTCCTGGTCACCGACCCGGACCTGCTCGGCGCGGTACACCGCTCCACCCTGCGCTCCGCGACGGACCGCGGCGGCCGTACGGTCCTGCTCGCCCCCACCGGCAGCACCCTGCGCGATCTCGCCCCCGGCGTCCGCACCAAGGGCTCCGCGCACGAGACCACCCTCTCCCCCGCCTGCGCGCTGCCCGCGGCCACCGCCGCCGGGCGCGCCTCGACCGGCGACGGCCTCCGCTACACCACCGACCTCCCGCGGGCCCTGTCCTGCTACCCGAGCGCGGGCGACCCCACCCTGCTGCTCCTCCCGGGCGCCGGCGGCGCGGACACCGTCGTCCTCGGCTCCGGACAGATGCTGCAGAACGACACCCTGGCCGACGAGGGCAACGCCGCCCTCGCCCTCCAACTCCTCGGCTCCCGGCCCGCACTCGTCTGGTTCATCCCCTCGGCCGCCGACCTCGCCGACGGCGCGGACGAGCAGGACAAGAGCTTCCTCGACCTCGTACCCGCCGGCTGGGGCTGGGCCCTGCTCCAGCTCACCGCGGCCGCCGCCCTCGCCGCGCTCTGGCGCTCGCGCCGCCTCGGCCCGCTGGTCACCGAGCAACTCCCGGTCGCCGTCCGCGCGTCCGAGGCCACCGAGGGCCGCGCCCGCCTCTACCGCAAGGCCGGCGCCCGCGACCGGGCCGCCGACGTGCTGCGGGAGGCGGCCCGCGAGCGCCTGGCCGCGCTGGTCGGCGTACCGCCCGCCCGCGCACAGGACCCCGCCGCCCTGCTGCCCGCCGTCTCCGGCCGGCTGGCCGGCGCCGAACACGACCCTGCCGGGCTGCTGTTCGGCCCCACCCCCTCCGACGACGCGGCGCTCGTCGCGCTCGCCGACCACCTCGACGCCCTCGAAAGAGAGGTCCGTACCTCATGACGGCCACGCCCGCCGACGCCTACCCGGCCGCCCCCGCCCACCCGGACGCGGACCGCGCACGCGCCTCCCTCGAAGCGCTGCGCACCGAGATCGGCAAGGCCGTCGTCGGCCAGGACGCCGCCGTCACCGGCCTGGTCGTCGCCCTCCTGTGCCGCGGCCACGTGCTCCTCGAAGGCGTCCCCGGCGTTGCCAAGACCCTCCTGGTCCGCGCCTTGGCCGCCTCCCTGGACATCGGCACCAAGCGCGTCCAGTTCACCCCCGACCTGATGCCGAGCGACATCACCGGCTCCCTCGTCTACGACGCCCGCACCGCCGAGTTCTCCTTCCAGGACGGCCCGGTCTTCACCAACCTGCTGCTCGCCGACGAGATCAACCGGACGCCCCCCAAGACCCAGGCCTCCCTGCTCGAAGCAATGGAGGAGCGCCAGGTCACCGTCGACGGCACCCCCCGCCCGCTCCCCGAGCCCTTCCTCGTCGCCGCCACGCAGAACCCCGTCGAGTACGAGGGCACCTACCCGCTGCCCGAAGCCCAGCTCGACCGCTTCCTGCTCAAGCTCACCGTCCCGCTGCCCTCCCGCGCGGACGAGATCGGCGTCCTGACCCGGCACGCCGCGGGCTTCGACCCGCGCGACCTCACCGCCGCCGGCGTACGCCCCGTCGCGGGCCCCGCCGACCTCGAAGCCGCCCGCCGCGCCGTCGCCGCCACCACCGTCTCCCCCGAGATCACCGGCTACGTCGTCGACATCTGCCGCGCCACCCGCGAATCGCCGTCGCTCACCCTCGGCGTCTCCCCGCGCGGCGCCACCGCCCTGCTCTCCACCGCCCGCGCCTGGGCCTGGCTGACCGGCCGCGACTACGTCACCCCCGACGACGTCAAGGCCCTCGCCCTGCCCACCCTGCGCCACCGGGTCCAGCTGCGCCCCGAAGCCGAAATGGAAGGCGTCACCGCGGACGCGGTCATCACCGCGATCCTCTCCCACGTCCCCGTTCCGCGCTGATGGCCCTCACCGGACGCGCCGCCCTGGTGGCGGCCCTCGGCGCGCTCCCCGTCGGCCTGCTCGAACCGAGCTGGTGGGGGATCCTCGCCGTCAACGGCCCCTTGGCCGCGGCCTGCGCCGTCGACTACGCGCTCGCCGCGCCGGTCCGCGCCCTGCGCCTCGCCCGCTCCGGCGACACCGCGGTGCGCCTGGGCGAGGGCGCCGAGGTCCACCTCGCCGTCACCAACCCCGGCGGACGCACCCTGCGCGCCCGGATCCGCGACGGCTGGCCCCCGAGCAGCTGGCTCCCGGGAACCGAGGCCTCAGCCTCCCGGCACGGCCTCACCGTCCCCCCGGGCGAACGCCGCCGCGTCACCACCCGCCTGCGCCCCGCCCGTCGCGGCGACCGGCGCGCCGACCGCGTCACCGTCCGCTCGTACGGGCCGCTCGGCCTGCTGGCCCGCCAGGGCACCCACGTCGTGCCCTGGACGGTCCGCGTCCTGCCCCCCTTCACCAGCCGCAAGCACCTGCCGTCCCGGCTCGCCCGCCTGCGCGAACTCGACGGCCGCACCAGCGTCCTGACGCGCGGTGAGGGCACCGAGTTCGACAGCCTGCGGGACTACGTGCCCGGCGACGACACCCGCTCCATCGACTGGCGGGCCACCGCCCGCCAGAACAAGGTCGCCGTCCGCACCTGGCGTCCCGAGCGCGACCGGCACATCCTCATCTGTCTCGACACGGGCCGTACGTCGGCCGGCCGCGTCGGGGACGCCCCGCGCCTGGACTCCGCGATGGACGCGGCCCTGCTGCTGGCCGCCCTCGCCACCCGCGCGGGCGACCGCGTCGACCTGCTGGCCCACGACCGGCGCACCCGCGCGCAGGTCCAGGGCCGCCCGCCCGGCGACGTCCTGCCCGCCTTCGTGAACGCGATGGCCCCGCTGGAACCCGAACTCGTCGAGACCGACGCCCGCGCCATGGTCTCGACCATCCTGCGCAGCGCCCCGCGCCGCTCCCTGGTGGTCCTGCTGACCAGCCTGGACGCCGCCCCGATCGAGGAGGGCCTGCTCCCGGTGCTGTCCGGCCTCACCCAGCGCCACACGGTCCTGCTGGCCTCGGTCGCCGACCCGCACATCGCGGCCATGACCGCGGCCCGCGGCTCGGTCGACGCGGTCTACGACGCCGCCGCGGGCACCCGCACCCAGGCCCAGCGCCGCCGCACCGCAGACCAGCTCTCCCGCCACGGCGTCCACGTGGTCGACGCCACCCCCGACACCCTGGCCCCGGCCCTCGCCGACGCCTACCTCGCCCTCAAGGCCGCCGGCCGCCTTTAGCCCTGGAACCGGACCCGCTGGGCGATGGCCCGCGCGCACTCCATCGCTTCGGTGCGCGAGGTGTCCACCTCCAGGTCGTAGACCACGCCCCGGTGCACCGCCTCGGCCTGCGCCGCGGCCATCCCGGCCACCCGGTCCCCGCGCGCCACTTCCCGGCCCGCGGCGACCGCGGGGTCGCACCGCACGCCGACCCACAGCACCACGAGCCCGTCCAGCGCCTCCCGCCAGCGCCGCTGCGAATCCGGCCCGCCCAGGAACACCTCGTCCACGATGACCCGCGCCCCGGCTCGCGCCATGGCGGCGACCCCCGCGATCCAGGCCACTTCCAGCGTCCTGAACTCCGGCCCGACGACGACCTCGCCGTCCGCCGCGAACTCGATCCCGTCCCCGGATTCCCGCATCGCGGCGGGCATCGCGTCGACCAGCGTGTCGACGCCGAGGGCCAGCCAGGGATCCGGCAGGACCGCCTGCAGACACCGGGCGATCCCGGACTTACCCGAACTTGAACCACCGTTGAGCACGATCACCTGGGTCATGAACTCACCCTAAACGCAGAAAAGCCCCGCACCATAAGGTGCGGGGCTTTCCCACAATAATTGTTCGGCGGCGTCCTACTCTCCCACAGGGTCCCCCCTGCAGTACC